>JAVBKV010000019.1:0-103743 GCA_031553885.1 Bacteroidales bacterium
CGGTTGCTGTTGCTAACATAGTAAGAGATTGTCAAATCTTCAACATCGACGTTTATTCATAAAAACATTCCTGATCTCAGGTATTTCGCCTGGCAGGACGGATATGCGGTTTGATGAGAAATATCTATTTCATTGGGTCAATGAATGATTAAAATGTCGCTGCTACGCAGCTCTGTTTGGCTTGTTGCATCCTTTCCGGTCCGAGGGCTCGCTTGCGCTTCGAACCCCGGCTATGAAGATGTTGGCGCTCTGCGCCAAAAGGGGCGAATGATTCCTGTACAGTTAGCTCCCTTCAGGGACGGGTGAGCTGAGCTATTGTGCTTTCGATGGGTTACACCCGCGATTATTGGCTCCGCCGAACGTTGTTTCAAATTGAATCCCTTCGGGATACTGTCGGGATAAATATCCGGTAATTATCTTTTTTATTTACTTTAATATTAAGTTTTCATTCATTAATATTAATTAACATTAATTTACATATCAAATGGGGTCAAAATTGGTTTTCCTGCATCTTTCTTAAAAGATATTGAAAAATAATAATGAATCTATTTCAACATACAATTCCTGAACCAGTTAAAGAGTTACTTCGAAACCCCGATTTCGTACTGTGGTGTTATGCGCCGACAGAAGAATCGGAAGAACAATGGTCCAACTGGATAGAACAGCATCCCGAAAAAACAACAGACCTCGCAGAAGCCAAAGCGATTTTACAATCGGCCCGGTTCAATGCAATAACTCTTTCCGGAGAAGACTCGAAAAACCTGTATGACCGGATCGAAGCTGATATCGATTCCCGTAAAAAGAACCGGCGGACACGAATGATCTGGTATCGTGTCACAGCAGCTTGTGCCATTCTTGCATTGGCCGTAAGTTCATGGTTATATATTCAAACAACTAACAAAACAGATCTTTATACAGTCAATCTTTTTGCCCCCGTAGACAGCACCCAGACTGAGGTTGAGCTGGAACTTACCAGCCGGCAGAAAGTGATGGTAAATAATAAGGCCACCATCGAGTTAAACAATACAGGGACGGTACACATCGATAAAAAAGAAATTGCTGAAGTTATCGCATCCTCCATCGGCGATTCGGTAAAAGAAGAAAAACCGGAACCGGTAGCGGAAACAAAAATGAATGTACTAAAGGTTCCCAGGGGGCGTCATTCATCAGTCGTACTGGCCGACGGAACCAAAGTATGGGTCAATTCGGGAACCGTACTGCATTTCCCTAATGTTTTCGAGAAAAACAACCGGACTATTTATGCCAGTGGCGAAATATACCTGGAAGTAGCCAAAGACCCATCCCGCCCGTTTTATGTAAAAACATCGAAAATGGATGTCCGGGTACTGGGTACCCATTTTAACGTAACCGCTTATGAAGACGAAACGAATTCGGCGGTTGTCCTCGTGGAAGGAGGAGTGGAAATAACCACGCCAAAAGGCTTGAAGCAAAAGATACAACCCAATGAAAGGCTGGTTTTGAAAGGCAATCAAATGGAAGTTTCCAACGTAAATGTATACGATTATACCTCCTGGAAAGACGGGGTTTTCCTGTTCAACAACCAACGCTTAACTTATGTAACCCAGCGCCTGTCGCGGTACTACCGGATGGAGTTTGTCTGTGACCCGGAAGTGGAGTATTACACCTGTTCCGGAAAGCTGGTTTTATTCGACGACTTGAATAAGGTTTTACATACATTGGAAAAAAGCTTACCTATTTCCTGTGAAATTAATGGAAACACGATAAACCTGAGTACCAATACAAAAAAAAGAATGCCTATGAAATAAGCCGGTAGCCCCTAATTTAATACAGATACATATACATTAGATAAAAAACTAATGAAAAAAGAGTGTTGTTTTTTTAGAAAAAACCCTTTTAATATGCTTAAAATGCTATATAAAAAATTTAATTTCAATCATCTATTTCAAACAGTGTGCGCTGTTGTTTTATTTTCACTGATAAACATCAACACTGTTTATTCGGCATCTACTTATGCACAAACCACACGATTATCCGTGGACTTATCACAAGTCTCGATAAGTGATATTTTTCACTTTTTAGAGAAAGAAAGCGAATTCGTATTTTTCTATTCTGACGAAATTCGTTCCGATCTGGATCAGAATGTCACAGTAAAAGTCAAATCTGAAACTATTGACCAGATATTATCATCTGTTCTGAAAAATACTAACCTGACTTATGCACTGAATGACAGACAGGTTATCATTAACCGTAAAAGTTCAGTCCAACAGGCTACTCAACAGGTTCAAAAAGGAATCGTCATTAATGGAACCGTACACGACCCTCAAAACGAACCGCTTCCCGGTGTCAATGTCACGATCAAAGGTACAAACGAAGGTGCTATAACAGATATCGAAGGGAACTTCTTTATAACAGTACCCAATCAGGATGCCGTGTTGACATTCCAGTACTTAGGATTTGAAGCACAAGAAGTAAAAGTAGGCAAGCAGATCAATATCAATGTGAACATGAAAGAAATTTCGACCGGGCTGAATGAAGTGGTCGTTGTGGGTTACGGTTCACAACGGAGAGCTTCCGTGATCGGTTCCATCACCACGATCGAACCCAAACGCCTGCAACAAAGCCCCACACGTGCATTGAGTAACAACCTGGCCGGACAATTGGCCGGTGTTATTGCTGTACAGCGTACGGGAGAACCGGGAGCTGACGGCTCCAACTTCTGGATCCGCGGTATTTCTTCTTTCCAGAATGCAGGACGTTCTCCGCTGGTCTTAGTCGACGGTATCGAACGTACACTCGATGATATGGACCCGGCCGAAATCGAGTCTTTCTCTGTATTGAAAGATGCTTCTGCCAGTGCCGTTTACGGGGTACGCGGAGCCAACGGTGTAATCCTGATCAATACCAAGCGCGGACAAATGGGAAAACCCTCGATCAATGTACATTACGAACAAACATTTACCCAACCGGTTAAGTTACCCAAATACATTGGATCAGCCGATTTTCTTACTCTTCTGAATAATATAAATATAGAAAACGGAGGTACACCAAAATACTCACAGGAAGCAATCGATGCTTACCGGAACGGAACCGATCCGGATCTTTATCCGGATATAGACTGGCTGGATACAGTTACCAAAGACATGGGATTGGCCGAACGGGCAAACCTGTCTATCAACGGAGGTAGCGAAATTTTACGGTATGCGCTCGTTGGCTCGTTTTACGGAGAACAAGGTATTTTCGTCCGGGACAAAAGCCAAACCTGGAATTCAGGTACCAGCCTTAACAAATACAACCTTCGTTCCAATGTGGATGTTAACATAACTAAAACAACCATTGCCCGGATCAGTGTCGGTGGCTATTTACAGGAAACAAATGGAATGGCTAAAAGTTCCGATGATATACTTAACAAATCCTTTGAGACAGTGCCATTCCTATATCCGCCAGTTTATTCTTCCGGTGAATTTGCACGTGTACAAAATCGATCAAATCCCTGGGTAGAAGCTACTCAGCACGGATTCTCAACCTACTCTTCCAGTAAAATCGAATCCTTGTTCTCTTTGGAACAGGATCTCAAGATTTTACTCCCAGGATTGAAAATCAAAGGTCTTTTTTCATTCGACCGCTACTCCAGATCCGGAATCGTTCGATCTAAAGATCCGGATTATTACAACCGGGCAACAAGCCGAAAAGAGGATGGTACCCTGGACCTTACAATCGGAACCTACGGACAAATGTTCTTAGACACAGACAAAAAGACGGAATGGGGAAATAAAGCCACTTACCTGGAGGGTAACCTGAGTTACGTCCAGAATTTTGGCAAGCACCACGTGGAAGGACTCTTCCTGTATAACCAACGGGATTATGAAGATGGTTCGGTTGTTCCCTTCCGCCGGATGGGTATCGCCGGACGGGCTTCCTATACCTTCGACAGCCGGTATGTAGCTGAATTCAACTTCGGTTACAATGGCTCGGAAAACTTTGCCAAAGGACAGCGTTTCGGATTCTTCCCTTCTGTAGCTGCCGGTTATATCTTATCGGAAGAAGCATTTATGGCTCCTTATAAACATATCATTTCCAAACTCAAGCTCAAAGGATCCTGGGGAACGGTTGGTAACGACCAGTTGGCCGGACGTCGTTTCGCATACATTACCACCATCGATTCCAAATCCGATGATTGGGGTAATTACAGATGGGGTGTGAATAACGACTTTAACCGTTCCGGACGATTTGAAGGCGATTTCGGTATTCCTAACCTGACTTGGGAAACGGTAGAAAAAATCAATGTCGGAGTGGAAGTAGGCTTGTGGAACGCCTTAGATCTTCAAGTTGACTGGTTTATGGAACACCGCAGCGATATCTTCATGCAACGGAATACTATTCCGACTGCCGCCGGTTTTATCAAGACCCCTTGGGCCAATTTTGGTAAGGTAGACAACAAAGGGATCGATATGTCATTGGATTTCAACAAACAATTGAACAAAGACTGGTTCCTGGGACTCCGCGGCTCATTCACTTTTGCAAAAAACAAGATCATCGAGCAGGATGAAGCGCCCGGTGTATTGGGAACAAACCGTTCATCCACCGGTTTACCGGTCGGACAATTGTTTGGTCTGGTAGCCGAACGTTTATTCACTGAAGATGATTTTGAAGATGTAAAAAAAGGTATTCTGAAAGAAGGAATTCCCACGCAAACATTTACGAATCAAGTGCGTCCGGGTGACATCAAATACTTAGATATAGATGAAGATGGTGCTGTTACAACCTTGGACAAAAAACCGATCGGAGGAACATACGACCCGCAGATCGTATTTGGTTTCGGAGGAAATGTTACCTATAAAAACGTTGATCTCAACGTATTCTTCCAGGGGAATGACAGAACCTGGCGTTTCATCGGTGGTAATTATTTCCTGCCGGGTAGTGGAACGGATGCAATGGGAAATATTCTCAGTAACTACAACGACCGCTGGACACCGGAGAATCCGAGTCAGGATGTTTTCTACCCCCGTTTGACTTACGGACAAAATGAGAATAACTCCCAGAACTCGACCTGGTGGTTACGCGACATGAGTATGATCCGGATGAAAGACATCGAGATGGGTTATCGATTCCCCAAAAGTTGGGTCAATAAACTCGGGTTGTCTTCCATGCGCCTTTACGCCAAAGGTACTAATCTGCTGACCCTCTCCGACTTCAAGTTGTGGGATCCGGAAGTAGATACACCTAACGGGGCCAAGTATCCGATTATGAAATCATTTTCTTTCGGCTTGGATATCAATTTCTAATTGCTGTAAAAAACACTTAATAAACAGATTATAATATGAAATTATTAAAATATATAGGATTAGCAGCCCTCTGTCTGACAGTAAACGGATGTGAAGACTTTTTGGATAATGCCCCGGATGATCAATTGACACTGGAAATGGTGTTCAATGATAAAACCCGTACGGAAGATTGGTTGGCAAACATTTATACCGGGATCCCCGATCCATATATGCCCATGGTTAAGAATATCGGATACGATACGGTCGGCGACGATACGAGCCCTTCCCAGGGCTGGTTGCCCTGGTGGGGAGGTACCCTGCTGAATTACCGGGTAGGAAACTGGTTTACAGATTCCGGCTGGAACGCCAGCTTCTGGAACAAGTTGCCTCAGAAAATACGTTCCGCCTATATCCTGATCCACAATGCACATTCCAATCCCACTCAGGGTGTAACCGACGAGGACATTGAAACCATGAAAAACGAATGCCGGTTCCTGATTGTTTACTATTACTGGTTATTGACGGAAGCGTATGGTTCGGTTCCTTATTATGAAGACATGGTCCCCGTGGATGCTCCGCAAAATGTGTTGATGAGAGGACAACGTTCTTTCGACGAAACAGTGAATTGGATTGATTCTGAATTGTTGGACCTGTCTAAGAAACTCCCTGCAAAACGGGTGGAATCTATCTTTGGTCGTGCTACTTCCATCGCTTGTTTAGCTGTTCGCGCCCGGGTAATGTTGTTCGCAGCAAGTCCGTTGGTTAACGGAAATCAAATGTACAAAGACATTGTGAACTACGATGGCAAAGAACGTTTTAACACGACTTACGACGCTACCAAGTGGACCCGCGCCACTGATGCTTGCAAAGACCTGATTGATGCGGCACATACTGCCGGACATGCGCTGTATTATGAATACAACGACGACGGCTCCATCGATCCGTTTATGTCCATGGCAAACCTGTTCATGAGAAAGACCTCTGAAGGAAATAAGGAAATTCTTTTTGCCCGTCCGGATTGTAATTATAGTGAATATGAAGGCCATGCTACCCCGCGGGGTTGCGGAGGTAACGGAGGATTGGGTGTAACTCAGGCTTTGGTCGATGCTTTCTTTATGAAGAACGGACTGTCTCCCATCCTGGGATATAATCCTGACGGAAGCCCGATCATCAATGCTGCATCCGGCTATACCGAAAAAGGGTTCTCCACCGAACCGGAAATCCGTAAAACCAAGTGGACGGTTTGCCGCCGGTCAGATTCAGACCTAAGGACGGGACAAATCACCGAATCCAATACATTCAATATGTATTCCAACCGGGAACCCCGTTTCTACCTGACCGTTATATACAATGGTCAATGGTACTGGACGGAAAAACGCACCACCCGCTTTATGAAAGGAGAATGGGATGGAGGTGAAACTCACGATGCTCCTCAAAACGGATACCTGTTGAGAAAAAGAGTTTCGTTGGAACAAAACAACCGGAATGGTATACACCCCTATCGTCCGGGAATTCTGTTCCGTCTGGGGGAAGCTTACCTGAATTATGCCGAAGCGTTGAACGAATCCAACCCGGGTCATCCGGACATTCTGAAATACCTGAACCTGATTCGTGAACGCGCCGGTATTCCTCAATACGGAAACGGAAACGGTATGATTCCGGCACCTACTTCACAGGATGAGGTACGCGAACTGATCCGCAAAGAACGCCGGGTGGAACTGTGTTGCGAAGGAGGCCTTCGTTATAACGATATCCGCCGTTGGATGCTGGGAGAAGAACTTTTGAACGGACCGGATTCTGGTATGAATTTCTTAGGGAATGTCTATACAGATGATGTTAATAACAAAGATGCATATTTCAAACGTACTCCTGATAATAACCTCGTTCGCTCATACATGAAAAAACAATATTGGTTCCCAGTCCATCAGAGTGAAATAGATAAGGATCCGACATTGGTTCAAGCTCCGTTCTGGATGGAATAAGAAACAGGTAGGTTTAGGTGTTAATTTTTTAAAAAAAAGAAAAGAACTCTGGCAAAAAGTTCTGTTTTAGTTCGTCATTGCGAACGTTGCGAAGCAACCTGTTTATAAAGCAGGTTGCTTCTTTTTTTGTTTTAAATATACTATTTATTATACTTAATTACGAAAACATTTATTTACTAACCCTACCTTAATCTATATTTTCAAAGAAACACCTTCTAATTTCCTAAATATTTCTACATATTATATATTTTATTAAGAAACACTATATATAAATCCAAATAGTTATATTATTAAAAACAATAATTTAAATTTGGTTACATTTGTAAAAATAATATATATATTTGTATTTATTACTTTTAAAAATATACACACTATGAGAATCTTCAATTCGAGGCTTATGGGAATAGTTTCCATATCCTTACTTATCAGTTTTTTCAGTTGTAATGATGATTTAATCCAGGAACAATGCGAACCGGAACAAGAAGCGGTAGAACTCAGAGGTACTTATAACACGGGATTCTTTGATTGGGACAGAATCGATGAAATTACGTATTACAATCATCAGGATGTCCTATGCAGGCTTCCCTTGCCTTGGGCCCCAGGCAGTGCCAGCAATTCCGGGATACCTAAAGAATGGCTGGATTCAAAATCCCACCTAGCTAATTTCCAGGAAAGATATTATTCCAGAGAAAAAGGCTGGGTATTGACATACAGCAACATCCACATGAGAAGTGAAACGAGCAAGTATTTTTCCCTATATAATACCAAAACCGGGATTCTTCGCACCTTTCTTATTACTCCTGCATCTTCTTCAGGCCCCGGAACTTCTGCGGTATCATTAGCCATGTGCCTGAACCAACCGAGCAGTCTGTTCAACTTTATGGACACGTATGCCACCGGAATAAATGCCAAAAAAAGTCTTCCCGGCTATATCCATTCCCCAATCTGGACATTTGGAAGTTCATCGAGCAGTATCGGATACAAAGAAAACACCTGGTATGGAATCGAATTGGAATGTGCCTATGATCCCGATCTGGCCCCAGGTAGCTTTTTTTCTTTTGGTTTAAGCGCCATCACCAATTCAAACACCATTGGAAAAGGATTGACATCAGGAAGCATCCAAGGAAGTATAAAATCCACCACTCCCAACATGACTTCTTTATCGTTCGACCTATCGACTAAAAACACCGTAAATAAATCGACCTCGGTTGACCTCAACGACATTTCAAATGTAGCTGAAATGATAGGAGATAAAATTGATAAAGAAAAAAGGTCGAATTCTTTCTATGCAGGACTAGTTAATAGTTTAAGTCAGAAATTAGGAACATCTCTTGCTAACGGAGCGAAAGACGGGTTAAGATCTTTAATTCAGAACGGAGGGTCTGCTGCTGTCGCTAAAGCCTTAGGAAGTACTATTCATTCGTTAATAGGTACAAACGAACAGGTATTCAAAGTCAGCCTTGCACTGAAAGATACTACTCAGTATGAGTTAACTACCATAACGAATCATCTCGGCTGGGGCATTGTCAACAACATACCTCTACCCGGTTCTGCGGCAGGAGATCCTCCATTGTATGACCAGCCATTGGGAGTGTGGAACCTGGATAAAACACCGACAGTAGATATAGATTTTCACATAGCAATCATGTCGGAAACTTCTGAAGGGAGGGCTATTGAAACCACTAGTTGGATGATTTATAGTTTGAAAAGCGGTAATGTAATTTTAAATCCATCTATCAAAAACGAATATACAATTAAAAATATTAAATATCAATTTGCTGTTTCCGAATGGACGATTAACAATCTTTTGTACTGGCAAAAACCAAATGTAATTGGACATCCTGACTATGAAATCATTTATCATGACAACTATACTTATCATATGATTAGTAGTAACTACTATACGGGCTACTTTTATAACATTTATGCTAGTGGCGGTTCTTCGGAATGGCACACTGCCATTTCATCCACTCCTAAACTATGCAGAATTAGTTTTGAATTAGAACATAAACAAACCGGAGAAACAATCTATTTTTCAAAATATTTTAATGTAAATGTAGGAACATGTATGACTTACTTTTACGATTCTCAAGGAAGACTTACAGGTACTCGACCCTATAACGGTAATTAAGGATACAACAACTGATAAAAAAGCTTTTTTGAGCTGCTCCAAGATGTATATCACAAGTTGGAGCAGTTCATTTTAGTTTCTCCTTTTATTCAAGCGTAATATTTACACATCGAAGATAATAATACAAAAAAGGCAAAAGTTGTCCCGTAACGTTCCCGGATCCGGTCCAACGCCCGATAGTTTAACTTCCGTACCGCCTTAGGTGTTATATGAAGGATTTCAGCAATTTCCTCATAGCTCAGTTTTTGCATGTATTTCAGATAGATCACTTCCCGTTGCTTTCCTGTCAGTTCTTTCAGCATCGCCTCGATCTGTGCGGTCAACTCATTTCTTTCCTCTTCATCTTCGACCGAATTCTCCAGGCCGCTTACAACAATGGAAAATTCATAGCTACCGGTATCGTCCAGGCTTTCAAAGGTAATTTCATTTCTTTTTATTGAGAACAACCGATTTTTCAGACTGCAAAGAAGATAGAATTTCGCATTGGACTGAGCATCGATTGGATTATTCCGTTCGATAATGTGAAGAAAAACATCATGGATAGCATCTACAACCGTTTCTTTTTCAATACCAAAAGCCATCCCGTATGCAAACATATCGTTTACATACATTTCATACAACTTATTATATTGAACCTTGTTTTCTCCCGTCATAAACGCACCCAATTCTCCCTGCCTGTTTGTCTGCTCCGGATGAATCTACCTCAGTAATAAAAATTATACAAATTTAATTTATTTTTTTATTTTTATCAACAATTTTTTTACCCTTAACGTTCATTGTTCATGAAAGAAAAAGGTCCAAAAAAATTTATTTACATGAAGTTTGGGTTATACAGAGAAATGTTCAGGATCAAAGGTATAACTTTATTTTAAATCGGGAGGAAAATTGAGCCGGAATCCTAAAAATCAAGTGTAAAATAAAATACCGGGAGAATTGTATCGGATTTATCTATTCCGGCATTTATGGGTATTTAAAAAAGCCGGGCAAATTTCTTTGCCAAGCTTTCAAGTATTCTCCAACTCTAATATTCCAGCAGTAATCAAAATACCGATTGCAATAATCAAAATTCTTTTCATATTCGTATGTTATTTTAATTTGAATGGCTCAAATCTAGTTATTGCACATTTTCAGAATAAGTAAAATCAATCAATATATTCTTTCATTAACAAAATTAGATATTCAGATCGCATTATTATTTTGCCAAATCTGGAAATCCTTTTTTTAAAATCTCTCTGGCTTTTGGATAGTCTTCTTCTAAAACTTCCACTTCAATCTGGAAAACAGGTATGCCAGGATATATGGAAGAGAGATTTTCGTTCTTCGTGAAAGATTCTATGCCTTCATTATGTAACACATCTCGCAAAATACTTGCTTGGAAATTATCCAGACTAGCTAAAGTAATTGTTTTCATAACATAGTTTTTTCGTGTTTACGTAAAAGTACGAAATATAACAGTAATTATCAAGATTTTTTTAATGATATTGTGCAAATTTAAAAAAAACCTTTGTATGGTCGAGAAAGGATTCATCAACACAGAAGAAGGAAAGAGAAAACCGCACGTCAACCACCCCTAAAAGCAGACCAATCAGTAGGGCGCGGTGTTTTCTTTTTACTTCATTGTCCCTGTAGTGATGTCATTAGTTTTATTCTATATTATTTTCTATTAGCAATTTATTTAACGATTCACTCCCCCAGCCTTTGTTTAAGTTATCATTTATTTTTCGGGTTTCAAGTATCCTTTTATTTATTGTATTATCGTAATATGACAACAGAGCATTAACGATTTCTATATATGTATGTGCATTTTCCTCTTTTTCTAACCGTTTAAATAAAGGATTTACAAAAGATTTGTCCTTTAATTCAACGACTTTAGCGGTAAAAATAGATATTTGATTAACATTGGCATTTTTTATATTATTTCGAATTACTCTAAGTCCAAGCTCATAGTCATTCCTCAAAATTAAATCAAGCATTATTGATACTAAGTCATCAGTAGAATCAAAACCCAATCCAATACTTGCTGAATAAACCTTATCTGAATTGATAATACTTTCTTTTGTAAGTTTAAGAACTTTAATAGAATCTTTTTCCAATAGATATTGATATATGTCCGGTGTAATTCGATTTTCTTCAATCCAAAGTCTCCAAAATAGGTGGTCATAAATATCACTTTTATTCTCTCGGATTGCATTATAAATGTTATTCATATGGTACTCTTTCATATTTTTATGACGCACTTGGGAGAACGGAATTGTTAATAACTCTATTGCTTTTGGGTTTTTGTAAATAGCTATTGCTTTGTATAACTGTTGCCAAAGCGCACTTGATTGATGTGTTTCTTTCAAAATTTCATAAAGGTTTTTTTCTAATAATGGAAGAAAATCATCATGAGGAAATTCCTGTATAGCTTTGTAAGTATAAAAATTTTCTTCATCTTTATTGTTGAGAATAAGTTGAATGTCTTCTGGTTTTCTATATTTAGCAAGAGTTACTAATGCACTTTGGTCATTGTTTTGGATAACCAATTCTCTTATTTTAGGGTATAATGATTCTGTTGGTTTTACGTTATCAATAGCTCTTGACTTTGCATATAGTTCAGAGTCTGAATATATAAGTATGCTGTCAAGTTTTATTCTTTGAATAGAGTCAAGTTTTGTCGATTCTAAATCAACATATTGTGGAGTGACAATATTTATAACAAAATCTCCAACCTTTTCTTGTCCGCCAATACAGCCAAATTGAGTATTTACAAGTTCATAATCATTTATATGATTTAAGATTATTGGGAATAAGTCAACTGATCTATCATACGACAATGCCCAAAAAGCATAACATCGGACTACGCCATTAGAATGATTTGTCAGTTCTATAAGTTCTTCTTTCGATGCTACTTTCTTTAACTTTTCAAAATTATCATATTGCTTTGGTCGTATTCCTTCATAATAAACAGCACTACCCATCAATTCATTGATTTGCTCAATTTCTCTGACTATTTTGTTTGTTGAATTAGATATAATTTGCTGATTATTATTCTTTTGTCCGCAAGATGAAAGGTATAATATCAGTAATATTATTGTTGTTAAATGTTTCATTTCTTTTTTTTGTTGTTTATATTGTATGTCCTTTTGCTATTTTCAATATCTCACTGCTCTGTCCCAAATTGACTGACTTTTATCTCGTTCTTTTTGGATATGTGTTGTTACTCTATCTAATATTGACTATTCAGGAATATAAAAAATTGACCTCATTGGACTCTGTTTTTAAGGTTAATAATCCAACAAAAGTAAATAAAGTAAACGAGAATAAAAAGAAGTATAAAGAAGGTATTATACGATAAGATTAGTCCCCTATTTATCTCCTTGAAATAAAAAAGCCTCTGAAAATAAGAGGCTTAATTAACAAAGAGTACTCGGAGCGGGACTTGAACCCGCACAACCGCAATGGTCACAAGATTTTAAGTCTTGCGTGTCTACCATTCCACCATCCGAGCAACATTTAAAAGAACAAGAGCGAAAGACGGGACTCGAACCCGCGACCCTAACCTTGGCAAGGTTATGCTCTACCAACTGAGCTACTTTCGCATATTTCATATAACCTTGCCAAGTTTAGGCTCTCCTTTAATTTTGGGGCAAGGTTATGCTCTACCAACTGAGCTACTTTTGCATTTTGCGACTGCAAAGATACAGCTCTTTTTGTTTTTTACAACTCATTTTTTCATTTTTTTCATTCTCGTCGTTTCAGAACGACTGCATATCGCATAACCGCTTATAATATCCATCCAGAGCAATTAACTCATCATGCTTACCCCTTTCCACAATTTCACCTTCATTCATTACACAGATCAGGTCTGCACTTTTAATGGTCGACAAGCGGTGAGCAATTACAATAGTCGTCCGGTTTTTCATCAGATTTTCCAACGCATCCTGTACCAGACGCTCTGATTCGGTATCCAGGGCCGAAGTCGCTTCATCCAGTATCAATATAGGAGGATTTTTCAATACAGCACGGGCAATACTGATACGCTGACGCTGACCACCGGAAAGCTTTCCTCCCCGATCGCCGATATTCGTATCGTAGCCGTTCTCCGAAGCCAGGATAAACTCGTGAGCATTGGCTATTCTGGCAGCCTCTACGACCTGTTCCAGGGTCGCATTCTCAACTCCGAAAGCGATGTTGTTGAAAAAAGTATCGTTAAATAAAATAGCTTCCTGGTTGACAATCCCCATCAACTGACGCAGATCGTGCAAACGGGCATCCTGTATATTTACTCCATCGATAGAAATGGAACCTTTTTGTATGTCATAAAAACGAGGCAATAAATCGACCATCGTTGATTTTCCCGAACCCGACTGCCCCACCAGAGCAATTGTTTTTCCCTTGGGAACCGTCAGGTTAACGCCTTTTATGACCCAGGCTTCCTGATATTTAAACCAAACGTTTTTGTATTCGATTTTATCATTCAAACTAATATCTTGAGGATGAACAGGATCGATAATATTGGACTCTGCCAATAAAATTTTATCCACACGTTCGATAGAAGCCAACCCTTTTTGAATGGAATATACCGACTTTGATAAATCTTTTGCCGGATTAATCAGTAAATAAAAAATAGTCAGGTAATACATGAATTCAGAAGCCTCTATCGAACTGTTTTCACCTAAAATCAGCGTTCCGCCATACCACAAAACGATTGCAATGGTGATCGTCCCCAGCAGTTCGCTCATCGGATGGGCCATTTGCTGACGACGAAAAATTCGATTAGTCGTTTTCCGGAACTCATCATTACTTTGATGAAACCGTCCTGATATTTTCTTTTCTGCATTGAATGCTTTAATGATACGTAGCCCACTCAGAGTTTCTTCTATCTGCGACATCAATCCTCCCCATTGCCGTTGTCCCAAAACAGATTTTTTCTTTAATTTTTTCCCAATCTGGCCCATAATATATCCTGCAACAGGAAGCATTACCAGTACAAAAAGAGTTAGTTGCCAACTAATAACCAACATCCCTGTCAGATAGGCAATGATCAGAATAGGATTCCGGAACAGCATATCCAGGGAGCTCATAATCGAACTTTCGATTTCATTTACATCTCCTGAAATCCGGGCAAGAATATCTCCCTTACGTTCTTCTGAGAAAAAAGCTAAAGGCAGAGAAACGATCTTGTCGTTAATCTGGTTCCTGATATCCCGTACAACTCCCGTACGGAGTGGAATCATATAGTAATAAGAAAGATACATTGCAGCGGTCCGCATTATAGTCGTTACGACCAGAAACAACCCTAAAAGGACCAATACATACTCACCCCCTTGAGCCTGTATGGTGTCAGTTATGTAAACATAGAGGTTATTCTCAAGAACTTTGCCAATCCCTCTCCACGATGAAATAGAGAAAAAATCAAAATGATAATCCATATACGAGCTATATTGAACATCAGATACCTTGAACAATATCTCTAAAATGGGTTTTATGCTGTAAAAAGATATCAAGGTCAACAGAGCAGTTAAGATGGTCATGACAATATTAAGTATCAAATACTTTTTATATGGGGGTACAAACCTTTTCAGTACTTTGATGAAATCTTTCATAAGCAATAGTCTCTTTTTATTTCAATTGGGGGCGCAAGTTACTTATTATCCTTGAGAAATCAAATTTCGTTAACCAAATGAAGCCAACTTCAAGAATGTTAAAAAATACAAATAATAAAAAGATCATTAAACTTTAGGTTCAAACAACCGTCTACCTTCTGAACTATTTATAAAAATTACTTATTTTCATTATAAACATGAAATACTTTTGGGGTTTATTCATTTTTCTTAGCTGTTCTTTAACCGTTTTCGGACAAAAGAACCTCTCTCTTTCGGGGACTTTATTAGATAAAACGACCAGTGAAACAATCATTGCCGCCAGTGTAGAACTTTTAAATGTCAAGGACAGCGCCTACGTTGCCGGGGCATTCAGTAGTCCGGATGGCTATTTTGCCCTGAAAGAGCTTTCAAAAGGTAATTACATTTTACATGTTACTTACCTGGGATATACCCCTGTTTATCAAAAAATTTCGCTTACCGGAAATCCTTCATCCCTCAATCTCGGGAAAATTCTCATGGAAACCGATGCTATTTTGCTGAAAGAAGCTGTTGTTGAAGGAAAGAAACCGGAGATTGTGGTTAAAAACGATACGATCGAATACGATGCCGGATCTTATAAAACAACTGAAAACGCAGTAGTAGAAGACCTCTTGAAGAAATTACCGGGTGTTGAAGTAGATAAAGAAGGAAAAATTACTGTCGGAGGTAAGGAAGTAAAGAAATTTTTAGTAGATGGTAAAGAATTTTTCTCCGATGATCCCAAAGTAGCTTCCAAGAACCTGCCGGCCGAAATGGTGGATAAGCTCCAGGTTGTAGACCGTAAATCGGAAATGGCCCGGCTGACCGGCTTTGACGATGGCGAAGAAGAAACTGTTATTAACCTGACTATCAGGTCCGGAATGAAACAGGGAACTATGGGAAATGTATTGGGTGGACTGGGCGCCGACGTTGAAAAAGACAAAGATAGCCGTTACCAGGCCGGAGCATTCCTTAATCACATGAAAAACAGCGATCGCTATACCCTTATTGTCGGAGCGAATAACAATAACAACATGGGAGCTTCCGACCTGGGAGCCAATCAGTTCGGAGGCATGAGAATGAGAAGAGGGCCGGGCGGTGGAGCCGGTATCACTGAAAGCGAAAATGTAATGTTTAATATGAATAAGGAATTTTCGACAAAACTGTCTCTCAATACCGATATACGCTACAACGGCATGGATCGGGATTCAAAAAGTAAAAACAGCGAAACTACCTTATCAGATAAGCAATCTCAATTAGATAACAGTCTTTCAACCAATAATTATATTTCCGATAATTTCAGCATCAATATGCGCCTGGAATGGAAACCCGACAGCAGTAACACCTTTATTTTCCGTCCGAACTTCCGGTACAACACTAGTAAGAGCGACGAAACCACATCATTGGATCGTCTTGACTATTATACGAATGATACGATCCTGAATTCGTTTGAAACAAGTAATAACAAGGGAGACGGATACAGTATCGGTGGTAACCTTGATTATTCTCACCGGTTTTCCAAAGCAGGCAGAACATTAACTATTGGAATGGGTGGATCTTATGGAGACAGCTATTCCCAGGAAAATTCCAATTCACTGACCCGCAATTTTACGAATGGGCTTTATTCCAATGAGTATGAACTGGATCAACGGATGGAAAATGACGATAACAGCAAAAACTATCAGGCCACTGTTTCATTCGTAGAACCTTTGGGAAGAAATAATTTCATGCAGTTTTCCTACCGGATTTCCCATTCGAATTCGGAAAGCCTGAACAGTACCTACGACCTTCATCGTTTTGACCTTCTGAATCAGACAATTTCTCCGGTCGACACGGCGGTAATCAGACCGAATCAAAGCCGGAGTACCGATCGTAATTCTACCGAACAACGTTATACCGTCAGCTTCAAAGCCGTTCGAGAAAAATACAATTATACCATCGGTTTTAATGTGGATCCTACGCGTTCCAACAACTTGACTTACCAGCCTTACGCCGGAAGCCAGCCATCGGTATTATTGCCTTATCCGTTCAGTGATCGTTTGCCGAACGTTATGGGAGACTCCCTGGTATCTGAAATTCCGTTGAATGTGGTCAATTTTTCTCCGGTCATTAATTTCAATTATCGTTTCGGACAACGGTCCGATCTCAGAATCGATTATGAAGGTTCTACCAATCAACCTTCCGCCAGCCAATTAAGAGATTACACAGATACAAGTAGTCCGACCAACTGGGTAAAGGGGAATCCGAACCTGAAACCCGGATACACAAACTCTCTTAGTGCCCGGTTCAATAAGTATGTTCCTGCTACTCAGCTGATGTATGGGTTCAATCTAAGGGGAGGATATTCGCTCAATGATATCAGTTCCGTAACAGAAATGTTGGACGGTGGAATACGACTGACTTCCTACGAAAATGTCAATGGCAACTGGAATGCCCAAGCATCCGGTATGTTCAACACGCCACTGAAAAACAAAAAATTTACTGTGGCAACTTTTATGATGTCTTCCTTCAGAAATTCCAAAAGCTTTGTCAACGAAATGGAAAACACGATGAAAAACCTTTCGGTAATGGTCAGGCCTAACATTAATTATCGCTCTGATTTATTCGACCTGGGACTCAACGGAAATATTCGCTACGGTAAAATTGAATACAGTGTTCAACCTGAAAGGAATCAGGAAACCTTCGATTGCGGCGTCGGAGCCAATACTACCTGGTATTTACCTTATAAACTGACGCTGGAAAGCGACTTCAGCTGGACTGTAAGAAGCGGTTATGCTACCGGATACAACATTCCGGAAGCAATGTGGAATGCATCCCTTACCAAGCAACTTTTCAGTAAAAGGATCGGTACCGGTTCATTAAAGTTGCAGATTTATGATATTCTCAAAGATAGAAACAGTATCTCGGCATCTTATACGACCAATGGTTTCCGTTCTTCCGAAGTGAATACGATTCCCAGTTTCTTCATGTGTAGTTTCATCTATAAATTCTCTGTTTTCCCGAAAGGAAGCTCAGCTACCGAATCCGACGTGAGAGATGGAGGTAGAGAAGGAGGAAGAGGAGGATGGCGCGGTGGTCCCGGTGGTGGAGGCTCTGGCGGAAGCGGTGGCCCTGGAGGTGGCGGAGGAGGTATGTTTTAATCCGTAAATTATAACCTTTTTTCTTTGTTTTCATATTTTTTCCGTGTACTTTAGCGGATGAAATAATGGAAACTCAGGATCTTATACGGCTTATATTTCAACTCGTCTATTTTATTACGGCGCTGGGTATCGTTTTTGTGGTAATTTCTGAAAACAGGAATCCCCTGAAAACGATATCCTGGGTATTACTACTTCTGCTGTTTCCTGTCGGAGGAATTATTATCTACTATTTTTTCGGACAGGATGCGCGGAAAATAAGGATCATCTCCAAGAAATCATATCGCCTGCTAAAGAAACGCTCCCGTAATCAACTCACCCTCTCGGATGATGCGGATAATGCACTGGAATACCGTTTCCTGGCTCATTTATTAAACAGCAATAACGATTCTGCTCTGTTGAAAGGCAGCGAGATCCGGATATTTACCGATGGTAAAAATAAATTCGATACATTGATTGCAGACCTTGAACAGGCTCAGCACCATATTCACTTTCAATATTATATTTTTCTGGACGATACGATCGGACAAACCATTAAAAACCTGCTGATAAAAAAAGCCAGGGAAGGCGTTAAAATCCGGGTATTGTTTGATGATGCAGCCAACTGGAAAGTAAAAAATAAGTTCTATGAAGAAATGCTGGAAGCCGGTATAGAGCTTACTCCTTTTCTTAAAGTTCATTTCCCCTTGTTTACAAGCAGAGTCAACTACCGGAACCACAGAAAAATTGTCGTTATCGACGGAAAAACAGGATACATCGGAGGAATGAATATAGCCGACCGTTACCTGCAACCGGGCTGGAGAGATACTCATTTGCGGGTAAAAGGCCGGGGAGTACTGGGGATGCAATCAGCCTTCCTGATCGACTGGTACTCTTCGGGAAAAGAATTATTAAATGATCCTGTGTATTTCCCGCAATTACCCGTATTAACGGAAAACCTGATTCAAATTGCTACCGGAGGACCTATGAATCCCTGGCGTACGCTATTACAGGCAACCATTCATATCATTGCAGGAGCAAAACAATACATCTACATCCAAACCCCTTATTTTCTTCCGACGGAAGGCTTGATACAGGCCCTGCAATCGGCAGCTTTGGGAGGAATCGATGTCCGGCTCATGGTTCCGGCTCATTCGGATACCCGTTTTGTAGGAACTGCCGCTCATTCTTATTTCGAAGAGATGATGAAGGCCGGTGTTAAAATATATGCCCTGAAAACTGCGTTTCTTCATGCCAAGGTATTGGTTTCCGATGATTTCCTTACGGTAACCGGTTCGGCCAACATGGATTTTCGCAGTTTTGAACACAACTTCGAAGTGAATGCCTACATCTATGATCCGTTGATCGCCAAAGAAATGAAAAAAATATTTTTGACAGACCAACGAAATTGTTCCCAAATTCTTTGGAAAGAATGGAAAAAACGCCCCCGGCTAAAAAAATTCCAGGAATCCCTCCTGAGGATGTTTTCCCCTTTGTTATAAAAATTGTATAATTCGAAGACTATTTTCCTAATCGCATACGGATTCGACTTTTAATGCTTAATTTTGCGGTGATAAATGAATTCTCATCGTAATAATAGTATGAACCGGTTATTGTATTGTCTGATCTTCAGTTTCATTTTTTCCTGGCAAACCCAGGCTATCGATTATACTGTAGAAACGGTTCCCAACGATCATTTAAAAAATGCATCGAATTATGTAACCAATCCCGACGGTATTATTTCCGCTGAGGCCGAACAGCAGGTCAATGCTCTGATTGCTTCCATTGAAGATTCTACTACAGCTGAATTTTCCGTTGTACTGCTTCGTTCTATAGGCAGCGATGACATCGATGATTTTGGCACCCGGCTGTTTACGTCGTGGGGAATTGGGAAGGATAAAAAAGACAACGGACTGTTATTCCTGTTGGTCTATGATCAACGGGAAATGATTTTCCGGACCGGATACGGACTGGAAGGTGTTTTACCGGATGTCATTCTGTCCCGCATTATCCGGAACGACATAACTCCCCTTCTGAAACAGGGAGATTTCGATAAAGGAATTACAAACGGGATCGGCAGGGTTTGTTATCTGCTGAAAAATCCGGAAACCTTACAGGAAATCAGGCAACAGGAAGAAACTAACCTGGCTAAAAAGCAAGCGGAAAGGGAAGCCTGGATCAAACGCATCGCACTTGCTTATTTAGTGATCTCACTGCTTGTGCTCCTGTTCTTCCTGACCCCTTTATTCTCTGCCATTCGTTCTCCCCAAACGAATTACAAGAAATACCAGCGGTTAAATTCAATCAAAATCGGATCAATCGTCTGTGCCGTACTGTTCCCTCTGACCATGATTGCATTTGCTGTTTATTTATTTTACTTCCTGAAGCGTTTGAGAAATAAACCGATCTCCTGCTCCAAGTGTGGAAATAGCATGTATAAACTTAGTGAAACAGAAGAAGATATTTATCTGAATACAGCTCAACAGACAGAAGAAAACATTCAGTCGATGGACTACGATGTATGGTTGTGCAATTCCTGTGGAAACAAGGAAATTTTACCCTACAACAAGCTTTCGATCTACACGCCTTGTCCCTATTGTCATGCTAAAACTTATTTTCTGGAAAACGATTACACAGTCAAAAGTCCTACCTCTTTTTCTTCGGGAGAAGGAAGAAAAGTCTATCGTTGTAAGAATTGCGGAAAGAAAGATTTCAAATCGTACATCATTCCGATCATTGTAGCTTCATCCGGAGGAAGAGGTGGAAGCAGAGGTGGCGGCGGATTCTCCGGCGGTTCATGGGGCGGAGGAATGACCGGGGGTGGCGGAGCCAGAGGCGGATGGTAGCCTACATCAGGTTTTTTACCAAATCCCGCTGATTCTTAAAAAAATCAAACCGTTGCCGGTCTCCGTTTTGAGTCAATAATATTGAAGTTCTTTTCAATAAATCGATCCAATCTTTCTGTTTCCTGCAGAACTTGTTATTGGAGAACCCAATCTTATCGATATGGAACGTTCGTTGTAAACAATAATACCCCTCATCGTATTCGAAATGATAATAACAGGAGTCTATCACGAGTTTAGATAAATAAACCATGATTTCAGCCCCTGATTGATAACACCCTGTTTCGGTCATCATCTCTGTTTCTTGTATTAAATCCAATAGTTCCGACTTCAATTTTTGTAATTCAACTGCAGATATCAACTCTTGAGAATAGAAAAAACAAATATCGTCCACGATATCTTTAAAGATATCCCTACTCAGAATACAAGTGGTTCTGGGAATTTTCCGACTTTCATTCATGGTCCTTCTTTCAAGCTCAATTAACTCATCAGGTATAACCATATCTGAAAAAACAAAGTCAGGTCTCGACCCTCTCATCAGGTAGTTCCATTTATAATGCCAGAACCGGTATAAATTCCTATACTCCGCAAGAAAAGTATGCGGCATGGCATTGCATGCACAGCGCAAACTTGCATTCGGGCACGCTTGCATGATCTTAAATACATTTATAAACTCAACCAGATTCTCAGAATGCTGCTGTATATAACTTTCCAATTGATAGAATTTTTTCAGGTTCAGCGTAAGCCACTTGGTTGTAACAACTCCCGAATCAGCTATAACATCATCAATCGAAATACCAAAACGATTGGAAATCTTGACTACTTCGTCCACTGTAAACGGGATTTCACTTCGGATCCTTCTGTAAGTAGATTCTTTCCCGAGAGAAAGCAATTCCATTAAAACACCGGCAACTGTCTTATTTTTAGGAATATACTGCTTGATAGAAGCTATTAATTTTTCGTTTATCGTATCACTCATATTAAAAAATCTGTATTGATGATCCAAATATACAAAAAAACTCATATTTAATTACAACGATTAAATAAAGTGTCAATTATTGAACTTAACCCTTGATGAGTCAACTTTTTTGAAAACCTCCTGGTAAAGTAAAGAAATTTGATACTGATTGTAAGTTAGTGTTAAACATACTATTATTGATAATCTGGTAATTTTGTTTTTGTTGTCATTGACGTGAAGAGATTTACAGATCACAGCAAAAAGAAAAATCGACTTTCAGCATTGATTGAGACAGATCTAAGTGATAATAAAATATAGTATTAACTTTTAAAAAAAGAACTATGAAATCAGTAATTGTAGAAGAGTTAAGAAGTGTGGTAAAAAATTGGTGGGTAACTCTTTTAATAGGTATTCTATTTGTCGGAACCTCTTTGTTGTTAATGTTTTACCCGTTCGACGGATATGCAATGTTAAGCATTCTGTTCAGTGTATGTATGTTTGTAAGCGGTGTATTTGAAATCGTTTTTTCCGTATCCAACAAAAGGAGCCTGCCCGGTTGGGGCTGGTATTTGGCAGGAGGAATCATCGATCTGCTGATGGGGCTGTTCCTGATGTGCTATCCGGTGATGAGTATGGCTGTGCTTCCCTTAATTGTTGCTTTTTGGCTGATGTTCCGGGGATTCTCCATGGTAGGATTTTCCATTGATTTACAGCGTTACGGATCCAAAAACTGGGGCTGGTTATTAGCTGGAGGCATCCTCACCGTATTATGTTCATTCGCGATTATCTGGTATCCCGTAGCCGGCGCATTATCTGTTGTTTATGTCGTAGCATTTGCTTTCTTGTTTATGGGTATGGCACGCATCATGCTTTCTTTCGACCTGAAAAGATTGAAGGACGACAATAAAAAATTACGGGAGTTAGTTGAAAAAAGTATGAGATAGTTCATTGTGAATAAGCCTTAAAAATCAGACTTTATTAATAAATTTCAAAAATGCTTAACAACTGAAAACCAAATAGTTGAATTGCTATTTATGGTAACAGGGAATTTGACAATTAATAAAACCAAAATGTTATGGATCTGAAACAAACAATCAAAAAATGTGGTCAGGTTGCTACCGTAGGGGCAATACTGGCAGTAGGGGCGATTGTTCCTCAAAAAGCTGAAGCCCAACAAAAAGCCAAAAGTGGGAAGCCGAATATCCTTGTTATTATGGGTGATGACATCGGCTGGTTTAACCCAAGTTGTTATAATCGCGGAATGATGGGGTATCAAACTCCTAATATTGACCGCATAGCCAATGAAGGGGCTATGTTTATGACCTGGTACGGACAGCAGAGTTGTACTGCAGGTCGGGCCGCTTTTGTTACGGGACAATCTCCGATACGTACCGGATTAACAAAAGTCGGAATGCCGGGAGCCGATATAGGTTTACGTCCGGAAGACCCCAGTGTTGCAGAATTACTTAAATCCTTGGGATACGTCTCCGGTCAATTTGGAAAGAATCACCTAGGTGACAAAGACGAATTTCTTCCTACTGCACACGGATTTGATGAATTTTTCGGTAATTTATATCATTTGAATGCGGAGGAAGAACCTGAAAATCCCGACTATCCAAAAAGTCCGGCTTACCGCAAAAATTTTGGACCTCGTGGTGTGATTCGCAGTACGGCCGATGGTAAGATTGAAGATACAGGCCCTCTGACCAAAAAACGGATGGAAACAGCTGATGAGGAATTTACTGCTGCTGCCGTGGATTTTATCGACAGACAAGCAAAATCCGGCAAGCCATTCTTTTGTTATTACAACTCTACCCGCATGCACGTGTTTACTCACTTAAGTCCGAAGTATGAGGGAAAAACAGGACTTGGTATTTTTGCCGACGGAATGACCGAACATGACGACAATGTGGGTATCCTGTTGAAAAAACTGGATGATCTGGGGATTACCGACAATACCATTATTGTATATACAACCGATAACGGAGCCGAAGTGTTAAGCTGGCCGGATGGAGGTACAACTCCGTTCCGTGGAGAAAAAGCAACCAACTGGGAAGGTGGATTTCGTGTACCAACATTAATTCGCTGGCCGGGAACTATTAAGCCGGGAACTATTGTCAATGGTATGTGTGCGCATGAAGATTTAATTCCTACCTTTTGTGCGGCAGCGGGCGAACCGAATATTGTTGAAAAATGCAAGAAAGGATATACCGCAGCAGGAAAGACATTCAAGGTGCATTTGGATGGTTATAACCTGATACCTTACCTGAAAGGAGAAGTTAAGGAATCTCCCCGGAATGAGTTTATCTACTGGAGTGACGACGGCGATGTACTGGCATTACGCTACGGGCGTTTTAAAATGTCGTTCATGGAACAAAACAGCACAGGACTGGATGTTTGGTTGAATCAATTCAATAAACTCAGGGGGGTAAAGTTTTACGATTTGCTGGCAGATCCTTTCGAGCGTGGTCCTGAGGCAATCGACTATGGTCGCTGGATGATAGAACATTCATTCCTTATCTACGGTGCAACAGCCTATGTAGGGCAATGGATGTCTTCTTTCAAAGAGTTTCCACCAAGACAAAAACCGGCATCATTCAATCTCGATGAAGTGATGCGAAAGTTGAGCGAACCAACAAAAAAATAATATGTTGTAAAAAAGGATAGTCAGCCCTGGCCGAAAGAAAAATCTTCTGACCAGGGCTGATTATCCTTTTCTTATTTATATCTCAAAATCCTCATAAAGGAACTACTCACTGCTTTTCGATATCCTGTTGGCTTTAAATCGTAACTTTGCATCCAATTTATAAGTATCATGGAAATCAACACAATTTTAGATAGAATATATGCACTTCCTATGCCTTCCAAAGAGAGCCTGACAAAAGCCATTGATGAGGTTGAATATTCAAAGGGCTATCGGTTGCTGAATGCTGATAAGGTAGAAAGGAATATTTACTTCATAAAAAAGGGCATCGTCCGTGCTTATACTGACTCAGCAGAAGGTGAAATTACATTCTGGTTCGGCAAGGAAGGTGATACTGTTGTGTCGATGAGAAGCTATGTAGCCAGTCAAAAGGGATACGAAACCATTGAATTGCTTGAAGATTGCGTTTTGTACGAGTTGAATATGAGCGCTTTGAATAATTTGTTTGTAAAAGATATACACATTGCCAATTGGGGACGGAAATTTGCAGAGCAGGAACTGCTGAAAACCGAAGAAAGGCTTATTGCCAGACAATTCAAAACGGCTTTGGAACGATACTGTGAATTAATAAAAAATACACCTGAGCTACTTCTGAGAATACAATTATCGCATATTGCTTCTTACCTTGGAATTACTCAGGTTTCGTTAAGCCGTATCAGAGCTAAATTGAAATAACTGCATTTTTTATCATTTGTAAAATTTTAGATACGGCCAATTCATGATCTTTGTAACTTCAAAAACAATGTGTCATGGCTTGGATTTTTTTAATTTTAGGGGGATGTTTCGAGGTGGGATTTACCACCTGTTTAGGCAAAGTAAAGACTTCAACCGGGCTCGAAATGTGGCTGTGGTTATTGGGGTTTTTAATCAGTTGCTCGTTAAGTATGTATTTGCTGTATAAGGCATCACAGACATTGCCGATGGGTACTGCTTATGCCGTATGGGCAGGGATTGGAGCAGTGGGCACTGCGTTGGTTGGGATATTTATTTTCAAAGAACCTGCTACGTTCTGGCGATTATTCTTTATTTTTACGTTGATTGTTTCTATTGTAGGGCTTAAACTTGTATCCAACTGATTTCAAAGCACAGTTAGCGCAAATTCAACATAATAAATTTAAAAGGATATGGAAAACATAGAAACAATATGACAATGTAATAAAAAAGAGAAACAATATGATCTTATCAACAGAAAGGCTTGTTTTGCGTCCCTGGAGGGAAACAGATGCAGAAAGTTTATTTGAATATGCCAAGGATGACCGGATTGGCCCTATTGCCGGTTGGCCGCCACACCAGAGTGTAGAAGAAAGCGCTGAAATCATTCGCACCGTTTTTGCACAGGAAGGGGTGTTTGCCGTTACTTTGAAAGAAGAAGATATTGCCATCGGTTGTATAGGATTACATAGGGGAGCAGCCAGCAACCTCCCGATAGGAGAAGACGAGGGCGAAATCGGGTACTGGATTGGTGTCCCTTATTGGGGAAAAGGATTAATACCCGAAGCAATGCGTGAAATCATGCGTTATGGTTTTGAAGATCTGAAACTGACAACACTATGGTGCGGCTATTTCGATGGAAACGCAAAATCGAAACGCGCTCAGGAAAAATGCGGTTTCCGTCACCACCATACCGAGTCAGACAAGCCGTGGCCCTTGTTGAACGATATACGCACAGAACATGTCAGCCGGATTACCAAAGAAGAATGGAGTATCAATCATCGATCGTGTTCATGAATTAATAAATAAGGTTGAATTCATATTCCGGTATTTTACATCGGTTTTAAATTCTTATTCAGGCGTTCGATTATTTTGTTCAGCCTGCTTATTTTTGTCTGTTCCGATTTGGCATCCAAATACAACAAGGTATAAGTTCGCCTGACCGAAAACGACATCGCTGTAAAATTAGAATGAGCGGGTTCAAACCCTTCGAGTTTACGGGCGAACTCAGCGATTTGCTCTTCAGAAAGGGGAGGCGGTGTTTCGATATACCACTTGCCGTTTTTCCTTGCTTCTTCCACTTTCGCCCGACCGGAATCAGTCATCCGTCCTTGCGTTTCAAGCAGAACAACGGTAGTTTTGTTGCGTTCCGACCATTTGCTGCTTTTCCGTCGTGGACAAAAGTATTCAATGTATGTTTCTTCATCGATGCTTTTCATTTGGCTGTCAATCCAACCAAAACACAGCGCTTCTTCAACGGCTTCGTCGGGTGTCAGGGTCTTAGGACCGTTCTTCTTCCCGAAAATCAACCATATTCCTTCGTTGGTGGAATGGTTTTCAGAAAGCCACGTCCTAAATGCTTCTTTGTCGGCAAATAAAATCCGGTTATCCATTTTGCTGCAACCTTTATTAGTTCTTGCAAAAATACGGATTATATACTATCCTTTCAATATTTTCGAAAGAACTCACAAAAATTCGTATCTTTGCAGAATGTTAAAGACTTCATCATCGGATTTGGTGTTATAAACAATCTGTGCTTCTGATACAGATTGTCCTTTCGTTAATTCTCGAATAATTCTTTTCGGGAACAATCGTTTTATCATATTAATGAAACAAGGTATATTCTCATTGCTACCTTGTATTCTGCCGGAAAACTGCTGGACAGAGCATTCAGTATAAAGAATTCCACGGCTATATTTTTACATTTCAAAAAAAATAAAATAATGATTCATTTAAATAAATATGGTTGGAACGACAAATTGAACCAACTCAAACACTCTTCTTCCTATAACAATCTTTCTCATGGACGAGTGTCTATAGTGCATCGGACATGCTACGAAGTGATTTCTGAAAATGGCCTTTTTCTATGCGAGCTTACGGGAAACATGATATACGGGAAATCGGACTTTGAACTGCCTTGTACGGGCGATTGGGTTATTTTTCAACCTTTCGACGAGAACAAAGGTATCATTGTTGAAATGCTTCCCCGTGAACGTACGTTGTACCGTAAGAAGAGCGGAACCGTTGCCGACAAACAAGCCATTGCCTCGTATGTCGATAAGGCTTTCATTGTACAAAGCCTCGACGATAATTTCAACGTCCGCAGAGCAGAGCGCTTTATGGCGCAGGTATTGGAAGAAAATATCCAACCGGTGTTGGTACTCAACAAAGCTGACTTAGGTTTCGAAAAACAGAAAGTAGATGACGCAGTCAGGCATCTGGCCCGTCAAATGCCCGTATTTTTTACAAGCATTCATCACCCCGAAACGATACTTCAATTACGTGAATCCATATCGGAAGGCGAAACTGTTGTATTCGTGGGTTCGTCGGGAGTCGGTAAAAGCTCACTCGTCAATGCTCTTTGTGGAAACGATTTTCTTCTCACTTCCGGAATAAGCGAATCGACAGGAAAAGGGCGGCACACATCTACCCGCCGAGAAATGGTATGGATGGAGGGTTCCGGTGTTTTGATTGACACACCAGGAGTTCGTGAGTTCGGACTGGCCATCGATAATCCCGAAACATTAGCCGAAATGTCAGGGGTTTCAGATTATTCCGGATCGTGTCGCTTTGCGGATTGCACGCATACCAATGAGCCTGGCTGTGCCATCATACAGGCTGTAAACGACGGTTTACTGTCTCGGGAAGTATATGAAAGTTATCTTAAATTGCGGAGGGAAGCATGGCATTTTACCGTTGCCGAACATGAAAAACGCAAAAGGGACAAGTCATTTGCACGTATTGTGGATGAAGTAAAGAGGTTAAAGGAAAACCGTTGACCTAACTTACGGAACGGTTGATGCTGAAAATCAAACGAAAAAAGTTAGCAAGAATCAGGTGTTTTATTTGTTATAGATACCTTATATTTGTAAATGAAATAAAGAAAGGGTGATTGAATATACAAATATTAAAACATGAAATCATGTTGAAGATAAACCATTCATATAAAAGCATCTCAGAAGATATACAAAATCCGGTAATAGAAAATTCTTTCCTAAGTAAGCAGGAAATTCTTAATCGAATGACGGAAAACTTGCCGTCAACACCTTGGGCTGACATTGAAGTGTTGGACTGGCTACCGGAGGATGATATCCTTTCTATAGAATATTCCTTCTACGATACGGCTTTTGGCGAAGTATTGGCAGCTAATACGTTCAAAGGAGTTTGTTATCTTGGTTTAATACAAAATAATTCCGAAAAGGTTCTGGTAGATTTCAAGCAAAGGTTTAAGCATACAAAACCAATGGAGAAGGAAACATCGCTGCAAAAGCAAGTGATACGTTTTTTAAATGGAAGTACAGAAGAATTTATACCGTTTCATTTAAGAGGTACTGCTTACCAAACAGAAATTTGGCGAAAACTAATCAGAATTCCCTATGGTAAAGTAATATCATACGCAACTCTGGGAGGCGGTGTTGCATATTCACGGGCAGCAGGAGCAGCCAATGGCAGAAATCCTGTTTTTTGGATTATCCCATGCCACAGAGCCGTAAAAACCACAGGTGACTTCGACCGCTATTTCTGGGGTGAAAATATCAAGAAGAATTTGCTTGCCTGGGAATTTTCCAATAACCCTATTTAAAAATTTCATGATTTAGCAAGAATCGGGTTTCCCTATTCAGGATAATAAGCGATATTTGCAGCTATAATAAAACAAATAAAAAAATGAAAATTGCATTCGGTAAAATAGAAGAAGCACTGGCAAATCCTTTCTTTGAACTTAATTGCTTGGGAAAAGAAGCGGTTAAGCAACACATTTTACCGTTGGAAAAGTTCATGGAATCCCCTGCCAGTTTTCAATTTGTAGAATGGACAAAGGAAGATAATCACGAAGTCATTTATTATTCCTTCATTGATACAGAGATGGGGAAGCTGCTCATCGCCAATACTTCCAAAGGCGTATGTTTCTTAGGGTTTGCGAATAAAGGAGAAGCCCTTATTCTGGAAGATTTTCAACACAGATTTCCCCGTCAGCAATTCATAGAACAATCAAGCGACTTTCAGAAATCTGCAGCCGACTATTGCAATTGTAACCGTGAACAAATCGTATCTTTGCATTTAAAAGGAACCGGTTTTCAGGTTGATATTTGGAAAAAACTGGCTCGGATTCCCGAAGGCAAGTTATCGACTTACGGCTCGCTTATTCCCGATTTTAAGGGTACGCAAGCCATTGGTACGGCGGTAGGAGCCAATCCGGTTAGTTTTATTATTCCATGTCACCGCATCGTAAAAAACGACGGCAGCTACCAGGGTTACCATTGGGGCTCCGAACTGAAACGGTTACTGTTGGCTTACGAATTGCAAAACACTTATTATCAACAGGAAACAGAATGAACGACAGATGAAGACGCAACAACAGGTAGACGATGATAGAATGAAAGCTGCCATTTTGTTTTTGGTGGACAACTATACAACGCAGCCCAAACTGGATGAAATTGCGTCGCATGTCAATATGAGTTCATTTCACTTCCAACGGATGTTTCAGGAATGGGTGGGCGTTACACCCAAACGGTTTGTCCAGTATTTAAGCGTGGAACACGCAAAAAAAATGCTGAAAGAGACCCATGCAACATTATTTGATGCAACTTACGAGCTAGGGCTCTCTGGTACTAGCCGCCTGCACGACCTGTTCATCAATATCGAAGGAATGACACCCGGCGAGTACAAAAACGGCGGAGCGAATTTATCCATTAACTATGCTTTTGCCGACACTCCGTTCGGTACGGTTATCGTTGCTTCCACCGATAAAGGGATATGCCACATGACATTTGCAGATGAAGGCCACGAAGAAGCATTGGATCGTTTGAAAAGTTCCTTCCCTAATGCAAAATATACCCACTTTCTGGATATGAAACAGCAGCATGCACTGTTTGTATTTACACAGGATTGGAGCAGACTGCAAGAAATAAAACTGCACTTAAAAGGAACCGATTTTCAACTGAAAATATGGGAAACCCTGCTAAAAATCCCTTCCGGCGGACTTACAACCTATTCGGATCTGGCACTTAAATCGGGATATGAACGTGCGCAAAGAGCCGTTGGAACGGCTCTCGGAAGTAACCCTGTTGTATTCCTGATTCCCTGCCACCGTGTCATAAAATCAACCGGTATCATCGGCAACTATCGCTACGGGGAGATACGCAAAAATGCTATTATCGGTTGGGAAGCTGCTAAAGTGGAGTTAATGAAAGGGTAGTCCTTTCTGTCGATTAATGAAAAATAGAAATCCTTTGAAAAATAATCATGAATTAATAAACCGTTGGTAGAAAGAGGCCGGATATGGAAATAAAATCACTAGGAAAAACGGACTTTGAAACGATATTCAACGCATTTGGTCAGGCTTTCGCCGACTATGATATTCAGCTAAACACCGAAGAACTCAAATCCATGTGGAAAAGGCGCGGTCTTAATCCTGATTTATCGTTTGCGGCATTTGAGAGCTCAACTATTGTTGCATTTACGTTGAATGGAGTTGGGGATTTCAATGGACTAAAAATGGCTTTTTATCAGTTTAGGTTCATTTGTTGACAAGAAACTCGTCGGATATTGTGTTTTTGAACCCCATTCGGGAGATATCACGCAAATCGCCGTTGACAAACCTTTTAGAAGAAAGGGAATTGCTTCTCTATTACTCCATGAAGCAAGCAAACTAAATAAGACTGCAAAAACAAAATTGTTAAATACCGATATTTCATGTACTTCGATTGTGGATTTTTTAAAAGCTCAACACATTGAAATATCAGGAAAGCAGTTTGAGATGATAAAAGAGATATAAACCTCAGCCAATAACACCGCAATTGCAAGTCATTTAGCATCCTTTTCTATTTCAATAGCCTCTTGGATGTATGCTTTCAAAGCAGGTTCCAATTTGACGATTTCATCGACATCGTCAAATCTCATTTGTCGCCCTATTTCTGTGTTTTCACCCATTTTGACTAAAATACCTTTGGTATCCTTCAACAGATAACCTTTGAAAAACAACAGTGCAAAGTATGCTTTGAAGGCTTGTATGAGGACGATATTTTTTCCTTGCGACATATAGCAGGGCTTCCCCCATTTCAATTCTTCGGTCAGTCCGCAGTCAAGAAGAATTTTTCGTAAGACTTTCATTTCCTCCTGCCATTTCGAAGCTTTGCTGACGTATTCGTCAACTTTTGGATTCATGCTGCTCATACTCAAACAGATTTTTGGGGATTAGGAATATTCTCAATTACTAACAGATTCCCTTGCTTATCGTAATAAGTACAAGTCATCTTTTCCATGTCGACTGTCCATTTTTCCACTCCGGATTCGGCTGCCTGCCTGCAAAAAGTAGGATAGTCGGTCAGACCTTGTTGATGAATTTTCAATGTGTGTTCCAACTTTTGCTTATCCCCTTCCAATCCAACTTTCAATAAAGGGTATTTGGCTCCGGAACTAATGGTAAAATTATTCTTACCTGAATAAGCAGTACGTCCGTTATCGACATAAATGGTATAATTCAGGACACCTAACCGAATTAGTTCCTGTATATAACGGGGGAAATCGGCTCCACTCTTTACTTTGGAATGAATAGCCTGAATTTGTTCGATTGTAAACATGATTTTACTTGATTTGAATTTTTAGTAAAAACATTTATCAGAACAAATAGTTTTGTAAACTATTTGTTCATCGCCTCGGCTTTCAGGTTGGCGGGCATTCTTTCAATGGCATACCGAAGCGCTGTCCGAGGATTGTTTCCATTTGGTTTTCATTTAAATTTTCTGACAAACCGGACAAAAATAAATTGCCCCTCCCAGATACGCTTCTTTCACAATAATATTCCCACAGATAGGACAGGGTTGATTAACGGTATTCTTCGAAAGAATAGTTTTATACTGACCGTTTTGACCGAACAAGTCTTTTTCAGTATCTCTTCCTCCTTTGTCAGTCATACTGTTCAGAGTTACTTTCAGACTATGGAACAATTCCCCTTTATCAAAATCCGATAGCAGGGATTTTTTCCGTTTGGGATGAATCCTTCCATTAAACAGGATATCCTGTAAGGTCCCGTTGCCAAGTCCTGGAATGCGTTGTTCGGTAGCAAGCAGGGCTTTTATGGAAATATCTTTGGATATACTTTGGAAAATCTTCTCGAAAACGGATTCGTCAAAAGCGTCATCTAGCGGCGAAATACTGTATAGACTTCCCTGATAGTACGGATTTTGGAACTCGTCTTTACAGGCCCAAATCCCGCCATACATGGCGACTGTAAAAGCGATACAACTGTTATCGTCGAAGATAATCTGCAACTGGAATTTTTCGGGACATTTTTCCTGTGAAGGATAATATCTGATGTTCGTCCCGTCCCCGGCAATGATGAATATATTATCTTCGCAACAGATATCGACAAACATTCCGTGTCCGCGTGAGGATAAAACTTGTTTACCGGAAAGCAATTTGTCGTATTCCGCAGGGTCTCCATTATACCATGCGAACTTGTGAGGGCTTGTAGCATTTGTTACTTTGGCAATTCTTTTGCCTGTCAATATTTCCGCGGCTTGCAGGCTGATTACTTTTGATTCCGGAATTTCCAACATATTGCTCTGATTTTCAGTTTCATTTTATAATCCTAAAATTTGTTTGATTCCTTCTACAGGTACAAACGTACGCTTGGATGTGGCTTGGCATAGAAATCCTTTGCTTTCGGGAGTATCCGGATTGGTCAGGTAATATTCTATCGAGTCTCCGGTGACTTCCTGTCCCATGGACTTAATCCATTCCACATCTTATCGTAGGAACCGGGCCAATTCTTCGTAAGCTCCCCGATGAAAACCCACGGCAATCTTTTGAGCGGGCAATGTCACGGATTTGATTTCGTTTTGCGATGCCAATGGTTTTGCAGTTTTATTTATTTTGTGTAAAAACAACAGTCTTTCCTGAATCAATAATTTCGTTTGTATTCGTAAAAAGTAGTGAAATATTGATTTTTTTCATCAGGAAGAATCGTTTCCCTGCTGACCACCTGCCATTCTGCAGGGTCTATCTTCGGGAAAAAAGCGTCTGCTTCGGGAAAAGCAGCCTGAACCCGTGTCAGGTAAATTTTATCTGTAAAAGGCAATGCCTGACGGTAAATCTCTTCGCCTCCGATTATAAAAACCTCTTCTTCCCGAATGCATTTCACGAACACTTCATCCAGGGAATGTACTACGATACAGTTTTCTAACTGGAGATTTTTGTTATGCGAAACAACTACATTAGTACGATTCGGCAAAGCGCCTTTCGGAAGCGATTCAAACGTTTTTCTCCCCATAACTACCGTGTGACCAGTCGTTATTTCCTTAAACCGTTTCATATCATTGGGCAAACGCCACAGAAGCGCGTTACCCTTCCCGATTTCATTGTTTTCTCCTGCTGCAACAATAATGGATACAATCATACGGCAACCTCCCCTTTGATATGCGGATGCGGATCGTAATTTTCCAGGATAAAATCCTCATAGCGGAATGAAAAGATATCTTTCACATCCGGATTGATTTTCATAACCGGAAGTGCTCGCGGTTCACGGGTCAACTGCAATTTAACCTGCTCCAGGTGATTGGTGTAAATATGCGCATCACCAAATGTGTGGACAAAATCGCCTTCCTGCAATCCGGTCACCTGCGCCATCATTTTTAACAACAAGGCATAGGAAGCAATATTAAACGGAACTCCCAGGAAAATATCGGCGCTGCGTTGATACAACTGTAACGAAAGTTTCCCGTCGGCTACATAAAACTGGAAAAAAGCATGACAGGGCGGCAGGTTCATGTGAGGGAGATCCGCCACATTCCAGGCACTGACAATGATCCGCCGGGAATCCGGATTATTTTTAATCGTACGAACCGTTTCCGAAATCTGATCGATATGTCCGCCGTTGTAATCCGGCCAAGAACGCCATTGATATCCGTAAATATGCCCCAAATCCCCGTTTTCATCGGCCCATTCGTTCCAGATTCGTACCCCGTTTTCATTCAGGTAACGGGTATTGGTGTCTCCGTTCAGGAACCACAACAACTCGTATATAATGGATTTGAGGTGGAGTTTCTTGGTGGTCAGCACAGGAAATCCTTCAGCGAGGTTGAACCGCATCTGGTGACCGAATACACTGATTGTCCCGGTACCTGTCCGGTCCTCTTTCCGGCTTCCTTCCTCAAGTACCCGGTTCAACAAATCTAAATACTGTCTCATATTGTTGTTTTATTATTTTTTAAACCGACAAAACACACTCAACGGCAACCGCTTACCGAATGTATCCGCCAAATACAGCTCGCCGTATTCCAATTCACGGATGCCGGAGAAATAATCCCGGATGAGATTTTCTGCAATCAGGGAAGAGAAACCCATCGAATACAAATTCAAGATGCAAAAACCACCCTTTTCATCGAGTAATTGACCACAGGCCTCCATAAGTTCCGCAATGCTTTCTTCCAGTATCCAGCGCTCTCCTTCGGGCCCCCGCCCATAAGCGGGAGGATCCAGAATGATCCCTTGATACACTTTTTCACGCCGGACCTCTCTCTTGACAAACTTCAATGCATCTTCCAGCACCCAACGGATGTTATCCAATCCGGAAGATTCCATATTTTCCCTCGACCAGTTCAGCACCTGCTTCACGGCATCCACATGGGTCACATCGGCTCCGGCAGCTTTAGCGGCTAATGAGGCTCCTCCGGTGTAAGCGAATAAATTAAGAACCTTTACATCCTTAAGGGCATTAAGGTTATTTTTGCCAACAGGCTCAGCCACTGAATCATAAATAAACTTCCAATTCTCTGCCTGCTCCGGAAAAACACCCACATGCTTAAAAGCCGTCAGACCCAATCGGAACCGGATATTCATCTCCTTGTAAGGATAGCTGATCATCCACTGCTGCGGCATGTTGGGTTTCAGGACCCACTCCCCTTTTTCGTTCCCTTCCAGACCCGATTTTCCTTTTTCTTTTTTAAACCAGGCAGAAGCTTGTTGCTCCCAATCCTTGTCTGTCAGCGATTTTCGCCAGACAGCCTGAGGTTCCGGACGACGCAATACATACGAACCGAACCGTTCGAGTTTCTCAAAATCACCCGAATCGATCAATTCGTAGTCGGCCCAGCTCTGGGGAGTCAGTAATTTCATGCGTTCTTTATTGTAATAAATAGAATTTGACAAAAGTAGTGGTTTTTTAAAAACTCTCATAATCATTCATGAAATTGATCAGAGCTAAATCTTATTTTGAGATACTGAGATAATATTTTGTAATTCAAAAATATTATCTTTATACATACAGAATTTTATTCCGAAAAATTTTTAAGGCTTAGATAGTTATGTTTTGTTGACTCTTTTTGAATTATACTTTTTTTTTAGGAATAAAAGATAAAAGAAACTTTTTTAACGACTCCCCATATTCAGCATCCAAGTCCCAATATTCTTTATTTTCAAAAAAATAATTATGATTTTTATTTTTAAAAGCCTTATCTTCTCTTTGAGGCTTTTTCATTGAATCAATGTATGTATACATTTTGGATTTCCTGGCAGGAATTTTATATACAGACATTCTATTTTCATCTTTTATCCCTCCGACACATAATTCATAATCATTGAAACATTCTAATAATTCCTTATGCTTTTGATTAATCAGGTGAGATATTAAAATTTCAAAATCGCCATCATCCGCATTATTTGGAAAAAGAAATAATTCAAACTCAATAGACAAATCCGTTCTTTGATTTAACAATTCTTCTTTTCTTTTTTCAAATCCACCTAAATTAACAACTTCATCTGCATCAAAAACAACTAAATTAATACCTCCTGCATCTGAATTGTCTTGAAATGTATTGACGGAATTTCTTAAATTATCTTTGCCATTTAATGGGATAATTTTAATTTGTTCTTTCCATTCTTCACTTCCTGTAATGTGGCAAAGAAACTTTTGCATAAAATCAGCCTCTACCGTTTTATCATGCTCTGACTCTAAGAAGATTTGTATCATCTCATTTCAATATCTTGGTTAATAGCAAAATCGAATTTTTCAAAATCATATTTATATGCTTTCAACTCATCATTTTGCATTCTACGAAGAGTATAAGAAACCGTTTTATTTTGCATGTCAATATGCCGACTTCCTTTTAGGACTTGTTCCAATGCTATCAGTGAATCCTTATTATGAGTTGTGGCAAAAACCTGAATATTCATTGCTTTAGCGGCTTCTAATATAGCAGTCCACAAATTAGGCATTGCAGTGTAGTGTAATCCATTATCAATTTCATCTATTAAAATTACTCCGTCTTTACAATCATACATGGCTACAACAATAGCCATCAGGCGCCGGATACCATCTCCCAGCATATTAATCGGAATTAATTTTTCCAATCCGATATCTACTTTAATAACTGAATCAATAATTGCAATATCTTGAATTTTAGGTTCTATGGTAGATAAAATTTTTACGATTTCCTTTTCTTGTTTATTATCTATTATAGTAGCCAGCCTTCTCATGGAAGTAAGAAAAGCTACTTTAGAATTCATGTAAATCGCTCTTAATTTTTCCTCATATGGTTTAGTTAACTCAAGAACACCAGCTAAAGAGAGTTCTGGATTATTTTGTGAAGGTTTAATATCCTCATTAATATAAAGATTTGCTAAATAATGTTCTTTATCTAAAGAGAATTGAAATGCTAAACCAGAATATGCTTTTTCTTTAAGATTTGTTAAATCAGATGGATTTAATGTACTAATTTTTATTTCCTTGTCATTAGATGTTAATGGAAGAATTTTCAAGTCTCTTTTTTCATTCTGATTACTGAATGTAGCATGCAAATGTATTGGGATTTCAGGATTCAGATTATAAAAATTTAAGAGTAAATCATCAGATTTCAGGTTCACATAATCCCTCATTTGATTAATTAAAAAATTAAGAGATGGATTTGAAAAGCCTGATATAAGGAAAATCGCATCTAATACAGTGGATTTTCCGCAATTATTCTTTCCCAAGAACAAATTAATTTGTCCCATATCCTTTAATTGCAGAGATTTTATTCCTCTGAAATATTCTACATCAATATCCTTATACATACTCATATTCTAACATTAATCTATTTATAGATTACCTTTATTCTTTTGCAAAACTAATAAAAATCAGTGGAATAATTACCTGCATCATAAAAGTTTTGAACATTATAGGTGGAAAGATGAACAATATAAGAAAGATTGCTCTGAGTTATTTATAAGATGATCATTTTTTATATTACGATTAGTTTCAGTGATAACGACACAAAAAGAATGATATTGTCGACAAGACACAATAATCTTAAAAAAACAACTAAAATACCTTCTCAAACCAGTCAGATGGTTTGGGAAGGTCATCGAAAAAGACTACCTTTGCCGGAATTAACATTAAAAATAAGTCCATGTTTCTCAAAGGCGTATTCAAAGATTCTCCTTTTATTGCACAGCTGGTTGTAGTCATCACCCTGTCCTTTATCGGGGTAATCGCGGCGATGACTATTTGTTCTGCCCTTATTTTATATCAATGTGGTTTTTCGATAGAAGCTGTAACCGATGTATTGAATCATCAGGAAGAGTATCCCTCGATGATGAGAACTATCCAGTTTTTTTCTGCTTTGGGTGCCTTTGTTTTTCCGGCAATCTGGGCCGGTTATTTATTCAGTGAAGATAAAAAAATATACCTGCATACTGACACTCCGGTTCCTTATTCCACACTCGTCTGGACTGTACTAAGTATGGTTTTCGCTATCCCGGTATTGAACTTTACGCTTGATCTGAACCAACAACTGGTGCTTCCGGAAGGACTGAAGGCACTGGAAGAATGGATGAAGCAGTCGGAAGAAGCCATGGCCAAGGCAACCGAAGCCATGATGTATGCCGAGAATCTGAAAGCGCTTTTATTCAATATCATTATTATTGCGGTTTTTGCCGGAATCGGCGAAGAATTCATGTTCCGGGGAGTATTACAAAACATTTTCCGGAAAGCCATCAAAAACGAACATGTGGTCATCTGGGTTGTTGCCGTAATTTTCAGCGCTATTCACTTCCAGTTTTACGGATTTGTTCCCCGCCTGTTGATGGGCGCTTATTTCGGATACCTGCTGTACTACACGAAAAGCATCTGGGTACCGGTACTGGCTCATTTCACCAACAATTTTATTGGTGTAATGACCTTCTACTATTTCCAGGACGACATAGATAAAATGAAAGAAATGGATGCATTGGGAACCGGCTCTACCTGGTGGTTGGCCGTAGCATCCATAGCTTTATGGCTCTGGGCTTTTTGGCAAATTCAAAAGAAAAGCGGATCATCACAACACCTTGCGTCGTAACTCGAAATCACGACCCAGGTATTTTTCCCGGACAACCGGATTGGCGGCTAATTCTTCTGCTACCCCCTGAAACAGGACTTTCCCTTCGAACAACAGGTACGCCCGGTCGGTAATACTCAGCGTTTCGTGTACATTATGATCGGTAATCAGAATACCGATGTTTTTGTGCTTCAGCTTTCCTACAATCTGCTGAATATCCTGTACAGCAATCGGATCGACGCCTGCAAAGGGTTCGTCGAGCATGATAAATTTCGGATCGATCGCCAAGCAACGGGCAATCTCCACCCGCCGGCGCTCCCCTCCTGAAAGTTGGTCCCCCAGGTTTTTCCGTACCTTATGCAACCCGAACTCCGAGATTAGGCTTTCCAGCTTTTCCTTTTGATAAGCAGCAGGCTTATCGGTCATCTCCAATACAGAACGAATGTTATCCTCTACCGACATTTTCCGGAATACAGACGCTTCCTGGGCCAGGTAGCCGATTCCGTTCTGGGCACGTTTGAAAACCGGAAATTTGGTAATTTCCATGTCATTCAGGAAAATTTTCCCCTCATTAGGCGTTACCAGTCCCACCGTCATATAAAAAGTCGTCGTCTTTCCGGCTCCGTTAGGGCCTAACAATCCTACAATCTCCCCCTGTTTTACATCGATGGAAACATGGTTAACCACGGTCCGGTTCCTGTATCGTTTCACCAGATCTTCGGTACGAAGAATCATTTGTTCCATTGGATTAAGTTTTATTTTGAGGCAAAAGTAGTAAAAAAAGATTACATTTGCAGTTGATTTAGAGATTCAACGAAAATCATAACCAATGAAGGCAATCCATGATTTCGGGGAATACACCCTCCTGATGTTTCGTACCATTACGATTCCGGAGCGCTGGAGTGTATTCTTCAAGCAAACCATTAAAGAAATATACAAACTGGGAGTAGATTCGCTCTGGATCGTTATTTTTATATCGGTTTTTATCGGAGCGGTACTGACCATCCAGGTATCACTCAACATCCAATCTCCCATGATCCCGGCATTTACAGTGGGATATATTACCCGTGAAACAATCCTGCTGGAGTTTTCGTCCACGATCATGTGTCTGATCCTGGCCGGGAAAGTCGGTTCGAACATTGCCTCGGAATTGGGAACCATGCGGGTTACCGAGCAGATCGACGCCCTGGAAATCATGGGTATAAACTCGGCTAATTATTTGATTATGCCAAAATTAGTTGCTTTCATGGCATTCATTCCGGTATTGGTTATTTTCAGTATGTTTTTCGGAATATGCGGAGGATTTATCATCGGCTATACTACTGATATGATTTCCATTACTACGTATGAATACGGTATCCAATATTGGTTCAATCCTTTTTATATCGGTTATTCGATCTCCAAGGCCGTGATATTTGCTTTTATTATTGCCTCCATCGCTTCTTATTTCGGATACAACGTAAAAGGAGGGGCGCTCCAGGTCGGAAAAGCCAGTACCAATTCAGTGGTATCGAGCAGTGTGATTATTCTGGTCTTCGACCTGGTACTAACTCAACTTATGCTTGCCAAATGATCGAAGTCAAAAACATCATCAAATCGTTTGACGGAAAAGTCGTACTGAAAGATATTTCCGCCTCTTTCGACCCGGGAAAGACCAACCTGATTATCGGCCGGAGCGGATCCGGGAAAACGGTATTTATGAAAAACCTCATCGGGTTGTTAAAGCCGGATTCCGGAGAAATCCTGTACAACGAAAGGGATATCATCCGGATGCATAAAAAAGAACTGAAAATGTTACGCAGAGAAATGGGTATGCTGTTCCAGGGCTCGGCGCTTTTCGACTCATTAACGGTATTGGAAAATGTGATGTTTCCACTAACCATGTTCTCCCGGGAAAGTAAAAAAGAAAAACGGGCCATGTTCTGCCTGGAACGGGTCAATCTCAAAGATGCCGGAAATCTGTTTCCGGCTGAAATCAGTGGAGGTATGATGAAAAGAGCAGCTATCGCCCGGGCAATCTCCCTGAATCCCAAATACCTGTTCTGCGACGAGCCGAATTCCGGACTGGACCCTAAGACCTCTCTCCTGATCGACGACCTGATTCACGATATTACCAACGAATATCAAATGACTACCGTAATCAACACGCACGATATGAATTCGGTTATGAATATCGGGGAAAAAATCATTTTTATCAATGAAGGAGAAAAAGCCTGGGAGGGTTCAAAAGATGATATCATGAGCTCGACCAACAAAGCATTGAACGATTTTGTCTTTGCTTCGGATTTGTTCAAGAAAGTTAAACAAGTGGAAAACTCAATGCATGAAGAAGGTTGATCAATTCGTATTCATTTTTATCGTCGTTTGCCTGTTTCCTGCCTGTTCTACGAAACATTATGCCGTAAAAAGCATTGAAGGAACCCGGGTGGAAATGGACAGTACCTGGGACGCCAAGGCCGATCCGGCCATTGTCGCCCTGGTCAATTCATATAAAACCAAACTGGAAGCGGAGATGAATGTGGAAATCGGAACCGCCGCCCAAACCCTGGATAAAGGTTATCCGCAAAGCCTGCTGACCAATTTTACCACTGATGCCATGAAGCAGTTTGCAGCAGAAAAACTGGGAGGAGCCGATTTTGGAGTAGTGAACAATGGCGGACTTCGTTCTGTTCTTAATAAAGGGAAGATTACGGTCGGCAACCTGTACGAAATTTATTCTTTCGACAATCAGGTAGTTCTCCTCGAACTTCCCGGAAAAGCGGTCAGGGAACTTTTTGAATACATTGCGGTCCAGGGAGGAGAAGGCCTGTCAAACGGAGTCCAACTGGTCATAAAAGACAGAAAAATAAAATCCCTGAAAATCGGAGGACAACCCCTGGACGAAAATAAAACATACCGCGTAGTGACTCTCGATTACTTAGCAGAAGGCAACAGCGGAATGGTCGCGTTTAAACAAGCTGTCCGAACAACTGATCCGGGTTTAACACTCCGGGATGTGATGATCAATCATGTGAAAAAATGTACCGCTGAGGGTCAGGTTATAGACGCACGTCTGGATGACAGGATAAAAATAGAAAGGGATTGATTATGAGAACAATTGTCATCTTAGTTGTACTGCTTTTTTCAAGCCTGGGTTTTGCTCAGGAAAATAAATCGCTGGTCGTTCTGCACCTCAACGATACGCACAGCCGTATCGAGCCCATGCCGGCCAACGATTCCCGGAATGCCAACAAGGGAGGGATCGTTCGTCAATCGGCTTATATCGAAGAAGTTCGCCGGGAAAACCCGGATATGTTACTTTTTCACTGTGGCGATTTTGTACAGGGAACACCTTATTTCAACATGTTCAGGGGGGAAGCTGAAGTCACTCTCATGAACGCCATGAAATTCGATGCCGCCTGCATCGGTAACCATGAGTTCGACTATGGTCTGGAAACGCTTGCAACGATGATTCGTTCAGCCCATTTTCCGGTTATTACTTCCAATTATGATTTTTCCGGAACTCCTGTAAAAGGATTGACGAAAGAATACCTGATCGTTCACCGGAATGGATTGAAGATCGGAATACTTGCCGTCGGTGTTGATCCTGTGGGCTTGATCGCCCTGCAAAATTATACCGGAATGAAATACCTGGATCCGGTAGAAACGGCAAACCGGATAGCCGCTTTCCTGAAAGAGAAAGAAAAATGCGACCTGGTTATCTGCCTGTCACACCTGGGTTATTTTCCCAAGGAAGATGAAATGGGCGATATCACATTAGCAAAGAAAAGCCGGAACATCGACCTCATACTCGGAGGTCACTCCCATACGTACCTGCGACAACCCGACCGGAGGCTGAACCTGGACGGGAAAGAAGTAGTAATCAGCCAGATGGGAGGTAACGGTATTTATGTGGGACGAATGGATATACAAATGAAAAAGGAGGGAAGTAAGTGAAATTTCTGCGATTTTTATTTCTTTTTCTCCTGACCTGTAGCCTTGCCAAAGCCCAATATCAACCGGAGTTGTATAAAAAAACCGATCGACAGCAAATGATCCATTGGGCCGATTCGGTGTTTGATTCCATGACACTGGATGAACGGATCGGACAATTGTTCATGATCATTGCGGATCCTTCTCCTCAGGCCCGGAAGAAAATTCTTCAAAACATCCGGGAACAGAAAGTCGGAGGAATTCTCTTTGCCAAAGGCGATTTACAGGATCAGGCGGAAAGTATTAATTTTTATCAGGAAAACAGTCGGATTCCTTTATGGATTTCATTCGACGGTGAATGGGGATTGTCCATGCGGCTGGAAAACACTCCCCGTTTCCCCAGGAACATGCTCCTTGGCGCCGTTACGGATAATCAACTGATTTACAACTATGGGGAGGAAGTCGCCCGGGAATGCCGGGAACTGGGTGTTCATATCAACTTCGCTCCGGTACTGGACGTCAATAATAACCCGAACAATCCGGTCATCGGAACCCGCTCGTTCGGAGAAAAGCCTCAACTGGTCTCGGAAAAAGGAATCGCCTATGCCAGAGGATTGGAAAATACGGGAGTCATGGCTGTCGGAAAACACTTTCCCGGACATGGAGATACTTCCGAAGACTCACACAAAACATTACCCGTTATTCCCCACACACAAGCTCACCTGGATGAAGTAGAGCTATATCCCTTTGTTCAATTTATTCAGGGAGGTTTCAGCGGAATCATGACCGGTCACTTACTGGTCCCTGCGCTGGATAATTCCGGAATACCGACTTCCTTGTCAAAAAAGGTAGTGGATGATTTCCTGCAAAAAAAGTTAGGATTCCGGGGACTTACTTTTACCGATGCACTGGTCATGAGAGGAGCATCCGCCGGAAAGGAAAGCATTTGTGTACAGGCACTTTTAGCCGGAAATGACATCCTGCTCAGCCCCGAAAAACCGGCAAAAGAATTCGAGGCAATCAAAAAAGCCATTCAGGACGGAACCCTGGAATTAAAAACAATTGAAGATAAATGCCTGAAAATTCTGCAATACAAATACATTGCAGGCCTCAATACCTATAAAGCTATTCAGGTCAAAGGACTCCGGCAACGAATCAATTCCGCTTATTCCCAATGGCTGGTCCGTAAACTGAACAACGAAGGCATGACATTATTGAAAAATGCACAGGATATCATTCCCATAAAACAACTGGCCAGAACAAAAATCGCCGTACTCTCGCTGGGAGCAGACGATCCTACCGCTTTTCAGTCAATGCTGGACACTTATGTTCCTGTGGAAAAATTCCAGATCCCCCGTAATGCGCCGGAAAAAACAATTACCGGAGTTTTCGAACAATTAAAAAAATACGATCTGATTATTACCGGAGTTCACTCGGAAAGGATTTCCGACTATCCGGCCTTACAAGCCCTGGCTGCAGAAAAGAAAGTAATTTTCGTTTTTTTCACCTCTCCTTATTCGATGCAATCCTTTAAACGGAGCATAGCCGCAGCTTATGGGGTAGTTCTGGGTTATGAGAACACAGTGTATGCTCAGGAAGCTGCAGCCCAACTAATCATGGGAGGCATTCCCGCCAAAGGAAAGCTACCGGTTACCGTACCGGGATTATTTGCTTACCAGGACGGACTTTCGACAGAGAAAGTAAGGTTGTCTTACCAGGAACCCGGAGAAGCAGGTCTTTCTGCCGGAATTCTGGAAAAAATCGAGCCCATCGTACGGGAAGGAATCAAAGAAAAAGCGTTTCCGGGCTGTCAGGTACTGATTGCAAAAAACGGAGTCATCGTTTACAACCGGTCTTTCGGGTATTTTGACTATGCCCGTACCCATCCGGTCCAGAATACGGACATTTACGACCTGGCTTCCGTTACCAAAGCGGCTGCGACTATCCCCGCCATCATGAAACTTTACGACCTGAAGAAGATCAACCTGCAAGACCCTTTAAGCCGGTACATTCCGGAACTCAAAAATACAGACAAAGACGACATCACGATCAGAAGTGCCTTGTATCACCAAACCGGTCTGATATCTTTCCTTCCTTTTTACCGGCTGGCTATCGATGAGCAAAGTTACAAAGGGCCGCTTTACTCCTCCCGCCGCGACCTGACTTACCGTACCTTATACGATAATAATACGTATATGCGCACGGATTTCCAGTTCAAGCCGGAACTGGTTTCTGAAACTCCGGAAAAAGGATACGACCTGCAAGTCGCACGAAACTTTTACCTGAAAAATAATTTCTCCCAATTAATATTGAAAGAAATCGCTCAATCGTCATTAAAGAAAAAAAATACGTATCTTTACAGTGATCTGAATTTCATGCTATTGAAAGAAGTCGTAGAAAATGTATCAGGACGTACACTGGATACCTTTCTGGAATCCGAATTTTATGCAAACCTGGGTGCAGGGCACACGTTGTTCAAACCCCTGCAACGAATTGATACCACAAGAATCGCGCCTACGGAACATGATGAATTCCTGAGAAACCAAATTCTGATCGGGTTCGTCGATGATGAAGCTGCTGCTTTTATGGGAGGAGTTTCCGGAAATGCAGGCCTTTTCTCCAATGCCAACGACCTGTCCAAGCTTCTCCAATTGTTGTTGAATGACGGAGAATATGGAGGGGAACGATACCTGAGCAGAGAAACATGCCAGGTTTTTACCCGAGCCAAAAGTTCAATCAGCCGCAGGGGCCTCGGATTCGATAAGCCGGATAAAGAGAAACCGCATTCCAGTCCAACATCTGATTCCGTTCCGGCCTCTGTTTATGGTCATACGGGATTTACAGGCACTTGTTTCTGGGTAGACCCCGACAATGATTTGATTTATATATTTTTATCAAACAGGGTATATCCTTCCCGCATCCAGAAAAAATTAATGGAATTGAACATCCGGACCCGTATTCAGGATGTTATATATGAAGCGATCCGTAAAACAGAATAAATAATTATACCTATGAGACTGACATTAATAAGGCATACGGCTGTAGAAGTTTCCTCCGGTGTCTGTTACGGTTTCTCCGATGTCCCATTGAGACCATCTTTTCCGGCAGAAGCAGCTATCATAAAAGAACAACTGAAAGACAAAACATTCGATCGGGTCTATACCAGCCCGTTGTCCAGGTGCACGCAATTGGCGGACTTCTGCGACTACCCGGAAGCCATCCGGGATGAACGCCTGAAGGAGCTGAACTTTGGAGACTGGGAAATGAAATCCTGGATGGAAATAGACAAGGCAGAAGCCGCCGGATGGTTTGCCGACTGGCTTCACTATCCGGCTAAAAACGGAGAATCCTACGCAATAATGAAAGAAAGGGTCGATGCTTTCATGAATCAGTTAAAAGCATCCGGTACCGGCTCTGCTTGTATCTTCACTCATGCAGGCGTTATCCGTCTGATTCATGTTTTTGCAGGAATATATCCGCTGGAAGAATCTTTTGAGTTTCCAGTAGAATACGGTCAAATTTTTGAATTGGAATTATAAATAAGAACTGGCATAAATTTGATTATTTGATATTTTTAACTTTTCTTTTATTGTTTGCAAAAAATAACAAAAAACACTTCTTTTTAATTTTTATTTTCAAATTTGGTCTGGTTTTTGATGGATAAAAGTCAGAGATCATACAAAATCCATCCTTCTCAAGAGATAATTGTAGAAGTCTTGTTTATTTATCCCCTTTTTGATATTGCTTGGGAAAGCCGTTTCAAAATTCATAGTTACAGAGTGTGTATATATGGAGATCAATACGATATATTATCTTGGAAGGATGGTTTCTTCAATCCGTTTTTACGAACGGATTTTTTTATTAATTATAATATGCGCAATAAATCCACAGATGATCAATCCCAAACCTGCTGCTAAGCTTTTGTTAGTAGATATATGTAAGAAAAAAGGGACAGCGAGTAAAATTACCCCAATGATCAAAAGGATAATTCCTGTGTTTTTCAACAAAAATTTCATCGTTTCAAATGTATTATAATATTATATTTAGATTATCTGATGCTTAGGCTAACCGTATCCCGAAGGGATTAAATTTGAATAACCGCGGGTGTAACCCGTGGAAAGTACTATCGCTCTGCAGACCGTCTGCGAAGCGGGCGAATAGTACAAGAGTTATTCGCCCCCTGTGGGGACGGGTTTAAGTGTGGACTATCTTTGTCCACGGGTTACACCCGCGGTTATTCAAATTTGCCCGCTTCGCGGCCATACTGTAGATATAATATCCGATATTACATTTTATCTAACCGACTTCCGGCGTCAGCTTAACTTCAACAAATAACGGGAAAATTTGCTGAATCCAAAAATTTCCTTTTGAAAAAACAAAGAAATACCTATTTTTGCACTATTAAATACCATATAAATATCCCATGAGACAATTCCTTATAATGATTTACCAGTTTTGTATCTGGTTACCTCTTTTCCTGGTGATCACCATCCTTACAGCGTTGGTTACTACGATTGGTTGTCTACTGGGAGGAGAACGTTTTTTCAGTTATTATCCAGGAATGATCTGGTCTAAATTAACTTGTATCATCACTTTATGCCCGGTTAAAGTAATCGGAAAAGAAAAACTCAATAAAAAACAATCCTATATTTTCGTATCCAATCACCAGGGTGCTTACGATATTTTCCTGATATACGGATACCTGGGACAACCCATCAAATGGGTTATGAAAAAAAGCCTGAGAAAAATTCCACTGGTGGGGAAAGCTTGTGAAGCCGCAGGATTTATATTTGTGGATAGTTCTTCTCCCAAAGCGGCTGCAAAAACCATCGAAGAAGCGGAAAGCAAGCTTAACAACGGAGCATCCATCAGCATTTTTCCTGAAGGATCCCGGACCAAAACAGGAAAGATGGCTCCTTTCAAAAAGGGAGCTTTCCAGATGGCTCTGGACCTGAAATTACCGATTGTTCCGGTAACCATTAACGGGTCTTATGAAGTGATGCCCATCCAGACCTATTTCATTCGTCCGCATAAGATGGAACTGATTATTCACGATCCCATATCCACAGAGGAATATGCTCCCCTCGATATCCGGGAAGCGGCAACCAATATCCGTATACTGACAGATCAAACCAGAGCAACCATCGATTCTTCGTTATGGGAAAAATACAAATAAAATCAATATGGAAATAAAAATATTATTCGTCTGCCTCGGAAATATTTGCCGCTCTCCGGCCGCTGAGGGTATCATGAAAAAGAAAGTACGGGAACGGGGACTGGAAAAGTATTTTCGGATCGATTCCGCAGGCATTCATGGTTATCATGAAGGAGAATTACCTGACTCCCGGATGCGGTCACATGCTACCCGAAGAGGGTATGTGCTGAATTCGTTATCCCGTCCGGTCGTATACAATGATTTTTCAGATTTCGACCTGATAATAGGTATGGACGACAACAACATACGCGACCTGATGCGTAAAGCTCCCGATGTCGAATCGCAGCAGAGAATTCACCGCATGACCGACTATTGCAGGGTCCTTGCCGCCGATCATATCCCCGATCCGTATTACGGAGGAGCTTCCGGTTTCGAACTGGTACTGGATTTATTGGAGGATGCGTGCGAAGGATTGTTGAAAGAACTGATCTCAACAAATCATTTGGAAGGCGTTTCCAATTCCGGATAACTGATCCGGGAATGATACATGGTCACCAGTTTTTCCACAAACACCGCCTTGATATCCGAAATGTTTTTGAACGTCAATGGAGCATTGTTCAGCAGACCCTCGGCTATTTGGGTGCTGATAATCTTGTCCACCAGTTGCTGGAGAGAGTCTTCCGTATAATCTTTCAAACTCCGCGAAGCTGCTTCCACGGCATCCGCCATCATCAGGATAGCGGTTTCTTTCGAATACGGATTGGGACCGGGATATGTAAAAGCCGCTTCATTGACAGGTAGATCCGGAAACTTATTCCGGAAAGAATTATAAAAATATTTCGTTTTCCCTTTTCCGTGATGGGTCCTGATAAAATCGGAAATTATTTCCGGAAGGTTGTTTTTTCCCGCAATCTTAACCCCTTCCGAAACGTGGTTGATAATGATACGGGCACTTTGCTCAAAGGTCAAACGGTCATGCGGATTATTATTCCCGGCCTGATTCTCGGTAAAAAATGCCGGATTAACCATTTTTCCAATGTCGTGATACAAGGCACCGGTTCTTACCAACTGGGGATTTGCCTCAATCTTAGATGCCGCTGCCGTTCCGAGTACCGACACCTGCAACGCATGCTGAAAGGATCCCGGGCAAGTCTCGGAAAACTCCCTTAATACAGGAGAATTGATATCCGAAAGTTCAACCAATGTCACATTGGAAATGTATCCGAATACCTTTTCTATCATGTAGATAAAGGAATAGGTAAACATCAGGAAGATAAAATTAATTCCGAAATACATAAACATTTTCCAATTGGCTTTGGTTAAATCGCCCTCCTGAAAAAAGATCAACCCTACATACACCAGGAAGTAGGTCATTAAAATGTAAAACGAACATTTGATTAATTGGGAGCGCTGGGTCAAGTCTTTCAAAATAAAAGTTACTGCCAGGCAGGTGAAAAACTGCAATAAAAGAAATTCAAAGGGGAACGGAACCATTAACGAACAAATCAACACCGTGATATTGTGGGACATCTGTGCCGTCCGGGAATCGAAGAATGTACGAACCACAATCGGAATAATCGCAAAGGGAATGATATAAACATTGAAAAGACTGAAATTAACACAGATTTCAGTCAGCAGGATAAATACTCCCATCAGGCTCAATAAAAAAGTCACATGTTTTTTCCGTCCGTAAATATTTTTCCGGAAATAATACAAATACAGGAAAAAACAAACCATCAATCCTCCGACCAGGATAAAGATTCCGGAAAGCAACCCACCCTGACGGGTAACGGTTCCCGAGCGTTTTTCATAAATCTGCTTAAGCGAGTTCAAGATATTGTAAGTCTTTCCATCGATTATTTCTCCCCTGTCCACAATTTTTTCCCCTCCCTGTACCATACCGCTTGACGGGGATATTTTTTGCAAATAATCCTGTTTAACCTTTTCTGAGGTTTCTTTATCGTATTTCAGGTTTTCCAACAGATACAAATTCAGATTCTGTGATTTCAGAATTTCGACATTTAGATAAGGGGGACAATTATCCAACAGATACGAATAGGCCGATTTAACCGTAAAAACATCATTGGAAGAGCAAGGTGTCGCCACCCCGTCCTCCACTACCAGAAAAGTACGGAATCGATTCTCACGAAGAAAGTTATAATCGTTAACCGGTACAATTCCATCATTATAGATCTTTTGCAACGTCCGGGTTACGTATTGCATATAAGCCGGTGACTGGGAAAAGTGAGTATGTTCCCTGAAATCGTTCTGAAACCGGTCAATCTGCTTCGAAGCGATCACATCATTCAACTGAAAATAGGGATTAAAATTCCTGGCAATACTGTCCTGCTCTCTCTTCAGTTCGTCTGAGGTTTTATGGATAGGAAAATCGAAAGGAGCAGTCAGTAATCCGTATTGCCAGGGCTTTCCCTCTGTAAAGGAATACCTGAATTTTCCTTCCCGTGGAAAAATCGATACAATCAATAAAACCACCAGGATAAAATAGACATATACCGGGATTGAAAGCGCTTTCTTTTTCATACAAGTACGGAATTTTGCCGAAAAGTAGTAAAAAAAAGATAAATATACGTATTTTTGCGGAAATTTTACCGTTACAATCAGTTATGTCAGAAAGAAAAGTCAGAGTCAGGTTTGCTCCCAGTCCTACCGGCCCCCTGCATATCGGGGGTGTCAGAACCGCTTTATACAATTATCTTTTTGCCCAAAAACACGGAGGAGACTTCATTCTTCGTATCGAAGATACAGATTCCCAACGGTTTGTTCCGGGCGCAGAAGAGTATATCATCGAGTCGTTCAACTGGCTGGGTATTCAATTCGATGAGGGGACGCACAAAGGAGGCCCTCACGCTCCTTATCGCCAGTCGGAAAGAAAAGTAATCTACCGGCAATATGTGGACGAACTGCTTGTCAAAGGATTGGCTTATATTGCTTTCGACACTCCGGAGCAACTGGAAGCCAGGCGGACTGAAATTCCTAACTTTCAATACGATGCATCGACCCGTATGTTGATGACTAACTCCCTGGTATTGTCGAAGGAGGAAACACAAAGCCTGATCGATGCCGGACAGCAATACGTGGTACGTATCAAAATCGAACCCGACCAACAGGTAGTGGTCAACGACCTGATCCGGGGTGAGGTAACGGTCAATTCATCTACACTGGACGATAAAGTACTCTATAAATCAGCCGACGGATTACCCACTTACCATTTGGCCAACATCGTCGACGACCACCTGATGGAAATCTCGCATGTAATCCGGGGTGAAGAATGGTTGCCCTCGGCACCTTTGCATGTCTTGCTGTACTGCTATTTCGGCTGGGAAGACACCATGCCCTCTTTTGCCCACCTGCCCCTGCTACTTAAACCCGAAGGAAACGGGAAACTCAGCAAACGCGATGGCGACCGGCTGGGATTTCCGGTTTTTCCCCTGGAATGGAAAGATCCCAAAACCGGAGAATCTTCTTCCGGATACCGGGAAACAGGTTATCTGCCGGAAGCAGTCTGTAATTTCCTGGCTTTGCTGGGCTGGAATCCAGGTGACGACAGGGAAGTGCTTTCCATGGAAGACCTGATTACCTGCTTTTCTCTGGAGCGCTGCAGTAAAAGCGGGGCCAAATTCGACTACAAAAAGGGAGAATGGTTCAATCATCAATACATTCAACTGAAATCCGACGAAGCTGTCGCCTCCCTGTTCCTCCCGATCTTAGAAAAGAAACAGGTTAGCGCTCCTTTCAACACAATCGTTAAAATTGTCGGACTGGTGAAAGAAAGAGTCAATTTTGTCAAAGAATTATGGGATCAATCTTTTTTCTTTTTTACAGCTCCGTCAACCTACGATGAAAAAACCGTCCAAAAGCGCTGGAAAGAAGATTCGGCATCCCAACTGAAGGAACTTATTCTGGTACTGAACGAAATCGACAACTTTTCGGCTCATGCCACAGAAGATATTGTGAAATCCTGGATCGAAAGCAAGCAATACCATCTCGGAAACATGATGAATGCTTTCCGTCTGGCATTAGTAGGAGAATCTAAAGGACCTCATATTTTCGATATTACGGAAATATTGGGAAAAGAAGAAGTAATCGCTCGTTTAGAAAAAGCTATTCAAACACTGGGTTAATACATGTACAGCATCGGTATCGCACTTTATGCTTTTGTCGCCCGACTTATCGCTCCTTTTCACAAGAAAGCACGGTTAATGACCCGGGGACAAAAACAAACATTCGACATCCTCCGACAGAAAATCGAACCGGGAGCCTCTTATATCTGGTTCCATGCAGCCTCGTTAGGCGAGTTCGAACAAGGTCGTCCCTTGATGGAAAGAATCCGGAAAGAACATCCTGAATACAAAATCCTGCTAACCTTTTTTTCTCCTTCCGGATATGAAGTACGGAAAAACTATGAAGGTGCGGATATCATTTGTTACCTGCCCTTTGATTTCTTTCGTAATGCGACCCGCTTCCTGGAACTGGCAAAACCGTCCATCGCCATATTCATCAAATACGAATTCTGGATGAATTACCTGGATGGATTGAAAAAACGAGAGATCCCGACTTACATCATTTCTGCCATTTTCCGTCCCAACCAGATATTCTTCCGCTGGTATGGAAAAAACTACCGGAATGTATTACGGGACTTCAACTGGTTTTTCGTACAAGACCGGAATTCACTGGAAATTCTGAAAAAATACGACATCCACAACGTAACGATCTCAGGGGATACCCGTTTCGACCGGGTAAACGAAATTTACCTGCAACGAAAAGCGTTGCCTCTTGTCGAACAATTTTTACAGGCAGGAAAGGAAAATGAAAAACACGCGCTGATAGCAGGCAGTTCCTGGGGAAAAGACGAAGAAATGCTCATCCCTTACTTCAATGAGCATCCGGAAATCAAACTGATCATTGCTCCGCATGAAATTCATGAAAGTCATATCTCAGAGATTATCTCCCGGCTGAAACGTCCTTGTGTGAGGTATTCTCAGGCCACAGAAGGAGAGATCGCCCGGGCCGACTGCCTGATTATCGATTGCTTCGGATTATTGTCTTCCATCTACCGTTACGGCATCATCGCTTACATTGGCGGAGGATTCGGGGTCGGAATTCACAATACCCTGGAAGCTGCCGTATATGGCATTCCTGTTGTTTTCGGTCCCAATTACAAACGGTTTAAAGAAGCCCGTGACCTGATTCAATGCGGGGGAGCGTTCTCCGTTCAGGACGAAGAAGCATTCAATTCCCGTATGAATGAGCTATTGACTTATCCCGAAGTGTTGGAACTTTCCGGAAAGCAGGCGGGAAATTATGTCAATCAAAGCATAGGAGCCACCGATATCATTCTGACTGAGATTGATCCTCTTCTCCGTACCAGCTTGAATACATAAGATAGTTCCGGGCGATTTTCTGGTTAATCTCCTTGGATTGTTCGGGATCCACTTTTTTGACAAACTTAGCCGGTACTCCTGCATAAATACTGCCGGGTTCGACCAGTGTACCACTTAGCACCACCGATCCGGCAGCGATAAGAGCTCCCTCTCCGATCACGGCATGATCCAGCACTACAGCGCCCATCCCGATCAATGCACCGTTCTCTATTCTTGCTCCATGAATGGTTACATTGTGACCGATGGATACATCATCTCCAATCTCCGTCACCGATTTTTGATAGAGTGTATGAATAACGGTTCCGTCCTGTATGTTGACCCGATTTCCGATCCGAATGGAATTGACATCTCCTCTCAGCACCGTATTGTACCAGATGCTGCAATCATCACCCATGATCACATCCCCGATGATCGTTGCATTTTCTGCCAGAAAAACGTTAGCTCCGATTTGGGGTGTAAAGCCCCGGAGCGATTTTATTAATGCCATGATATTTTTTTTGAATCCAAGTGTAAAGGTATATCTTTTTTATCAAAATACCTTGTAATAGACAACTGGAGATTAGGTTTGGCTCGTGACTTTGGTGGAACATTCTGATTTTGTTATAAGATTCTTCCCTATTTTTTGAAAGGGTATTTCCATAATATGGTATGTTAATGTTGATATAACGGCAGTAATAGCAACAGCAATTAAAAACCGGATAACATAGTTTAGATAGTCGTTTGTAACATAATCGACAAATCCCCACCTGGATAACCAATAAAACACAGCAAAATGTACGAGATACATACTGTAACTGATTTTTCCGATATAAATAGTAAGCGGATTGATAAAGATTTTTGATTTATAGGTACTGATAGCTATTGCTAAAGCCAGGAATCCAATCCCAAAAAGGATATGCATTGAAAGCACAACACGCTGATCCATAGACAGATCTACCAGTATACAAATGGCTAATACCAATATATATTTTCCGGATATACGATACAGGTTATCTTTCTCTACAACTATAAAATACATGATAATTCCTAAAACAAAAACAGGAAGCTGGCTGGGCAGATAAAAATAGGAGTAAGCGTCCCATAAATAATCAGGGCCTATGGTAACAAATTTCATAAGAATACGAAGTAAAAATTTGATAATCAGAGTAGTTATGAGAAAAATAAAAGCTTGATTTATACGCTTTATTTTTAAAAACAGCAGGGGTAATATTGCATAAAACATCATTTCAACCCCTATCGACCAACCACCAGGTACTATACTATTAATCCAATATGGATTAAAACCATGTACAAAAAAGACATTTGAAAGAATATGACTTATCGAGATCCGGGTAGCATCTCCCAGCCAGTATCTTTCCCCGAAACCATCTTGCCACAAATAATAAACAATAGCCAGGTAATACATGGGAGCTATTCTGAAAAAACGCCTGATAGCAAAGTTTTTGATGGGATTTTTTTCTTTTGAAGAACGTTTTTTCATCGATAGAAACAATGTAAAGGCACTTAGAAGATAGAATAACTGCACTCCATATAATCCACTATGAATTATATTTCCCAAAGAGGGATTAAGCGGCTCATGAATGGTTCCAAGTTGCACTGTATGAGCCATTACTACCCCCAACACAGCAATTCCTCTTAAAGCATCTATATAATCAAAATGATTGTTGCTTTCTTTTGTTGTACGAAAAAAATATTCTTGTGGTTGGTGCTTTGTCTGTTGCATTTAACAATGGGATAAAGTCCTGTAATAATTAATAAAAAAACAGTCTGTTTTTACTTTCTAATTATTACAGGACTCTTCCCAAAGCTCCCGACTAAACGCCAAAAATTAACTTCCTTTAACCATTCAAAAGGAGGGTATCAAAAAGTTATCTTATAGCTTATATTCGGTAAAATCGTTTTTATTTGTTTCATTTCTACAGCATGACGGTCCTGGTTGTAGTCATGACCTGCATATTCCAGAGCTCCAGTGGTATTAATAATTTTAAAATCCAATCCATGCGTTACTTTTTTAGCATTAAACCGATAGGCAATAGAAAAATCAACAATCAATTGGGACGGAAGCTGTTCATTATATCCTTCACTTTTTATAAAAATATCTTGACGCTCATTAGTAAGATCCTCGTCAATAGGAATATACCGGTCACCTCCTTGCCATATTAAACGGCCATTAATACCTAAACCATGCTGCTTGTTTTTTCCAAATCTCCATTCTTTACCTCCTAACAACTTCAGAAGGAATTGCCTTTTATAACGCGAATCTTCCCATACTTCTTCTTGTACACGATAGGTTGCATCAAAAACCGAACCGGCCAACATATAATAAAAACCATTAGCAAGATAACGTTCCAATGTAAGGTCAACGCCATAGTTTTGGCCGGTACCTCGATTCGTTAAATGCGATTCATTAAAAATATTTGAAGCTGATAAAGCATATGAACTCACCGGTATCTGAAATAAATATTGATAATAAGGCTCTATTTTCAGGCAACTATTATCAGAAATTTTCCAGGTATACTCCAATGAGAATTCGTGTGCTTTCATAAAATCCAACTCTTGATTTGCTCCAATAAAATAGGAGGACAGATATTCCATCCGGCTATGAAGTCCATAAGCTAAACCAATTGAGTGCTTTGGGGAAATATTCCATTTCATTCCCATACGAGGTTCTAATGACCAACTGTTACTTAATGTAAATAACTGATAATTAAACCCAATTGAAGATTTTAGATTTTCAGCAATTGTTAGTAAAGAATTGGAATAAAAGGAAATATAATTGGCAGAACCGAATCCATTACCTTCCGTTCTATTTTGCTTATTTTCTCCAGAGGCATTATTCCCGTCATAATCATAGAACATTGATTTCCATGTAAATCCGGATTTATTGGTATGTCTGGCACTAAATTTATGATTAATTGATGTTGTAAAATTAAGATTATATTCCTGATCGCGCAACGTTTTATCTATCACCTCAGACGTCTTATTAAACACAGTTTTTCTATTTAGATCACTCCCTTGAAAAATTAAACCCAACGTCGACTTTAGTAAAATTCCGTTTTTAAAAAAGTAAGAGTGTCCTAAACCTCCTACACTCATATATTGCTTTCCATACTGGATTGAGCTTGAACTAAAATGACTGTCAACCGGAGGTTCTACAGGTTCACTCTTATCATATAATCCCAACCCCCATACAGAAAAATCACCCATCTGTGAGGTCGGAAAATAAAGTCGAAACGATAAATCCTGAAAAGCAAGATCATCTGTATTCAAGGATGGAACATATTTCTTGATCAGATTCAGGCTTGAATTCCGATAATTAAAGAGATAAGATGCTTTTCCTTTATCTTTCAAGGGTCCTTCCGAGGCCAGGTCAATCCCCATCAGGCTCGCCTGGATCGTATGCTCAAACCGTTGATTATTTCCTTTTCTTAATTTCAGATCAAACACTCCGGACAACGCATTGTTATACTCAGCAGGGAAAGCTCCGGTCAGGAAGCCGGAATTTGCCAGCACATTACTGCTTAACGCCGTAAATACTCCACCTCCTCTGGTCGATAAATTAGTAAAATGATTAGGATTCGGAATTTCAATGTCTTCCAATCTCCATTGCAACATGTGAGGTAAATTTCCATGAACAGATAAGGCATTACTTCCGATTCCTGCAGATACTCCGGCAAATGAACCCGCTAAGCGGGCCGGATCGTCAAAACCTCCGGCATAACGACTGGCTTCTTCTACACTAAACATACGGCCTCCGGCCAGTACCATCGGATCCAGCGGCTCTTGTTTGTTAACACGAGCCGTCACAACCACTTCTTCCAGGTTATAAATACGTTCCGTCAGAGGAATCTCAAGAAAAATTTCTTTTGAAGATGTCAGAAGTATTTCTTTGATGATATAACTTTCATAACCCAGCATGGAGCCTTGAAGATCGTAACGGCCAACCGGTAACTTTTTTAAAGAAAAACAGCCCGAACTATCGGCTGTTACCGAACGATTGGTTAAGCTGAGAACCTCAACAAGCGCATAGGGAACCGGAAGCCGGGATTCGGCATCAACAACAACGCCCCGGATGTTTTGCACGGGTGTTTCTTTGGGTTGTTCCGGCAATTCCACAATAATGATATGATTACCATTGATGATGTAACTCCATCCCGAACCTTTCAGTATAGATCGTAAAACCTCCTCTGTATTTTCACTCCGGGCCGGATAGGTAACATATTTTGTATCATCCAATTTCGATTGATTGTAAACAATAGAAAAGTTACTTTGTTGTTCAATCTTTTTGAATGCTTCTCCCAACGTTATTTGATTTTTTTCAGCCTGAACAGGATTTTGTCCCTGTCCGGTCGCGGGTAGTAATAAAATCAGAATGATTAATAATACCTGATTAGATCTTCTAAAAACAAACAATTTATTTACCCTTTTTCTTAATCGTATATTTAAAATTGCCAACAGCATCCTGCAATACATCCATGACCCGATCAATCGTTTCGCCATTTGTAAATTTCATAGAATAATTATCATTGAGATTTACATCTTCGTGAATAACGATAGAAACATTATAGTAATGTTCTAATTCCTGAATGATTTCTCTCAGACTTTTATTATTGAATACCAGATACCCGCCGTTCCGGACTGAAGCTTTATCTACCTGTACGTTTTTTATCTCAACACCCGTTTGCTTGTCATAAGTTAATAGTTGTCCGGGAATCAATCTATAATGCAACACGCTATCTTCCTGATGGATACTCACAGCGATACTTCCTTCTTCCAGTGTCGCGGTTGCATAATTTTCAGATGCATAAGCTTTCACATTAAATTTAGTTCCTAATACTTCAACCGACAACAACTCGGTCTGAACAATAAATTTTCTTTCCGGCTCTTTTTTTACAGAAAAATAAGCTTCTCCGTCTAAACGAACAGTCCTACTATCCTTATCAAAATCCTTGGGATATTTAATGGTCGTACCGGCATTCATCCAAACCTCAGAGCTATCAGGAAGCATCAGAAACTGTTGTTCTCCATAAGGCACATGAATCTCAACCCAGGCAACTTCTTCACTCCTATAGTTCTTCCAACTCCAATACCCTCCTGCAATAATAAGCAACGGCAAAATGATCGATGCAACCAGTTTAAGAATTTGCTTGTTTCTCCACAAGAATCGTTTTTTCTCATCAGATAATCCTAACCTTGCTTTTACCCGCGACAACGCCTCATAAGTCTCTTGATTTACGATTTCTTCCTGTTGATTCCATTTTTCTTGCAATATCCTGTCTTTTTCTTCAAAATCCGTATCCGAAATCAGCCAGTGTTGTACCTCATTTTCCAAATCAGCCGGATACCTGTTTTTATAAAACAGTGAAATTATTCGTGCTATATAATTCATCACCAATAGGAATAAAATTGTGCTTGATTATTTTTAATTTTAATTCAACACCGGATCTATAAGAAGATTGCAAGAAAACAGGAAATCACATTGCGAATATCTTTCAGGGCAAGGCTCAGTTGGTTTTCGACGGTTTTCTTGCTGATATTAAGTTCCTGAGCAATCCTGTCATTGGTAAGCCCTTCTTCTTTGCTCATTTGATAAATCCGCTTACGTTGGACGGGCATTTGCTGTACCATCAATCGGATTAATAGCTCTTTTTCCTTGGCGAATAATAGTTCATCGGGACTTTCACTACTTTCTGCCTGGGGGTACCGACTAATAAAGGAGTCATGAACAAGTTTATGTTCGAGGAAATTGAAAGCTGCATTTCTGGCCATCGTATACAACAAAGCATTCAATGACTTCTGTGGATCAATCTTTTCATGATTGATCCATAGCTTCATGAAAAGATCCTGGGTCAACTCTTCAGCATCAGCCTCCGACTTCAACAAGCCATAAATAAAGTTTTTTATTTTGAAATAATAAACGATAAAAACCTGATCAAAAGCGTTATGATCTCCCAACCGCAGGGCTTCAATTGTTTTTAGATTTATATCAGACACCGTCATTTAAATTTTCAGACATAAATTCCTCCATTTTCTAATATAAGAACGTTATCTGATTAAATCCTATTGCTTTCTCTTGGTTGAAATTTATCTTTTTTATTCAAAATAGACTAAATCTCGCTCAGGTTCACCTGGGCAATACTGGATAAATTCTTTTTACGGATCACCTCGCGCGCCGCTTCTGTTTCGTTGGTCCGGAGGATCAATACTCCTGTAGTCCGGGTAGAAAAGCAATACATGTACTCAATACTGACCCCGGCCTGTGTAAAATACTCGATCGTACGGGCAAATTGTCCGGGACGGGATTCGGTAACTACGGCAAAAACCTCACTCAGGTTGGCGCTGATCCGGTTTTCTTTCAACACCTGGATTGCTTTATGCGGGTCTGTCGTAATCAATCGTAAAATACCGAATTCGGACGTATCGGCCACTGTTGCGGCAATAATACGTACATCTTCCTGGGCAATCAGGCTGAGAATTTCATTCAGCCGGCCGAACTTATTTTCTAAAAAAACGGAAATTTGTTGAATTGTCATGATTAAAATGTTCTAAGGTCTTTTACTCTCACGGCTTTTCCTTCGCTTTGCGGCAGGGAGCCTTTTTCTACTAATTTCACTTTAGGAGTCAGCAGGATCTCATCTTTCAACTGATGGGTAATCCGCTTCGTGAGGCCTTGCAATTGAGAATAATCGTCGGTAAACAGATCGCTTAATTCCACTTCCACCAACATTTCGTCATTATTTCCAACGGTTTCCAGAGTAATCAGGTAGTTCATTCCCAGCTCCTTGAATTGCATCAGGATTTTCTCAATCTGTATCGGGAAAATATTCACCCCTTTGAGGATCATCATATCATCGCTTCTTCCCTGGAAGCGGTCGATGCGGCGATGGGTACGTCCGCAAGCGCATTCCCCAGGAAGGAAACGGGTCAGGTCGCGGGTCCGGTAACGGATCAACGGCATGGCTTCCCGCCGGAGGGTGGTCAGCACCAATTCTCCGATCTCTCCTTCCGGAACCGGTTGCAGGGTTACCGGGTCTATCAGCTCGGCAATGACGTAATCTTCCCAGATGTGTAATCCATTTTGTACCGGGCACTCGAAAGCGACTCCCGGACCGTTCATTTCCGACATTCCGAAACAGTTGTACGCCTTGACTCCCAACATGTTTTCAATCCGTCGACGTTGTTCTTCCGAATGAGGTTCAGCTCCGATGATCAGGGTTGTCAGACGGGTATCTTTTTTCGGATCGTATCCCGATTCATAAAACATTTCTGCCAGGCGGGTAGCATAACTCGGAATAGCATGAATCGCTGTCGTTCCAAAATCGAGGATGAATTTAATCTGGCGTTTAGTATTTCCCGCAGCAGCCGGAACGGTCAGGGATCCCAGTTTTTCCGCTCCGTATTGAAAACCTAATCCCCCGGTAAACATACCATACCCGGATGTATTCTGGAAAACATCGCTGTCTCTCAGTCCAACCATGTACATGCAACGGGCTACCTGGTTCGCCCAGTCGTCCAGATCCTGCTGGCTGTGAAAAACCACAGTCGGGTTGCCGGTCGTCCCACTGGAGGAATGCAAGCGAACGCATTCCTTCAGAGGAATGGAAACAAATCCGTAAGGATAGTTATTACGCAGGTCGTCCTTGGTTGTAAAGGGAAGTTTCTGCAAATCGTCAAGTGAACGAATCGAAGAGGAATCCATTCCTTTTTCCTTCATCAGCTTTTCATAATAAGGGGATTGCATGGCCTGCTTTACCGTATATTGAAGCCGGGATATCTGTAGTTTTTCTAATTCCGGACGAGACATGGTCTCGATTTCCGGTTGCCAGTAAGGGGTCATAAAAATAAATTTGCAACTAAATAATTAAATCTAGTTGCAAATATACAAAAACAATTAAACTTATCTAACTTTCTAACAATTATCTATCCAATCCTACTTTACCGATACCCACACTTCCGACCGATTTTGTTTTCGGTTCCGATTTGTAGGTTATTTTACCGATGCCGTTTACTCCTCCTTTGAGGTGCTGAACCGGATTACAACGAATCGATCCGACTCCTTCTACTTTGGCATAAACCGTATCGGCAACCATTTCAATCGCCTTGATTTCTCCGGCACCTTTAAGATGCAAACCGGCATTTGTTGCCTTTCCTCCGAGGCTTACAGAACCCACTCCGTCGAGGTTTACATCCACCTTCTCACAATACAGGCTATCAGCCCGGAAACTTCCTGCTCCGTCAATCTCGACATCAAAATGGTTTGCTTTGAACGCATTTGGCAACGTAACTCCTCCTATTGATTTTATTTTGACTCCTTTCAACGATGGAGTTTCCAAACGAACGACCATCAATGCCTCCTGTTTGAACCGGTAACCTTTCTGCATGGACAGGCTCAACTCTCCATTCTCTACTGTCCAGACCACTTTATCTATAAAATTCGAATCTCCGTTGATCACAATACGAGGCGTATCACTTTTAGATTGTACAATACTCAGGTTGGCGATAAAAAGCTCGTCCATCTTCAAGGTCTTAAAAGCAGGTAATGTTTCTTCCCGGTCAGTCAGCATTCCGTTACCTTCAATAACTTCAACAGGGTTATTATTATCAGAATCTCCCCAAGTAACACTCCATGAATGATCTCCATTCGGAATATTGGACAGGTTGATATGAAATCCCGATGAAACCAATACAATAACAGCAGCTACCCAGGCAATGAAACTTACCCATTTTACACCCTTATGCAGAGGTTTTAATTTGGCGAAGTAAGCAACAATCGAATAGATCAAAGCAACCAGAGGAATCGCAATAATAAAGATAAAAGCGATTGTCGCCACCACCGGATGGCTGAATGTCAATACGGAACCTGTTGCTCCGAATATGCCGCCAACCAAACCGCTCCCGGCACCAAACAAGCCTCCTCCAATTCCAAAAAGAACTCCAAATAAAACAATCAGGATGATAACCAATACAAAAACCATCGGTATTCCGATCAGGCATCCGAAACCAACCAGGCAAACCTTCAGAAAGGCGACGATGAAATCCAACACTCCGGCAATACAGCCTTTATTTTCCTGTTGTACAGGAGCATTTTCAGCAGCCACCGTTTTTCCTATGTTTTCCAATGTAATGGCTTCCCCACGCATTTCCAGTTTCTGCTCGGCAGTCAGAGCTCCCGGAACAATCATCCAGATAAGCAGGTAGACCGGAACAAACCAGAAAGAAGTAGCAAACATCAGGATGATGAAAATGATTCGTACCGGTATCACATTCCAGTTGAAATAAGCGGCAATTCCCGAACATACCCCGCCAAACATCTTATCATCCACGTTCCGGTACAGCTTCTTTTTTTTCCGTTCTTCAGTATGTAACGGCTGATGAGGTCTTTCAGGTTCCCCGGCTTCTGAAATTTCGGCATCACCGAAATCAGCAGGACGACCCATCCGCTCGATCACCGCCTCAACATGCTCGATTGTGATTACCTGGTAACCCAGGCGGATTCTTTCGCTGAATAATTCCTCTATACGAGACTCAAAATCAGCTATGATTTCTGCAGAACCCTCTTCTTTACGAAAATAAACCCGTAAGTTAGAAAGGTAATTATCTAATAATGCATACGCATCTTCATCAATATTGAACACCCTTCCGTTGAGGTTGACTGTTAATGTCTTTTTCATATCTGTAGTTTTTATAGATTTTTCAAATGATTAATCGTCTCGTTTATTTCTGTCCAGGCTAAGCCGAGTTCCGACAAAAACTCCTCCCCTTCTTTCGTCAGGGCGTAATATTTCCGCGGAGGTCCCTGCGTCGACTCAATCCATTCGTAGCTGAGCAAATCCATATTTTTCAGCCGGGTCAACAAAGGATACAGGGTACCCTCTACCACTAGCAACCGTGCATCCTGCAATTTCTGGATAATATCCGTAGCATAGGCCGGTTCCCGTTGCAGAATCAGAAGAATACAATACTCGAGTATTCCCTTCCGCATTTGTGATTTTACATTATCTGCTTTCATATATTTTTCGTTTAATAATACAAAGATATAATGTTTTATAATACCTTGCAATACATAGTACTGTATTTTAATGTATTTTAACAAATAATCATTAGATAACAATTACTTTACAGCCATTCTTTATTTTTTTTTCCAATTGTAAATATTTAATAATCAAATGAATAGTTCCGGATGATTATGTGATAACATCAGAGAACTGCGATGATCCTTCAATCCTATTTTCTAACTGTGAAACCAAGGTTTTTCTTTTTCAAATAAATTTTAATTTGTATGTTTGTGAATGGTTAAGTGAAATTAATGCCATGAAGTATGAGAAACATTCTATTATTTTCATCTTTATTATACTCATTTTGTTTTGGTCAAGTTGATCCTTACTACAATAGGCAGCTTAACGAATATTTCAACCCACAACAAATAGATTTTAGCAAGGAATATTTTGACTTACAAAGCAAACAATATTCAAAAGATAAAAATCAACTTCAACAATCGTTGAGTTATGATTACAGTTCGATTTGGCTAACTGAAAACACACAACAAAATGGCGTTATAGGACTTAATTATCAACGTATACAAATACATATAAGCAAAGTAACCAAAAGTAAAAATTCTCCTGATACTTATTTAATAATTGGCAAATCAAAAGTCAACAATAATATTTGTAATTTTTCAGGAGAAATTAAACTTATAAATTTTTTTTACACAGATCGTGATAATTCTGAATTTACAAAATGTGCCGATTTATTTGCCAGTTATGTTTTCTATGAAGACAGCACACAAAATCATAGTGGCATGTTTAAGGGGATAATGGAATGTGCTGTTTACCTTGATAAAACAAAAATATTATTAGATGAGTCAATGGATGTCACAGACGGTTATTGGAACCGAACATTCGTCGGAACTTGGACTGATTACACAACTCAAAAATCGAAAAAATGTATTTGGGGCGATTATCGTCTTCCTTTTACCTTTGACTTTGATTGTGGAGACGGAGAAATGGTTGTTTGCGACAAATATGTAAAGAATGGTTGGCAAACATTCAATGCTGGCACGGAATATATCAGTTCCGAGGATGATAAATGGGTATTTAAAGATAGATGGTGGATAGAGAAATGAAAGAAAAGATAATTCAATATCTTCGACAAAAAAGTTAGGGGCTACAATTTGAAAGCCCCTAATTATAAAATAAGTAACTATTTTTAATTTTACAATGTTACCCCGCTTTTGAATATCGCGATTTCCTTGAAACCGGACTCTTCATGTTTCAGTTTTTTTCCGTTGGCTGTTTCGATGATCAGGTCGATGAAGCGTTTCAACAGATCATCCATACTTTCTCCTTCCAGTACACTTCCGGCATTGAAATCGATCCAGTTTTGTTTGAAATTATAAAGATTCGTATTCGTCGAGATCTTCATGGTCGGAACAAAACTACCGAATGGAGTTCCGCGGCCGGTGGTAAACAATACGATCTGACAACCCGAAAGCGCCAGGGAGGACGATGCAACCAGGTCGTTACCAGGAGCATTAAGCAGGTTCAAACCGGGGGTTTTTACCGGTTGAGCATATTCCAGGACATCCACCACTTCGGCACTTCCTCCTTTTTGAGTACAACCTAAAGATTTATCTTCCAGGGTTGTAATTCCTCCTGCCTTGTTTCCTGGAGAAGGATTTTCATAAATAGGCTGATCAAAATGACGGAAATATTCTTTAAAATTATTGATCAGACTAACCGTGTTTTCAAAAACATTCCGGTTTATAGCACGGTTCATCAGGATGGTTTCGGCCCCGAACATTTCCGGAACCTCTGTCAGGATGGTAGTTCCTCCCTGGGCAATCAGCCAGTCGGAAAAGCGTCCGACCAATGGATTGGCCGTAATCCCTGAGAATCCATCGCTACCTCCGCATTTCAATCCGACTTTCAGGGTAGAAAGAGGTAATTCTTCCCGGTTGTCTTTCCGCATCCGCTCTACCAGTTCTTTCATGAGTTCAAAACCGGTTTCCACTTCGTCTTTTACCTCCTGGGCAATCAGGAAACGAAGCCGTTCAGGATCCCATTCTCCCATTACCTTTTTGAAAGCCGACTGCTGGTTATTTTCACATCCTAGGCTCAATACCAATACACCTCCTGCATTCGGATGCTTCGCCAGAGCCGCTAACGCTTTCTGCGTATTCAGGTGATCATCTCCTAACTGAGAGCAACCGTAATTATGCGTATAAACATGAATATCGTCGATGTGGGAAACATCCAACTCTGTTTTTACCCGGTTGACAATAGCCTGGGCTTGCCCGTTGACACAACCTACAGTCGGAACGATCCACAATTCGTTGCGAATACCCACTTCTCCGTTGTACCGCAAATACCCCTTGATTTTCAGATCGCTTTTAGGAATATTCAGATCCACTTTTACGGGATTGTACGTATATTGCAGGTTATCGTGCAGATTGGTTTTAATATTGTGTGTATGTACATGCTCTCCGGCCTGGATAGTCATTAATGCATGACCGATCGGATAGCCGTATTTGATCACGTTTTCTCCTTCCTGAATAGTCCGGATAGCAAATTTATGCCCGGTTTCCACCGGATTTTTAATGGTAATATCTTGTCCGTCGACGTTCAGGACCTGTCCTTCGGTCAAAGGGAGCAATGCCACACAAACATTGTCCGCCGGATTGATTTTTAAATAGTTGTTCATAATTCCGTTTGAATTTTTCTGATCATTTCAATATATTCGGCATCTGTCAAATACACTTGTTGCGGGTTCATCGTAAACGTACCGCCGAAATCCGGACCATCGATGTATTTGGGTGCCAGGTGTATGTGAAGATGTTTCAGTTTATCCGAATAAGCTCCATAATTGATTTTTTCTGGATAAAAGGCCTTTTTAATGGCTGCCGCTACCCGGTTAACATCTTTCATGAACGCCAGCAACTCCTCATCATTCAATTGGTACAATTCTACGTCGTGATCTTTGTAGGCGACCACACAACGCCCTTTGTACGTTTGTTCTTTGAACAGAAATATCGTTGAAACATTCAAATCACAGATTTCGATCATCAGATCGTGCTGCAATTGATTTCTTTCGCAGTATAAACAACCATTGTTTGCCATAGTTTTGTATTTTTTATCTTTTAACGGTTTATTAATAAAATAATAGGATCCGCCTCTCCCCCTGCCCCCTCCAAAGGGGGAAAGGCGACCCACTATTCTTTTTTATAAAATTGTTTCCAATGCGCCCTTCATCCCTTTATCTAAGATAAGGTTCACATCTTTAATTACCAGTTCTTCAAAACCTGGAACGGCAGTAAGATCCTCTTTCCAGATCTGTTTATTGTGAATAATTCCTTTTACCCAGCCTTCAATATTACTCCGGTCGAATGTTTTCTGAATAAATTCGACAAATTCCGGAGTATCATTCGGAACGAAATTGACAGCCTCCGATTTTCCACTGTACAGAACCAGCAGGGAAGCAAAAGAAAATGTCGTCAGCGGAGCCGCTTTCTTCAATTTCAGACAATTATCCGATACAGTAGGGAAATCGCGGGTTTCCCACTTGGACAACGAATTCAGTGATATATCTTTCAGGTAATGTTTGATATACGGATTGTAAAAACGCTCCAGGATCTTAGCCGCAAATGCACGTAACTCGGTCATATCTTCCCCGATTCCGGGAAGGACTTCCACATCCACCATGGTGTTGATGTATTTTTCAACCAAAGGAGTGTTAAAGGCATCCATAACTGTTTCACAGCCCATCTGCATAGCCACCTGTACCATCGCCGTGTGAGCACCGTTCAGAATACGGACTTTTTTTGACCGGAAAGGACGGATGTCATCCATAAATAAGACATTCAATCCGGCTTTATCCAAGGGCAATTTTTCCTTGATCACCGGATCTCCACCAATCGCCCATACATGGAAATATTCTCCTTTTACGACTAAGTTATCGTCAAAGCCGATTTCTTCTTTGATTTCGTTGATCGTTTCACGCGGGAATCCCGGAACAATCCGGTCGACCAGTGTATCATAAAAATGGCAATAACTTTTCACCCACTGAATAAAATCCTCTCCCAAGCGATTATATTCAGCATGTTTCAGGACATATTCCCGCAGCGTCGAACCATTGTCTTCAATCAACTCGCAACAAACAACCAACAGTCCTTTATCTGCTGCTCCGTTGAACTTTTGAAAACGCTGATGAAGCAAAGCTGTCATTTTAGCCGGATAAGATTTCGGAGGAAGCGCATTCAGGTCATCCCCTTCTTCGTAACGGATTCCGGCTTCCGTAGTATTCGAAATAACCATCTCCAGCCCGTCACTCAGGAACAGGGCCTTATAGTTTTCATATTCATTATATGGATTCATCACATCCATGATGCTTTTCACCAGACGCACTTCCTTGGTGGGCTGCTTGTCTTTAATCCCTTCCAGGTAAACATGGTACAGGCAATCCTGCTTTCTCAACATTTCGGCCAGCCCCTGAGCAATCGGTTGAACAGCAATAATACCATGATTCATTACTCCGGCTTCATTGGCCTTGTCGATCATCCAGTCTACAAATGCACGGAGGAAATTACCTTCGCCGAATTGTAGTATTTTTACCGGTAGTTCCGGCTTATTTACGGTTTGTTTGTTTAGTTCTTTCATTTTCGAATGGTTTTAGATGCAAGGCTTTTAGGGAGAAAGAGTTTGGAGGAAATGGAAGTTTAAATGTTGGATGTTGAATTCAGAATTCAACATCCAACATTACTTATTAATTAAAACCCTGTAATCGGTTTATATTTGGGGACCAGCAGTTTCATTATTGTCCAGCCAATAAGGTAGGCCACTGCACAAATGCAGAATATGATGAAATAACCGGCTTCAATACCTTGGTATCCCAGGAACTTCATATTAGATGCGATTGAATAATCAAACAGCCTTCCTGATCCGGCATTGATAATCATAGCCCCGATTCCACCGGCCATACCGCCGATTCCTGTAATTGTAGCAATTGCTGATTTCGGAAACATATCTCCGATGGTAGAGAAAATATTCGCAGACCATGCCTGGTGTGCAGCACCGGCAATACCGATAATAATGACGGGCACCCAATAAGAAATATGCCCCAGAGGTTGCGCGAACAGCGCCAATAACGGGAAAAATGCAAAAATCAGCATCGCTTTCATTCTTCCGGCATAAGGATTCATACCTTTCTTTTCTACAAAATAAGTAGGAAGCCATCCTCCGATAAGAGAAAGCATAGAAATTCCATACAAGGTAAAAATAGCAATTTGCGCCTTAGGATCTGATGAAGGCATGTTATAAACAGAACTCAGGTAAGCAGGAGCCCAGAAAAGATAGAACCACCAAACCCCGTCAGTCATAAATTTACCCAAAGCAAAAGCCCAGGTTTGTTTGAACTTGAAACAGTCTGCAAAAGAAAGTTTTTTTGTCTGAGCCTTTTCAATTTTTTCTTCAACTTTATTGTGAGAGTTTTCATCCTGCTGGATATAGGCCAACTCAGCAGCATTTACATGCGGGTTATTTTCGGGCTTTTTATAGACAAACACCCAGAATCCCATCCAGACAAAACCCAGCAATCCAATAATGATAAATGACATTTCCCATCCGTAATATTTCGCTATTACAGGAATAGAAAGCGGTGCAAGAAGAGCCCCGATCTGCGCTCCTGCGTTAAAAATGCTGGTAGCAAAACCTCTGTCTTTTTTAGGAAAATATTCTGCTGTCGCCTTAATTGCCGCCGGAAAGTTACCTGCCTCTCCCAAAGCAAGAACCGCTCTGGCAAAAATGAAAAGCATCACACTGATATTGACTATCTTACCTACATCTCCCACAGTAGCTATGGCCTCTTTCGCTCCTTCAAAACCAACCATCCATTGCCCTGTAGCAATTCCGGATGTTGCGATTCCACAGAATGCATGAAGACAAGCTCCCAGCGACCAGATTCCGATAGCCCAAAGAAATCCTTTTTTTGTATCCATCCAGTCTACAAAACGGCCGGCAAACAACATACAAAGAGCATAAAACCCAGAGAAAAACATGGTTATATCTCCGTAGTTAGTATTTGTCCAATAGAATTCCGTAGCAATAAAATCTTTCCATGTAAGCGACAAAACCTGGCGGTCCAGGTAGTTGATCGTGGTTGCAAAAAACAGTAAGGCACATATCGTCCACCTGTAATTTGTCATTTTTTGATTCGAGTTACTCATGATATTAGTATTAGTGATTATTTACGTACTTTTGCGATAACAGCAAATGTATCCTTGCACAATTGCGTGATTTTTCCCCATTCTTTTGCAGCAATGACATCCGCCGGAAACAGGTTGGAGCCCATCCCGACACAGCTTACTCCGGCATCGAACCAGGATTTCAGGTTGGCTTCTTCCGGTTTAACTCCTCCGGTTACGATCAACATCGACCAGGGCATCGGCGCTTTCAGGCCTTTAACAAAGTTGGGTCCCAATACATCTCCGGGAAATACCTTGCACAAGTCGCAACCGGCTTCCTGAGCAAAACCGACTTCCGATACCGAACCACAACCGGGTGTATAAGGAATCAACCTCCGATTAGCCACTTTAGCTACTTCCGGATTAAATAAAGGTCCCACGATAAAATTCGCTCCCAACTGGATATACAAGGCTGCTGTGGGAGCATCGACCACCGAACCGATACCCAGAATCAGTTCGGGACATTCCTTAGCCGCCCATTTGGCCAGTTCACCGAAAACTTCGTGAGCAAATTCTCCCCGGTTGGTAAATTCAAAAGCCCTGACACCACCTTCATAGCAGGCTTTAATTACATTTTTTGCAATCTCAATATCTTTGTGATAAAAAACAGGTACCATTCCGGTAGCTGCCATTACGTTTAATGTTTGTATTTTTGAAAATCGAGCCATAAAAAAAAGAATTAAGAGTTAAGAGTTAAGAGTTAAGAATTAAAAGCTAGAATAAGTGCATCAAACTCTTAATCCTTAACTCTTAACTTTTAACTCATTTCGGTTGTTTTCCTATGTAAGCCAAAATGCCGCCATCCACATACAGGATGTGGCCATTTACGAAATCAGAAGCCTGAGAGGCTAAGAATATTGCAGGACCTTGCAGGTCATCGGTCGTTCCCCAACGGGCAGCCGGGGTCTTGGCAATGATGAAATCATTGAAAGGATGTCCTGGTTCACGCAACGGAGCGGTTTGAGGTGTCGCAATGTAACCCGGTCCGATACCGTTTACCTGAATGTTGAATTCCGCCCATTCGCAGGCCAGGTTTTTGGTCAGCATCTTCAGTCCGCCTTTCGCTGCAGCATACGCCGAAACGGTTTCACGGCCCAGTTCGCTCATCATGGAGCAAATATTGATGATTTTTCCTCCTCCTTTTTTGATCATACCCGGAGCTACGGCTTTAGATACGATGAACGGGCCGTTCAGGTCGATATCGATTACCTGACGGAAATCCCTGGCCGACATTTCAAGCGCCGGAATCCGTTTGATAATACCGGCATTGTTTACCAGAATATCGATCACCCCTACTTCTGCCGTGATTTGAGCAATGGTTTCATATACCTGCTCTTCGTTAGTTACATCGAATACATAGCCATGAGCCGTAATACCTTCTTCTTTGTAAGAAGCAATTCCTTTTTGTACGAGATCCGCATTGATGTCGTTGAAAACAATGGTTGCTCCTGCACCGTGCAACGCCTTAGCAATCGCCATACCGATACCATAAGAGGCTCCGGTTACCAATGCTATTTTACCTTTTAATGAAAACATTTTATCCTGAATTAAAAATTAAAAATTAAAAATGAAGAATGAAAAACCGAACCTTTAATTCTTAATTTTTCATTCTTCATTCTTCATTTATCTGGAGACTCTTCCCGAACCGTCGCCTTTCAGCAGGTTTTCCACTTCGGAAACCGATACCAGGTTGAAATCACCGTAAATAGTATGTTTCAGGCAGGAAGCTGCTACAGCAAACTCTAATGCCTGTTGGTCATCTGTAGGATAAGCAATTAATCCGTAGATCAGTCCTCCCATGAAAGAGTCGCCACCACCCACGCGATCAACGATATGTGTAATGTCATAACGCTTGGATTGATACAATTTTCCATCGGCATACAAACAGCCCCCCCAGGTGTTGTGATTCGCATTAATCGAGCCACGGAGCGTGATGATTACTTTTTTCGCACGAGGGAATTTTTTCATCATCTGAGTACAAACCGATTCGAATTCAGCAGCGTCTACTTCTCCGCCTGTATGAGCTACGTCAAATCCCTCGGGCTTGATTCCAAATACTTTTTCAGCATCTTCTTCATTTCCCAGAATCACGTCGCAACCTTCTACCAGAGCAGGCATAACCTCTGCTGCTGTTTTTCCGTATTTCCACAGGTTCTTCCGGTAGTTCAGATCGGTAGAAACCATTACACCCATTTCGTTGGCAATCCGGATCGCCTCCAGACAGGCATCAGCAGCTCCCTGAGAAAGTGCCGGAGTAATACCTGTCCAGTGGAACCACTGAGCATCTTTGAAAACTTCCCTCCAGTTTACCATACCCGGTTTGATATCGGCAATGGAAGAATTGGCCCGGTCGTAAACCACCTTGGATGCACGAGCAACCGCTCCTGTTTCCAGGAAATAAATACCCACGCGTTCGCCACCACGAATGATATTGCCGGTTCCTACATTGTATTTGCGCAGGTCGGAAATGCACCAATCAGCAATATCGTTTTTCGGTAAACGGGTAACAAAGTCCGTAGGAATCCCGTAATTGGACAACGAAACAGCCACATTGGCCTCTCCACCGCCAAAAGTGGCATTTAAGTTATTGGATTGAATAAACCTCTGATAACCGGGAGTTGCCAGACGCAGCATGATCTCACCGAAAGTTACAACTTTTTTCATGTTTTATTTTTGTTTACCCACGGTTTTCTCTTCTTCATCCGTGGGGTGTTGTTATATTAAAATTGAAAGAAATTTTTTGCATTGTAATACGACACATTCTCCACCAATTGACCCAGGAAAGGCAATTCAGAAGAAGGTAACAATCCTTGTTCCACATCATTCCCGATCAGGTTGCACAAGATCCGGCGGAAATATTCATGACGCGGATAAGAAAGGAAACTGCGGGAATCGGTCAGCATACCGACAAAACGGCTCAGCAAACCAAGCGCCGACAAGGAATTCATCTGCGCTTCCATACCCGTTTTCTGATCCAGGAACCACCAGCCCGACCCGAATTGGATCTTTCCGGCTACCGATCCGTCCTGGAAGTTACCGATCATAGTGGCCAGCATGTCGTTGTCACGCGGATTGAGGTTGTACAGGATTGTTTTAGCCAGTTTGTTTTCCGTATCCAACCGGTTCAGGAATTTTGACATGGCTTTAGCGGTATTGAAATCGCCGATGGAATCGAATCCGGTATCCGGTCCTAATTTTCTGAACAAACGGGTATTATTATTACGGATCGCTCCGTAGTGGAATTGTTGTGTCCAACCTTTTCCCCAATCCATCTTGGCACCTTCTGTTAACATGGCGGATTTGAACTGGATAATTTCTTTCTGAGTCAGCTCTTTGCCTCCGTAAACTTTATTGAAAATCAACTCGATTTCAGCTTCCGTATAATCTTCCGCATAAAACTCTTCGATACCGTGATCAGAAAGTTTACAGCCCACCGAAGCAAAAAAATCGTGACGTACCCGCAAGGCTTGCAGCAAATCAGCAAAACGACTGATGGTAACTCCCGAAACTGAGGACAGTTTTTCGACGTATGCGCGGAAATCGGCCGGGACTTCCACAGCCATGGCTTTATCCGGACGCCAGGTCGGCAGCACTTTCACCGCAAATCCTTCTTTTTTCAGTGCAATGTGATATTCCAGGGAATCGACCGGATCATCAGTCGTACAAACCACCTGTACATTGTATTTTTTCATCAGGCCGCGGGCGCTGTATTCAGGTGTCTGCAACTTAGCTGTACATTCGTCATAGATCTCTTTTGCCGTTTCGGGTTTCAGGATCTTGTCTACGCCAAAACCCGTTTTCAGTTCCAGGTGCGTCCAGTGATACAAAGGGTTACGCATCGTATACGGAACCGTTTCGGCCCATTTTTCAAATTTTTCCCAATCAGAAGTATCTTTTCCTGTACAAAAACGTTCGTCTATACCGTTGGTACGCATCGCGCGCCATTTGTAATGATCGCCTTCCAGCCAGATTTGTCCCAGGTTATCGAACCGGCGGTCCAGCGCAACTTGTTTCGGGTCCAGGTGGCAATGGTAATCAATGATCGGTTGCTTTTTAGCATGCTCGTGGTAAAGTTGTTGTGCGGTCTCCGTTTGCAAAACGAAGTTATCATCCATGAATTGTTTCATAATTTTGTCTTCTTATCTGAGTTTATCTGCTGTGAATGTATCCATATCGTCATAATCCAGGTTTTCCCCACACATGGCCCAGATAAAAGTATAATTACTTGTTCCGGCAGCGCTATGGATCGACCAGGAAGGAGAAATAACGGCTTGTTCGTTGCCCATGAAAATATGGCGGGTTTCCTGAGGCTCACCCATAAAGTGGCAAACCGCTTGTTTTTCAGGAACTTTAAAATAAAAATACGCTTCCATCCGGCGGGAATGGGTATGAGGAGGCATCGTATTCCAGACGCTTCCGGGCATGATTTCCGTCATTCCCATCTGCAATTGGCAACAAGGGATGATTTCACTCAGCACCAATTGATTCAACATCCGGTGATTGGCGGTTTCCATGGATCCCAACTCACGGGTTCTTCTTAATTCCTTGGTGATCTGAACGGAAGGATAAGCCGTATGAGCCGGAGAAGATGCAAAATAATACTTAGCCGGATGTGCTTTATCGTTGCTTTTGAAGATCACTTCTTTTGCCCCGCGACCTACATAAACGGCATCTTTGAATGCCATCGGAAAATCTTTTCCGTCGACAGTCACAACACCTTCTCCCTCGATGCAGATAATTCCCACTTCCCGGCGTTCACAAAAATATTCGGAACGAACCAGGGGAACCGTTTCCAGCTTCAGGGATTCACCGACAGGCATGGCGCCTCCGATGATCAGACGATCGTTGTGCGTATAAGTCATCAACACTTCATCAGCAGCAAATAACTTTTCTACTAAAAACTCCTTACGCAATTGAGCGGTGTCGTACTGCTTGACATCGTTCGGATGCGTTCCCCACCTTTCTTCAATTGTTGTTTTCATATTTTATTTTTTGTTAATAATTTTTAATTCACAATCTGAACCGGCTTATTCAAACGAGTCAGAACCTCATCGATGCACTTCATGAAATCGTCTTTGGTTACCACCGGTTCCCAATCCAATTCCCAGGTAGGCATGAAATAATAATCGACATAACCGTCGACTGGCTCCAGCACTACTACATGGTTAAGTTCATCACTTGTAATTTCTTTCAACTGTTTCGTACGGAAAAAAACCACAAGCCCCATGTTATCATTGTTCAGACTTTGTTTGCCGAAAGAAGCGATGTACGACCATTCCTGACTCTTATCATTGCTGACAAAAAATTCGGCGTTTTTGTCTTTATTGATTCCGGTGGCCAAGTTACTTATTTTTTGGTTAACATACAACTCCGTATGAGAAGCCCGGCTACCGGCATCAATAGAAATCAGTGATTTCAGATCACATTTGGTACCGTTAGCATCCCAGCCATAATAAGTAGTCATAACCTGAGAGCGTATTTTCCCGTCGGCCGGAATGTAGCAAATAACACTGTCGGTTTTTTCTACACGAACGGCTTTGGAACCATTCCATACAGCAATCGTTCCGATTCCAAGCGCTTTACCTACCTTCATATTATCCATTCCCCAATCGGCCATGTGATGGTAAGATTCATAACCATCGACTCCGACAAAAGGCAATACAATACCAGGCGTTTTTTTGGCAAATACATCTACTGCATTGCGCTGATCCAGATAAAACCGGAATGCAACCCTATCGCTTTCCCAGCCGGGTCCTTCATATTTAATAAAATAGGCATGATCCCGGAAATTATCCGGAACCCTCAGGTAGTTGGGTTTTACCCAGGAATAACCGCCTTTGTACTCGTAACCTTCGAATTGCCCTCCGATTTTATGAGCAAGTTCGGCATACGTTCTTTTCGGATACAAAGGAGATTGTCCTTGTTTAATAGTTACTTTTTTCGTCTCTGAAGGCAATAACGAACCGACAGGAAACAATGCTTTCGATACACCCCGGAGGTCACTGGTTATTTCCACCGGGACAGTTTGATCGTCGAAGCTGGCGACATAATCGCCTGAAGGGAGTTTTTTCAGGAAGGAAACCGGCAATTCTGCCACATAATCTTTTACCTCTTTTTTCGTCTGATTTTTCAAAACCAATGAGTACGTTTGCCCCTGGACATTGGCTACCGAGGCCAATACAATTAAATAAGTCAACAGATTTTTCATGTTTTTATCAGATTTGCACTCGGAAATCAGAGGAATTTTGAGTTCTTTTTCAGGGATATGGCTCGCAAATATAATACTTTTTTATTTACGTGTGCGTAAACGGAATAAAAATTATTAATTTTTCTTTCGGGATTATTTTTTTACCTTTGTGACCGTAAAAAATGAATCTCGATTAGAAAGACGTTGATGGTGTTGAAATTTTTAAGTTTGGCAAGTGGAAGCAGCGGGAATTGTTATTACCTGGGGACAGATAATTACGGTATCCTTCTTGATGCCGGAATCGGAATTCGTACCATCAAAAAAATATTGAAAGAGAACGGCATCGGAATGGAACAGATCATGGCTGTTTTTATAACCCATGACCATGCCGATCATATCAAGGCAGTGGGTTGTCTTGGAGAAAAATACGGCATTCCTATTTATGCTACGCACCTGGTACATGCGGGTATCGATAACAGCCGTTACGTGGATGAAAAACTCTACACTTCCCGCCGGATCCTGGAAAAAGACCAGACGGTTCAAATCCGGGATTTTAAGATTACGGCTTTTGATGTTCCGCATGATGCCAGTGATTGCGTCGGGTTTCTGGTTCAGTTCAGGGAACATAAATGGGTTCTTGCCACCGATATCGGACGTATTACCGATACAGTCGCCCAATACATCCGGGTTGCCAATTACCTGATCGTGGAAGCCAACTACGATGAAGAAATGCTTAATAACGGCAATTATCCTGATTTTCTGAAAGAACGGATTTCCAATGGTACCGGACACCTGAGTAATTCCCAGATTGCCGAATTCCTCGCCGCCAACTTTGACCTTCACCTGAAAAATATCTGGCTTTGCCACCTGAGTAAAGACAACAATCATCCGGAGTTAGCCTGCAAAACGGTAGAAATGGCTATGGGGCAGTACGGTATCCGGATCGGAAAAGATGTAAACCTGATTGCTTTGAAGAGGACTTATCCTTCTGAGCTGTATGTTTTCGAATAGGGCTTATTCAGATAAAAAATAAGGACCTTAAGGTAAAAAATAACCTTAAGGTCCTTATTGACTTTATTGGATCTTAAATCATTAAATCGACTTCGCGATTCCCATTTCCAGCCCTCTCAGCTCCGCCAATCCGCGCAGACGACCAATACAGGAATACCCCGGATTTGTTTTCTTTTTCAAATCGTCGACCATCTGGTGTCCGTGGTCGGGACGCATCGGAATCGAGCATTTTCTTCTTCTCTGCAATAGAATCAATTGCTTCATCACGTTGTACATGTCCACATCCCCTTCCAGGTGATTGGCTTCATAGAAATTTCCTTCTTCGTCCCGTTGTGTGCTTCTGAAATGCACAAAGCCAACGCGATCTCCCAACCGATCCATCATCCCCGGCAGATCATTGTCGGCACGCACACCGAATGAACCGGTACACAAGCAAAGTCCATTGGAAAGGTTAGGAACAGCTTCCACCAACTTGTTGAAATCTTCTTCCGTACTCAGAATACGCGGAAGTCCCAAAATCGGATAAGGAGGATCATCCGGATGAATCACCATCTTAACTCCGGCCTCATCGGCAACCGGACAAACTTCTTTCAAGAGATAAATCAGGTTACTGCGCAGTTTTTCAGCATCCACGTCTTTATACCGGTCGAGGGCTTCCTGAAATTGAGCCACAGTAAAGCTCTCTTCCGATCCCGGCAATCCGGCAATCATATTACGGGTCAGTAAATGCTTATCTTCATCACTCATTTGTTCGAAACGTACCCTGGCTTTCTCAATCTCCGCTGCCGTATACTCTTTCTCAGCACCCGGTCTTTTCAGGATAAACAATTCGAAGGCAACAAAAGCTGCTTTTTCAAAACGCAGGGCTTTCGAGCCATCAGGCAGGGTATAGGCCAGGTCCGTACGCGTCCAGTCCAATACCGGCATGAAGTTATAGGTAACAACATAAATTCCGCATTTTCCAAGATTACGGATACTCTCTTTATAATTTTCGATATACCGCTTGAAATCACCTGTCTGGGTTTTAATGTGTTCGTGTACCGGAACACTTTCCACTACCGACCAGGTTAACCCGACCGCTTCAATCATTTCTTTACGTTTCATTATTTCCTCTACGGTCCAGACTTCACCGTTCGGAATGTGGTGCAAGGCCGTCACGATTCCGGTTGCCCCGGCTTGCTTTATATCCCATAAACTTACAGGATCATTCGGCCCATACCATCTCCATGTTTGTTCTATTAAATACATAAGGTTTATGTTTATTACATGAGTATATTTTCTCTTTCAATCACTGTGTTCGCACACAAAGATACTATTTTTTTTTACAATGAAAAATATTTATTTTTATTTTTTACCTTTGCTTTTTTATTTTTCAAATTCTTTAGTTTTTTTAAAATACCGGATTAGGAGAAGAGGAACTGCAGCGTATTTAACTTTATAATAAATCTATCTCAATGAATAACATTCAGGGAAAAATTAAGATCAAAGACATCGCCGAAAAAGCAGGTGTTTCTGCTGGTACTGTAGACCGGGTATTACACAACAGAGGGAATGTTTCGGAAGAAACAAAAAAAAGAGTTAAAAGTATCATTGCAGAGATCAATTATACTCCCAATCTATATGCCAGCGCACTGGCATCTAAAAAAACATTTGTTTTCCGGGCCGTAATTCCCGCCTATTCTTCAGGAGAATATTGGGAAATGATCGAACAGGGAATCCGGAAAGGAGCGCAGGAACTGATCGATTTTAAAGTAAGTATACATGTTCACTACTACGATCAGTACAACCAGGAGTCTTTTTGCCGGACCTTGGAAGAGGCAATTTCTTATAAACCGGATGGAATGTTACTGGCTCCTTCCGTCAAACCTCTTACACTTCAATATACCGGACAACTGGAGAAAAAAGGGATTCCTTATGTATTCATAGATTCACGTGTGGAAGAAGCTCATCCGCTGGCTTACTTTGGTCAGGATTCGTTGCGGAGCGGTTACCTGGGAGCAAAGTTGTTACTGTCTCAGAAAAAAGAATGTTGCGATGTCGCCGTTTTCAGCTTTTTTCATCCCGGACAGGTTGCTGCCAACCAGATCAGCCTCCGTATGGAAGGATTCAACTCCTATATCCGGGAAAAAGAGATCGATTGCCGGCAACACCGGGCTACCCTGGCAGTCAATGACGAAAAAAAGAATGAACTGGAAATGAAAAGGCTGTTTTTCGAAAACCCGAAAATTGAAGCAGCCATTATTTTCTCCTCCCGCTCTTACATCGTAGCTGAATTCCTGAAAAATAACAATCTGAACCACATCGCTATGATCGGTTACGACCTGTTGGAAAAAAACGTTCATTACCTGAAAAACAACACCATATCCTACCTGCTCGCCCAACGTCCTGAAGAACAGGCTTATAAAGGCATTAAAGCCTTGAGTGACCACCTGATTTTCAAAAAACAGGTTTCATCCGTACATTATGCTCCGATCGACATATTGACGCAGGAAAATATCGATTTCTGCCTGGGATTTTAAAACCATAAAAGCCGATCGCTCAGATTCATGTTAATTTTAAATTATTGTTAACCTGATATATAAAAAATTACTGAATTTTGCAATCTCCATATTACAATTATATGTACTTTTGCAAAAAATTAATGTAACAACCAAATTAAATTTCCTGTTTTATGGATCTGATGCAAGAAATCATTGCGCGGGCTCAATCAAACCAGCAGCGCATTGTTCTTCCGGAAGGGACGGAAGAACGCACCTTAAGAGCGGCCGATCGCTTGTTGGCCGACGAAGTAGCCAACATTATTCTGATCGGTAATCCCGATGAAATCAACCGGTTGGCTATTCAATACAACCTCTCCAATATTGCCAGGGCAACGATTATCGATCCGGTTAACAATGAAAAGAAAACCGTGTACGCTAACCTTCTTTTCGAATTGAGAAAAAACAAAGGGATGACCATTGAACAAGCGGAAAAACTAGCGGAAGATCCTTTATATTTAGCCTGTCTGATGATCAAAAACGGAGATGCTGACGGAGAAATTGCCGGTGCTAAAAATACAACCGGAGACGTTTTGCGACCCGCTTTACAAATCATCAAAACCCTCCCCGGAATCAGTGTTGTTTCGGGAGCTTTTCTGATGTTTGTAAACGATCATTCGTACGGAAAAGACGGTATCCTGGTTTTTGCCGATTGTGCTGTAATGCCGAATCCCAATGCCCAGGAACTGGCGGAAATTGCCGTCGCAACTGCTCATACAACCAAGGCCATTGTAGGGATTGAACCTCGTGTCGCCATGCTGAGTTTTTCTACGAAAGGCAGCGCCAAGCATGAATTGTGCGACAAAGTCATCGAAGCGACCCGTATCGCCCAATCGATGGCTCCTGACCTGTCTATTGATGGGGAACTGCAGGCCGATGCGGCTTTAGTATCCTCGGTAGGAATAAGTAAAGCACCGGGCAGTACGGTCGCAGGAAAAGCCAATGTACTGGTATTCCCCAACCTGGAATGCGGAAACATCAGCTATAAACTGGTCCAACGGCTCGGAAATGCAGAAGCTGTCGGACCGATCCTCCAGGGGATGGCGGCTCCGGTCAACGACCTTTCCCGGGGTTGTTCGGTAGACGATATTTACAAAATGGTAGCAATTTGTGCTAACCAGGCTATCGGAATGAAAAAACAATAAACAAATACAACTATGGCAGAACCTATTATTGAACCTATTGAAAGTTATGGACTGTCGTCCAAAGACAGAAAAAAATCGTTGTTTTCCAAAATCGGCGTGGTCGGTTGCGGAAAAGACGGACGCAATATTGTCCGCCTGACAGCCTCCGCAGGGTTGGACGTCACTTTTATCGAAATTTCCCAGGATAAAATCGATTATGCGTTGGAAAAAATAAGCCAGGACCTGGACACAAAAATTGAAAGCTGGGGACTTACTCCGGGCGAAAAACGTACCATCATGGGACGGATCAACGGATCACTGGATTTTTCAGCACTGAGAGGTTGTGATTTTGTAATCGAATGTGTACGCTACGATTCCGAAACGGGAGAGCGCAGCACTCAACTTCGCAAAGAGGCTTTTAAAGAGATAGAAAAAGTACTGACTCCCGATGCTATTATCGCAACAAATGCCACTACAGTCATTATCAGTGAACTGGCAGCCGAACTGGAATATAAGGAACGTTGCATCAGCCTGCACTTCCCGGTGGCTCATCCGGACGCCAAATTACTGGAAGTCGTGAAAGGAATGTACACTTCGGATGAAGTATATAACAAAGTCCTTCTGTTCGCCAAACTGATTAAATACGAAATCATCGAAGTACACGAAAGCAACGGACTGGTCAGCCTCCGCCTAATGGTTACCCTGTTGAACGAAGCCTGCCAGATGTTGATGGAAAACGTATCTTCCATGGAAAGTATCGACCGCCTGTTTGAGGTGGTTTACGGCATGCGCCAGGGTATTTTCCGTATGGCAGATACCATCGGTATTGAAAAAATAGTCAGCCTGATGGAAGATATGTTTAATGAGTATGGAGATAAAAAATACAAACCGTCTCCTATCTTATGGCGTCTGTATCGTTCCAAACAACTGGGAACTCATTTTGGTAAGGGATTTTATATTTACGAAAACGGAAAACCCGTAGGTCCTAATCGTTTCTTTTAAAAAATTAATTTCAACATGAAGATATTAGTATTGAACTGCGGTAGCTCTTCCATTAAGTATAAATTGTTCGACATGGACAACGGAGCAGAATTGGCGCAGGGTGGAATAGAGAAAATCGGACTGAAAGGTTCTTTCCTGAAACTGGCACTACCCGACGGGCAAAAAGTAATCCTGGAAGGGGAAATCCTCGAACATCAAACCGGGATCGAATACATCCTGGGAGTCATCACCAGTGAAAAATACGGATGCATCAAATCCTTGAGTGAAATCGATGCTGTAGGTCACCGGGTGGTTCATGGAGGAGAAAAGTTCAACTCCAGCGTGCTGATCGACGATGATGTAATCAAAAAAATGGAAGAATGCATCGACCTGGCCCCCCTGCATAATCCCCCCAACCTGAATGGTATTTATGCCGTGAAAGAGTTGATGCCGGATGTTCCCCAGGTAGGAGTTTTCGACACGGCTTTTCATCAGACTATGCCTGATCATGCATATATGTACGGATTACCTTATTCCCTGTATGAAAAATATGCCATCCGCCGGTACGGTTTTCATGGAACCAGCCACCGGTATGTTTCCCGCCGTGCCTGTGAATTTTTAGGCGTGCCTTACGAAGATCAGAAAATCATTACCGCTCACATTGGTAACGGTGCTTCCATTGCAGCCATCAAAGACGGTGTTTCTGTGGATACCTCCATGGGAATGACTCCTGTCGAAGGCCTCCTGATGGGAACACGCAGCGGCGATATCGATGCGGGAGTTCTTTCCTACATCATGGAAAAGGAAAACATCGGTCCTCAAGCCATTTCTACCATTGTAAACAAATACAGCGGTGTAATCGGCGTTTCCGGAGTATCTTCCGATATGCGTGAAATCGAAGCGGCTGTTGCGGCACAAGATCCCCGCGCTATACTGGCTCTCCGGATGTACGATTACCGGATCAAAAAATACATCGGTTCGTATGCTGCAGCCTTAGGCGGATTGGACATCCTGGTCTTTACCGGAGGCGTGGGAGAAAATCAGTTTGCTACCCGGAAAAACGTCTGTGAAAACCTGGAATTCATGGGAATTAAACTCGATCATGATGTCAACTGGGGATTGAGAGGAAAAGAAGCGGTTATCAGCGCTCCCGACTCCAGAGTGAAAGTGGTCGTTATCCCGACCGATGAAGAATTCATGATTGCCTCGGATACAATGCATATACTGGCATAAGTTTTCCGGAAACAAAATCAAATGAAGCCCGCCCATGCCGGGTGAACATAAAAGGGACCACTTATCACAAGCGGTCCCTTTCTCATTTACTATTTAAATTTATAGAATTAAAAACAATACCACCTAAGCAATATTGTTTTTTCGTAGTATCAATTTAATTTTGTGTTTTATGTTAGATCAACTTATTATGAATAAGTTTAAAATAAAACAATTAATATTCCGATTTTGTTGATCATTACCTTTGATTTTTCAAAATAAAAGAAGGAATCACAGGAACCATGCTGAGGATTGCCGGAAAAACTGAAATAATTCAGGACCAGGCACTAAAACAAAAGGCACTGGAAGACCGCCCTTTCTTAAAATCATTCGGGTTAACAGCGGAAAGCCCGGAATTAGTCATTTTCCGTATTTCACATGGAGAGGCTTATTTCTGGACTATGGAGGGTAATCTGAAACCCAAGAAAATTATTTTGTTTTAACCAGAAGATAAAAAATGTACGGTCTCCCTTATCCCCCTTTGGAGGGGGCAGGGGGAGGATATTTCGCCTTTTGATAATACGAACTCAAGTGAATATCTAAATAAATTCTTAATTCTTAATTCTTAGTTCTTAGTTTTCAGTTCTTAGCCAGATCCTCCCCCTGCCCCCTCCAAAGGGGGATAAGGGAGACCGTAGGTTATCTTATTTCGAAAGGTCTTTGATTCTCAGGTTCCGGAAATCCAATACCGAACCATGACCTAAAAATGCAATGTGCCCGCTTTTGTTGGATAATCCGGGATGCTTTTTCTTATCGGCCGGCTGAGTAAAATTCTTGCTGGCTTCAGCAATGTCTCCATCCAGAATAACCACTCCGTTGAGCGTCACCTTGATGTGATTCCCCTTCGCCACAACCTCCTGGGTATTCCATTCTCCCACGGGTTTCAAATAACCGCGTTTGGCTGCAATTACTCCGTAAACCGAACCATGATACTGATAGTTTTTCAGGTCTTTATAAACATCGGCTTCATTATCCAGTATCTGCAACTCCATACCTACATAAGCCGCATCGCCTTCAAGCGGAGTCCGGATTCCCAATCCATTGTTGGCCGCCGGTGTAAGACGGAAATCAAAACGCATGACGAAATCGGAATATTCTTTATCGGTATATAAATTACCATGACCTCCTCCCTGCGGATCACATACCAGCATACCATCGCGGGGAATGTAATCTTTCAGGTTACCAACCCAACCCGACATATCAACACCATTGAACATAGGTATAAATCCTTCGGCTTTTTCCGCTGCTGAAACTTCGTAAGGTTCGGGGCGTGGAATTTCACGGACATACACATCCCGGTATTCCACCCGGTTACCATGCGCCTGCAATTCAATGGCGTCTTTCGGGAATATCGGCAACGCCCTGTTCCAGTAATTTTCCAGGGTAACATTATCCACGACCAATTGCCCATTGAGGTAAACGGTTACCTTTTCTCCGATCATCCGGATGTAAAATGAGTTCCATTCATTAACAGGGTTATCTGCTACTACCAACGGTTTGCTCGGATGTTTCTGATTGTTGTACAAGCCTCCGGAACCAACCTGTGCACCTACCTTGGTCAAGGCAGTATCCCAGATCTGTACCTGGGGAGATCCGCGCAGGTAAATGCCGGCATCGCCTTCCGGAGCTATCCGCCAGTCGACGTACAGTTCAAAGTCTCCATACATTTTCTCCGAACATATATTGTCAAAACCTTTGCCTTCATAGACCAACAGACCGTTTTCAACCCGCCAGTTTTTACGCATGGCCTCATCGGCTTTTACCTGTTTTTCAGCCAATTGTTTGGCCGTCATTTTTCCACGGGCAATCGGATTTTCCACCAAGCCTTTCCAGCCGGACAGATCCTTACCATTGAACATGGAAACAAAACCGGTCTCCTGAGGCAAAACAGCCAGGTGTTTTAAAATGGCCTGTTTCTGATAATCCGCTTCGGAATCTTTATTGACAGCCATCGCCTTATTCAACAGGGCAACAACCTCCGGTCCGAAGTATTCTTTATGACCCAATGCAATGGTCCGGACAGCCTGCACAGCAGCCTGTTGAACCTGATTGTCACTGCTTTCCAGGTATTTTCCTACGGTCAACAGTCCAAGAAAAGTTCCCGTGCGGGAAATCTGATTGATAATTCCCTGTTTTTGAGATCCGGTTTTAGCAATTTCCAACGCATCGCGAAGCTGCAACAGCTTTTGTTCGGGTGTGGCTTTCGATGCACTTACTTTAGCTACATAACTTGCCAGCGCTTTATCAAAATAAGCACCGGAAGGATCGGCAGCAGCAATCGAATATAAACTTCCAACAGCAGAATCGTCGCTCCAGAGCGTAAGCGCTTCAAATGCAGCGGAACGGGTCGCATTGTTTTCAAATCCTTTAAGCACCAGATCTAACGGTTCTTTTCCACCGATCATAGCCAGAACATTATAATAAAGCGACGGATTACTGCTTTTATTCATCTCTGCAGAAACCAGTTTGAACTGTTGAGCCTGCGGAACCGAAGATACTGCCGCAAACAAAGCCTGCTGAAGAGCTGCTATTCCTTCTTTGCCGGAAGAAGCGGAAGCATTCAACAATTGAGCAACCCGTTGCACATCTTTTCCTGTAACAACATCTTTCAATACTTTCTTAGCTGTAAGACCCACATTTAAATCATCGACTTGTGAAAAAACAACTTCCGACTGATCCTGGGCTTTCTTTAAGCCCAAAATTTCCAAAAACATAACCCTGGCGGGTATTGACGTTTTCGGAATAGCTGCTGCTATCGCCGGAATAACGGACTCGCTTCTCATTGACAACAAACAATTTTTTGCGGTCTCGATGGTTTCCACATTACCCGGAGCCATCGCAGCCATCAGATTAATGATGGAAGGAATCGCCTGCTCTTTTCCCAATTGAGATGCTGCGATTATAGCCGCATTACAAACCGGTGGATTATTACTTTTAACAGATTCCAGTATAAAAGGCAATGAAGCCGGATTACCGCGTCTTCCCAAAGCCATAATTATTTCTCCTTTTACTTCTCCGCGTTTTTCTCCCTTAGCTCTTTTCAGCAAATTGTCATCCATTTTAGAAGAAACAATACCGGCCGAATAATTCAAGGCTGCCTGACGATACGATTTATTGTCGCTGTCTAAGGCTTTCATCACTTCTCCGATGGCTGATTCCCGGGAAGAGCGTACATAAAGATCCAGCGCAGCCGTTTTAGCAGCGAGCTGAGAACTTTCCGAAGTTGCTTTCAACAGGTTTTTACTGATTTTAGATACAGCCTGCATGCCTCCTTGTTTCGTTAAACTGTTTTGCATATACAAAACCAGGGAACCCAATGCATCCGTCGGCTCATACACATAACGAGTCGTTTCAGCCGCTTTGACCAATATCTTTTCAGAACCCGGAGAAGCTATTTCCGCCAGGCTGTGCAGGACTACTTTCTGCAATTGGATATTGCTACTTCCTGCCAACGGAGTAATGACGTCTGCTGCCGGTTGATAACGGGCATCACCCAAAGCCTCTACCAGACGGATCTGTTGTATGCCGTCTGATTTTTTCAACGCTTCCAGCATCACCTCATTGGCTGCCGGCTCATCGATACGTACCAATACTCGTAAAGCAGCATCACACAATCGCGAATTGGAGATATACCGGGCGGCTGTTTCAACCGATTCGGAACCGGCCACATATTGCAATTGGATAAAAAGAAAATCCCGAATCTCGTCTGATTTGGCCTGAGGAATTGATTTACAAAGGCCTTCTGCAATCATTTTCTTCTTAGCATTGTCTTTAGAAGCATACATAGCCAATCCGCTGATTGCGTAACGGATCTGGGCATCGTTTCCACCTGGATCCGCCAGACGGGGAGAAAGGTAGGAAACCACGTCTCCGAGTTGTATAAGTTCGTTCATCAACTGATTGAACTGTTTCGTATTGTCGGCAGGTAACTGCATGACAACGTCCGCTATTTTCGTCTCCCGCGTTCTCGTATCCTGGGCATAGGCAGATGAAAATAAACCTACGGTTAAAAAGAGTGCTATAATAATTTTTTTCATTGTCTTCATTCTTTTAATTCTTTTCATTCTGTTCTTAAATGCTCCAGGGAGCGCGCATAGGTTGATGAATCAAAGCATTAGCACCGGGATCATCTATAAATTCCAGTTTATCGGGATCAAATTTCAATGAGCGTCCCAGACGTACAGCTATAATTGCCATATTAACTAATGTAGATGAACGGAATCCGTTTTGTTCATTCAAAGCGAAAGTAGTACGGGTCCGAACTGCCTCTGCAAAATCGGTCATCTGAGGAGCAGGATCCGGGAACATTGCCAGTTTTTTCTCCAGGTCCGGAATATCGGAACGGAATCCCGGGTAAAGCTTACCTTTCGGTCCTTCGATATATGCAGCGTTTTTATCTCTGTTCTCTCCATCGAGTACAATCTTGCATCCGTCACTATAAATCAGTTCGATGCGTTTCCAGGTACCACAGGCATCCGAATCCTGTTGCTGACCATCTACAATTACCTCTACGGGACTGGTATGGTCTTTTCCAAGAAAATACTGAACCGGATCCAGGTAATGTTGTCCCATATCTCCTAATCCTCCTCCGTCGTAATCCCAGTATCCGCGGAAGGTGCCGTGTACCCGGTGTGAGTTATAGGGTTTGAAAGGTGCCGGGCCTAACCACATGTCGTAATCCAGTTCGGACGGAACCGGCTCAATGCCTAATCCGGTTTTACCTACCCAGAAAAATTTCCAGTCAAAACCGGTAGCTGCATTGACGGTTACTTTCAAAGGCCATCCCAGTAATCCGCTATCGACTAATTTTTTAATGGGTTTAACCGTTGTTCCCATTCCGTAGAAATTATCGTGAAAACGAAACCAGGTATTCAGGCGGAAAATCCGGCCATGCTGTTGTACTGCTTCTTTTACCCGGATGCCTTCTCCGATGGTTCGCGTCATGGGTTTTTCACACCAGATATCCTTACCGGCTTTAGCTGCATCGGCAGCCATGATTCCATGCCAGTGAGGCGGTGTTGCAATATGTACAATATCAATGGAAGAATCCTGAAGGATTTCCCTGTAATCATGGTACGTTTTCGTACCGGCAGGAGACAATTTCAATGCCTGTTCCAAATGTTTCTTGTCAACATCACAAATAGCTGTCAGGCGCGCCCCGGGATAAGAAATATGCCCGCGACCCATTCCTCCTACTCCAATAATCGCTTTTGTTAATTCATCACTAGGGGCCAGATAACCATTTCCACCAAGTACATGACGGGGAACAATAGTAAATGCTGCGGCTGATAATGCGACCTTTTTAATAAAGTCACGCCTGCTGGGATAATACTTTTTCATGGGATCATATAATTTAATTTTTCTTCAACCGCTAAAGTTAACAATTGTTGATAACTTGTCGAAATTATTACTCTACTTTTTATAAAAAACGCTTGTTTTTCACGTAAAGGAGGACATATATAAAATCCTGTTAAAGTAAAATCATTTTATCGCTGATTTTTGTTCTTGAATTGTAAGAAGGGTTTTACACAACAAAATTCTGTTTTCTGAATGAAAGTTTTTAACTTTGCACTTTATCAACAAAAGGTTAATAAAATATTTAATCTCTTTTATTGTAAAGGATTATTAAATTTAATAGCTGTTGATAACCTATTGCTTACAGGAATGGATACTTTAATAACTTAAAAAACAAATATTCAGGCAAAAACTTTTCAGACTTATCAACAAGATAATATTATCATCCTCTTATTTTTTAAAAAATTTAAAATAAATAAATAATATAACAATGGTTAATAATAATTCTCCATCCGGATTCTTAGATATTCCTGTTCCCAAAGATATGGATTTAAAGAAAGCCATACATGAACTGAAGAAAGAAAAAAATGCAGTGATTCTTGCTCATTATTATCAAACAGGCGATATACAGGATATTGCTGATTTTGTGGGAGATAGTTTAGCGTTGGCTCAATGGGCAGCGAAAACTACTGCGGATGTAATTGTTCTTTGTGGAGTTCATTTTATGGGAGAGACTGCTAAAATTATATGTCCTGAAAAACGGGTTTTTGTTCCGGATCTGAATGCCGGATGTTCGTTAGCGGATAGTTGTCCGGCTGATGAATTCGAAGCTTTTATTAAAGAACATCCCGGGTACACGGTTATTTCGTACGTAAATACAACAGCTGCAGTAAAAGCATTGACAGATGTCGTGGTTACTTCGACTAATGCTCGTCAGATTGTGGAAAGTTTTCCTCCTGAAACGCCAATCATCTTCGGACCGGATAAGAACCTTGGAAATTATATTAATAGTATTACGGGACGGAATATGCTCTTATGGGATGGAGCTTGTCATGTTCATGAACAATTTTCGCTGGAAAAAATAATTCAACTTAAAAAGGAATATCCGGATGCTTTACTTTTGGCTCATCCGGAGTGTAAAAGTGTAATATTGAAACTGGCGGATCATATTGGTTCTACAGCTTCCTTATTGAAATATACGGTTACTTCACCGGCTAATCGGTTTATTGTGGCGACAGAATCGGGCATTATTCATGAAATGAGGAAAAAAAATCCGGATAAAATATTTATTCCTGCTCCTCCCAACGATAGTACCTGTGCATGTAATGAATGTAATTTCATGCGATTGAATACAATGGAGAAATTATATAATTGTTTGAAATACGAGATTCCTGAAATATTTATAGACGAAAAAGTAAGAGAAAAAGCAATAAAACCGATTCAGAAAATGTTGGAAATCTCTGAAAAATTAGGACTGTAATAGAAATAAAAAAAGAAGGTAATGAAATAATTTTGTTCATTACTTTCTTTTTTATTTTCTAATTATTTTCATTACTCAGGAGTTCTTCTGCTCTGTATAGTGCCTGGGTGATATTACTGCAAATATTTTCTTTTCCGATCTTATCAGCCATTTTTGATTTTACAAGCATATCCCTGATTTTGTCGTTGACTCCGGAAAGTACCAGTTGAATTCCTTCTTTATCAGATAAACGGAATAAACTTTCCAGGTTGTGAAGACCGGTCGAATCCATAAAAGGAACTTTTCTCATCCGGATGATACGGACTTTAGCCTTGGTTCCACCTATTTGTTTCATACTTTCATCAAATTTATTGGCAATACCGAAAAAGAAAGGACCGTCTATTTCGTAAACTTCTACTCCTTTAGGTAACAGAAGTTTATCATTGTTTAATGTTTTTTCGGCATCGGTTTCCATATCTAATTCGTCACGTATAACAGAAATATTGGAAGTTTCCGTAACACGACGCATGAATAATAGCATGGCAATTAACAGGCCGATTTCAATAGCGATGGTTAAATCAAAAATAACAGTCAGGAAGAAAGTAACCAATAGAACGATTACGTCTGATTTGGGGTTTTTAAGTATAGAACGAAAGGTTCTCCATTCACTCATGTTGTAAGATACAATGATCAGTACCCCTGCTAAACAAGCCATAGGAATGTGTTTAGTAAGTGGGGCCAGGAAAAGTAAAATCAGTAATAAAACAATTGCATGAATGATTCCGGCAACCGGAGTCCTGCCTCCGTTATTTATATTTGTCATTGTACGGGCAATAGCACCTGTAGCAGGAATACCTCCAAACATGGGAGTAATAATATTAGCTGTTCCTTGTGCGATTAATTCGGTATTGGAATTATGTTTGTCCCCTGTTACTCCATCTGCTACGGTAGCAGAAAGTAAGGATTCGATAGCTCCTAACATGGCAATGGTAAAAGCAGCGGGGAACAGTAAATTGATTGTTTCCATATTAATAGGAATAGTAGTCGGTTCGGGAAGAGAAGGATCGATTTCAAAGCGGTCTCCAATGGTTTCAATTCCCGTAACACCTAAATAATTTTTTATTACATATACTACTACAGTAACAATAATGATAGAAATTAAGGAGCCCGGTATTTTTTTAATAAATCGTGGAGAATAAACAATAATTAATATACTTACGATTCCGATAATAAAAGATCCTAAATTAATAGTTGAAGCTGCTTTTCCATAAGCAATCCATTTGGAAATAAAATCGGCAGGAACCGATTCCATAGTCAGTCCGAACAGGTCTTTCATCTGCGTGGTAAAAATAGTCAGAGCAATACCACTGGTAAAACCGACAATAATCGGATAAGGCATAAATTTAATGATGGTTCCTAATTTCAATACACCCATCAATACAAGCATAACTCCTGAAATTACCGTAGCAATAGCTAATCCTTCTATTCCGAATTTTTGTATGATTCCGTAAACAATAACAATGAAAGCTCCTGTAGGGCCACCGATCTGGACAGTACTTCCACCTAAAAAAGAAATGATAAATCCGGCTATAATGGCTGTGATCAATCCTTTTTCCGGACTGACTCCGGATGCAATCCCAAAAGCAATAGCCAATGGTAATGCTACAATCCCTACGATTATTCCGGCCATAAGGTCGCTGGTAAATTTTTCTCTGGAATAATTTTTCAGGCAACTGAATAATTTAGGTTTAAAATCTAAATTTAATTTAGAAATGGAAAGATTCATTTTTGAAAAATTAATATATTAACTATCATTATGATTGAAAATTAAGTTCAATTTTCTTAAATCGCACGATTTCAATGACAAAAAATGCTAAAATAGAAAATATTTCAGAAAAAATTAATTACCTTTGTTTGTAAGGTCTTTTTCTGAAATATTAAATTGGCTGCAAAGTTATAAAAACAAAATCTAAATTAGCTTGGATCATAAAACAATATTGTTGTTAGGAGTGTTCATTTAATTAGGCTTACTGAAATTTTATATTAATCACTTAATTTTTTTACTTGTAATTATTATGGAAAAGAAAAGTTTGAAGGGTACAAAAACCGAACAAAACTTATTAAAAGCATTTGCAGGAGAAAGTCAGGCGAGAAGTCGTTATACTTATTTTGCAAGTGTGGCCCAAAAAGAAGGTTATGAACAAATCGCGGCTGTTTTTATGGAAACAGCAGAACAGGAAAAAGAACATGCAAAGCGCTTTTTTAAATTTTTAGAAGGAGGCATGGTGGAAATTACGGCTACTTATCCGGCTGGAATTATTGGTACAACGGCCCAGAATCTGTTGGCTGCTGCTGAAGGTGAAAAAGAAGAATGGGACGTACTTTATAAAGAATTTGCTGATATTGCTAAAGAAGAAGGTTTTGTGCAGGTAGCAACTGCTTTCCGTATGATTGCACGTGTGGAAGCCGAACATGAAGCCAGATATCGTAAATTATTAGCTAATATAGAAAAAAACGAGGTTTTCAGCAAAGAAGAGGAAATCGAATGGCAATGCCGCAATTGTGGGTTTGTTCACAATGGTAAGAATGCACCTAATGTCTGTCCGGCTTGCGAACATCCTCAATCTTACTTTGAGCCTAAAAAGACCAACTATTAATAAATCCTCGTAAGGGGTACAAATTATGAAACAATTAGTAGTATTATGCCATCCCTCATCAGAAAGTTTAAGTCAGATTATCAGTACTGAACTCACCCGGTTGTATGAAAAATACAAGATAGAAGTAGAAGTAAGAGATTTGTATAAAATCGGTTTTAATCCGGTTTTAAGTAATAAAGATTTGGAGGCGGAAGCTTCCGGGAAAGTACTGGAAGACGTCTCGAAGGAACAGGAATATATTGCTAATGCTGAAATTATTATGTTTATTTATCCGATCTGGAGGACAGGAATGCCTGCTATGATGAAAGGATATATGGAACGTGTGTTTTCAAAAGGATTTGCATACTCCTTTACAGAAAAAGGAATCAAACAGTTGCTGGAAGGAAAAAAGGTTGTTTTGGTGAATACCTACAACAGTACAGATTCGTTATACGGACAAAAAGGACTCAACGAAGCTGCTATTTCCTGTGAAAAATATGTTTTTGAAGCATTTGGCATGGAAGTAATCCTTCATTATTTTCTGCAAAATATTCATGAAAATATGGATAGTAATGCGTTGAAAGATCAAATGGACAACCTGAGAAAAGAAATCAAGCGAACGTTTATCATAGGGAATAATATCAGGTTGAATATTCCGACAGCATTCTTTTAATAATAAAAAATGGAGGCCAAAACCTCCATTTTTTATTATCTTAAATCATTTTTATCCGGATAGTCGATCGTATAATGCAGTCCCCTGCTTTCTTTTCTTTCCATGGCCTGTTTGATCACCAGGTAGCCGACATTGATGAGGTTTCTTAATTCACAGATATCCCGGGAAACGATGGACCGGATAAACAGGTTTTCTGTTTCCTGGTAAAGAATCTCCAACCGGTCGAGTGCGCGTTTCAAACGCAGGTTGGAACGAACAATCCCTACATAATTGGACATGATTGTCCCCACTTCCTTTGCGCTTTGTGTGATTAAAACCATTTCTTCGGGAAGGGAAGTTCCTTCATCGTTCCAAACCGGAATCTGTTCATTGAAAGAATAATTATCAATCATGGACTTGGCGTGCTTGGCGGCTGAATCCGCATAAACCACGGCTTCAATCAAAGAATTTGAAGCTAATCGATTGGCTCCGTGTAATCCTGTACAGGAACATTCCCCGGATGAGTACAACCGTTTAATTGAAGATTGTCCGTTTAAATCCACTACAATGCCTCCGCACAGGTAGTGAGCAGCCGGAGCAACCGGAATGTAATCTTTTGTGATATCGATTCCTTCACTAAGGCATTTCTCATAAATGTTCGGAAAATGTTCCTTGGTTTCTTCCGGATTTTTATGGGTTACATCCAGGTAAACATAATCATCTCCCCGGTTTTTCATTTCGGTGTCTATAGCACGGGCAACAATATCCCTGGGAGCCAATGATTTCCGTTCGTCGTATTTCTGCATGAATTCTTTTCCGTTCATCGTCCGGAGTATGCCTCCGTAGCCCCTCATGGCTTCTGTGATCAGGAAAGAAGGACGCTCTTTCGGGTTATATAAAGCCGTGGGATGGAATTGTACGAATTCCATATCCTTGACCAGTCCCTTGGCGCGGTATACCATGGCAATCCCATCTCCGGTGGCCACGATCGGATTGGTAGTTGTTTGGTAGATCTGGCCGATTCCTCCGGTGGAAATCATGGTTATTTTAGACAAAAAAGTATGCACATTCCGGGTTCGTTCACTTAACACATATGCTCCGTAACATTCAATGTTTTCGGTATGTTTGGTTACGGTTATGCCTAAATGGTGCTGAGTCAGAATCTCAACCGCAAAATGGTGATCGAATACTTTGATATTAGGATGATTTTTAACCCTGAGGATAAGGCTTTTCTGGATTTCGGCGCCTGTGGTGTCCTTGTGATGAAGGATCCGGAATTCGGAGTGTCCGCCTTCCTTGTGTAAATCGAAATTACCGGTGGCGTCTTTATCGAAATCCACTCCCCACCGGATCAGTTCTTCGATTTGATCGGGAGCTTCCTTTACAACTTTTTCAACCACCCGGCGATCGCAGATTCCGTCTCCAGCAATGAGGGTGTCCTGAATATGCTTTTCGAAATCGTCAAAAGGTGCTGTTACAGAGGCAATTCCTCCTTGTGCATAAAAAGTATTGGCTTCTTCCAGCGTCGTTTTACAAAGGATAGCTACCCTGCCCTTGTCTGCTACTTTCAGAGCAAAACTCATTCCGGCTATTCCGGAACCGATAACGAGAAAATCAAATTTGTGTGTCATTGATTGATAGAGGCGTTAACTCATTCTTGAAACAGAACAAAGGTAGGTCTTTTTTTGTTTTTACGAAAAAAACGAGTGATGATTATTATCCGGTACGCATTTGCATCTTTCTGAACATTTGCTACCTTTGGAAAAAATTAAATTTCTATCAGTGAATCTTATGAATTACGACTTAGCAATCATCGGCGGAGGACCTGCCGGTTATTCTGCGGCTGAATTAGCCGGATTGAACGGGCTGAAAACAGTTATATTCGAAAAAAATGCCTTGGGAGGTGTGTGTTTGAACGAAGGATGTATTCCTACTAAAACGCTTCTTTATTCGGCCAAAGTATATCATACGGCCAAGGAATCGGCCAAGTATGGAGTCAGTGCTGAAAATGTCAGTTTCGATCTGTCTAAAATCATTACACGCAAAAATAAAGTTGTCCGGAAAATGAATGCAGGCGTTCGTGCAAAAATGCAGGAAGCCGGTGTCGAGGCTGTTGCCGGGCAAGCGATTGTGATGAATTCGGAAAATGGAACTTTTACCATTGCTTGTAATGAACAAACGTATACCGCTAAAAAACTGTTGTTATGTACGGGTTCTGAAGTCGTGGTTCCACCAATTCCGGGAATAAAGGAAACACCCTACTGGACCAGCCGGGAAGCCCTTGAAAATAAAGAATTACCCCAATCCCTGATTGTCATTGGAGGAGGTGTGATCGGAATCGAATTTGCTTCTTTTTTCAATACCTTGGGTACCAAGGTGACTGTTGTTGAAATGCTGGATGAGATTCTCGGAGGTATGGATAAAGAGCTTTCTGCCATGCTGAGAAATGAATATGCTAAAAAAGGAATTGATTTTCATTTGAGCACCAAGGTGACAGCTGTTAACGGACAACAGGTGGAAATTGAAAAAGAAGGTGTAAAAACCACTTTGCAGGCTGAAAAAATCCTGTTGAGCGTAGGACGTAGACCCGTTCTGGAAGGTTTCGGTCTCGAAAACCTGAACCTGGAGCGGTTCCGTAATGGCTTGCAGGTGAACGAGTACATGCAGACATCGAATCCGGATGTCTATGCCTGCGGTGATATTACCGGATTTTCACTCCTGGCTCATACAGCTGTACGTGAAGCGGAAATAGCAGTGGAGCACCTGTTGGGACACAATGAAAAAATGAGTTACAAAGCGATTCCGGGCGTAGTTTATACCAATCCGGAAATTGCCGGTGTGGGTAAAACCGAAGAAATGTTGCAGAATGAAGGCATCGTTTTCCAGGTGAAACAGATTCCCATGGCTTATTCCGGTCGTTATGTAGCAGAGAATGAACAAGGAAATGGAGTTTGTAAAGTGATTGTATCCGAAGATGATACGATTCTGGGAGTACATATATTGGGTAATCCGGCTTCTGAAATTATTATCATTGCCGGTATAGCCATCGAGGAAGGCATGAAAGCGGATGAACTGAAAGCCATGGTTTTCCCACATCCTACGGTTGGAGAAATCATCAAGGAGACATTAGCGAAATAAGCATGATTGTTCTTGATAATAAACAGGCTGTTGCTGATTTTATCAAAAACAGTCCTCAAAACAAACCGGACCGGTTATTTATTTCCAACGTAAAATGGAAGTTCCTGAATTATTGCATTTTATATGGTAAAAATCTTTTAATTACCGGTCCTGCCGGAAGTGGAAAAACGGTTACCATCAAACACCTGGCAGATAATTACAAGGAAACGCATCCGTTTTTTTACATCAACTGCGGAAGTACACAGGATCCTCGCTCTACGTTCATTGGTAATACACATTACGATAAAGCGTCGGGAACCTTTTTTTCGCAATCTTACTTTGTGAAAGCGATCCAGGTTCCGAATGCGATTATTTTGCTGGATGAAATATCCCGGGCGCATCCGGAAGCCTGGAATATCCTGATGTCGGTATTGGATGTCAATCAGCGGTATTTACGTTTGGATGAAGAGGTGGACAGTCCCACTATATTTGTGGCGGAAGGAGTTACTTTCATGGCAACCGCTAATATCGGAAATGAATATACTTCTTCCCGTACCATGGACAAGGGTTTGCTGGATCGTTTTTCCCAGATCGAAATGGAAGTGCTGGACATGGAAGAGGAATTCCGTTTGCTTCAGTCGTTCTTTCCGGAAACAATTCCGGCTGTTTTGAGAACGATTGCTCAGATAGCGGAGAGAACCCGCAAGGAAGTTACCAGCAACAATCCTAAAATCAGTTTTTCCATTTCCACACGAAGTACGATTGAAATGGTACGGTTGATTGAAAATGGTTTTTCCCTGGGTGAGGCTGCCGAAATTCTGCTTTATCCTGCTTATGATGCGGTAGGTGGAAACGACAGTGAGCGGACTTTCATCAAGCAATTGGTACAACGTTACATCTGACATGCAACAACAGCCGGATTCGACTACCCTTCTTTCCGATTATTGGTTGGCCGATAAGGTGACCGATAAAGCCAATGTGTTCGACTGGTTGAAATTGCAACGGGCGGTTGCCAACTTTGTTAAAATCGTTTCGGGTCGTGACATTCCGGTCGAGTTTCAGTACCATAACGATAAATCGAGTATCGATAAAATCATTATTTCGTCCGATCTTAGTAACATCGATGCTACGGTCGGTCTTGCTGTTCATGAAACCTTGTCTTTCATTTATTCCTACCGGTGGTGCCTGTCGAAAATTGTTACCCTGCTGACCGATGACTACCTTTCGGCAAGGCATGAAAAATTTGCTTCATTGGCCGCCGGCGAAAGATATAAATACAAAAATACAATCCGTTCGGAAATAGAAGGGATTCATCACCTGATTGAATTCTGGCGGTTGGATGAGTTGGCGATTCGTACTTCTCCCGGCTACAAGGGATACATACTGGCTTCATACAATAAACTTTTCAATCCCAATCTGACGATCGAGCTACTGAACTGGCAACGCAATAATTATTACCGGATCAGTTATTTTTACCTGTTTTTCTGCCAGGTTGCCGAGAGCGAGCATTATCAGGAACTGATTGATGTGTTGGTGTTGAGATCACAGGTTGAGGCTAAGCAGGAATTGTACGACCAATTGAAAAGCCTGATCCGTATCAGGGATATTTCTAGGTTGGAAAATTCGGAAGATTCCCTGAAACTGGCTGTTTTGGTCTGGGAACTGATCGACAGGTATGCAACCACGGTATTGCCGGAAGGATTGGTTCCCGAAAAAGATGCCACCGGTGGTAGCCTGGATAATGAGCCGGCTTCATTAGAAGAGTCCGAAGCCGAATCGTTTGCCAACGAATATTTCTCTTCAGCAGCTTTAAATATTGCCAAACAGAGCATTCCGACCGATCGCAAAGAGGATATCAGAACATTGTTTTCCAATACCTTGCCTTCCGAACATTATACCTTGTATGACAACCGTAAAATCAGGGTTGTCGTATTGAAAGAGATGACAAGAGACCTGATCTATTCCGGAAAATATCCTTTTTTTGAAACGGAAAATGTTCATGCGACCGAAAATGCGGTTGTGGAAGGGATTCGCCTTGGAAAACAACTGGCCCGGAAAATCGCGTTCCGGAATGATCGCAGGGAAACCCGGTTTTCTCGTTTGGAGAAAGGAAAAATCGATAAGCGATTGTTACACACCGTGGCGGTCGGAAACCAGGTAATTTTTTATGAAAACAGGGAAGAATCGTTCCCTTCCGTGAATTTTCATTTGTCCATCGATGGCTCCCATTCCATGTCCGGAAATTGTTTCCGGCAAAGCCTGAAAACGGCTGTGGCCATTGCCCAGGCTGCCGATCTGACCAAAAATATACGGATAACTATTTCGTTTCGTTATCATGCGATGAATCATTTGTCGACTTTGCCTTTGGTGTTGATTGCATACGATAGTAAGCGGGATAAGCTTTCCAAAATAAAACAGTTGTTTCGTTTTCTGAAAGCTACCGGGCCCACCCCCGAAGGCCTTTGTTATAGCACCATTACCGACCTGATGGAAGTTGAAAAAAACGAGCTTTCCGAAAATTATTTCATCAACCTGTATGATGGCATGCCTGCTTTTATTATTGATGACGATTGTGTTTACGAAGGACCTCCTGCCATTGAGCATACCCGTGAGGAAGTCATGCGTATGAAACGCAGGGGAATCCATATTTTATCCTATTTTATCGTTTCTGAAAAATGGAAGGCCAGGGAGGTCCGGGAGACTTTTGAAAAGTTCCGTTACATGTACGGAAAAGACGCCGAAATGATTAATTTAGATGCGTTGGGTGAATTGGCAAAATCGTTGAACCGATTAATTTTATCATCCGGAATCCATGCTTTTTGATTTTCTATCACACAAATAGTATTTGATCTCTAAAAAATAATTTTTAGAAAAAGTAATATTTTTTTAGGAAAATTAAAATCAATATAATACCTTCGCGGCGAATTATTAACTATTAACGTTTTAATCTAATGAAAAATTTAATTTATTTAGTAGCCATTGCTTGCGCAACTTTAACTTTTTCTTCTTGTAAAAAAGAAGCTAAAACCTCTGAACCAGAAGCTACAACAGAACAACCAGCCGAAATTAACAGTATTGATCAGGCAATTGATGAATACGACAAATTTATTGATGAGTACATTGTTGTATTGAAAGGATCTACAACCGGTGATATGGAAGCGGTTAAAAAAATGCAGGAAATGGCTCCGAGACTGGAGGAAATTTCTAAAAAATTCCAGGATGCTACCAGCTTTACTCCTGCACAACAAGAGCGTCTGACTAAAATTGCTCAAAAAATTACTGATGCTGTTAATCCTCAGTAATTTAGTTTTTAAATAACTGAAAAGAATAAAAGAGCGGATCCGGTTGGATTCGCTTTTTTTATTAAAGTAATATTCAGTGATTTTTACAAACTTTTCTTTGATTCTTTCTGTTAATCAATTATTCACAATTGATTAACGGATATGAAAGTTCAACATTATTTTTTCAAGCCGATTGTTTTAATTGTCGTTTTGTTTGTTTTTGCAGATGCAAAAACTCAGCAAAAGGTTCAGCCGGGTGGTTATACGATACCTGTTTATAATTACCAGCAAATAGAGTCTTTATTTCTTCCTTCCGCAGATAACGATACTACTTATATTTTTAATTTTTGGGCGACTTATTGTTCGCCTTGTATAAAGGAATTACCTTATTTCGATCAAGTCGGAAAAGAATTTGGAGATAAAAAATTGAAAATCGTATTGATCAGCCTCGATTTCAAATTCCGGATCGAAAACGGAGTAATTCCTTTTATTAAAAAAAGAAATATTCAATCACAGGTAATTGTATTAAGTGATCCGGATACAAATACCTGGATTGATAAGGTAAGTAGTACCTGGACCGGAGCTATTCCTGCAACTTTGATTGTAAAGGGAAACTTGAAAGAATTTTATGAAAAATCATTCACGTATGATGAATTGAGGTTATTAACAATTAAATTTTTAGACAAATGAAACGTATACAGTTATTTTTATTATTGCTTGTTGCTGTAGTAACAAGCGTTTGGGCGCAGGGGTATAAAGTGGGAGATATGGCCACGGATTTTAAATTGAAAAATGTAGATGGAAGAACGGTTTCTTTGGCTGATTTTTCGCAAGCGAAAGGATTTATTATCGTTTTTACTTGTAATCATTGTCCGTATGCACAAGCCTATCAGGACCGGTTGATTGCGTTGGATAAAACGTATAAAGCAAAAGGCTATCCGGTGATTGCAATTAACCCGAACGATCCGTCTCTTTATCCCGAAGATAGTTTTAGTGAAATGCAAAAGCGGGCGAAGGAAAAAAGTTATACTTTTCCTTATTTATTTGATGAAGGTCAGCGGATTTTTCCCGTTTATGGGGCAACCAAAACGCCTACTGTTTTTGTTCTGCAAAAAACGGACAGAGGGAATGTAGTCCGGTATATCGGAGCTATCGATGATAATTATGAAGATGCTTCAGCTGTGAAAATTCCGTATGTAGTTAATGCTGTTAACGATTTACTGGCTGGAAATCCGGTAACTGTAACTTTCACGAAAGCAATCGGTTGCGGAATCAAAGTCAAATAAGTCCGGATCTGATTTCAGGTCATTCAAAAACAGTCTCGAAGAAACTGAAAAGAATTGTAATAATAGCATAAATTAAATTTTTTCACTATTTTTGCTAAATAATTAAAGTAGCAAAGATAGTAAACCATGGAACCTGAAGAAAAAGACCAACATCAATCGGAAAAAAATTATCCTGAATCGGAAGAAAAAATTCAGAAAGTGGAAGAACCTGCTCTGGCTTATGGCAGGAAACGGTATTCGTATGCCGATTACCTGAGCTGGACAGACGATGTAAGAAGAGAGATTATTGATGGAATAGTTTATAAACTGTCTGCTCCATTTAGAAAGCATGCTACTGCCTGTTCTGAATTTTTTATAAAAGCAGGTATTTTTATCAAAAAAAGAAAGGCTAAATGTAAGATCTATTCTGCTCCTTTTGATGTACGTCTGCCCATTAACGGGGAAACGACTGACAATAAAATTTACAATGTGGTGCAGCCCGATATTTGTGTGATCTGCGATCCGGCCAAATTAGATTACAGAGGATGTATCGGTGCTCCGGATCTGGTCGTAGAAATCTTTTCTCCCAGCACCGGAAAGCGGGATGCCAATGAGAAGTTTAAACTCTACGAAACTGCCGGTGTAAAAGAATACTGGCTGGTTTATCCCAATGAGTGGACTGCGGTTGTGTTTCTCCTGCAGGATAATGGTAAGTACGACGACGGAACGGTTTACAATATCATCGACGGTACAACAAAAGTTCCGGTCCATATCCTTGAAGGTCTGATCATCGATTTGGAAGAATTATTTGCCGATTGAATTATTTCTTCATGAAATAGGCTTTTTCTTCAGGTGTAAAATGTTCAATGGAATAGCGTAAGGCCGTTCTCGGCATGTTTTTATAATGCATTTCAAGGAAATCCACGAGGGTTTCCTTATCTTTTTTACCAACTTCCCGAAGCATCCAGCCGACGGCTTTGTGCATGAGGTCGTGCTTGTGATTGAATAGCTTTTCGGAAATAGCCAGGGTATCGTCGTATTGCTTGTGCTTGATAAAGGTCCAGGTAGAAACGATAGCGATGCGTTGCTCCCAGAGGTTATCGCTTTCGGCTAATTGGTAGAGCACGGAGCGGTCTTTGTCTAACAGATAGCTCCCGATCACGTCGCGGCAGGTAACATCCACCAGGTCCCAGTTGTTCGCTTTGCGGGCATTTTTGAGGTAAAATTCGAATATTGCTTTCCGTTCTTCCTCTTTTTTTGTTTTTTTGAATTGTTGGGCGAGAAACAATAATGCGGCCAGGCGGGCTTCGTGGAATTCCGAATCCAACAGAATCTGAATTTCAGAAAACGGTAGAGTTTTATTGACTTTTACAATGGCACGGGTAATGGGAACTACAATTCCCAGAAAAATATCGCCTTCGGCGTATTGTCCTTTACCCGTTTTGAAAAAGCCCTGCAAAAATTTGGCTTTTTCCGGATTAGCTACCGAAAGAAGTTCCTGAAGGATAAATTCGGCTGTCATTTGTACAACTTTTTTCTCAGTTCTTTGATTTCCTCGGAAGTAATGTAGTCATCATAATCCATGATTTTGTCTATGATTCCGTTGGGTGTCAGCTCGATAACCCGGTTACAGACAGTCTGGATAAACTCATGGTCATGACTCGACATCAGGATATTCCCCTTGAAGTTTTTCAGGGTATTATTAAAAGCCTGAATGGATTCCAGATCCAGGTGGTTGGCCGGAGAATCCAATACCATACAATTGGCATTCTTTAACATCATCCGTGCGATCATACAACGCATTTTTTCGCCTCCTGAGAGCACGCTGGCTTTTTTGAGTACTTCTTCTCCGGAAAACAACATCTTGCCCAGGTATCCCTTCAAATAGACTTCATGAGTGTCTTCTGAAAATTGGGCAATCCAGTCGATCAGATTCATATCAGTGTTGAAAAAAGAGGAGTTGTCCAGCGGTAAATAAGCTGTTGTGATGGTTTGCCCCCATTCGAATGTTCCTTCATCCGCTTTTTGTTCGTCGTTGATGATTTGGAAAAAGGTGGTCATGGCGCGGGGATCTCGGGAAAGGAATATGATTTTGTCATCCTTTTCGATATTGAAAGAGACGCTTTTGAAAAGGACTTCTCCTTCGATGCTGGCGGAAAGTCCGTTGACTTCCAGTATTTTGTTTCCGGTTTCACGGGACGGTGTAAAAATAATACCGGGATACTTACGGGAAGAAGGTTGTATTTCCTCAATATTAAGCTTTTCAATCATTTTCTTGCGGCTGGTCGTTTGTTTGGATTTAGCCACATTGGCGCTGAACCGGCGGATGAACTCTTCCAGTTCTTTCTTCTTTTCTTCCGCTTTTTTGTTTTGTTGTTGCTGTTGACGCAAAGCTAATTGGCTCGATTCGTACCAGAAACTGTAATTTCCGGAAAACAATTTGATTTCTCCGTAATCGATATCGACCGTATGGGTACAGACAGAATCCAAAAAGTGTCGGTCGTGGGATACAACCAAAACCGTATTTTCAAATTCGGAAAGGTAGTTTTCTAACCACATGACGGTTTCGATATCCAGGTCGTTGGTTGGCTCATCCAACAGTAGGTTGTCCGGTTTTCCGAACAAAGCCTGAGCCAGCAGGATACGTACTTTTTCTTTCCCGCTCACATCTTTCATCATCATGTAGTGCATATCTTCCCGGATTCCCAACCCGTTCAGCAGGTTACCGGCATCGCTTTCGGCATTCCAGCCTTCCAGCTCGGCAAATTTTTCTTCCAGTTCGGCAGCCCTGACGCCGTCTGCATCACTGAAATCGGCTTTTGCATAAATAGCATCTTTTTCTTTCATGATGTCCCACAGCACGGTATGGCCTTGCAGAACCGCATCCATAACTGTAAATTCGTCATAGGCGAAGTGGTCTTGTCTTAATACTGAAAGTCGTTCGCCCGGTCCGAAGTTGACCGAACCGGTATTTGGTTCCATATCACCGCTTAAGGCTTTCAGAAACGTGGATTTACCGGCCCCGTTGGCCCCGATAATACCGTAGCAGTTTCCCGGTGTGAACTTGAGGTTGACGTCCTGGAAAAGAACTCTTTTCCCAAATTGAATAGCTAAGTTGCTGACTGTAATCATATAATGAATTGAGAGTGGAGAATTGAGAATTGAGAATGGTATAATTCTCCACTCTCAATTCTCAATTCTCAATTATTTTAAGGGTGCAAAGGTAGTCATTTTTCCTCACTTTTGTATCTGTCGGCTGTATATCCGATTTGTCGGTGAGGTTTATCCTGAATTTTTTGTTTAGATGCCAATTCGGTAAGGGCCAAATAAATATCATCGAACTCTTTCCGGTTATCTTCACTCAGATCGTTTATTGCTTTCCATAAATCTTCGATTTCCTTTGATAAAACCGATTGTT
>JAVBKV010000002.1:0-62261 GCA_031553885.1 Bacteroidales bacterium
GGGTATTCTTTCCCCTTGGTTTTGGAGTACGTTTTTCTTCAATAACTTCATAAATCGCCGGATATTTTTCAAAATAGATATGTTCATTCTCAAAGAAGTCCCACATATCATGTAAAGTATCGGATGTTATCTCGTCAATATCCAGAATGAAGTTCTTTTGCCCTCGTTTGGTTGCTCTGACGTAGAGTTCATAACGCATCATGGCTCTTTTTACAACCCTGAAATTTTTCTTCCGAACATCGGACAACTTATGTTTTAACAAAAAATCGTCGCAAAGCTGCTCAATGGTGGGTTTAACTATTACTTCTTCAGGTATATCATACTTCCGCGGATTGTAGTACTTGTCTAAAGAAGTTTTCAGCCAGTCTTTGGAGATATCTTCTTTCTCGGTTTGGTATTCTTTTTCAAGATAGGTTTTTAGTTTACGTACTTCCTCGTTGTAATAGGTACGGGTTTCATCAGGACAAACGACCTTGCTTTTTACCTGTTCGGATTTCTCATCCCAAAGGTTCGGATTTATGGATAGATTTGTTGGAGCTACCGAATCCAAACGCCTTCCGTCTCTCAATCTCACGTAAATAGTAGCTTTTGAATCTACATCGTAGCGTTTTGCTGACTTCTTGACTATAAATGTTACCTTCATAAAACAACGATTTGTATTGCTTTGCAAAGGTAAATTATTTTCCCCACATTTTCCCCACACATGCTAAAAACCTTTCAATTCTATTAAATCCAATTAAAAGAAAATAAGGTAATAATATATTAATATACAGTCAATTAAATATGTATTTTGATGATTATAAACTTCCCCGCATTTCATCAAATTTAATATTATTGCCCTCGGCTCTGGGTACTTAAAACTCTCGATAATCAGCTGATTATCGAGAGTTTTTGATTTTGAAGGGTGTGAAAAAGGTGTAAATTTTGTAAGGCAAATAGAAACGTGTCCATAAAAAATACATTTTGAAAGTTCGTGATCAAGCTTTATTTAATCCCCTCTTAACAGTGAAAACATTGTCATATCATAATGATTTCCATTCCAATACATCCATTGCCTTAAAATACCTTCGTTTTTGAAGCCTAACTTTTCCAATACTTTCTCAGAAGCCATATTGCCTTGCATCACTTCTGCTTCAATCCTATTAATTTCAAGATTGTTGAATCCGAAATCAATCACAGCTTTCAATGCTTCAGTAATATAGCCATTGTTCCAATATTCTCTTTGCAAATCGTATCCAATATTTGCCCGGTGATTTTTCGTATAGTTGTTAAAACCAACTGTTCCGATAATGTTCGATTTACCTTTCAATGCAATACCCCAACGAACACCTAAGCCTTCTTGACAACGATTCTGAAACCAGTCCAATAGTTTTTGTCCTTCTTGTTCTTCTTTCAAAGGAAGTAAGTTATAGAAACGTATTACTTCTTCATCTCCAAATAATTTGAAAATATCACTCAAATGACTTTGTTGAATCTCAATCAGGTCAAGACGTTCTGTGTGTAATAGAGGAAAAGAGTTCATCTAATCTATGATTTTTAATTCTTTCATATGTACATAATTTGTTTTTTAAAGGTCATGTGGAACTCGCAACATGTTCATGCTCTTTGGCGTAACCTTTTGCATGCTCGTTTCATGGCTTCAAAAGCGAATCTTACGGATGGGTATATAATCAGATTACCGGGAATAAAGATTAACCCAGGTTGCCTTTTTCCAAGACCATTCCAATGGGCCCTGACAATGCGAACGAAGCCACCAACGACAAAAAAAGTATTGCAAAAAGAACATACCTATACCCATAAGAAAACATACGGTAATGCCGGTATATTGGTAAAGTCCAAGTCCCCAGTTATAAAACAAAAATGCCCCGATGAGAGACTGCGAGAGGTAGTTAGTCAAACTCATCCGTCCATAAGGTGCCAGTTGATGCAGAACACTTCTAAACGTTGTCAGGTAATAAACAAGTATTACCCCTGCAAACAATATGGCTGTAAATGCAATATTCGAAAGTGATTTAAGCAGAAGGGTAGAAGGTACAAGTAGTGCCTCTCGATTTATAAAGTCGGGAAGTATAGCTGCCAAACCATAAATCGGAAAAAAGGCTATGGTGGCTATGATAAATACATTAATCCAAGATTTTATATTTTTTTCTGAATAGAGAAACAGATTGCTGCGTCCTATCAGCATCCCTGCCATAAACAGTCCTGCGGTTTGAGTAACCCTTCCATGTAATAGCATCCAACCCATATTGGCAATATTACCCGTCCATATAGCAGTTTTGCACATTTCAAGGAAAGAACCTTCTTTCTGAACCGTATTGACTATTTCCCAGTATGGAGCATCGAACTGAGAATTAATCCCAGCGTACTCGGGGTTGATGAGCGCATAAATTATCTGTCCCCATTCAAAAGGTTGTAGTAAAAGAATAACCGCTATAACCGCTATTGTGCGGGTAGAAAAACGACAAACCGCAATCATTACCCAACCGAGCAATGCATAGAGTACCAATATTTCGCCGGGAAACAGAGCCGAATTGATGCAGGCTATAAAAAAAAGGATTACTAACCGCCAGGCAAACCGTCCACGAAAATCGTTTCCTTTTTGTTTTTGTGAGTTGTCCTGAATAAAAAAACTGAATCCGAAAAGCAATGCAAAAATGCAGTAGGCTTTACCGGAAAAGGTGAAAAATATACTATCCCAGATGATCCTGTCTGTAAATATCAGAAAGTTGCAGGTTTCTTCCGGGAAGCTATTAAGGCTGAATCGTTCGATAAAATGGATAAGAGTAATTCCCATTACAGCAAACCCACGTAATACATCTGCTATTTCTATGCGATTATTGTTGGTTGGGTTAGTAGATGAGTGCATGCTTTTTTGAATTTAGAATGTTAACGTATTTTTTTATTTGAGGTGCAAATGTAATATAAACCTTTTATATTCTCTGAAAAATACTATTCAATAAGTAATAAAATATGATCTCTAAAGGCTTCGTTCGATTGATGGTATTTTGCTAATATCTTTAATTGATTGATTATGAAAAATAAAGTTTTTAGTTGACCAATTTTTTCTGTATTTTTCTTGCAAGTGTCGGATCATCGTTAAAACCTGAAGGATTTTTTTTTACCTTTGAAATCTAAAAATACAAGTATGAAAGAATTTGTAATAAAAAAAATGCAGCATTCGGAAATTGACAAAGTTGCTGATATCCTGACTGATGCCTTTAAAACAAATCCGGCATATTCGATCATTTTTAAAAAGAAAGAACAATTGGAAGACGGTTTGTTATGGTTGTTCAAAGCAAATCTTCTTATCCATAACCAACAACAGTCTTTAACGAGTGTTGTAAAAGAAAAAGATACAGGAAAAATAATCGGGACATTTACTTTAATACCACCACAAGGAGTAAAGAACAGCTTATCTGTTTATTCAAAAATCGGGATTCTTAATTTTATCTCAACAGTTGGAATAAATCCATTAATCCGGATGCTTCGTTTAGATAATTGCAACAGGTCATTATTGACAGAATCGATGAAAGTTTCGGAATATTATTATTTATCGATGGTGGTAATTCAGGAAGAATACAGAGGTTTAGGAATCGGTTCTTATGCTGTAAAGCATGCTATTCAGGAACTTATTTCTTCAGGTTCTACCTGTAATATAATGGGTTTGACGACTCAACTTCCTGAAAATGTGATCTTTTACTCCCGATTAGGCTTTGATAAACTCGATGAAGGATATGTTGAATTTAAAGGGGACAAATACTATAATTACAATATGAAACTAAATGCATATTGATTATTCAACCTGAAAAATCAATGAAATATAGATGCTTTCAATTTTTATGTGAATCAGGATATTGTTTTAAAATAGTAGTATATGATTAAGCTCAAACAAAAAATTGTATTGGTCTATGATAAGGAAACGAATCGAATTAACGAAAAATCTGATCAGATACTTTCGTTAAGAATAGAATCGGCCTATACTGCCGTAAAATATAAAAATAGCGATAGAGAGTACAGATACAGTTCAAAAAATGTATTTGTGCGGCAACTGGAAGAATCGATAGATCCGGTAGTTTGCGATATATATATCAATACAGAACTGAGAACCGACATTATAACAATCGGGAATTACAGCAGTCATTACGGGATAGTTTATAAAGGAAGTCGCACTCCCGACTATATCCCCTCCTCCCAGGTTTTTATAAAACACCGTAGAGAAAAGTCAATTTTAGCTTATCTGTCAGATGTAGCATCCTATATAAAAGATACTTCCGAAGAACAGGAAGATAGTGATAACGCAGGCAATAAATCTTTTCTGAGTTCACAAATCAAAAAAATCATCCATGCAGAAGACACTATTCTTTCCGGCTATTTAAATAAAACTCCGATCCGAACCAATATCCGATCCGAACCACTGATTTATCCTTTCGACGTAAATACGAGCCAGAAAGAGGCCATCAAAAAGGCACTGGGTCACAATATCAGCATTATACAAGGACCTCCCGGGACGGGCAAGACACAGAGTATCCTCAACCTGATTGCCAATCTGGTCTGTCAGGGGAAATCAGTGGCGATTGTCTCCAATAACAATTCTGCAATCGAGAATGTAAAATACAAACTGGATAAAGCGGGGTATGGATTTCTGATAGCTCATTTAGGAAACAGCGATAATAGAAAGAAATTCTTTGAAACAGCTTCAAACAACTACGAACCGGATTCGGCCTGGTGTCAAAATAAAAAAACAATTGAAGCACATGCCAAACAATTAAATCGGATCGACGAACGAATAACCAACTTATTGAAAGAAAAAGAAGAGTTGGCAAAACTCAGGGAGACTTTACCTCAGCTGAAACACGAGAGGGATATATTCCACTGTACTTTCAGAGAGTGCAAACTTCCGGTCGAATATGAAAAACTTCATAAATGGGATAGCCGGAGACTAGCTATGTTCAAAACTGTAATAAGCTACTTTCCGGAAAGAACGCCGATCTCAAAATTTTTCCTGTATCTATCTTTTTTATTGAGATTTGGTTCTGTATTTTCTTTAGCAAAAAGAACTCAGGGAGAAACGTTGTGCCTTGCGTTGGACAGCATGATCTATGATAAAAAGATCGAAGAGTCGGAAGGACGAATCCGGAAGTTGGAAAAATCTCTTGGAAAAAGTAACTTAACAGATCTTCTTCATACCTGCTTGGAGCTTTCAACTATATTATTCAGGCATGTTCTTTATCAACGATATTCACAGCAAAAAAATCCGGATTTTACCAACGATAATTACCTGATTCCGGAGATATTTCATTCATTTACAAGCCGATTTCCGGTCATGCTCAGTACGACGCATTCTATTCTCAACTGTATATCCCGACCGCTGGATTACATTATTATAGATGAGTCCTCTCAGGTCGATATTATTACCGCTTCACTGGCTTTTTCCGCATGCCGTAATGTTGTCATTGTTGGAGATGAGCAGCAATTACCGCATATCGTTACCGACACTGTAAAAGAAAAGGCAAACGAGCTGATAAAGCGGTTTCATGTTCCCCCGGAATATAATTATGAGGAAAAAAATAGTATTAGCTCTTTGATCAGCCTGTATGGTAATTCTATTCCCAAAACCTTATTAAGGGAGCATTACCGGTGTAATCCTGTGATTATCGGATTTTGTAACCGGAAATATTATCAGGGGAGACTTATCATTATGAAAGAAGAGCCTGAATCCGGATATAATGCAGCCGATTATCCAGTCAGAATATTCCGAACAGCAGAAGGATTTCATGGCCATGATAAAATAAATGAACGTCAAATTGCCGTGATCCGGGATGAGGTATTGCCGCAATGCGAAGGTACTCCCTGTGATGAAATCGGAATTATCAGCCCATACCGGAATCAGGCGAATGAAATAACCCGGCTTGTTTGTAAAGATAACCGGATGGAATCCGATACAATCCACAAATTCCAGGGAAGGGAGAAGCAGAAGATTATATTCAGCACCGTATCCAATCAAATTACCGAATTTATGGATAAAGCCGAATTGATTAATGTCGCCGTGTCCAGAGCAATTGATCAATTTATAATGGTTATGCCCAATTCGTACGAGCTGACTCATGGCAGTAATATCGGTGACCTTATCCGCTATATCGAGCATTGGAATCCTTATGGCACCACGGACAGCAAGATCATATCCTGTTTTGACCTGTTGCATTCCACACATTCCGAAAGTCTGGACGACTTCAAAAAGAAGATAAAAGGAAATTCCCGGTTCAAATCCGAAAATATAATCGAAACAGCAATCCATACCATTCTGAATGAAAATCCTGATTATTCCGGATTTTATGTCCGTCGCGGATATCCTCTTTATTTACTTACTCCCAACAAGGAAGGCCTCACTCAACGGGAAATAGATTTCTCCAACAACAGACTGTCTCATGTCGATTTTCTTATCATCAATAGATGTGACAATTCATTTGTGTTGGCCATCGAAGTAGACGGATACACCTATCATTCTCAGGTTCAGCAACAGGAACGGGATGCTATCAAAAATAAAGTATTGGGTTTGAATCATATAGAGCTACTAAGATTAAGCACAAAAGGTTATCAGGAAGAAGAGAAAATTAGAGATAAATTACGATCCATTACATCTTCTCATCAATAACCCATTTTTAATTGACAACGACTCTATCGACTGATCGCTTCTAATGCTTTCAGGGAAGCTTCAATTTGCTTTTCCAGTTCTGTTTTTTTTGCTTCCAATCCTCTGATTTCATTTATTACAGCATGAGTATCTATTTTTTCTTCCTCTTCGAATGTATTTACATACCGGGGAATCGTTAAGTTATAATCGTTGTCTTTAATCTCTTGAAGGGAGGCGCAATAGCTGTATTTTTCAATAGTAGTACGATTCCGGTAAGTTCCGGTAATTTTATCAATATGTTTCTGATTCAGTTTGTTCTGTATTTTGACTTTTTCAAACTCCTTACTGGCATCGATAAAGAGGACATCCTCGTTGTCTTTCCGGCATTTTTTGATAACGAGGATGCAAACCGGGATTCCGGTTCCATAGAATAGATTGGCCGGAAGCCCGATAACGGCATCGATACAGTTCTTCTCTTCGATCAGGAACCTGCGGATCTTACCTTCCGAAGCCTCCCTGAAAAGGACGCCGTGAGGAGCTATGCAAACCAGGGTCCCGTTGTCGCTCAGGTGGTGTATCATGTGCAGAATGAAAGCGTAATCAGCTTTGGATTTGGGAGCCAATATGCCGGGATTGCTGAAGCGTTCATCATTCCACTTGCCATACGTATCCCAATTGACCGAAAACGGAGGGTGGGCGACAATTGCATCAAATTGTCTGTCTCCGAAACTATTGGTTTCCAGTGTGTCGGTATTGCGAATATCAAACTTTTTATAGTTGATTCCATGGAACAATACGTTCATGCGACAAAGGTTATATATACCCGGATCTTTTTCCTGTCCGAAGATTTTATCTGCGTTACCGGCTTTTGCTGCTCTTAACAATAAGGAACCGCTTCCACAGGTGGGGTCGTAAATGCTGTCGATTTTCGTTTTTCCTGCCGTTACGATTTCGGCCAATACCTGGCTTACTTCTTGTGGCGTATAAAATTCTACGTCTTTTTTTTCTGTATCGGCAGCAAATTGGCTGATCAGGTATTCGTATGCATCTCCCCCAATGTCCGGATCCTGAATTTCTCTCAATCCAAGGTCAATGTTATTGATTATTCTCAACATGTTACTGATCGATTCATTTTTGTCACCAGTTGTCTTTCCCAGCTTGGGGGATGCTAAATTGATGTCAGCGAACAGACCATTCAAACTGTTTTCACTTTCTTCTCCTATCGCACTGTACTCTATTTTTCTGAGTGACCGTTCCAATGCCGGAAGCATATTTTCATTTTTACCGACCATTTCCATGATGGAAGAGTAGAGGTATTCCGGTTCTATAAAATAGCCTAAGTCCCGTATGCAACTTTCTTTTATGTAGCACCTTAGTTCTTTCTCATAACTTACCCATGCTTCTTTGAAAGTGGATTTTTTTTCTGTTCTTTTTTTATTTACATAACATTCTATCTTTTCGGAAAGATACTTATAGAAAATAAAAGCCAATACAAGAAGCATCAAATCGCCGGACCATTTTTTTTCTTTTAAAATAGTTGCAATGGTCCACATTTGATTGTGAATTTTTTGTTGTAACTCTGTGCTCATATCGATTGCTTGATTTTGTTGAAATGGGATTATATCCGGGAAGAGTTTGTCTTTTTTACTTTTCCCTTATGTTCGGATAGTAAATCGTCAAAATCTTCTTCCGATACGATCCGGTCTATTATTCTGGTTACTACTTTGTACATTTCCTTGTCGTAAGAATAATCTGCCGGACAAACAAAGTTGACCCTGTTTTCTGCAATTAATTTTTCTGCGATGCTTTTCTTTTTCCTGTCCCTGGGTTTATAGACAGCGATCGAATGTCCACCTTGTTGTTTTATTAATTTCATGCACGGGATATCCGTTTCTCCATCCCCGAAATAAATCATGTGTTCAAAAGGTATTTTTCTTTCACTTTCAGGGGTGTATCTGTTTATTTCCTTATTGTCCCGGACGCTGTCGATTCCTTTGTTTATTTTGAAAATAAACTGGGTCTTCCCTGTATAATCAACTGCGACAGCAGGCCAGTAGGCCCTTCCATCGATATCGTACAAATAGGAACAGGCAAAAATCTTCCTGAATTCCTTTGCGATGGGAGTACCCTCAATGATTTCCGTTAATCCTGATGAATTGATATAATGTTCAATGATAACGCTCTTCGATTTACCATATTCATTGATTAATGAAAACCATTCCGGGACGCCTTCATAAAGTTCTATATCCGTTCCGAAATGTTGGAATGAAGACCTTTTTAGTGAAATGTTTTTTGCTGCGGCGTATTTGATCATCAGGTGCATGTAACAAAGAATCTCGCTGGCATCGTGTTCGGTGGAAAGCTTTGTGTTTTCCATCCAGAATGCTTTTTTGTTGCTTCCGATGGCTTTCATGAAACCAAACTCCTGCATGTTACCCGGTGACAAAGTCCCGTCGAAATCGTATATCAAAGCGATTGTTTTTTTCTTTTTCTTTGCCATTTTTTATTGGTTAATGGAGTTTATGAGTAATTGTTTTTTTAATAGATTCAATCTGTTTTGAATAAGCTGTTCTTTTTTCAGCAGGAAATCGATTTGAGCGATTAACTCTTGTTTCTGTAAAGGAGGAATAAGGATTTCCAGTTTTTTGATTTCAGCCTTACTGACAGAATGTATATTGGTGCCTTTGGAGCTGATTTTAAGTAATTTCATCGCATCCGGATTGTTCATGTACCAACAGACGTATTCCGGTAATATCCGGATTTTTTCATGATCCCGGATCGTTATGACTATAAAAGACGTCGATGCAATGCAGGGTGAATCCCCGGGTTGAAACACGATGGAATAATGATTGTCTCCTTTAGCCGAAAAAAGGATATCGCCTGCTTGCAACAAGTGTTTTTCCAGGCTTTTTTCCATTGAAACCATCGGTGTCGTTTTTGTTGCCAGATGAAGTTGCCCCTCATTATTATAGTCTATAGCCTGAAGGTATCGTATATTACCGGAAGGAGTGGAATTATAAAAAATTCCCAGACGTATATCGGCTATTTCTTCCAATCGTTTTCTCATTGTTTCTTTGTTTAGTAGAGTTCTACTATTTTCTACAAAGAAAGTAATTCTTTTTTATTTTACCAAATTATTCTTTTTATTTAGTAGAGTTCTACTAAAAAATATCAAATGTGGTTGTTGTTTTTTTATTAATTGAATTTTTTACATTGAACTTATGTAAAATAAAGCATTGATAAGCAGTGTGTTATAAAAAAATGACAGCCTGCGGCGGTTGATGCATATTTAAATGGCATTCAACACAGGCAGGAAGTGCCGGAGATGTTGAGGACGATTTATACCGGTAGGACGCCGGATCCGAATTAATAAATGAATTTCAGGCTGTCGTTTTGCCTGTGTGCTGTTCGTACCATGGATATGATACTATCAATGGATATTTTTCCCGTTTCTTCTAAAGCATTCAATTCGATAACATTATTGAGTAGCAGATTATAGTAAGGTTCAGGGATTCCTTTGGCGATCATTTCTTCTTTTGTCAACTTCAGTACCAGGCTATCGTTTTCATTTGCTATATTCTCTGCAATAATCCCGGTCAGTTTGTATACGAGCAACCGTTGTTCAGGGGTCCACAGACTGTCCGGAATCAGGTTAATGTACTCATAATCCTTTTGCAACGGAAAAAATTTATCACTTACTTTAACTTTGGATACATCTTGTTGACAGGAAAAAACGATCAACAAAAACATAAATGCAGCTGTCGTGTAGATCAAACTCTTCATAATCATCAATTTATGTTAGATTAAATTTCAAACTCTCCTTTCAGGCAAAGAACTGTTTCAAAGGTAAATCACTAAACAGATCTTTATCTTTTTTATATACAACCAGCTATTTAAACAAATATACGATTTTTTTTGAAAAAAAAAGATTAAATCAGGAAAAAACAATAAAAGTTATTTTACCCACTTGTTCGTGGGAAACTTTTATCTTTCTGCAGGAATAAGAAAATATTGGTTATTTCCGGGCCAGGGGAAACGATTTGAACCAGGTCAGGACTCTCCAGAGCCATTCTACCGGGCCGTAGTAAAAACGGGACATCCACCAGTTGCTGTACAGCAGTTGAACCGCATAAATGATCAGCCCGACAACAAGGCATTGCAGGAAACTGAGTTGTACGGCCAGGTTTGCTCCGAATCCGTAAAACAGGGAAACTCCAATGATTGACTGGGCCATGTAATTGGTCACACTCATGCGTCCTACAGGAGCCATTTTGTCCATGAATTTACGGGCCTTTGTATTGTAGTACAGCAGAATAAAACAGCAAATATAGATTACCATCTGGCCGATATTGGCATACGATTTAAATAGTGTATTACCTACCTGGAGGGCAAACCCTTTTACTCCTAAATAAGGGAGAAGCAGAAGAATTCCATAAAAAACGACAAACCATGCAAGACTGAAAGGTAGAGCTTTACGGCTGTATTTGATCATTTTCTCTTCACTTTTGTGTATGCCGTAACGCCCGATAAGCATACCGGCGATGAATAATCCGATCAACTGCGGATAACGGGCGTTATTGAATATCCATAACAGTTTGGCCAGTTGTCCCTTCCAGGAATTGAACTGAATAACGTCGGCGAACGAACCGTTAATAAAAACTTCGGCACACTCTGCAAACAATTGATCCATGTAGGTGATGGCGGCGGTCGGTTCATTAGGGGCGTTACCACTCATCAGTGAAATGAAGCTGATCAGGTCGGGCAGTTGTAAAAAGAGCAATATACCTAATGCAGCCAGCCATTTGGTCGGTACTTTATAAAGAGGAATAAGGAAAATACCCAGGATTGCATATACGATGAAAAATTCTCCCATGTAGATGAGTCCGTTCAGATATCCCAAGACAAATAACAAAGCTAGCCGCCACAGAAAACGTCCTCTGAAATCCACTCCCTTTTCTGCCTGGAAATCCATTTGCATAAAAAAGCTGAGGCCAAAAAGCAATGAAAATATGGCGTATGCTTTACCGGCAAACAGAAAAGCAATGGTTTCGTAGACGATGGTGTCGATCTTTTGCCACAAGGGTGAGGATAATTCCGGAACGAGCATCAGGTCGAAATGTTCCATGCAGTGAAACATCAGAATTCCAAACAGGGCAAACCCACGGAGTGCGTCGATTGAGTCAATCCGTTTTCTGGGAGGGCTAGTAATTGTTTTTGTCATTAGTCAGTTTACTTTGTTTTTATTTCAGGGAGCCGGTACGACCAGGCATCTTTTTGTCCAGTCCTGGTATTTGCTCACCAACTCATTTACTTTAAGCGGATAGATTCCGGCCAGGTTATCTAATTCTGTCCTGTCTGTGTTCAGGTTATAAAGCTGCCATTGGGCATCTTTTTCATTGGTTTTGACGATTTTCCAATAATCGTGATTGATCAGAGCTCTTTCTCCGAAGTGTTCAAAACACAATTCGTTGTGTCCCTTTCTTTTTCCCTTTTTGAAAATGGGGGTTAAGCTGAGGCCCTCCAGGGGGATGATATCATTCCCTTGGTACGAGGCTGGATAATTGGTTTGGCCCAGGTCGATACAGGTTGCCATGATATCCATGATGTGCCCCATTTCTTCCGTTATTTTTCCTTTGTTTTTGATACCCTTGGGCCAGTGAGCAATCAGAGGAGTACAAATTCCGCCTTCGAAAGACTTCGCTTTCCAGAAACGGAAAGGAGTATTGGCTACATTAGCCCATACGGCACCTATGGATGCATACGAAGTTTCCGGTCCGGGCAGGATTTCTTTTTTTCGCGGGTAAATGATCGGTTCGCCGGATCGTGTCCGGTCGGGACGGTCATTTTCTCCACTGCTGTAATTCTGGCAATCTTCGTTGCTGCATCCGTTGTCGGAAAGAAATAAGATGAGGGTATTGTCCAATTGGCCGTTCTTTTCGAGGGCATCCAGCAGTTGGCCGATTCCCCGGTCCATCCGGTCTACCATGGCTGCGTGAACCGCCATGGCCCTGGCATCCCATTCCTGGGTTTCGTTTTCATTCCAGGGCTTTTTGAATTGCCTGGGAGAAAGAAAATCCGTCCGTTTACCGAATATTTGTTGATCCAGCATGCGTTGATAGCGTGCATTACGAATGGGATCCCAGCCGGACTTATACGTATCTTCATACCGGGCAATGTCTTCCGGCAAGGCATGCAGAGGCCAGTGAGGGGCTGTGTAAGAAAGGTACAGAAAAAACGGTTTTTCGGATGCTGCATAGCGGTTTACGTAAGTTACAGCCGAATCGGAAAATGCTTGTGTAATGTAATAATCCTTCGGAACCTCCTTGACTGGCTCCTCTCCGTTAACCAGGCTGAAAGGATCGAAATAATCGACAACACCATAAATGATTCCATAAAAGTCCTGGAATCCCCGCCGGGTCGGATAACTTTCTTTCCGGGCAAATTCCCCGTGGTATACCTGGTGAGCCAGCCATTCGCGCTGATCGGGTTTGAGCATGGTTTCCGAAACATGCCATTTTCCGATCATACCGGTCTGGTATCCTGCATCTTTCAGTACTTCTGCAATCGTTACCGAGTGGGGGGATAATTCCCCCCTGTAGCCTGGTAATTTGTCATTGAAAGTCATACGTCCGATGCCTGCCTGATGCTGATACAATCCTGTAAGCAGTGAAGCCCGGGTGGGACAACTGCGGCCGGCGTTGTAGAAACGGGAGAAACGCATTCCGTTTTCCGCCAACCGGTCTATGTTAGGTGTTTTTATTTCACCTCCATAGCATCCCGGATCCGAATAACCGAGGTCGTCAGCCAGGATAACAATGATATTGGGTCGTCCATCGCCTTTCGCCTGAGCCTGCAGGCAACATCCCATACAAACGCCCAGGGGAACCGCTTTGGATAAAAATCTGACTCTCATAACAATCACACAACCGTATATTTTCTAATTCTTAATTTTTAACTCTTAATTCTTAATTTTCTTCTCCAGCATCTTAATATAATACCCTCCCACTACCGAACGGGCCTGGAAACCGCGTTGTTCAGGTTTGTCGGTCCAATACCAGTCAGACATGGGAACACGGGTCGTTGTTTCATTCATAAATTTATAAACCGGCGATACGAATTGCTGGAATACGGCGTCGTCCGAAGCCAGGGTAGCCGTCCAGATGATCCAGTCGGACTTGGTGTATGTTTCCCGGTTATCCAGGGGTAATCCGTATTTGTTCTGTTTGGTCAGGTAATAAGGAATTTCTTTTTCGACGACGGTCTTAGGGAAAATTTCCAGTTTCAACAGTTTGTCCCATACCAGGTTGTATTTCTGGCTCCAGGTTCCCGGCTGGTCGAAAGTCAGGCGGAAATGATCCCCATCGTCAGCCATTTGCACCCATTTGGTTGCCATTTCACGGGCCGTGTCGGTATATTTTTGAGCGATGTCTTTTTTACCCAGCATATCCGCTAAGCGTCCGTAGGAAGCGATCCCCAGAATGGCTTTGACCGATAAATTGGTGTTGTGGGCAAAGTGTCCGGCAAAGTCGTCGGTACAAAGTTGGTTTTCGGGATCCAGTCCTTTTTCTACCAGGTAATCTGTCCAGGTAGTCAGGGTTTGCCAGTGTTTCTCCGCATACCTGGCATTTCCTTCCATGGCAGCGATGGCAGCCGTCACAATCAACATGTTACCCGATTCTTCCACCGGCATGTCGCCTCCGTACGTTTGTCCGTTACCGATCGGATAGGTGCCGATGTCATGAGCAGCAAACGGTTTGGGCCACTTTCCGCTTTCGCTGTAATAGAAAATATGATTCAGCAGTCCCTTGGCCAGTTCCGTATTGTAAAGCAGGTATAAAGGAGCCGAAGGATAAGTAATATCCACCGTTCCGATCGATCCGTTGCTGAAATTTTCCTTGGATAAGAAAGCCAGATCTCCGTTGGGAGCAACAACCAGCTTATGAGCTGAAATGGACTGTCGGTAAGCCAATGCGCAAAGTTCAGCATACTCTTTTCCTCCGGCTGCATTTGCTTCTTTCATTATGTCGATATCCAGTTTATCACAGGCTTTTTTAATTTTTTCATATTCTTTATTCGCCAGGATAAATTGGGAGAATATATCTTTGTCATTGTTTCTGTTCCAGTACGGGCGAAGGTTTTCTTCAAAATACTGGATCGAGTAAATATCGTCGTAGCCTAACATAAAGTAACCTTTTACCGGTTCGGTTACTTTACCTAATGAGCGGCTTAATGCCAGGTTATCCTGTCCGTCGGCGGAGGCTGGAGTTTCCGGTTTTACGCTGCCATTAGCGCAGAAATCTGCACGCATGGCATTGCTTTCTCCTACGGATGTCGTAGTATTGTTTTTATCTGCACACAGGTAGAAATATCCCCAGTCGATTCTCACGTCGTCTCCTTTTTTCTCCAGGATTTTCTGAGATTTACTTCCGGTTTTCAGGTATAACAGATTATCTTTTTCCAGGCGTTCGCTCTGGCTTTCCTGGTTCTGTTTATCTAAGGCCCATGCCGTACCGGCTTCCAGGTATAATTCGACATCGTGTGCCTGTGCATCATTGGCGCTGATTTCATACGAGATGTAGTTCACCGGACGGGATAACAGGTCCAGGTCGTTCATTAATAGAGGAGCGGTGAATGTCAGCATCAGGTCTACGGCTCCGCAGGTGAAGGTATAAATCGTTTGAGTCGGTAACACTTCGACCGACTTTTGAACAGCCGTTTGTTTCAGGTTGTATTGCACGGGAATTTCCACACACAACCCGAAATCCAGCAAGGCATTTCCGCCTCTGTTCCAGCAATGAGCTGCAATGATATTCTTCCCTTTTTTCAAGGTTTGAACCACTTCTGCGGGCAATTTCAGCAATACATTTTTTTTACAGGCATTTCCGGTGTTAACCACTTCAATACCGTTGATGTATATTTCCACGTCATCATCGTGGGAATATTCGAGGTATACGATCTGTCCGGCCAGGTCTTCCTCCAGAACGACTTCCCGTCTTGCCCAGATGTGTTCCGTTCTCCAGGAACTTTTGGCAGTCGGTTCGTTTTCAAACGTTCCGAAAGCGGCCGGTCCGGATTGCCATTTACTGTCGTTGAAGGAAGTAGCCTCCCAGCCCTGAGCCGGTTTATCAAAGGTGTATTTACCTTCCCAGTTCCCTTGTTCCGATGTTTTTACAATCGGGTTGGTTTGTACATCTTCCATTCCCATGAAACGATACGTCTGACCGTCTACGCGCACGGCGCCAATAAACGGAAAATTTTTACCGGTCCAGTGTCTCACCTGGCTGTCATACAGGTTGTCGGCAAAAGCCCATCCGCTGGTATAAGGATCAATCGTGATCAACGGATAAGCAGGAGCGCGAAGGGTGCTGGTCACCTGATAAGGAGTGGTAGGAGCGGTTTTGTTACAACCGAAAGAAACAGCAGCCAGAGCGGCTAGTAGAAATAGCTTTTTCATTTTTTAATGCTAAATTGTTTTATAGTTGAGTTTAATTATTGATTATCTGAATGTTTGTTATCAAAAAATAATTGCATAAATGCCACGGCACTCGAGGCTTCGTACGATTGAATGTCTCCCGTCGGGCAGGGAATTGTATAATTCCTGTAAGTAATGTCGCGGGTTTTATCCCGGTTTTCCCAGGCTAGTGTTATATTTTTCTTTATCCAGGGCAGGTATTGTGTTTGTTGTGCATCTTCGATCAGGCGTACGATGTATTGAGCAAATATGGCTTTCAGCACTCCCTGTTCATTCCAGTCTCCTTCGGCCGGTAAGATACCTTCGGCATTACACATCTTATCCCGGGTGTAATCAGCAGCCAGGATGGCATCATCCAGGTAGGATTTTTCATTCGTTGCCAGGTAAAGCATCACAGCAGCTCCGATGCAGGTTCCCTGATTGTAAGTATAGTCTTCATAACCGGGCCGGTTGTTGCCGATTTTATGATCGGCAACACGCCCGGTCTTTTCGGAAAACAAGTTGTCGTGTGACCACCTATAAACTCTTTTTGCCTTGTCCAGGTAACCCGTTTTCCTCGTGATAGTGTATAAAGTCATTGCTGCAATTACGGTCGGATAGTTGATGCAGGCATTTTTTCCTTTGTGGTCGAAACTCCAGAACATACCGCCGTTTTCTGAGTCGTAAGCATCTCTCCAAACGCGGTCGAATCCCGAAATGGATGTTTCTAAGTATATGGGATTATTGGTTATCTCATACGCTCTCGCCAGAGAAATGATCCACCACATCATATCGTCGTAGATAAACCATTCCTTTTTATTTTCCCAGTTGTACCGGTCGTATTTGTTATATCCTCCCTGGTAGATAGCATCAATCAGTTGGCGGTATTCCGGTTTATGGGTCCGCTGATAGGCATTCATGATCATGTCCCAGTAGATTGCTTGTGTCCAGATAGCAGCGGTACCTTCTTTTTTCGTTGTCGGATAATAGAGTTGCTCTTTCGGATTATAAAAATTCCGATTGAAAGCATCCATTGCCCGGGTAGCATTTTCTGCGGTTTGAGCAGTTCCCGGACCTATCCATGAAATAGAAATCAATAAGAAAAAGAGTCTTTTCATTTCAGGGGTATTTTTCATGATTTGTGAGGCAAATATACAATAGTTGGGTTAATAAAGGGATTAAAACCGGGTTAATCTATAAAAAAAAATCATTAACCCGGGTCTTGTTTTGTTTGATTTCTTATTGGTAATCAGTATTTTGGACTAAATTGTTAAAAATTAGATATCGTTATTGATTCGTCGGGCCTCCTTGCAATAACGATGTCCTGATTATCTTGCATGATTTCTCAGGGTTGGACCAGATTCAATTTTTAGTCAGAAAAGTAAATTTCCGCTTGAATTCTTCTCCCATGTAGTTTTTATAATTTACGGCGAACTTATTATAGAGTATATGTGCCTGTTCCGTTTTTCCTTTTTTGAGGTATGCCTTCAGGCACAATTCCAGCACATCTTCATCCATAGGATCGATATTGAAATAGGCTTCCGAAAGGTCGGTAATCAATGTGTATTTTTTGTTTTTATTCAACAGCAGGATGTATTTTTTTATGGACTGCTCTGTTAGATTTTCGTATTCTCTTTTGAATTCATCGAGCCAGGATTCCTGCATATTCGGGAATAAAGGTCCTCTTTTTAATATATGGATCAGTTTTTTTATTTCATTTTCAGGAACCTCTTCCTGGTGCAGATTACTCAGGTATTGCATGAGGCGTAAGCTTTCTATGTAATCACAGTAGAAGGAGTCTTCAAAAGAAAAGAACCACCTGGAATTCTGGTGTATCAGAGCAATTCCTTCCATTTCGGTCAGGATGTTCCTCAACCGATTAATCGTTACTCCCCGGATATTTTTAGCACTGTTCGTATCTTTATCCGGCCAGAGTTCGGAAGTCAACGTTTCCGTGGAAATCCCGGCTTGATCTTTACTTTTGAATAAGATCAGTGCAAAGAGGGATTTTAATTTCTGGCTGAAACGGTACGTGATATCTGTTCCTTTCTTATCCAGGATCGTAAATTCACCCAGTAGGTAAACAGCAGATCCGGTTCTTTTTTCCGGAAGGGTTTCCTTTGTTTTCTGGAAAACGACGACCCGGTCATTGTTCTTCCTTTTAAAGAGATTTGTCTTTTTTATCAAAAGGATGATCAGTCCGATGATCAGAATAACACCGGCAGTGAAGGTCACCCAGCCGGAACGAAAAAGGGAGAACGGTGCTACAGGAACCAAAGCAGCCCGGGTTACGGGAGGCGAGATCAATGAATACATGCGTACTTCGGCGGTATGATCATCCAGGGATTCCCGGATTACAGCGTAAAACTCCTGTGTCGGTTCATTATAAAAAAGATATACGGAGGTATTCATTTTTTCCGGAGCAAGAAAAATGGAGTCACTAACCACTTCATACAATCCGTTGGACAAACTGAATCTGTAAAGTTGAAGGACAGTCTGGGACTTATGATGCGGATAACACAAGGTATAAAAATACGTATGATCTTTATCCAATATCAGGTTACTGCATGGGACAAACGTAGCGGATGTATTTTCAATTTCCCATTTCTTTTTGATCGTCAGGGAATCCAGGTTAATGGAATGGAGGTCATAGAGGTTTCTTCCTCCGTGTTCCTGCCGGCCGCTTTCGTTTCCGAAGCCTCCGAAAATCAGTATTTCCGAATCGATAGGATTCGTTCCTGATGCGGAAAAGAAGCGTGGCATGGCCTGGTCTCCTGAAAGCGGCAGATTATCCCAACTGTCGGTTTCCCGGGTGTATCGGTACAATTTATTTGAGTAACTGTATTTTCCGTATCCGCCAAAAATATGAAGATGATCAAAATCCTTATTCCAGAAGACATTATGATGAAACAACGTATTGTCCAATGCCGGGTGTTGCTGTTGAACCGAATAGTCTTTCATGTCGATAACAGCCATGGAAGGGTTTCGGATCGAATCTTCTTTTCCCAGGTCATACATGTAGCATTTATCTTCTTTGGGGTTGTACAAGGCTTCGCCGGAAGAAACGGTAAATGGGAGCGATGGAATCCGGATGATTTCTTTGTAATTGTAGGAGGGCGAATAAGTCGAAATCGAATCTTTGTTGATAACCAGGATCCGGTTACGGATATTGTCATAAGCAACACCTGCGGTAGGTCCTGATTGGAAGGTTATTTTCTTTTCCCAGTAAAAATGCCGGTTGATCATCCAGTCGGGGTTCTTTACATCACCGTATGGATGATTTTTATTGTCATGTACGACTTCTCCTTCCGATTCGTTCAAGGGGAAAATATAGGAAGGTTTTCCTTGTTTTTTAATTTGGATATTGCGGACCACCATTCGGGGAACATCCAGGTTGAGTCCGTAAAGACCGAATGCAAATTTCACATAGCACGGATTTTTTAGTCCCAATGTAGAACAGGTATACGTCGAATCATCCAGGTTAATAACCACCTTATCCGATTGGAGATCGAAATCAAAGTTTAATTTCAGCCATCGTTTTTTGAAGATGTCTTCTTTTTTTATGGGAATCGAAACCGAATTATGGGTAATAGGACTGTGAAAATCCAGGTATAGGTCATTCTCTCCTCTGAAATTAACAAATACAAAATCGAGTTCCTTATTTTCATTGTTGATAATCCTGAAAATATATCCGAATTGCCTGATATCCCAGATAGACAGATCAAAACTGATAGTAAAGGAATCTTCAAATTTTTGTAGCTTTTCTCCAAAGAGCGTCAAGGTAGTCCGTTGGTCGATCCGTTCGGCGCTGGATGTAAACAAAAGCCCGTAAGTCGGTTCCGGTTGGGAAGCATAAATGAAATGCGTCCAGCAACAGAGAACAATAAAAAGTATTTTCTTTTTTACAGGCATAATGTATGTAAAATTCAAGATCGTTGTAAAAACAAATGTAAGTATTTTATCATTTATTAACCAATTTATCCTCCATCATTTTGATGAAGTATCCTCCTACGACCGATCGGGCTTGAAATCCGACACGATTCGGCCGGTCGGTCCAGTACCAGTCGGACATGGGAACCCGGTCCGAAGTTTCATTGACAAAGCGATGCAACGGATCTATAAATTGCTTGAAAGTATCGAGATTGGGAGCCAGGGTAGCCGACCAGACGATCCAATCCGCTTTGGTGTACACCTGCCTGCTGTCCAGGGGTAATCCGTAGGTATTCTGCTTGGTCAGGTAATAACGGATTTCCGTTTCCGCCACTTCGTGCGGGAAGACATTCATTTTCATAACTTTATCCCATACCAGGTTATATTTCTGGCTCCAGGTTCCCGGCTGGTCGAAAGTCAGACGGTAATGATCGCCGTCGTATGCCCATTTAATCCATTCCTGGGCGATGGAGCGGGCCTGAGACGTGTATTCCTGGGAAATGTCATTTTTACCCAACATATCCGCCAGTCTTCCGTAAGAAGCGATGGCTAGGATCGATTTAACCGCCAGGTTGGTATTATGCGCGGAAGGACCGGTGAAAATGTCCGTGCTGGCCTGATTGGCCGGGTCAAACCCGTTATTCATCAGGTAATCGGCCCATTGAGTCAGTGTTTCCCAATGTTTTTCAGCATATTGGGCATTTCCTTCCATAGTAGCAATGGCAGCTGTCAGGATGAGCATGTTGGCTGATTCTTCCACCGGAAGGTAGAGATCGGATAATTGACCGTTAGCCAGGGGATAGACGCCCACATCGTGAGGAGCAAAAGGTTGGTTCCAACCGCCTTTTTCGCAGAAATGAAAGATCGGATTGAGCATCCCTTTAGCCAGATCGCTGTTGTAAAGCAAAAATAAAGGCGCCGAAGGGAAGGAGACGTCGACCGTTGCTATTGCGCCGTTACTGAGATTTTCTTTCGACAGGAAGAGGAGTTCTCCATCCGGCGATTCCACCAGTTTATGAGCCGAGACGGTCTGACGGTAGGCCAGGGCGCAAAGCTCGGCATATTTTTTACCTCCGCACTTTTCTGCATACCGCATCATCTCCTGGTCAAATTTATTACAGGCATTTTTTATTTTTTTGTATTCATCGGCAGCCTGGGAAAATACAGTCAGAATATTCTGATCTCCTTTCCGGTTCCAGTAAGGACGCAGGTTTTTACCAAAATACTGAATCGAATAGATATCATCGTAACCCAGCATAAAAAATCCCCGGACCGGTTTGTTTACTTTTCCCAGTGAACGACTGAGAGCCAGGTTGTTTTTATCCGGAGCAGCCGGTTCTCGCGGGCCGACCTTCCCGGATTCACAGAAAGAAGTTCTCATGGCATAACCATCTCCCAACCAGGATCTTGTATTATCTTTATCTCCGACAAGATAAAAATATCCCCAATCGATCCGGATATCATCTCCGCTTTTACCCAGGATGCTTTGGGACTGGCTGCCGGTTTTCAGGTACAGCAGGTTGTTTTTATCCAGTGATTCACTCCGGCTTTTCTGGAAAGGGTAGTCCAGGGCCCATTTGTAAGAAGCCTCCAGGTATATTTCCACCTGATGCGATTGGGAATCGTTGGCGCTTACTTCGTATGAAATATAATTGACGGGCCGGGACAGCAGGTCCAGGTCGTTCATCAGTAAGGGAGCTGTAAACGTCAGCAGCAGGTCGATGGTTCCGCAGGTAAAGGTATAAATGGTCTGGGTAGGTAATACTTCTACCGTTTTCTGAACTGCTGTTTGTAAGAATGTGCATACGGAAGTATCTTCAAGTCCTAATCCGAAATCAATCAGGGAATATCCTACACGGTTCCGGCAATGAGCGGCAATGATATTTTCTCCTTTTTTCAATGTCCGGAGAACTTCCTCCGGCAGCCTCAACTGGGCATTTTCCTTGTACATGTTACCTGTACTGACCACTTTGATCCCATTGATGTATATTTCCACATCGTCGTCGTGAGAGTATTGAAGTACCACGTTTTTCGTAGCCAGATCTTCTTCCAGTATTACTTTTCTTCTCAGCCAGATATTTTCCGTATTCCATACTGTGTTGATACCGGCATCGAAATTCTGAACACCGAAAGCGGCTGGTCCCGATTGCCAGTTTTTATCGTCAAATCCGGATTTTTCCCAACCCGGTTGCGGTTCCTGGAATACATAGTAACCTTCCCAGCTTTCTTGTGTGGCCATAGGGACGATCGGGTTCGTGTGGATGTATTCGGTTCCCATGAAACGATAAACTTCTCCGTCGACCCGGATGGCTCCTGTCAGGGGAAATTCTTTCCCTGTCCAGTGGTTCACCTCATGTTCATACAGCCGATCGCCGAATAACCAACCGTTGGTATAAGGATCGATACTTATAAGTGGATATGCGGGAGCTCGCAGGGTATTTATAACCTTGTATTCCATGTTTTTATTACAGGATGCAATAAAAATTATGAATAAAGAAAGAAACACCAGTCGTTTTGTCATCATAGTTGATAATAATCTTATCGTTTTTTTATAACAGATTGAGAAACACGGGATGTCAATCCACGTTGATTCTTCCTGTTTGTTGAATTATTTTACCTGTATCCGTTATTCCTTCTATTATCACAGAATAGGAGGAGGCTCCGTCAGCCGAATAATAGCTGAAAACAGCTTCTCCTGATTCATTGCTTTGAACAGAGGCTTGCCAATGAATGGTGGTCCGTAAATCAGGTGTGGGATTATTCCTGGTTTGGGGAGTGTCATACCGGGGAGCATAAAATTCCGCCGGTTTCTGATATCCCAATGGAGCAACCATTTTTATGTGATAAGGTTTCGGGGCATAATTGATTTTTCCTCTTTTGGTATAAACCGCAATTACCCCGTTTGCCGCACTTCCGGTTGTCGATTTCATGTAGTTGAATATAGCCGTGTTGGCTGCATTTTTCAACAAATCGATCTGTGCAACATCCGAAGCGCTTATCTGTTCAATTTCGTTGATGTCAGAGGGAATATCGTTAACGATCAGCATCGGAGTTCCGTATCCTGGTCTCAGTATAATGCCATCCCCCGACATAAAGGCTCCTGCATGCAATAATAGCGTTTTCAGATCCGAAGATCCAAGCTTTTCAATCTGTTCTTCCGTCAGTGTTTTGTCGGGTTGGGAATAGTAGACGGATTTTTTTGCCGGTTTGCGTATGGCTTGTACCCTTACTTCATCCAGGTAGATCATACGCATTCCGTTTTCATTGAGGTATTTTTCATCAGCCCTTTTGAGGTAGTGCAGGAAGAATTGAGAGTCGATCCGGTCTGTTGCCGAAGGAATTCCTGTAATACCAGGGAAATCATTATTTTTAAGGCTGAGTTCGACTTGTTTCAAACCCTTTTTCAGAACCGAATTAACCAAAAACCGGGTGCTGTCCGGGAATTCGTACGTATGAAAATAAAAATGTCCTTCAGCATCTGTCTGAACTGAATTAAAATAATCCCCGTTCAAGTCCATGATCGTTACTTCCATGTTCTGCACGGGTTTATTAAGAAGTACACTTTTTACCTGACCTGAGATTTCCGGTGCTGCTTCCAGAAAAAATAAGGGTTTCTGAAATTCTTTTTTTATAACCTTGGTTACATCGTATCTTCGCCAACCTTGGGTCATCATCAGTAAGTCCAGGGCATAAGATGCTAATTTGTTTTTCTTGAAATAGAAAGCAGGATTGTGGATATATCCTCTCAGGTCCGACGTCAGGAGGAGTGTTGTCTGTAAATTACCGGTACTGTCCGGGCAGACGTAATGATCGTCTGTTACTGCAACAGAAAAATTACCTTTCAACGGATTACCTTCCTGGTCTTTCAGTATAACTGTATGTTGGATCAGTTCCCTGCTTTTGTATGCCTCTTTATCGGTATGATAAGCAACCTGCGCCTCCGAGACAGAAGAGTTGTCTTCTATAAAAACCAGTCGCTCGCTGAGCGGCTGTAAGTTTGCATCGAGCAGCAACACCTGCAGTACACCCGGAGTCATGTTTGCTTTGGGAATGGACAAAGCACTTGAGTCCCAGTTCCATTTTCCGGTAAACTGGACAATGCCCCTGGTGTGAGCCACAATGTAGAGTGTATCTGTTTGCGGATTACCTGGCGTAGCCTGAAGTTGAACAATCAGTTGTTCTTTTGTTCCCTGAACTTTTAGTGCATAACCCGTTGCTTTTGCCACAGGGAGTTCGGCTTTCAACAATTTCCCGGATTCACTTTTACAAACGGCATAATATTTTTTTCCTTTGGCCGGGTGCATCCTGAAAATACCCATTCCTTCATGAGTCGTTTGAAATTCAACCATCTGACGGCCGGATTCATCTTGTATTTCTCCGGTTATATCGGCTGGTAAGCCGTTCGGATACATCGCTTTGAAAGCGACCATTCCGGGCACATCCTCCAGCAAATCACCTCCTTCCGGAAAAAAAGAAATAGCAAAGTTCCGGTTGGAATCGGGTACCTGCAGGTATTTCCTGTAGAGATATCCGTTGTATAATGTTTCCAATAACAAGACTCTTTTTTCTTTTTTAGCAGGCGAATCGAAGTGATATTTTGCGGTGCCGGCTATAACATTTTTCAGGATTGTCTGGTTGCCGTCAATCCCCTGAACTTTTACTTCCTCGGGTGTAATTGCCTGTTGGTTTTCCGGATCCAGAAACTGAAATGTTCCCTGAATTTTTTTATCAGATTCGAATTCAAAGACCGGTTGAATAGTCAGCTGCGTAGACTGGGGACTTCCTACATAAATATTTTTCAATTCCAGATAATCTGTTCCCGTATTCTGCATGAAATGGGTATAGGCACGCAGGAAATAGTTCCCTTCCGGAAGATCTTCCGGAAGGGATATTTCACCGTTGAATACATTTTCATTCTGCCGGATCTTTACCCGGGTTACGCAGGAATCAAGCGGATTGATCAGTTCCACGTACACGTAACGGCTTGCCAATGCCGGTTGATGGGTACGTGCTTCCGCCAGGTGTACCCGGAACCAGACCGGTTCTCCGGCCATATAATAGGGTTTATCCGTATGAATATATGCTTTTTCCTGTGGAAAAATGCTTACCTGCTCATTGAACAGTTGCATTAAACTGTCCGTAGAAATCAATGGAGTACGGGCATATACATGAAATACCGGTAAAGCTATGAAGCATAGCAGTACTTTCTTTTTTATGGATGTATAGTAGCCTGTATTCATATTGTTTCCCAGGGATAAATGTTGTGAATTCCTGTTTATTTTGTCTTGCTGAAAATCCGGTTGATTCTCTCCATATCGAATTTACTGGAGCGATCATAAAAATAAATACCGTTCTGTTCCTGTTCCACATCCGTTAACTGCGTGTAGCAATAGCCCCAGATGTAATCGGTAGCAATAATGGCATCGACCAAACCTTCCAGGCGGGTATAAAACTCTTCCTTGGATTTGGGGGCTTCACCGTATCCCCAGGATTGAGCTGTATTTCTGGCTTGTTTATCCTGGTCTTTCACCCACTTGATTCCTCCGAATTCATCCAGGAAATAAGGTGTTTTTCCATTGTAAGTGGTATAGAATACACGTTTCCTGGAGTTCGGTTCCCAGCCTCCCGGACGGTTGTGATAATAATTTCCGTCTTTCGGAATCAGTTGTTCTTTTAACTTACTTCCGTCCTGTTCATAATTATGCGCAGTGAAAATATCACACATAAAATTAGTTCCGCCGCTGGCGCCGATCATCGGACGGGTAGGATCCAGTCCTTTGGTCAATTTATATAGGTCTGTCATCAGACGGGGATACATGACATGATCGACTCCCCAGGTTTCGTTCATCGGAGTCCAGGCGACAATGGAGGGAGAATTCCGGTCTCTCAGGATGATTTCGGTCCATTCCGAGATAAAATTCCGTTGACCTTCCGTATCACCGACATTCAATTCCCAACTGGCTTCTTCACCCCAGGTAATATATCCCAATTTGTCGGCCCAGTAGTGGAAACGTTGTTCGAACACTTTCTGGTGAAGACGAGCGCCGTTGAATCCGGCGGCTTTGGAAAGCAGGATATCGTTTTTCAGGGCTTCATCGGAAGGAGCGGTCCAGATACCGTCCGGATAAAATCCCTGATCCAGTACCAGGCGTTGGAAGTAAGGCTGGTTATTCAGTAATACTTTTTGTCCGTCAATGGATATTTTACGAATACCCACATAAGAGTTCACCTGGTCGATCACGTTGTTTTTACTGTCCAATACTTCCAGTACAATATCATACAGGAAGGGATTTTCCGGCGACCAGGTTTTCGGTTTGGAAACCGACAGGATGATGTTGGCGCTGTTGCAGGCCAGAACCGTTTTTGTAGAGACTACTTTAGAGCCGTCCTTGAGTGTCACTTTAAGCGAGTACCGGTTACTTTCGTTGATGAATTCGGGAGAGATGAATACCATCTGTTGATCCAGGTCCGGAACAATACGGACGGAACGCAATCCGTTGGGAGCGATTGCTTCCATCCATACGGTCTGCCAGATACCGGTTGTGCGGGTATAGGAACAACCTCCGGAAAAATAGTTGGAGCATTGTTTTCCGCCGGTTTGTTTGTGTCCTCTTAATTCGTCGTTGACATACAACACCAGGTTGTGGGTCTTTCCCGGTTCGATGAAATTTGTCAGATCGATAGAGAAAGAAGAGCTTCCTCCGAAATGACGTCCTGCAAAATCTCCGTCGACGTATAATTCGCACATGTAATCAACTGCTCCGAAGTTAATGTAAATGTTTTTTCCGGCCCAGTCCGTGGGAACAGAAATCGTACGTTGGTACCACATGTTTTCTATAAAATCGGTGTGCGCCACTCCGGATAATTCGCTTTCCGGACAGAAAGGAACCGTGATTTTATCTTCAAATCCCTTGGAGGATTGGAAGTTCCGGTTTTTACCGGATTTCCCGAAATCAAAGGTGTATGACCACTGACCGTTCAGGTTGATCCAGTCTTTTCTTTCAAATTGAGGACGAGGGTATTCAGGACGTGGAATACCCGTTTGAGCGGTTGCCGTGATGATTGACAGCAAGCAGATTAATGTTACAACAGTTAACTTTTTCATTTCTTTACTATTTAAATAGATTCATATTTTTATTTCAATCGATCATTTCACGGTTTTATTTTGTTTTTTGTCTGGAATCATATCAAAATAGACGGCATGTCGTTGTCCGTGCATGTTGTAAAAAGGCGTTAACTCTACTCCGGCTGGCCGGGTTGCTGCCTGGGTTGTAAAAGTAATCGGCTTACCTTTGACAGGTGTTATAGCGGATGCAATTTCTTTTGCCGGTAGCACGAATTCCGGAATAGTTGACACGTTTTCTTCGTTACCTAATCCGGCCGATAATAATACGGGGCCGTAAAAGACACCGATCCGGTCCGGATTATCCGGCATGGATACCAGGTGAATATTCATAGGAAATTCCAGGGTCAATTCGACTCCTGTTCCCCATTCCTGGTCTTTATAAAAGAGATAATCATTGGGTGCAATATCGTAAAATTCTTCTTTTCCGTTGATGTGGGCTATGATGTCTTTTTTCGCCCACCGGGGCCAGCGGATGTATAAGGGAAAATGTTTCTTTTCTCCTTCAAATTTGATTTTTACAATGTTGCTTTCCGGAAATTGAGTTTCTATTTTTATATCCATGTTTTTTTCTTTCCAGTGTACAACGGAAGGTATGAATAAGTTAACGATCAGTCCGTCGTCATTGCTTTTGGAAAAAATATTGTTGGTGTATTGGGTGTGATTTTCCAACCCGGTGCCCACACAACACCAGAATGAATCAAAATGACTGCTGTATGTTTTCTTTGTCCCGGATGCCAGGGGGGTATACCGGCAAACCATTCCATCGTCCGGGTGTTGGGACGCAAGTATGTGGTTGTACAAGGCCCGTTCGTAATATTCCATGCAAAGGCCCTGGAAGTCACGGGAGAATACGTATTCCGTCAGTTTCAGCATGTAGTGCGTATTGCAGGATTCTGCAGTGTAAGCGCTCAGGCAATCATTGAGATGATCCGGTTCGCCCAGAAGTTCATGATCGCTGTTTCCACCGTTGAGATACGAATGATGATGTGCCATTTGCTGCCAGTAGAAAAGCGAAATGACTTCATATTCCGGTTTTCCGGTCAATTCATAAAGACGGGAAATCCCGATTACTTTAGGAATCTGCGTCCGGGAGTGTTTCCCCGCCAACTCGTCCCGGTTTTCTTTCATGGGATCGAGTATCTCTTTGTCATAAAATTTCTCAGCCAGGTCCAGGTATACCTGATTTCCTGTAATGGCATACATATCGGCCAGGGCTTCGCTCATTCCTCCGGGTTCACATATCAGCATTTGCCGTAATTGATCTTCAGTGAGTTTTCCGAATGTTTTCACCGCCCAATCAGTTAATTTTACGGCGACCTCCTTTGCCTGCTCATTGTCGGTATAACGATAAGCGTCGATGAGTCCGGCCCATAATTTATGCAAGGTATACCAGGGAATCGGAACTCCATTCAATTCGAACGCTTTAGCCCGGATTTCTCCCTTGGAAATTTCGTCCCAAAGACGGTCTTCGTCCGGAATCGCTCCGACATAACCGGTTTTCCGGGCTTTCTGGCAAATTGCCAATTCGTTGACGATGTAATTGACCCTCGTTTTGAATTGATTATCTCCAGTGGAAGTATACATTCTGGCGCAAGCAGACAGATAATGTCCCAGGGTATGACCGGAAACTCCCTGGCTTTCCCAGCCACCGTAAATTTCTCCTTTGGGAGTCAACCCGGCATATTGATGAAAACGATGGAGCAGGCGGTCCGGTTGTAAATCCAATAACCATTGGGTATTCCGGTCCATTGCTTTCTTGAAAAGACTTCCTTCCAGCAACCGGACATCGGAAAGAGCAAAGGGCTCCGCCTTTATTTCAATCCGTTTCTTTATGACTTCTTTTTCCTGTTTTTTACAAGTGGTCAGGAATAAACACAGGATAGTTACCGCTGACCATGTAAGAAGACAAAAAGGGTTTTTCATATTATCATCATTTTTTTACTTCTTCAATCTTCACTTCCAATATCCCGACTGCTGCTCCAGTCTTTGGAATCATTCGGATTTTTATTTTGTCAGTAACCAGTGTCTGGGCCGGATGTACCATGTTGAACTGGTCCTTGAATACCGAATAACTATCGGTTACGTACAAAGGAAAATCCTGCCATTCTTCTTTGTTTTTATACTGCAGGTTCCAGGATTGAGGGCCTTGCACGCCTCCCTTGTCATCATACCAGTAAACAGATACGCTTTGAATATCAAGCGGTTTTTCAAATCCGATTTCCATCCATTGGGGTTCTCCCTGCTGAGGCCAGCTGGTCCATCGTTTAATGGAAGTGTCAAAGGAATTGGATGGAATTTTATTATCTACTGCTGCTTTGACATCATCATCTTTCCATGTGTGAGAAGCTTCTATGGATTTTATTTTTTCGTCTACCAATAAGAGACTCGATTTCAATACCTCCAGGGTTTGAGGAAACCATACGATCATGGCGTCGTCCGTACGGTTGTCCCAGGCATAATAAGGGACCAGGTTCAGGGAAGTATTTTTTACTTTTTTCTGATCCAGTACGCGAACCGGAATCTTGACAAAGTCAATGCCTTTTAATATGCCTTCGTTCTGACGATAACTCGTTGCTCCTTTTGTTTCCGGGACAAAAGCCGACAATACGGAACTTTCGTTATCCACATCTTCGGCACAATACACCAGTGGGCCGCGTGTAATACATACTCTTTCCCTGTCGGCTTCTACCAGAGAAGAGGCCTGATTGTACCGGATCGGCATAGGTAGAAAAAGTTCTACCTTATCGCCTTTGTTCCAGGAACGTGAAACGGATACAAAACCTTTGTCCAATGTTCCTTTTACGATCTTACCATTGACTTTCAACTGCCATTTGTCAGTCGGCTTGTCGATGTACTTATACAAATTTCCCGGAGAAAACTGATTCCCGGTCCAGGTGGGAATTCTGAATTTCAAGGTAAATGCTTGGTTCTGATTCTCAGGATCAACAATTACCCGTATATGTTCATCAAACGGATAGCGGGTCTCTTGTTTCAGCGAAACAGATCCTTTTTCCAACGGAACGGATACGGAGTTCCCGGCATAGAAGGCGCAATAGATTTCATCGCCGGTATACGCATACATCATACCCGGAACCTGAGGAATCAGGCGGGCGATGTTGGACGGGCAACAGGCGGTTCCGAACCAGGGAGACCGTCCTGGCCTGCCGTGGTTAAACGGAGTGGTTCCGTCTGCTTCCAGGGGATTTACATAGAAAAATTTATTTCCTTCCAGGTTCACCCCCGCCAGTGAATTGTTTAAAAGGGCGATTTCGGCAACGTCCATGTACTTGCCGTCTTTTTCCAGCAGGAACATCCGGTGGTTGAAAAATACATTGCCGACAGCGGCGCAGGTTTCGTTGTAGGCATCTTTGTTCGGCAACACATACTCCGGACCAAAACCTTCAATTCCGTGAATAGCTCCCAATCCTCCGGTAATGTGCATGCGGGTATCGACGATGTTGTGCCAGATACTGTCCAGTGCCGGACGCAGGCTTTCATCTCCGGTCAGAGCACTTACATCGGCCATTCCGGAATACAGATAAACAGCTCTTACCGCATGTCCTACCGCTTCAGTCTGTTCTCTTACGGGCAGGTGTTGCTGTGCATATTCAGGCGACATTACCCCTTCTCCTTCCGGTCGATAGGTTACTCCCCGGATATCGATGAATTTGTTGGCCAGCTGAAGATAGAGAGAGTCATTTGTTACCCGGAACAGTTTGACCAATGCCAGCTCGATTTCTTCATGCCCGGGAGCCTGATTGACCGGTTTGCCGTCGTTATAGGCAGGATCTCCTTCAAAGAAAACATGATCGATATGCCGGGCGTTTTTAATAGCCACCTGCAACCATTTGTCTTTCCCGGTAGCCTGGTAGTAGGCGACAGCTCCTTCATACATGTGTCCCATGTTGTAAAGTTCGTGGCTGTGAACAACCCAGGAATAAGGTTTGTCGCCCATTCCACCTCCTCCGGAATGTTCAGTGTTTTTAGATACTCCGGTAATATGCGATTCATAATGATAACCATCGCATTGCTGTGCATCCGCAATGATATCGATGATCCGGTCCATTTGATTTTCCAACGCCGTATCACGTTCCAGGGTCAAAAGATAAGCCGCACCTTCCATAACCTTGTATAAATCGGAGGCTACGAAACGATGTGGGAAAGGTAATTCTCCCTGAACTCCTTTCAGGTAATCGGCTGTTTTTCGCAAATTATCGACAGCCGGTTTGGTTTTATCCAGGGCGAAAGGCACCAGGACCTGTTTTTGGGTTTTCAGGCGGGGTAGCCAGAAACTATCTTGTAACGTAACGTCCTGAAAAGGCACAGGCTTTAATTGTTTCTCCACAACCTGAGCCTCACAGCCGAATATAGTTGTGAGTATCAATAATAAAACCGGAAATAATTTGTTGTTTTTCATGTATACTTATTAAAAAAAGTCCCAAATATATAGCTTTTGGCTCAATTCTACCGGGTCTGTCCCTGCGATTATTCCAAATCAGGCAAATAAAAATCAAAGGGTTTATCCCGGTCCTGTACGATCAGTTCTCCGTTCACTACATCCAGGGCTGCGACCTGAATAGACGAACGACGGATTTCGTAGGGAATATTGCCGTTTTTATCGTAAGTATCTTCCGTATGTTTTTTTCTTCCAGGGTGTGTAAAGTAAAAGATATATGCTTTATCCCCGGTTACGACTACATCACCATGTGCTCCGCTGGGTGTATCGTCTTTTCGCGAACTCCCTTTGTCCAGTATGGGTTGTGGTTGCTTCGCCCAATGGGTCAGATCGTCGGAACGATAAACGCCCATGCCGGCCCACTGGTCGGTAATCATCCAGTAATACCCTTTGAATTTAAACGCTTTAGGTCCTTCATGAGCCTGGTCTTTGATAGCTGCTTCGGGGTAGTTGGTCCACTTGAACAGATCCTTACTGTCGGAATACATGGATCTGTTGTTATCCTTGTACCACATCCGCCAATCGCCGTTAGGCAATTGGCAGATGGTTGCATCGATCGCGTATTCCGACAACAAAGGGACATATCCTTCGAATTTCCAGTCCCATAAATTTTTACTGGTATAATGGTGCATTCTCGATTTGCCGCTCCAGTGATCAGAAATACCACGTATGTAGGTCACGAATAAATGATAGGTACCTTTATGAAGTACAATTTCCGGAGCCCAGAAGGTATTTTCACCTTTTTCGACTTCCAGGTCCAGCGTTCCTCTGTAACGCCAGGAACGGCCGTTATCTTCCGAATAGGCAATGCCTATTTTATTCCCGTAGCAGTAAGCTACACCGGCAGTTTCCTGGTTGGCTCTGCGCTGGGTATACAACATCCACCAGGCTTTTTCGAAGGGGTTGTACACCACCACCGGATCCGCAGCGCCATCAGTAACCGGATCCCGGAAAAGAGGAGCCGGAGCCGGACGGACTTCCTGCGCTTCTGATAATCGGCAGCAGAATAAAAGGAGGGCAACGAAATAAATTGTTTTCATAAATAAAAATTCAATGAAATTATTTCAATTCTTTTTCCAGCATTTTGATGAAATAACCGCCGACAACCGAGCGGGCCTGGAAGCCTACTTGTTTACCGTTAGTGGCTTCGTACCAATCTGACATAGGAACCCGGGTCGCTGTTTCATTGGCGTATTTATAGACCGGAGCAATGAACTGTTCGAATGTAGCCTGATCCGGCGCCATGGTAGCCGTCCAGATGATCCAGTCGGATTTGGTGTACGTTTTCCGTGAATCCAGGGGCAAACCATAAGTGATTTGCTTGGTCTGGTAAAACTTGATTTCTTTTTGTGCCACTTCTTTAGGGAAAATATTGAGTTTCAGCAATTGATCCCATACCAGGTTGTATTTCTGGCTCCAGGTACCCGGCTGATCGAAAGTCAGGCGGTAATGATCGCCATCATCGGCCATTTGTACCCATTGCTGAGCCATATCTTTGGCCGCTTTCGTATACTTATCGGCGATGTCTTTTTTACCCAGCATGGCCGCCATTTTTCCGTAACCGGCAATACCCATAATGGCTTTAATAGACAAGTTGGTGTTATGGGCAAAGTGACCGGCAAAGTCATCCGTACAGAGTTGATTTTCCGGATCCAGACCTTTTTCCAACAGGTAATCAGCCCAGACAGTGAGTGTATTCCAATGTTTTTCCGCATAGCTGGCATTGCCTTCTCTGATAGCAATGGCTGTAGTCAGAATCAGCATATTACCGGATTCTTCCACCGGCATGTCACCACCGTAAGTCTGACCGTTACCGATCGGATAAGTACCTATGTCATGAGCGGCAAACGGTTTGGGCCACATGCCACTTTCGCTGTAGTAGAAAATGTGATTCTGTAGGCCTTTCGCTAATTCCGTGTTGTAAAGCAGGAACAATGGAGAGGAAGGATAAGTGATGTCTACCGTACCAATGGAACCGTTACTGAAATTTTCTTTCGATAAGAATAACAGGTCTCCATTAGGCGCTTTTACTAATTTGTGAGCGGAAATGGACTGACGGTAGGCCAGGGCGCAAAGGTCGGCATATTCTTTGCCTCCGGCAGCCGTGGCTTTTTTTATCAGGTCGTTGTCGAAATCAACACAGCGTTTCATGATGGAATTGTAATCGGTAACAGCGCTTTTGAAAGCATCCTGAATACTCACGGTTTTGTCTTTCGTCCAGTAAGCCGGCAGATTTTCCTTAAAATACTGAATGGAATACAAGTCATCATAACCGATCATCAGGTAACCTGAAGTTACAGATCCACTGACTTTACCCAGATTTTCCGAATAAGCCAGCGCCGGCATTTGTTCCAGCATATTCCCCGAAAGGGAGGAGTCGATGGAATTTTCGATGGAACCTTGTTGGGTGAATAATTTTTTAGGAGCTGAATATTCGGCTGTCATCATAGCGACATTCGGCTTGGTTTGTCCCACGAGATAGAAATATCCCCAATCGATCCGGATATCGTCTCCTTTGCTTGCCAGTACGTTTTGTGTTTTTGTTCCGGTAGAAAGGTAAGTGAGTCCGTCGTTTTCCTTCCGGTCATTGACTACTTCCTGGTTGGGAGTATTAACCGCCCATTCCGGAGTGGCTTCAAAATAAACCTGAACGTCATGTTCCTTGCCATCGTTGGATGTTACATCGTAAGCAATGTAACTGACCGGACGGGACAAGAGGTATAAATCATCGCATAACAGCGGAGTGGTAAAGGTCAGATCCAGGTTGACTCCGCCGGCTTCAAACGAATAAATGGTCCGGGTCGGTAATACATTGGCCGCAAGTTGTGTCGCTGTCTGATCCAGGTATTTTTCCGTGTTCTTGTTTTTGAATAATCCGAAATCCACGTAACCACCTCCGGTTTTGTTTTTACAGTGTGCCGCGATAATATTTTTTCCCTGAACAAGTGATTTTCTGACTTCGTCGTTCAGTTCCAGGACTACATCGTTATGCCATTCGTATCCGGTTTTTACCACCCGGATGCCATTGATGAATAATTCAAAGGTATCGTCGTGTGAGTATTTCAGGAATAGCTGAGCGGAGCTGAGGTCTTCCGTAATCTCGATTTCCCGGCGTACCCAGATGTCTTTAGTGGTCCAGATCGTTCCCAACGCATGCATCTCAGGAGTTCCGAAAGCTGCTTTTCCGGTTTTCCAGCCCTGGTCGTTGTAGGCCGGTTTTTCCCAGCCATCTTTGGGTATTTCTATCGTATAGCGTCCTTCCCAGGCTTGCGCATTGGCCATAGGGATAATAGAAACCAGTTGAGGCTCTTCTGCTCCCATAAATCGGTAGGTTTTTCCGTCTACCCGGATCGCTCCTATCAGGGGAAACTTCTTTCCGGTCCAGTGTTTGGTGGAGGCATCGGTCAGTTTATCAGTAAAAGACCAGCAACTGGTATACGGATCAATGGTGACCAACGGATAAGCCGGAGCCCGTAAGCTGTTAACGGGCTTGCTCTGACTGCTCGTTTCGGTGCAGCCGGTGGTAGAAAAGAAAGCAAGCACTAACGCCGGAAGTAAAAATTTGATTTTCATGAGTGTAATATGAATAATTTATTTGATGAAAGTTTCAGCATTTCCGATTGTTTAGATTTCTATGAAATTATTTTTCTCATTAACATTCTCCAATATCAATAACTATTTTTTGTTTGGCAGAAATAGACCCCGACTTATAAACATAGCCTTTTGATGGTATCGTAGTACCTGGATAACTTACTTGATATCTTATTTCATATCTGAGACTGGCATGATTCCCAACAGAGATGGTTTCAGAGGAGCCACTATTTCCATACATTGATACTCCAAAGCCTCCGCTATAGCTCCCTCTTCCTTCAACATCAATAACATATTCTACTACAGGATATACATTAAAGTTAGTAGATTTCTGCCTGGCTTTAAATTCTATCATTCCACAATCTCCATAATATCCCCCATCATATTCTCCTCCGGCATCATACATTAAAGTAAAACCAAAAGATCCATACCAGTTAGTTCCAGGTCCATAATATCTAATAGTTGTTTCTCTCGTCAAAGGATCATAAAAAGAAGCATACTCGGGAAGTTGCCTTACATCAATATAAAAATAACCAGGAGAAAAGTCGGATAAAGATCCGATACAAACCCATTCATGGACAATACCTTGGGTTACCCTTATCTCTATTATCTTCTCTAGATTAACTTTTACTTGAATATACTGCATATTAGTTGTAGGAACTCCAGAGGAAATACATACATATATTTTTCGATTCAATGTATCCATTGCACAAGCATAAGGAATATCATGATAGTTATGAGGACAAGAATTTTCTAATTGATTATTAATAGATCTAAGACTCAATTCTTCTGGTATTTGCGTATCTACATCAACCCTGATTATAGGTATGTCAATTATTTCTATAAATTCTTTTTCTGTTGTTTCAATGACATCATCATTACAAGCTATAAATCCGAGACATACAACTAATATTATCCCAATAAATTTTATTTTTTTCATAATACTAAAATTTTAAATTATTTTACACTTATAGTTGGAAATGCTGAAATCCTTAGCCGGGCGGCTCCCATAGGAATGAGCGTCACCTCTTCCGGTTGACTGTTTACCGTCACAGGACTTTGCGGTAATATGGCACACAATCCGTACTGATCGATTTCCCAGCCTTCGACCGGATAGCCTTTGGTTTTTATTTCTATAGGCGTCTGTTGCTGAATAAAGGGGAAATCATCTGCAGGCCAGGATTTTTTTACGACTTTGAATGATTTTTCCGGTTTGTCAGGATCGACATTCAGGGCGAAATTCCAGGGTGTTCCCGGATGAATTTCGAAAGAAGGCCATTGAGAAGGATCGGCTGTTTTCTGCCACTTGGAGTCGCCGATAGCCGTTTCTTTGCTGTCTCTCCGAAGATATTTTTCTTCAAATTTCAGGGAATAAGTCAGCGGTCCATAACTGACACTTACACTGTTTTTATTTTCAATCCATGTATTGACCTGCAATTGCATCGGTAATTGCAATTCGATCCGGTCGCCTGTTTTCCAGGTACGATTGATTTTAATGTATTTTCCTGCGGAAGGTTTTACATTGATTTTTTTGCCGTTTATTTTAACCGTCGCATTGGCGCACCAGGCCGGTATCCGGAGATAAAGGGGAAATGTAGTGGCCTTGTCTACCTGGACATTAATTTTAATGGTCTCATCAAAGGGATAATGCGTCGTTTGTGATAAAACGGCGTTGATTCCGTTACCGACTTTGGCACTGACTGTGCTTTCGGCATATAAAGCAGCAACCAACCCATTATCGGGAGTCGCCATCCAGAGGTTTTCCGCATAATACGGCCAGCCTTGTGCATGGTTATGCTGACAGCAACGACTACTGAAAGGATTCATCATCAGGAAAGGCCCGGAATTATCAATACCCGGATGATGATTTTTATCATCTCCCAATACCATGTTGGGAGAGGTGATGTATCGTAAGGATTTGAAATCGGGCATAACTGCTGCCGGATAAGTATTGAAGGCCACCTCTTCACAATGGTCGGCCCAGAAAGGATCGCCCGATATACGCATCAGGATTTCATCGGAAGCCATTTGTTCCACCATGCCGCAGGTTTCCACACCCTGACGGGGATCGGTATAACCCTGACGGGCATTTTCATCGGCTCCGAACATACCGCCGGGCACTTGTCCATAGCGTTTACGTATTTCGAAATGATTGTTGTAAGTGGCTTTCAGGTGATCGGGGTCATGGCTTTGCAGGTAATACGTAGCCGGTTCCCGGAATCCCTGTGCAATATTGACATTGTGCCAGTTGGGCAGATTGTCTTTCATCATCCAGTTCATGGTATTCCGGTGAAGTTTTTCTGCCAGTTCGAGCAACCAGGAGTCGCCGGTGATGTTATACAACCAATAGACGGAATACAGGTTATCGCCTCCCCGGCAATTCTCCCAGTAATCTTTTAATAATTGATCTTCCGGCAGGTTCAATTCCCAGCGGAAATAGTTGGTCATAAAAGGAATTACCCGCTCGTCGCGGGAGTATTCGTAGTATGATTGCAGGCACCACAGCATGATCATGTTTCCCCAGATGTCGGGTTTGCCGTTTTTTTCAATCCAGGGACCAAAATAACCATCTTTGCGTTGACTGCTCAGCACCGAATTGATCCATATTTTTGTTTCCGCAATCATTTTCGGATCATTGAGGATATAAGCTAAATTGCCGTATCCTTTCAACCAGTAAGGCACTTCTTCCCAGCCGTGATTGCCTTTGCCTTCCGTACTGAGCCAGGCATTGTTGTTTTTTTCCAGCCAGGCGCTGATTTCACCCAGGTGTCCGGTCAGTCCGTTCCGTTGCAGCTCCAGGTATTTTTTCACCCAGCCTCCGGGTTGGATACTCCCTACCGGAAGTTTGATAAAAGCTGAAGGCATCAAAGGAGCCCGGTTACCGACATAATTGACATTGGTTGCCTGTACGTCGGGTCGGTCAACCACCTCACATACGTTTTCTGCAGAACGATTGGATGAAAACAGTATGAAAGCAGTCAGGCAAATCATACCGAAAAAGGAAGTGTACTTCATAAATATGAATTTATATTCGTTAGTAACTAAAAATTAAGAGTTAAGAGTTAAGAACTAAGAATTAAGGACTGAAAATACAATTTCAATTCTTAATTCTTAGTTCTTAGTTTTTAGCTCTTAGTTTCATTTAAGGACCACTTCCCGGATAATGTTTCCGCTGATTTCACGTCTCACAGGGAATCCGGGATCACTTTTATCCAGATAACTGTAGTTCAAAAATAATTTGATCGTTGATTTCTTGTCGGTCAGCTGTGTTATTACAGCTGCATTTACCTCTTTATCAGGTGTTGTATCCGAAGGACTCGCCTTAAAATCAATATCCGGATTAACGGCAGTCAATGTCAGTGTCATGTCATCATTTAACTTTACATTAATAGCATAATCCTTTTTGATCTGGTTTGCCCTTTCGATAAAAGCCGCATAGAAATAACAGGTTTTATCGTCGACTGTCCGTAAAATCTGATTTTCTTTGACTTCGATCGTACTTTTGTCATCCGGGCTGTAACACTTTAACGAAGAACTGTAAAGTCCTGAAAAATTGTTTTTTAATACGATATTCATCAAGGTGAAATAATAAGGCGACAGAGCGATGCTGTTGGCCGATACCCTGAAAATAGACAAAGGTAACACATAGTTCTTGTATTTATTGATTTTATCCAGGTGAAATTTAACCGGCATCAGTCCGAATTCATCACCCGCTTTGATGGTTGTTCCGTAATCAGCAATTTCGTAACAATCTTCAGGTAGGACTTCATAATACAAAGCTGTTTCATTCCTGAACTTCTCAAAGTTAAACGAATCCAGCTTGGCCGTATTCAGCTCCACTTCCACTTTCAGGTCTTTGGACAATACTGATGTCCCGCTAATAGAGATACTGACATCCGAAGTTACTTCTCCACTCGGGTCGTATTCCATGACCCATTCCTGATAGTCGCTACGGGTAAAATTAGCATATTTCGTAAATTGTTCATCAGGAAGATCTTCGCAAGCAACCATCAACGATGCTGCTGTAAGAAGACAACTATAAAATTTGATTTTATTCATGATTCGATTTGTTTTCATTACCATCCCGGATTTTGAGTTAATTTGGCATTTCTCTTTAATTCACCTGTGGGAAGAGGCCACAGGTACATTTTAGCCAGCCATACCTTGGGTATATCGGCTGCTTTCGGAGGATAATAAAAAGCTCCCCGCTGTTCGTCTGTGTTCATCATGTCGACATTGCAACCCATTACCGGTTTCGCTTCTTCTTCCGGAGCGTCTTTCCAACGCCTCAGGTCGAAATAACGGCAGGCTTCTGCAAACAATTCTACCTGGCGTTCACGCTTCAAAGCAGTTCTGAACTGGTTGGGATCGTTGTATACGGCATCAGTTAGGTCGGGCAATCCGGCACGGAACCGTACCCGGCTGAAAGCATAACGTAGTCCGGTTTTTGAAGCATCTTCGATGGATCCTACTTCTCTTTTCACTTCGATGGTTCCGAATTCTCCGTAGTTAGTAATGTTGTACGTTTTTCCACTAGTCAATTCGTTCAGGGCTTCGGCGTACCATAACAATACATCGGCATAGCGAATGGTCGGTTCTACGCGATAGATCCGGGATCCTCCGGTATTCCATGAATCGTCGGGATTGTAGTATTTTTTCAATCCCAAACCGGTACGGATATAGAAATCCGGTTCGGAAAGTGTTTTTCCGTTGTTGGAGCCTTTGTAATAGAATTCCTGGAGATTTTTCTTTCCGGATTCTGTTGTACTCAGGTTTTCCCATACACTTCCGTTGAAGGCCACGGATGCATAGAAACGAGGTTCCCGGTTGGCGTACATCAGGTTTACCTGTGCCGGCATGTGTGGGTATTCCGAAGCCGATGTCGTGAATCCTTTGTTGGGATACTGGTAAGGATAATCCGTACTTGGACTGGTAATACTCTTTCCATCGCACATCAGGTAGGCATCTGCCTGTTTCTGAGATACACAAACGGTATTCCAGCCTCCCAGGTCGGCTTTGGGAACAGCATGCTTGACAATATCCAGAATATCATATCCGCTGTATCGTTGCCTTGTTAAAATTAACTCCGGATTATTAGAAGCTGTGGTTGCTCCATTGAAACACTGCCTGTAAGATTCAAAAGGATCCACATTACCGCAGCCGAAGGGATAAGCTGCTGTCGGTACGCCTTTGGGAAGTGGAGATGTGCTGCTGGTTGGAGGTATTGTTAGTAATTCATAAACACCTAAATCAATCACTTCTTTGGCAGCAGCAGCGGCTTTCGCCCATTTTTCCTCGCTGTATTCCTGGCTGATTAATACCCGGCCTTGGTCGTCTTTCAGACCACTCAGCTGAGTGTTTCCATTATATAAGGGACTGGCAGCATACAACAATACTTTCGCTCTGGCAGCCAATGCCGCTCCTCTGGTAGCTTGTCCAAGCCAGGCCGGGGGGCGTGTAGCCGGTAATACCTGTGCTGCTTTAGCAAATTCAGAAGAAATGTAATCCACGCACTCATCGTAGGTATTCCGGGCAAGAGCTAGTTCATTATACGGTAAACTGATATCCATTCCCTGTTCCGGCATAAGAGGTACAGGACCGTATTGCTTGATCAGCATCCAGTAATAATAAGCCCGTAAAAAACGTGCCTGAGCCCTTAAATCTTCCCGTTCGTTACTTGTCAATTCACGACAACGGTCCACGTTATAAATAAACTGAGAAGCTTTCCGGATTCCCTCGTACAGCCATCCCCAACGGTCTTCATTTTGTTGCTGACTAGCGCTGTATTCGCAGTTCTGATACTTGGAGATCATCATGGTCCAGTCGCAGGTAAACACATCGTCGGAGGCGAAAATAAAAGCGCTTTGTCCTTTATTGGTAATTTCCGCCCCTTTATTGTTCATGTAGGAATAGGTATTCCACAACCATTGTTCCGTATAATCTTTCCGGACAAAAATAGTGTCCTGGTGTAACATATCACCCAGGTATTTGTCTACCGAAAGATAGTCGTCACAGGAACTGAATCCGACAATTACGGCAATTAATAGAATATTAAATAGCTTTTTCATACGAAAAATGTATTATAGTTTAATAATCAAGTTAGAAATTGACAGTAATCCTAAGGAAACCGTTTTTTGGATCGGATACTTAGCTCCGTTACTACTTCCGATTTCCGGATCCCACCAACCGAAGTTATCCCAAACAGCCAGGTTATAACCGATGGCGTATATACGCATTTTCTCGATCATGAGTTTACGGGTCAGTTTTGAAGGCAGAGTATAACCGACCGTAAGTTCTTTCAGGCGGAGATAACGTCCGTTTCTTAACCAGAAAGTGGATTCCCGGTTGTTATTTGCATTCGGACCGTATGTCAGCCGAGGGAAAAGCGCATCCGCACGTTCAGTATCCGCGGTTCCGGATATTTCGCGGGAAATCCAGCGATCGTTAGGGTTAGCCACTGCAGTCAGGACATTTCCTACATCTCCTTCTACAAACGGAAATACCCCGTTACTCTGGTCAGAGTTCTTTCCTCCGACAAAAAAGTCGTAGTTTCCGGATCCCTGCATCAGTACATTGAAATCAAAGCCGTTCCATGAAATGCTTCCTCCAAAACCATAGATGACACCCGGTTTTTTTGTATAACCAATAGGTACTACGTCATCATCATCAATTTTACCATCTCCATTTACATCTTTGTAACGAATATCACCAGGCAGCACATCGGTCATGAAAGTCTGTACCGGACTGTTTTTGATTTCTTCTTCGTCTTTGAACAGTCCCAATGCGATTAGTCCCCGGGTTTGTTCCCAACGATAACCTTTGGTCATCTGGTAAGTAAGGGCATTATCCGGTTCGTCGTAATCCAGTACATTTGTTTTAGTATAGGTAAGATTACCTCTGAGCGTAAAGCTTACGCGTCCTATTTTATCGGAGTACCCGGCATTACCATCGATTCCTTTGTTGTTCATTTTTCCGACATTGGCCCAGGGGATTTGTTTGGGAGTTAATCCCACTGCATAAGGAACATATTCCCGTTGCATAAAAATGGATTCCCGGTCATCTTTAAAAAAATCGGCAGTCAGTGAAAATTTATTAAATAATTCCAAATCTATTCCTAAATTGATTTTTGTTGCAATTTCCCAGGTCAGGTTAGGTGTACCTAATGTTACGATCTGAACGCCACCAACACCTGTTTGTCCATATTCTCCGAAACTGTAACCCGGAGTGTCGGCTCCACTAACTAGCGAAATATAGGGAAAACGTTTTTCTCTTCTTATTCCGTCAATATCCGTTGCATCGGGCATTTTGTCATTTCCCACCTGTCCCCATGAGGCTCTGAATTTCAAATTATTAAGCCAATGTGCGTTTTCTTTGATAAATGTTTCATTCGATGCCAACCATCCGACAGAGATCGCAGGAAAAAATCCGAAACGTTTGTTTTTCTCAAAATTTTCGGTACCTGTATAGCCAAAGTTGAATTCGGTCAGGTAACGATCGTCGTAAGAATAAGTAGCTCTCCCTGATAATGCCAGATTTCTTTTGGGAATGGCTAAAATAACATTGGAGCCGGCACTGCTTAAAGTATATTCCTGTTGATAATAAAGTAGTAACCCGGTAACCCGGTGTTTTTGATTAAAGATCTGGTCGTAATTGAGATTTACTTCTCCATAATACCGGCGGTCGCCGTTCGCGGAACTTTCCTGTTCCAGAGGATAGCCATCGGTAATTTTCCGTATAACCATATCTCCGTGTCCGTCACGTTGGGTTTCGGCCCGGTATAGGCGAGGTAATTTCCGCCTTACTATTTCATTATAATTGGTCGCATCATAAGAAAAACGAGCATACATATTCAATCCGGGAGTTACGAAATCCAATTTTTGTTTGATGGCGGCATTAGTTTCCAGTTTGTTTTTCCATGTAGTTCGGAATCCGGTTTCATTGATCAGCACATAAGGATTTATGTAATCTCCGGAACCATAAGTGGGATAAAGTCCGTTTGAATAAATGATGGGAACCGTAACGGACGACATCCAGGATAATGATTTCCAGAAGTCTTCCGTTGAAGGATTGTATCCCGGTTTATTCTGATCTTCAATCCAGCCTCCGACACCAAGTTCAAAAACGGTAGATTTAGTGATATCCAGTTCTACATTCGATCTGAAATTATAACGTTTGAAATTGGCATTAGCATTATACAACTTGTTTTGTTCTGTTTTGTAAATACCTTCTTCGTTGTAATAAGCTCCTGAAATATAATACCGGGCTAGAGATCCTCCTCCGCTGAGGCTTAATGTGGTACGGAAATTGGTGGTTTGATCTCTCAGCATGGTATCGTACCAGTCGATGTTGGGATAAAGATCCGGGTCCAGTTCGTATTGAATGATATCCAGTTCCGAATCGGAATATTTCGGATCCTGTCCCCGGGACAAGCGGGCTTCATTAGCCAGCCTGGCATAGGTGAGACCGTCTACATATTTGGGTGTCCGGGAAGCTGATTTGACCCCGTATTCTGCTTTAGCATCGATTCTAACCTTTCCTTCTTTTCCTCTTTTGGTCGTTATAATAACCACACCATTCGCTCCGCGTTGTCCGTAAATAGCTGTAGCCGAAGCATCTTTAAGGATAGAGAAAGATTCGATGTCTTCCACATTGACCTGGTTGAAGTCGCGTTCGATCCCATCGACCAACACCAGGGCCTTGGAATTGGCTCCGAAAGTACTGATCCCCCGGATCCAGAACTCCGAATAGTTGTTTCCCGGTTCGCCGCTTGTTTGCATGGCAATAATACCTGCTACGTTTCCTGCCAATGCATTACTCAGGTTGGCTGTAGGTACATTTTTAAGGGCTGTCACATCGACACTGGTGATGGCTGCCGTTGTACTCACTTTTCGCTGTACTCCCGAAGCTACTACCGTTACTTCTTCCAGGGCATAGTCTGACACCTTGAGTATTACGTCGATTGTTGTTTTTCCGGCAACAGGAACTTCGGTGTCTTTATATCCGACATACGAGAAAATCAATATTTCATTCTCGCCCACCTTGATTTTATATTTTCCGTTCACATCCGTAATCACACCAAAACCTGGCTGGTTTTTTACCGAAACAGAAACTCCGATCAATGTTTCTTTCGCTTCGTCAGACACGGTTCCGGTGACGACAATTTCTTTCGCTTTCTGAGCAAATAAGCCAAGCGACAAGCTCAGCATTCCTGCCAGAAAAAATAGTTTCTTAAGATTATTCATAGATATTATTCTTAATAGTTTTAGACATCAGATTCCTACTCAATCAATATACGACGTATCCGGTGATTCTTTGTGTCTGCTACATAAAGCACTCCGTTTTTACCCCAGCTTACATGGTGAGGAGCATTGAATTTGGCCTTCAGAGGGAGACCATCCAGGTAACCTGCCTGCTTGGGAGTACCGGCATATACGGTTACTACTCCGTCCGGAGTGATCTTCCGGATCACATGGTTGTTTACATCCGCATAAAACAGGTTTCCTTCGTCGTCTGTCGTTCCACCGCAGTCACCCGCATCGAAACGGGCCACGCTTCCAATTCCATCCACGCATCCTCTTTCAAATTTTTTACCCGCAACCAGTATCTGGGTTTCGGGAATTAATTTCTTTTTGGAGAAATCATACTGGATGGAATAAATAACCTGGTTGTTCGTACTCATGATATACAACGTCTTACCATCTTTAGTGAAAGCAAGTGCAGAATAGGAATTTTCTCCAAGGGTTAGTACTTCCACCCGTTCCTGTTTGACCTTGTCCCAGCGATACAAATATCCTCCTGAATAGCTATTAAAGAAAACTTCCCCGTCAATCGGGTTTACAGCGACACCATTCGCCTGATACGATTTCAGGTATTCTTTGGGATTCATGAATCCACTGCCACGGGTAACCGTAAAAATACCGATGTCATTCCAGCTTCCACGGTCATTAGTGATGTACAACGTATCTTCGTTGGGAGAAAAATCCGAACTACGGATATTTCCGATACCTCCTGAAACGCGGAAAGGAGTACTTACCTGATCCATGTTCTGGTCGATCCGGCGAAGCCCGAGGTTGGCTTCCAGGACAAATAGTTCGTTTTCGGAATCCACACTGATGTACCAGGGATCTTTGATCCAGGCTTCCGCTAGCGTACCGTCAACCACCTTGCTGTTTCCGTCATTGTCAGTATGACCGCAAAGGGTGGAAACGTTTTGCCGGAACAAATAATTGAAATTTTTCTCAAAAGTGTAGGTTTGAGCTCCGGTACCTTCTCCCAGGAGAACTTTTACCTGGCCGGTGTCGGCTCTGGAAGGTACAACCGCATAAATACGCGTATCGTTTACTCCGATCACAGTGGCTGTTTTATTGTTTACAAATACTTTGACGAGATCGGGATCTGAACCGAAGTTTTCTCCCCGGATAATCAATTGGGTTCCCACGCCTCCGCTATCGGGAAGAAATTCATTACATACAAGAGGTTTGGTAGGATCGTAGGTTGGACGGTCATCTCCATTGTTGTCGTCTTTACAACTGAAAAAACCGACCAGCAACAGAAAAGCCAATGCCAGTAGCGACACATTCCTTTGTTGTACTAAACTGCCGTTTTGTTTCATAAAATAATAAAGTGGATTTAAGTTAATAAAATGATTTACTAAATAAAGAAATAATCCTTGTAGCAGGATTCCTTCGGGAAATTAAGGCGAGTTCATCCCTTGTTTTGTTTTTCTGCATTCATAATGTATTAAATTTATAAAAATAGATTTTTAGCTTATGTCCAATAAAAAGCGGAATAAGAATATCTCAAATATAAATGGGAAAGGGTTACAATATGGGTTACATTTAGATTATATTTCATAAAAAAAACAGTAATCGGGGAAATTTATTTATTTTTAAGTCTCAAAAGATAAAAAAAGATTTTCCGGATCCTTTGACGAAATTTTCCCGATTTTTTTTATTTGCAAAAAAAATAAGTAACTTCACCCGGAAATAGATAACAAGCATGAAACAGATCGTTGTTTGCGTATTTTTAATCACTGCAGTCTTTGCTCTTTCCGGCCAGGAAACCAGCTCTGTTATTGCCCCTGGAGCCCGGGTGGAAAGATTAGCGGAAGGATTTCGTTTTACCGAAGGACCGGCTGCAGATAAAAAAGGGAATGTTTATTTTACGGATCAACCGAACAACCGTATCCTGAAATGGTCGGTTGATGACAAACTAACCGTTTTTCATACTAGCTCCGGGCGCGCTAACGGTCTTTATTTTGATAAGAAAGGAAATTTAATTTCTTGTTCAGATCTTGATAATGAAATCTGGAGTATCAACAAAAACGGTGATCATGTTGTTTTAGTTTCGGGGTTTGATGGTAAAAAATTGAATGGTCCTAATGATTTGTGGATCCGTCCCGATGGTGGAATTTATTTCACAGATCCGCTTTATGTGCGTGATTATTGGACACGTGATCCTCAAATGCAACAACAGGGAGAATATGTCTATTTTTTTTCTCCCGGTCAAAAGAAACTGATCCCGGTGGCTAACGACCTGGAAAAACCCAACGGAATAATCGGAACTCCTGACGGAAAATTACTTTATGTAGCTGATATTAAGGCGAACAAGACATATAGCTATGAAATTCTTCCCGACGGATCATTAACAAACAAAAAACTGTTTGCTTCGTTGGGATCGGATGGAATGACCATCGACAAGGACGGTAATGTATACCTTACCGGAAAAGGAGTGACTGTTTTTAATTCCAAAGGTGAACAGATCGAACATATTCCGGTTGAGGCCAGGTGGACTGCTAACGTCTGTTTTGGAGGTAAAGACATGAAAACCTTGTTTATTACAGCTTCGGAATACCTGTATGCATTGAAGATGAATGTTGCAGGAGTCAGATAGATCACCTGTTAAAACAACATATTATGAATAAAATGAATCGGCGTAAATTTATCCGGACAGGGTTAACCGGAGTAGCAGGACTTTCTGTTATCGGTTCCGGAGTTGTTAACATGGGTTTTATGGTCCCGGACCCTCTTGTTGTCGACAAAGTAAAGCTTGGTGCAACGGGGTTGACTGTTTCCCGTATCGCCATGGGAACTGGAACCGTTGGTTATAATAAAGGATCGAATCAGACCCGCCTGGGTATGGAAAAATTTGTGAAACTGGCTCATCATGCTTATGATCGTGGAATCAATTTTTATGACATGGCCGACGGATACGGCTCGCATCCGTATGTGGGAGCCGCTCTGAAAAGCCTGCCCCGGGAAAAAGTAACATTGCTGACCAAAATCTGGACGCACGAAGATGGTTCGGATGAAATTGAACCCGTAGATAAAACCCTCGACCGCTTCCGGTCGGAGATAGGAACTGATTATTTTGACATTGTTCTCATGCATTGCATGATGCAGGGTAATTGGAACGAAACCCGGAAGTATTATATGGATGCTTTTTCGGAAGCCAAACAAAAAGGCATAATCAAAGCTGTCGGTGTCTCGTGTCACAACATCGATGCCCTGGCTGAAGCAGCTGTGAACCCCTGGGTTGATGTGATTATGGCCCGGCTCAATCCGTTTGGCACATCCATGGATGGGACCCCGGAAGCCGTCAACGCCATTCTGGCAAAGGCCAAAGAGAACGGCAAGGGCGTTATTGGTATGAAGATTTTCGGAGAAGGTAAGCACATTAAGGATGAAGAGCGTCAGCAATCCATTACATTCGCTCTTTCCAAAGGAAATATTCACTGCATGACACTCGGTCTGGAGTCGGAAGCTCAATTGGATGATGCGGTGAAAAGAGTCATGGAGCAGGTCCGGTAAGCGATGTAAGCTACATGTTTTTTTCTTTCTGTTTGTCAGAACAAGGTAAAATGACTAACTTTGAAGCTTCAAGTCTTTACTAAATAAAATTCCCATGAAAAAACTCATTTTATTCGCATTTTCAATGATATTGCTCATTGCGTGCGAACCTTCCCGTCCATTAAAAGACTGCTCTACCTATGAAGAATTACCGGACCCTAAACCGGTAGGTGCCGGGTGGGAAAATGTAAATTCCGGATTTAATGCCTGTTTTGGAAGCATTGATGTGCGTTATGCCAAACATGAAGTTCCTCCCATGAAAGAAAAACTGATTTACTGGGAAGATACCGCATGGAAAGGAGAGCGGGCTTCAGCCCAGTTAGTGTTCTGGACAACGGTTCCGGCAGAACAGGTCGAAATTCAGGTAACCGACTTGAAATCAGGGAAAAATAAAATTACTTCAGAAGCGATACATACTCATTTTGTCCGGTATGTAATGACCGATGAATTTGCTAATGGATGCGGATACCGGAAGCCGGAAAATTTTGACTCTTCGCTTTCCGCAGATGTACTGGATCATGTCGAATGTATGAATATGGAAGCAAACTCCGTACGTCCGGTATGGATATCGATTGATGTTCCCCGTACAGCAGAAGCCGGATTATATAAAGGTAACCTGATTGTATATGCCAAAGCAAATGGGAAATCGGTTGAAAAGAAATTTAACCTGAACCTGGAAGTGCTGGACAGGACTCTTCCTCCTGTGGCCGAATGGACATTCCACCTGGATTTATGGCAACATCCGGCGGCTGTGGCACGCTATCACCAGGTTCCGGTTTGGAGCGACCAGCATTTTGAATACATGCGCTCCGTGATGAAACGATTGGCGGATGCCGGACAAAAGGTTATTACGGCTACGTTGAATAAAGATCCCTGGAACGGACAGTGTTATGATCGGTATGCCGATATGATTACCTGGACCAGAAAAGCCGATGGTACATGGAAATACGATTATAGTGTTTTTGATCGCTGGGTACAGTTTATGATGGATCTGGGTGTGACAAAGCAGATCAATTGCTATTCAATGGTTCCCTGGAACAACGAACTGGACTATTTCGATGAAGCCACGGGAGAAAAAGTAACGGTACAGGCAATACCCGGAAAACCTGTGTTTGAAGAGCTCTGGACTCCGTTTATTGCAGATTTCAAATCTCACCTGAAAAGTAAGTCCTGGTTGGAAAAAACCAATATTGCCATGGACGAACGGGATCCGGTAACCATGAAGGCAACGATTGGTTTCTTGCAAAAACAGGCCCCGGAATTGGGGATTGCACTTTCGGATAACCATAAAAGTTATAAAGAATATCCTTTCCTGAAGGAGATCAGTACTTCATACGGATCTGCCATTGAGCCGGAAGACCTGACTTACCGTAAGGATAACGGACTCAATACGATTTATTACGTTTGCTGTAGCCATAAGTTTCCCAATGCATTTACTTTCTCTCCTCCTGCCGAAGCAGCTTATAACATTTATTTTGCCGAAGCAGCCGGTTTTGACGGTTTTTCCCGCTGGGCTTATAATTCCTGGGTGGAAAATCCGTTGCAGGATAGCCGTTTCCGTACCTGGCCCGCTGGAGATACTTACTATGTGTATCCGGAAAACCGTGGATCTATCCGGATGGAACGACTGTTGGAAGGTATGCAGAATGTTGAGAAACTTCGTATTATCCGCCATGAATTGAGTCAGGTCGGAACGCTTATTTCGGATGCCAAATTAAAGAAAATAGAGAAGATGCTTGCCGGATTCAATGTTTTCCCAAAACCGGAAACTCCCGTTGAACAACTGGTTAATGATGCCAGGCGTTTGATAAACGAATTATCCAGGTAATTCAACAATAAAGTACCTGTTATGCAACCGTTGAATAAACTATTATCTTACAAGATTTTGAAATTGGTTCTTTTTCGATTTTTATTTCTTTTTGTATGGATTTGCTCGATGCCCGGTTTGGTGGCTCAAATTCATCCGGATGCTTTAAAGGATTGGAAAAACAACAAATATTCCATGTTTATTCACTGGGGATTGTATGCTGAGTTGGGCGGTGTCTGGAACGGAAAACAGGTTACCTACGGATTGAGTGAGCAGATCCAGGCCCATGCCGGTATTTACAGTGATGTTTATGAACAGATAGCCAAGCGTTTCAATCCGCTGGAGTGGGATGCGGACGAAATCGCTCTGTTGGCGAAAAATGCAGGGATGAGGTCGATCGTTATGACTTCCAAGCACCATGACGGTTTTTGCATGTACCATTCCCAATACACTGATTTTAATATAGTAGATGCCACTCCTTTTAAGCGGGATGTTCTGAAAGAACTGGCTGATGCCTGTCAAAAACACGGACTGAAATTTGGATTGTATTATTCCAATATCGACTGGCATTATCCTCAGGCAGCTCCCATTTCTCATCATAACTCGGATGTGATAACTCCCGAACATTTCGAATATAATCAGAAACAAATAGAAGAATTGTTGACCCATTATGGTCCGGTTTCCGAGTTGTGGTTTGATATGGGATCTTATTCGTTGGATCAGAGTTCGGAGTTGCGAAAACTGGTTCATGAAATACAGCCGGACTGTATGATCGGGAGCCGTCTGGGCAATGATAGGGGTGACTTCATGATTATGGGCGATAATCAGGAACCGGATTACATCATTGGAGTTCCCTGGCAATCTCCTGCTTCGTTTTTTCCTGAAACATGGGGCTATCGTTCCTGGCAGGAACGGGTTCCGGAAGCTGAAAAGGTGAGGGAAAAACTGACCAGTCTGGTGCGTGTAGTCAGCCGCGGGGGAAATTATTTACTGAACATAGGGCTTCGGGGTGACGGTTCGGTCGTTGAGTATGAACAGCAGGTCTTGCTTTCCATCGGAGAATGGCTGAAAAAGTACGGAGAAGCGATTTATGATACTCAGGCCGATCCGTTTCATGTTGCTTTCAACTGGGGATATATTACCTCGAAATCGGGAAAAATATACCTGAATGTGTTTTCCATACCGGAAAACAGAACCATTATGCTGCCGGGTATCAAAGGAACCATGTTGAACGTCAAGTCTGTAGGAGAAAATATTATTTGTCCGTATCAGATGGAAGATACCGGCCTGGTCATCCGGTTACCGGATCATTTTAATCTGAAACAGGAAGTTGCCAAGGTAATAGAGGTTTCGTTTGATGGGGACTTCATTACTCCTCCGATTAATCTGATGGTGTTGGATGAAAAGAAAACCGTATTGAACCAACACAATGCATTCAAGTATTACAGCAATAGCGGGATTGACTATAACACCCGTTTTCAAAGCGTGATCCGGGAAGCGTGGACATTGCAGGTGTCTGAAAATCAAACGGTTGTCCCGGTTTTGTATTATACGGAAGAAGAAAAGGACCGGTCCGTCGACCTGCAGTTCGGCGAACAAAAACATGTTCTGACGCTGAACCGGGGAGTGCAGATGTCCATAAACAAAGAGCCGGATAAATTGAATTGGAGTCCTTTGTACCTGCAGGGACCATTGGCCGAAGGCATGAATATGACGCCTGACTCCAGGAAGACGGTAGATATTACTCAGCCCTGGGGGAAACATCAGACCGCCTGGAAATTAATGAGTTGGAAGAACGATAGTGTTTACTCCCTGCCTGCAGGTATGTCCGAATCGTATTATGTTTTTCAGGAAATCAATTCCCCAAGCGATCAGTCGGTTCTTATTTCACTGGTTTCCGGAGATGGAGTATGCGTGGCTTTGAACGGAAAAATGCTTTTGCTTCATAATAATCCGCTGAAAAAAGATCAGATGAAGGATGTTGTTCTGCTCAGTCTAAAAAAAGGAAAAAATCAATTGTTGGTAAAATTTTTCAATAATTTCAAAAAAACGATGCCTTTGGGAATTGGTCGTCAGGTTCCTCAACTGATTTACAGACAAACACTTCCTGAAATTCAGCTGCAAAAGGATCGTTTTTATCCTGTAAGCTGGCAGTTGAGTCAGCCGACAACACCCCATGAAACGCTGAATTTACCTAATTTGTCGTTGGGGTTTCAATAAAAAAGGATTACCTTTGTCCCACTAAAGATAACATAAACATTCTTTCCAACAATGATTCTTTTTTTTAGAACCGTAACAAACAGTATAATTGCCGTAGATATGGCAATAAAACCTTCTAAAGGTGATACTAAAAAATTAATCTGGCTTTTTTCCGATGCAGAATTAATCAACAAGAAGAATATCGATGGCTGGTTTGCCGGTCCTCGTCGTGAAATGGTTACTCCATGGAGTACCAATGCCGTAGAAATTACTCAGAATATGGGGGTTCCGGGGATTGCCCGTATTGAGGAGTTTTTTGCAGTTGCCGGAAAAGACTCAGACCACGATCCCATGCTGCAACGGATTTATAACGGTATAGGACAAGATATTTTTACGATTAATAAAAAACCGGAACCCATTCTTTATATCGATGATATCGCTGCCTACAATCAGCAGGAAGGGTTGGCACTCAGCCAGGAAGAAATTGACTACCTGAACCGGGTGAGTGAAAAATTGGAACGAAAACTGACGGATAGCGAGGTGTTTGGATTCTCGCAGGTTAATTCGGAACATTGCCGTCACAAAATTTTTAACGGTATTTTCGTTATTGACGGAGAAGAGAAAGAAAGTACGCTATTCAAACTGATCAAAAAAACATCCGAGGCTAACCCCAACCGGTTGGTTTCGGCTTATAAAGATAATGTGGCTTTCAATCAGGGACCGGTAGTAGAGCAATTTGCTCCTGTTTCCGGAGATAAACCTGATTTTTTTGCTACCCGGGATATTGAAACTGTGATTTCCCTGAAAGCTGAAACCCATAATTTTCCTACAACTGTAGAGCCTTTTAATGGTGCTGCAACCGGAACCGGAGGAGAAATCCGGGATCGTCTGGGAGGAGGAAAAGCGTCACTGCCTATTGCGGGTACTGCCGTTTACATGACCTCGTATCCCCGGACGGAAGAAGGCCGGGAGTGGGAAGAATCTATGCCGCCACGCAAATGGCTGTACCAGACTCCGGAACAGATCCTGATCAAGGCATCCAACGGTGCTTCCGATTTCGGAAATAAATTCGGCCAACCCCTGATCTGTGGTTCGTTGCTAACATTCGAACACGAAGAAAACCGGAAAAAATTTGCGTATGATAAAGTGATCATGCTGGCTGGTGGTGTCGGATTCGGAATGAGAAAAGATGCACTGAAAGGGGAACCGGCAAAAGGTGAAAACGTAGTGATCCTTGGTGGAGATAATTACCGGATTGGTATGGGCGGAGGAGCCGTTTCTTCGGTGGATACCGGAGAATATGCCAGCGGTATCGAACTGAATGCTGTACAACGGGCTAATCCGGAAATGCAAAAGCGGGTAGCTAATGTTATCCGGACACTGGCGGAATCCGACAATAACCCGATCGTTTCCATTCATGACCATGGAGCAGGCGGACACCTCAACTGCTTGTCCGAATTGGTGGAAACAACAGGAGGAAAAATAGATATGTCCAAACTGCCGGTCGGAGATCCGACGCTTTCGGCCAAGGAAATCATTGGTAACGAAAGCCAGGAGCGTATGGGCTTACTGCTCAAAAAAGAAGACCTGGAACGGGTACAGAAAATTGCAGAAAGAGAACGTTCTCCTATGTATGTGGTTGGAGAAACCACCGGAGATATGCAGTTTGTTTTCGAACAAAAAGATGGACAAAAGCCGTTGAACATGCAACTGGCGGACTTTTTCGGAAAGCCACCCCGTACGGTTATGAATGATATGACAATTGAGGAACGTTTCAGACCCTTGAAATACGATGTTTCTCATTTGCATGAATACCTGGAAAATGTATTGCAGCTGGAGGCTGTCGCTTGTAAAGACTGGTTGACCAATAAGGTAGACCGTTCAGTTACGGGTAAGGTAGCCCGTCAACAATGCCAGGGAGAAATTCAGTTGCCCCTGAGTGATCTGGGAGCCGTTGCACTGGATTACCGTGGAAAATCGGGAATTGCCACTTCCATCGGACATGCACCCCAGGTAGCGCTGATCGATCCGGCAGCCGGTTCGGTGATGGCTGTTGCCGAGGCTTTGACTAATCTTGTTTTTGCTCCTCTGGCTGATAAAATAAACAGCATATCCTTGAGTGCCAACTGGATGTGGCCCTGTAAAAATCCGGGCGAAGATGCCCGCTTGTATCAGGCGGTGGAAGCCTGCTCTGATTTTGCATGTGAACTGGGAATCAATATTCCTACAGGAAAAGACTCCTTGTCGATGACCCAGAAATACGGAGAAGACAAGGTATATGCCCCAGGTACCGTGATCATTTCGGCAGGAGCTGAGGTTTCGGACATTCGTAAAATTGTTTCTCCTGTTTTGTTGAATCAGCGTTCGACTTTCCTTTATTATATTGATTTTTCTTTTGATGCCTTCAAATTGGGCGGATCAGCATTGGCTCAGTCTCTGAACTGCCTGGGAGATGAAGTCCCTACCGTTCAGGATTTTGATTATTTCAAAACGACATTCAATACGATCCAGGATTTGATCGAACAAGGATTGATCCTGTCCGGTCATGATATTTCTGCCGGTGGTATGATTACAGCCATGCTGGAAATGTGCTTCAGTAATGTAGACGGAGGATTGGAAATAAACCTGGATAAAATCAAAGAAAAAGACCTGATTAAGATCTTGTTTAGTGAAAATCCGGGTATCCTGATTCAGGTCCGTGACCGGAAAATGGTGGAAAAACTGTTGAACGAACGGGAAATTGCATATGCGTGTATCGGTCGTCCGACCAATGAACGTCATATCCTGCTCTCCAAAGACGACGCTCAGTACCATTTCGGAATTGATTACATGCGTGATGTATGGTATGCATCTTCTTATCTCCTGGACAGAAAACAAAGTGGAGAAGATTGCGCTAAAGCCCGTTTTGAGAATTATAAGCAACAACCTTTGCAGTTTAGATTTAATAAGAACTTCACCGGAAAGTTGATGCAATACGGAATCTCTCCTGACCGGAAAACAAATTCAGGCGTCCGGGCTGCAATCATCCGGGAGAAAGGCACGAACGGAGACCGGGAAATGGCTTATTCACTTTATCTGGCTGGGTTCGATGTTAAGGATGTACACATGACAGACTTGGCATCCGGGCGGGAAACGCTGGACGATATTCAGCTGATTGTTTTCTGCGGAGGTTTCTCTAATTCGGATGTGTTGGGATCTGCCAAAGGTTGGGCCGGAGGATTTCTTTACAATGAGAAGGCAAAGGCTGCATTGGATAAATTCTATGCCCGTCCGGATACCCTGAGCCTCGGTATTTGTAATGGCTGCCAGTTGATGCTGGAGCTGAACCTGATCAATCCCCGTCACAAGGAGAAATCCAGTATGAAGCATAACGATTCTCATAAATTCGAATCGGAGTTTGTTTCATTGACAATTCCCAGAAATAAATCGGTTATGTTCGAATCCCTTTCCGGAAGTAAATTAGGAATCTGGGTGGCCCACGGAGAAGGAAAATTCAGACTACCTATGGAGGAAAAGAAATATTACATCGTAGCCAAATATGCGTATGATTCATACCCTGCCAACCCGAACGGATCGGATTATTCTGTAGCCGGGATTTGTTCCAAAGACGGACGTCACCTGGCCATGATGCCTCACCTTGAACGGTCTGTTTTCCCCTGGCAATGCGGACACTATCCGGTTGATCGTAAACAGGACGAAGTTACTCCCTGGATCGAAGCATTCGTCAATGCCCGGAAATGGATTGAAAACAATAAATAAAAGTGGATTGAAAAATTAAAAATCGGATAAAAAAATAGGCGCAGTTCCAAATCGGATGCGCCTATTTTTTTATGGATATTTTATTCTTTTATTTTGCAGCTACTGAATAATCAGCTTTTACGAAAGGAGCTTCCAGTAAATAATCCAGACTGGCTTTTACACTTCCTACCGGAGTAAAACCTTTGCTGTATCTTTCTACTTCAACAATCAGGTATTTGGCTCCTGATTTATCGATATTGTTGAAGATAGCATCAAATCCAACCATTCCGCTTTGTCCCAGTTCTTTTCTGTCCTTGATATGAAGGATTTCAAAACGACCCGGATATTTTTCAAACAGATCAACCGGAGCAAAACGACCCATAACCACCCAATATACGTCCATTTGGAAGAATACCAGATCCGGGTTTGTGTTCTCTACCATGTATTCATACATGACTTTATCTTCAATCTTTTCAAATTCAAAAGAGTGGTTGTGATAACCGAATTTCATGCCGGCAGCTTTACATTTTTCACCGATTTGATTGTAATAGTCACAATAAATCTGAAGGTCTTTCAATGTTTTGGGAGTCGGCATAGAGGGAGCTACAATGTATTTCATGCCAGTTGCCTTATGTGCTGCGATGGCAGTGTCCCACCATGTCCAGATTTCATCCCATTTCGCAGTGCTGGGATCGTCCGGCAGACGATAGTTTGTGTGAGAAGAAAGAGCGATCAGACCGGCTTTGTCCAATTTGGATTTGAATTCTTCGGGAGACATACCGTAAAATTTACCATCATTGTAGCTGGCAGCTTCAATGTATTTATATCCCATTTTTCCAACCGTATCGACAGTGCTGTCAAAACTTTTAATATCGTCCCGCAGGGAATACAATTGAAGACCGATGTTTTTGTCTATCTTCTGAGGGGTTTGTGATTTCGGTTGGCAGGAGGCCAACAAAATAACGACAAATAATGCCAATGCAGACTTAAGTGTTCTCATGTTTTGTTAGTTTTTATAAAGATTAATAACAGTTTTTAGATTGGACGTACAAATATACAACTTTTTTGCAAATCAACATTCTTTCGCCTATCTTTACACAAAAAATTAAAATAATAACCGGTTGTGAGTTGCAGGTTGAAAGTTGTTTTCGCACACACTCGGGAATTTGTAACTCGAAAATTGTAATTTGTAACATTTTCATGGAAAGCATTCGCAGAATTTATAAAATCGGTAATGGTCCGTCCAGCAGTCATACCATGGGCCCTAAGAAGGCGGCGGAATTATTCAGAGAGAAAAATCCGGAAGCAGCCTCTTTCCGGGTGACTTTGTACGGAAGCCTGGCTGCTACAGGAAAAGGGCACCTTACCGACCAGGCGATTATCCAGGCTCTGAATCCTGTTCCTGTCGAAATTCTCTGGGAACCGGAGGTATTTCTCTCTTTTCATTCCAACGGAATGCTTTTCGAGGCGGTTCAAAAAGGAGAAGTTACTGATAAATGGACAATTTTCAGTATCGGTGGGGGAGATCTGGCGAATGAAGAAACTCCGGAAGTTTCGGAAAATAGTATTTATAAAATGAATTCCATGACAGAAATCCTTCAGTGGTGTCAACGATCAGGAAAGGCTTTCTGGGAATATGTGGAAGAGGTGGAAGGCGAGGAAGTCTGGAATTTTCTGAATGATGTATGGGAGACCATGATGGATGGAATCCAGCGGGGTATCGATGCGGAGGGAGTTCTGCCCGGAGGGCTGGGGCTTCAGCGGAAATCGTCTTCTTATTTTACCAAAGCCAAAAGTTATGCAGGCTCTCTAAGAAGTCGTGCTTTTATCTATTCGTATGCCCTGGCTACCTCAGAAGAAAATGCGGCGGGAGGGCGTATTGTTACTGCCCCTACCTGCGGGTCGTCCGGGGTTTTACCGGCTGTGTTGTATCATTTGAGGACTAAGCATGAGTTCCGGGATTCGAAAATTGTAAAGTCATTGGCTACTGCTGCTTTAATCGGTAACATTGTAAAGAAAAACGCTTCTGTATCGGGCGCTCAGGTGGGGTGCCAGGGTGAGATCGGAGTTGCCTGTTCCATGGCAGCGGCCGCAGCCACTCAGTTGTTCGGCGGCTCGGCAGCCCAGATCGAATATGCGGCCGAAATGGGGTTGGAACATCACCTGGGACTTACCTGTGATCCGGTTTGCGGATTGGTACAAGTGCCCTGTATCGAACGAAATGCTTTTGCAGCAGTGAGAGCACTGGATGCCTGTTCATTTGCCATGTTGTCGGATGGAAAACACCTGGTCGGCTTTGACAAAGTGGTGCAAACTATGAAACAAACCGGGCATGACCTGCCCAGTTTGTATAAGGAGACATCCACCGGCGGACTGGCTAAATTTATGTAATCGTTAAAAATTATTTATTTCCACGTACATTTGATGTTCGTCGTCCCATTCAAACTCCGTATGGACCGGAGCGGCCAGGATTACATCCAATGCCGGATTAATGGATAGCATTTCTTCCGGATAAACGGCCTGGCAATTCGTCGGATTGTCCAGATACTCCTCATCTTCATCTCCATATAAAAACCTCCATCCGCTGTCTATGTTGGTTTCTGGATCGTCTCTGTAGCAAAAACCGATATGATCGGCATCTAATGCTCGTTTGGATACAAAGGCGTATTTCCTTATTTTTTCTTCCCACGTTCGCCCTTCGGGAACGTCATCTTTCGTTTGTTCGTCCATGACTGTATTCTGCGAAATTATTTAAATGAATTAGTAGATCCGTTTAACTTGAAAAAGATACATTTTTAAATGAAGCCCCAGCATAAATACGTTTCCATCCATCTTGCCTCCTTGTGTGGTGATTATGCGGGGTGAGTACATTGCTTTTATTCCCAGTGAAAAATTGACTCCTCCGAGAAAATAAGGCTCCGGCTTAATTTTATTAAAATCCCTGAACAGGAAATCCAGGTTCATACCAACCAGTGGGGATACTGAAGTCCCCAGACTCAAGCCCTTTAGATCCGGATTGTCTTTTATATCTGCATCATAAGGAACGGCTCTGTTAAAGGATATTCCGGCAAAAGGAGTCAATTGAAGATGTTTATAACCAGCCACTTTATAACCCATTATGGGAGCGATCATGGAAACCGGAACAGATTCTCTGGAATACCAGATACGGTCTTTTCCCCGTATTTCGATGTCCTGTCTTGCTTTCCCGTCTATTCCATTAACATTCAGGCCAAAGTAAAACTTTTTATAATAAGCATCTATGGAAAAAGTGATAAATCCCTGATTAAACCGAATGTAATCGGTTATATTTCCTGTAATAAAAGGAACTCCGCCTCCCAGCGACATGTTGACCATCCAGTCCCCGGCTCCCAGTTTATAGGTAATTGTTTCACGGACAACTTTAGTCAGGGGGGATCCGGAGTATTCTTTCATAAAAGCATCGGCACGATTATTAATGTCATCGATGGAGATATTCGAATCATCAGATACGAGCAGGCGATCCAGAAACAAAACCAGAAAATCATTCGTGTCTTTCGTAAAACTCATGGAATCGATGTCTGCAAGGATGTCGTCGTATTCAATGCGTAATCGTTCTTCTAATTTGAGAGAGAGCGCATCGCGACTCGGAGTTATTGCCGGCTGATACCGGGTAAGAGAATCCACGTTCATATACATGACCCAGTTCAGGATGTCCTGGTAACTTCCGGTCCAGAAATAAAGCATCAGTTGTTCCCCGGGCCAGACAGCCAGGTGTTCTTCATCAGCTACATCATACGCCAGGTAATCCATCACCTCTTTCGCTTCTTTCGTGTTTCCGGTCTCAAGGTCTTTCAGGAGTAACCGTCTTCCTTTAGATATCAAATCCGATTTGGAAAGCTCTGAATCACGAACCCTTTCGCCAACAGGAATGCTGTCCGACTGACCGAATGAGGAAAATGAAGTTCCAATGAGAAGAAATAAAAGTATTCTGCTTTTCATATTCAGACGTAAAGGTAGAACTTTTTTAAAATTCCGCAAAAAGTAGGAGAGAAAAATATTGGTTTAAAATATTCGGATGAATTCCCGGTATCTGTTGGTCAATTACCTCAAATCATTATCTTTGTAGCAGATATAAAATTATCAGGATAGCCTTTGTTAACTTCATAAATGTAAGAAATATGAAAAAAGCAGTAGCATTATTGGTTTGTTTATTGATTGTTGGTTCTATTTACTCCCAGATCCGGCAAGCCGGAGCATGGGGGCTGGAAAAAGATATAGCAGTTAAGGTGTCGTCGGCTACTGCATCAAACGAACAATCGGGTGAAGGAGCTGCCCGGTCAATCGACGGTAACATGTCTACCTTATATCATTCAAGTTGGTTTAAAACTATTTTTCCTGTTGAGTTAAAATACACTTTCAATAAGCCGGAGGTTATCGATTATATGATTTATTATCCGCGTACCGAAGGGATGAATGGTAATTTCAAAGAAACAGAGATTTACGCCGGCGAGAATGGTAAAGAGACGCTTGTCGGCAAATACAATTTTAAAGGAAGTGGGGCCCCATCGGTAATTAACCTCAACGGTAGGAAGCCCGAATATGTAAAGATTATCGTAAAGTCGGGTGTGGGAGATAATGAGAACGGATTTGCAAGTTGTGCCGAAATGCAGTTTTTTCGTAAAAACGAGAAGAGTAAAATTCCGGATGTTTTCTCGGATCAAACGTGTTCCGGCTTAAAGAAAGGGATAAAAGAAAGTGATATAAAATCGATAGGGAATACTCAATTTCAGGCTCTTGCAAAAAACTTGTACAATAATACCTACGATAAGCGCTACCGGGTAAAAGAATATAAGCCTTATCCGAATCCGTCAACTGTTGCCGCTAAAAATAGAACCGGAACTTACAGTCTGCTTGACAATGCTACCGGAATAGTGGCTATGCAGGGAGAGGAAATTGTAGTGTTTGTCGGTGAAACAAATGGTCAGAATATCGCTTTGCGTTCAATCAATTTCGATAATGATTATTCTCCTGTCGACTACATGCTTAAAGAAGGTGCCAATACGATTCTGTGCCAGAGCGGAGGATTGTTGTATGTTATGTATCATACGGACGATAAAAATGCACAACCTGTGAAAATACACATAGCAAGCGGGAGCGTGAACGGAATCTATACTGTTTCTGAAAATATAAATTCCGATTGGAAAGAACTATTGAATAATGCCAAACATAAATACCTCGATGTCCAGGGTAAGTATGCACACCTGGTATTTCCGGTCAGCGATTTCAAGAAATATACGCCCGATATATCACGTTTGCTGGCAGCTTTTGATTCTATCGTATATCTTGAATCCCGTTTTATCGGATTGGAAAAATACAAAAGGGCCAATGGTAACCGCATGTTGTTTTACGTCTCTAATTCGGATTACTGGATGTTTGCAAGCGCTAACCGTACAGGTTATTCTCTTTCAGCAATGCCCCGTATATGCGATGTAAACAGATTACGTACAACCGAAATATGGGGTCCGGCGCATGAGGTGGGGCACATAAATCAAATGCAGGGCTTAAAATGGGTGGGGCTTACCGAAGTTTCAAACAACATCTATTCGATGTACATACAATCAATGTTTGGGAATAAGTCACGGTTGTCTGAAGAAAAACTGAAATCCGATTTTGACGGAGTTTGGAATAACCGGTATGAGAAAGGGTTTACCGAGATGTTGGCTGCTAAAATATTGCACTCCGATCATGCTGACGTCTTTTGTAAACTGATTCCTTTCTGGCAATTACAGTTGTATTTCTCGAATGTGAAAGGTTATGTCGATTTTTATGCGGATGTACACGAACAAATACGGAACCTGGATCGTATCCCCGGCGATGCCCAGCAGCAACTGAATTTTATGCGAATCTGTTGCGATGTTTCGAAAACCGATCTCAGTGAGTTTTTTGAGCGTTGGGGAATGCTTGCTGTAACTTCAGGTACAGCTACCGACCACAGTTCCATTCAAAACCGGGTCAATTACAGGCGGAGTTTTAGTATTACTGAGAAACAGGTTGAGGAATTCAAGAAACAGGTTTCCGGATATGCAAAACCAGATGCGTGTATTTGGTATATCCATGATGAATGTGTAGAAACATTCAAAAATAAACCGGGTATAAAAAAAGGTAAAATGATTGTTACTGGAACCAATTATGAAACCGATACTAAAAATGCTGTGGCCTATGAGGTTTATGATGGAAATAAACTTGTATTTATAACTCCCGTTTCGAAATTTAAAATACCAGGCAATATTAATAGTCCTGTTGTTTATGCAGTTCCGTCAGTAGGGAGCCCGGTAAAAATGGATTGAATGTATTTTTAAAACAAAAAAGGCTCATTCGCTCAATAAAAAAGACAATCCCAACCGATTCATTATGAATTAGTTGGGATTTTGTGTATCTTTGTTTGTCCCCCGATAATAGGGTTTCGAGGCCAAAAACGGGGAAATCACGCTAAAAAATACAGCAT
>JAVBKV010000007.1:0-89080 GCA_031553885.1 Bacteroidales bacterium
TGGACTTAGCACAGGTATTGACTTTACATCTTATCAAAATCATAGTACGCAATACTATCAGGAAAAGAAGACCGGAAAGGAAGATGCTTTTAATGCCGAATCCAAACAGGATATCCGCCGGATTTCATTCTATGCAGACCAAAATCATGTTTTAGGAAAAGATTGGACGCTCAGCTATGGAACGAAATTCAGCATAGCGGAAGATAAGAGTTCCCAAATCTATCACTCGTTGGGTGGATATGATTGGTCAGGTTCTAACAGTAACAGTAAACTCAACGAGTATGTGTATGACATGTATGCAGGATTTTCTAAAAGTTTCCCGGACAATCTTTCTGTAAGTGCATCCTTAACGGGAGAATATTACAAACATAAGGAAATGGATTATTGGAGTTTATTTCCAACAATGGAAATCACTTATACGGCTAAGCCCAATCATATTTTTCAATTATCTATTGCCTCCGATAAGACTTATCCCGGTTATTGGGAAATGCAGAATGCAATCTCATACCTCAACGGATATATGGAGATACAGGGGAATACGGACTTACAACCGTCAAGAACTTATTCGTCCCAGTTGAATTACATCTTGAAGAACAAATACATATTCACGCTGTATGCTAACTATATAGATAAGAATTTCAATCAACTGCCTTATCAATCTCCCGAAAGATTAGTCCTGATTTACAAGACTTTGAATTTTGACTATTCAAGCAAGCTGGGACTTAATGCTGTGATTCCTTTCAAGGTTGGTTCCGTTCTTAGCAGCAGATTGACTTTGAATGGTTTTTATGACCGGATGAAGAGCAGTCACTATCACGACATAAGCTTTGACAAGGATAATTTTACCTTCTATGGTAATCTGGAAAATACGTTCAATATCTCGTCGAAACCTGACATAAAAGCTGAATTGTCGGGGTCATATATTTCCCGGAGTATTCAGGGGCCAATGACTATAAGCAGCATGTATAGCGTAGATGCGGGTATAAAATGGACTTTTGCCAAGGGAAAGGCAGAGTTATCGTTAAAAGCCAACGATATGTTTAACTCATGGTATCCTGAAGACCTCAATCTGAATTACAAAACACAGAACCTGATCATGCACATGATTCCTGATTCAAGAAGGATCTCAATCTCGTTTGTGTATAAATTCGGAGGTTTTAAGGAAAAGAAGCATAAAGAGGTCGATAGTTCAAGATTTGGGAAGTAAATACTTATAAATTTATATTTTTGAGGAACTCGTCCAGCGCCTTTGCCTGCGGAGCATAGAAATTCTCAGTCCAACAGGTCGATGGCTGCATAAAGGTTGCTACAGGAATATAGCCTGCTTTTTGTACCTGGGCTACCTTGTTCGGGATGGTATCTATTTCGGTATAATGTGCCATCCAAATGTCCGGCATTCCGGAAAGGTTACTTCCGGACTGCCCGGTCCCTGACGTTCTACGTTTGAAAAGTATTCGCAAATGATATTGAAGTCGAAGTCGTGGATTGTTTTAATTTCGTTACTCATGATGGTTGAATTTGAAATGATATAGAACAGATAATAATACTTCTGTTACCACATCAATGATTAATAAATATAGGTATATGAAAATAACTCCGGCAAGAATATGCCAAAGTATTACAAAAGGGACAAGCTCAACAGAAGAGTTAGAGCTTGTTTACTTCACGGACTCCTTCATTAGTTTTAAACATAGGATGCAAAAAGATACTATTTTTCTGTATTAGCCTTAAAAACATTACTTTTGTGATGGATAATTTTAATAATAAAACAACATTATGTCAAGAGCGACCAATAAGCAGGAGTTGATAACTGCAGCTAACAGCCAGTTTGAAAAATTATGGAAATTGATAGATTCCATGCCGGAGGATCTACAAAACGGAATATTCTTATTCGAGGATAGGGATAAAAATCTGCGGGATGTATTGGTACATCTCTACGAATGGCATCAGTTGTTACTGAACTGGGTAGATTCCAACCGGAAAGGAAATACCGTGAGTTTTCTTCCTGAACCTTATAATTGGAAAACGTATCCGGAGATGAATGTCAAATTCTGGGATAAACACCAAAGTACTCCTTTAGAGAACGCTAAAACTCATTTACAGGATAGTCATTCCGAAGCGATGAAACTGATAGAATCATTCTCTGATGAAGAATTGTTTACGAAGAAATACTTTCCGTGGACGGGAACTACCAATTTGGGGAGTTATTGCATTTCTGCTACTTCAAGTCATTACGACTGGGCGATGAAGAAGATAAAGCAGCATATAAAGTCAAGTAAGTAAAGATGTAAAATAGGAGAAAGGAACCCATCCGGTTCCTTTCTTACTAAAACGTACTGTTTTTATTTCTCCGAATACAGTCCGACCCGATTCCCTTCGCAATCAGTAAATACAGCGAAATAACCCCGGTTATCTGCTTCAATCTTTGTCTTGGGGATAAGGATCCGTTCACCGTTCTTTTCGATAAAGGAGATTGCCTGCTCCATGTTTTCGATATTCAGGCTGACTAATACACCATTCTCCGATGGGAGGAACCTGTTTTCGGCTGCCCACGAAATAGCACCGGGACAGAGTCCGTTTTCTTCCGGGAAGAATGCCATTTTTTCGTGCCCGCAGTCCATTGAGGTGAGTTTAATGCCCAGGAGACTTTCATAAAAGTTGATTGCCCTGTCGAAATCGATGGCAGGAATTTCGAAAAATGCTACTAATGTTTTCATCTTTTACTTGAATTAATTTTGTTAGACAATGCAAAAGTAATGTCCCGAAAAGGAGTAGAATTGTAAAAAAAAGGACATTATTAGTTGATAATTCGTACTTCCAATTTTGAAAACGTTGCTGATAAAATTGTCGAGGCATTGACCCCTGAAATAAAAAACGCAATCCTAAGGTTGAAATACGAAACTCCTGATGAAGAAAAAATACCGGAAATAGTCTGCTTTTTAGATGTTGATTTGTTTTTGAAATTAGAGAATTAGAATATCTGATGATTTTCACGTAATTTTGCCCCATGAACACAGAGAATCAAACAACAACAAGCCTATTATTCAATCTGAGGATTGATAACCTGAATGAGATGCAGATTGCGACTCAGGATGCGATAATGAATGAAAAAAATACATTATTATTATCTCCTACCGGTTCGGGGAAGACGCTTGCGTTCCTGTTACCTGTCTTTCGATTATTGAAAGAGGATGTGAGGAGTGTACAATGCCTGATAGTCGTGCCATCCAGGGAACTGGCTCTTCAAATCGAACAGGTATGGAAAAAGATGGGAACAAAGTTCAAAGTAAATGTTTGTTATGGAGGTCATTCTATTGATACTGAACTAAATAATCTAAGTAGTCCTCCGGCTTTGCTAATCGGAACACCCGGACGCTTGACCGACCATCTGGAACGAAAATCTTTTGATACAGGCTCTATCAAAACCTTGGTTCTGGATGAGTTTGATAAATCGTTGCAGTTGGGTTTTCAGGATGAAATGAATGTGATTGTCGGCCAACTGTCCGCTTTGCAAAAAAGAGTACTGCTTTCGGCTACTTCCGATATCGAGATCCCTGAATTTGTAGGGATGAAATCACCTGTAATTCTTGATTATATACAAGAAGAGAAAAAGGATACTCTTTCAATTAAACTGGTTCTGTCTCCCGAAAAAGACAAAATAGAATCATTGTTCCATCTCCTATGTTCCCTCCATTCAGAACCTGCCCTCATTTTCTGTAATCACAGGGAAGTGACAGAGCGTATCAGTAATTTATTGAACAAAAAAGGAATACAGACCGGATATTATCATGGAGGTATGGACCAGGATGATCGGGAACGGGTCTTAATTCAATTTAGAAATGGTAGTTTAAATTATCTGGTTACTACCGATTTGGCAGCCCGGGGGTTGGACATTCCCGAGATGAATCATGTAATACATTATCATCTGCCGGCTAAAGAGAGTGAGTTTGTTCACCGTAACGGACGTACAGCCCGTATGAATGCTTCCGGGACAGCCTATGTTATACAATTCGAAGAAGATAAAATGCCGGATTATATTCCGGAAAACTTAGATGCCCTGAAAATTGCGGCGGGAAATCCATTACCTAATCGTCCCGAATACCAAACAATCTATGTGAGTGGAGGTAAAAAAAATAAATTGAATAAAAGCGATATTGTTGGCTTCTTTATACAAAAAGGTAAACTTGAAAAATTCGATCTGGGATTGATTGAAGTAAAAGATTTTATTTCTTTTGTCGCAGTTCGCACGTCTGCCGTAAAAACTCTTCTGGCGAATATCAGGGATGAAAAGATGAAAGGTAAAAAATACAAGATAGAAGTAGCAAGGGATTAACTATGAGTTGGATACAACCATACAGAATCTGTCAGGGAGTCTGCAAAAAGACGGCAATCCGATAAGACAATGATTCAATTCTTTTTAAAAGAAATGCAACAAATACTAAATTGGCTAAAAAATAATCGATTTTCGTACGATTATTTTTGATTTCATATTTTATATTGTACATTTGCAGTAAAATCGGTAAGATGTATAGTATGAAAAGGTTTTTTACTATTATTACATTATTGTTGTTTGTTTTTGCTGTTCAGCCCTCTCTTTTTGCTCAGGAAAAAAAAGAGAAAGAGAAGGTTGCCGTATCAGATAGCAACTTACCGGAACTCATCTTCGTTGACAATATCCTGTATGTAAAAAATGCTCCCATTGGAAAGAAAGTCCAGATACTGACCATCTACGGATATAAAATGCGTGAAATAGAGATGAAATCCACCGAAGGGGAATATCCGCTGAATAACCTCCCAAAAGGTTTTTATGTGGCCAAATTAGAAGGAAAAGTTCGTAAGTTTGTGGTCAAATAGTTTTTTCTTCGCCGGATTAATCCCTGAAATTCAAATTCCCAACGAATCGTAATAGTAATAATCCCTGACGATATTTTCAAGGAAGGTACGGCTGACCCCTTTTTCCTCTATATTCAGGACTCCCTTGACTTTTTCTGCTAATTCTGTCACCCCTTCATTATCCCGGTAGTCGTTTTTGGGTTGAGGTATTTCCAGGGTGCGTATGATAAACAGAACCTGTCCTTTGGTTAATTGGGCGGCCTGGGGATATTTTACCTGGTAGTCGGCATTGAACGAGTAAAGATCATTGTTGATGGATTGTTGTTTAGGATAGTTTTTTACGACAATGGTTCCGGCAGCCATATCTCCCAGGCGTTGGTTTTTGGAAGAGGCAATGATAAAAATAATACCGACGCCACCCATAAACAATGTGTCGATAGGGCGGATCAGCCAGCGCAGGAAAAACCCCCCGATACCGATTGCCGTTCCGTCTTCATTGGTTACCTGAATATTTAGTATCTTTTTTCCGGGAGTTCTCCCTCCCCAAAGTGATTCAAAAAGAAAATGAAAGAGAAAAAAAGGAAGCAACAGGACTATAAAAAGGACGACTAGAAGATCATCGTGAGCCTTGAAAAGATTCATGGATGAAAATATCATGAAGATAATCATCAGATAAGCATATTTTATGATGCCATCAATCAGACAGGCTAGTATCCTGTCAACGATCGATGCTGATTTATATTCGATTTTTACATGTTGTCCGGTTAATACTTCGATGGATTCCATTGAACTCTTTTAATAATAGAGAGCAAAAGTAATAAAAAAAGTGTATTTTTGTATTCAATCTGGTCCGGCTAACGAAAATCGAATGAAAGAAGCAGTTTTTATCAGACAAAATACGGAAAAATGGAAAAGATATGAAATATCCCTGCGTGAGATCGGAGCACAAACTCCCGACCAGCTTGCAGATATGTATATCGATTTGACCAACGACCTGTCTTTTTCCCGGACGCATTACTCTCATTCGCCCGTGACCGGTTACCTGAACGGACTATCCTCCCGTTTACATCAATACATTTATGGAAAGAAAAAAGAAAAGCTTTCCCGGTTAATAACTTATTGGACACAGGAAGTGCCCGAAACCATGTTCCATGCGCGAAAAGAGTTGCTTTATTCTTTTTTGTTGTTTATAATTTTTCTTTTGATCGGAGCCTTTTCTCAGGCAAATGATCCGGAGTTTGTTCGTATAATCCTGGGTGACAGGTATGTGGATATGACATTGAGGAATATGGAAAACGAAGACCCGATGGCGGTCTACAAATCCATGCACGAAGGTTCTATGTTTATGTTCATTACGCTCAATAACATCAAAGTTTCTTTTTATGTGTTTATTTCCGGTTTATTTACTTCGATAGCTACCGCCTATCTTTTATTTTCGAACGGAGTGATGTTGGGCTCTTTCCAGTATTTCTTTTATGAGCAGGGTTTTTTACAGGAATCGTTGCTGGCGGTCTGGATTCATGGAACATTAGAGATCTCGGCTATTATAGTCGCTGGGGCTGCCGGGCTGGCTATCGGTAATTCCTGGCTGTTTCCGGGCACATACAGCCGGTTGGCATCTTTTCGCCGGGGAGCTAAAAAAGGATTGAAGATTATTGTGGGGACTGTTCCCATCTTTATAATTGCAGGGTTTTTGGAATCATTTATAACACGCCATACCGAATTGCCGGATGTGGTGCGGTTGTTGATTATTCTTTTTTCTCTTGCTTTCGTCATATTTTATTTCATTTTATGGCCTAACCGTTTAGCAGTACAGAGAGATTATGGAAAAGAATCAGGAAAAAATTGAAATTTACAAGCCTCGGGATTTTGCCGAACGACTGGCTGTTACGTTTAAATTTATCAGAAAAAACTTCGGTGTGATAATGAAAAATACGGCATGGTTCATCGTGCCGATTGCCCTGATTCAGTCCTGGTTCATGAAGGATGTAATGGGTGTGTTTATGAATGCGTCCTTACTCCAGAATAAGCTTGGAACTGATTATGTGAACTTATTGATCAGTTATGGAGCAACCGTTATACTGATGCTTATTGTAACGGTTATACTTTATTCCCTGACTGCATCTATGATTAAGGCATACGACCGGGGCATGCTGAATAAAAATACAACAATCGGCGATCTGAAAGACTTTGGCTCTTTCGTTGCCAAAACGTTTTTAATTATGCTTTGTGCAATGATAGCTGCAGGAGGATCTGCTTTTCTGGCAGGGGCTGTATTGATTCTTATCAGTCCTTTTCTTGTCTTCTTGTTGGTCGTCGGAGTTATAGTTGTTCTTCCTTCTTTGTCGTTGATTTACTATCCTGCCTATTATGAGGGATTAAGCGTTTGGGAGTCTATCGTCAAAGGCTTTCGGTTGGGATTTAAACACTGGGGAACGACGTTTCTGATGGTGATAGTATTAAGTATTGTATTTGGTGTGATTCAATATGTTCTGGTTATACCTCTTTATATCTGGCTGTTTGTCAAAATGCTTCTTCTTTCCGATACATCGCATTGGTATGAACCGCTGATCGCCTACCTTACCACGCTGGTTTCGTGTCTGGGAAGTTACATTATTATACCTCCAATGGTTATCGGCATGAGTTTTCAGTATTTCGGTATCCGCGAGAAGGAGGAGCAGGTATCGGTTTTGTCTCAATTGGATGATTTCGAAAATCTGTGAGAATCTGGTTATTGATCATCGGATGTTGGTTGGCGAACAGTTGTTATGCAACGGTAGTTCCGCAGGATACCTTGTTGCTTGTTCATGAGACTGAGGTACAGGAGGCGGTAGTACCTGACCCAAAAACGTTGTCCGGATTCGAAAAAGACCCGGATTATAATTATTATGAAGATCAGGCAAGAGATTCCCGTTCGATCAGGGAAATCTTCAATGAATTTCTGAGACGTATGTGGCTGCGTTTGTGGGACGTGGAAATAACTGAGACGCAGTCCAATGTGACGTTCTGGATTGTTCTTGGAGCTGCGATTCTCGTCTTGATTGCGATGCTGGTTTATTTTAAACCGGGATGGTTTTACATAGACCAAAAGCGGAAGCCGGATTATCAGGTAGACGATGAAACGATATATGGGGTTGATTTTGACCGGATGATCCGGGAGGCTTTATCTTCGGGAAACTATACGGATGCGATACGGTGGAGGTATTTGCAGCTTTTGAAGAAGTTGCAGGAGAAGGAATTGATTGCCTGGGACCCCAACAAAACAGTCAATGAATATGTAGCAATGTTCAAAAATGTGGAATTGAAACCCCGGTTCAAAGAGCTATCCTTTTTATTTTTGTATTTCAGATATGGGAATTTTGAAGCACGGAAGAGCCAGTATGACGAGGTCGATCGTCTTTCCTCTGAAATCAGTCAACGTTTGTAAGCATGAAGAATAAGATCCTTTACATATTATTTATTCTTGCTTTCTTCGGATTGACTTACCTGTTAAATATGGGCAAAAAACCTGAATTTACCTGGATCCCCACTTATAGCAAGTACGATAAACAGCCGTTTGGAGCATTCGTTCTGGACAAGATGCTGGATGCTTCCCTGAAGCAGACTTACACCCATTCATATAAAAGCGTTTACCGTTTGCTTAATGAAGAGTATCTAGAAAATCAAAATCTCCTGATTTTGACCAATTCCTTTGATCTGCCGGAAGAAGATATAAAGGATTTGCTGGCTTATGTGGAAAAGGGAAATAAAGTACTGATTGCTGCCAGTTATTTTTCTTATGATTTAATGGATACCCTTCATCTTTCTTATAACAGATCGGGTTATCTGGGAAATATCGTTGATCCGTTAAATATCCGGAAATCCATGAAACCGGTTTATTTTTTCAGAACAGAAAATCAGATTACTTCTTACGAATTTCCTTATGTAACAATGGATGGTTATTTCGATCCTTTTATTCCTGCTGAGGCAACGGCTCTAAATGACAGTGTTCCAATGGAGGACAAACAGTCGGAAGATATACGGGAATCAGATTTGTCCGGAGGGGTTTCTGGGCCGGATTCAGTGGTTCGTGAAGACCTTCCTCCGGTAACTGTGCTGGCAGAAGATGAATTTGAACGGCCCTTATTATTGAAATATCCTGTGGGAAAGGGCTATTTACTCCTTTCTTCAACACCGAAAATGTTTACTAATTACGGTGTGTTGGATTCTGTTAATAGCGGATTTGTCTGGCAAACGATGGGCTATCTTCAGGATCAACCGTTGATGCGAACTGAGAACCTGCAACGTGGTACCGATCAGTCTACGTCTCCTCTTCGTTATATTTTAAGTAACCGGGCGTTGCGATGGGGATTGTATGTTGCTCTGCTTACAGTCGTTTTGTTTATGATTTTTACTGCTAAGCGTAAACAGAAAGTCATTCCCGTAATTAAGGCTCCGGAAAATAAGATGCTGAGTTTTGTGCGTTCGATAGCGTCTCTTTATTTGAGAAAGAACAACAATGCCGATATGGTCCGGAAAAAATACGTTTACTGGGCGGATCGTATGAAACAACAGTACGGAGTCGATTTGATCAATTCGGAGCATGACCGGGAGTTTTGTATTTCATTTGCGGCGAAAACCGGTCGGGATCCGGATCAGATCATAGAATTACTGGGCCGCCTGGATTCTATTCATCCTGATAATTATGTGACAGATGAGGAGATGAAACAATTAATAGAGAAAATGAATTTAATAAAATAATATGGAAAATTTAGAAAACAGACTGGATCTGACTGCATTTTCTGAACGGATTGAAGCTCTGAAATCCAATATATCGGAAATTATTGTCGGACAACAACAGGCGATCGATTTGATTCTGACCACCATGCTGGCTGGAGGACATGTGTTACTGGAAGGTGTTCCCGGTGTAGCCAAAACCCTGTTGGCCCGGCTTACGGCTCAATTGGTGGATGCCGCTTATTCCCGGATACAGTTTACTCCCGACCTGATGCCTTCGGATGTATTGGGAACTTCTGTTTTCAATTTGAAAACGACGGAATTCGAGTTTCATAAGGGACCTGTTTTTGCCGATATCGTACTGATTGATGAAATCAATCGTGCACCGGCTAAAACACAGGCTGCTTTGTTTGAGGTGATGGAGGAGCGCCAGGTGACCATCGACGGTTTTACCCGAACCATGGATGACCTGTATACCGTAATAGCCACCCAGAATCCTATCGAACAGGAGGGGACCTACCGTCTGCCGGAGGCGCAGCTCGACCGTTTCCTGATGAAGATTTCCATTCATTATCCGGAGGCTTCCGAAGAGTTGGAGATCCTGAGGCGTCATCATGAGAAGAAGGACCTGACGAAATTGAAATCGGTAAAGCCGATTATTTCCAAGGCAGAAATGCTGGCGTTCAGGGAACTGGCCGGACGGGTGTTTGTGGAAGAAACCTTGTTGAAATACATTACCGATATTATCCTCGCAACAAGAAAAAGCCCGGCGATTTACCTGGGTGCATCTCCGAGAGCATCTGTTGCCTTATTGAATGCATCCAAGGCCTATGCGGTTCTTCAGGGGCGCGACTTTGTCACTCCCGATGATATCAAGTACGTGGGAGTTCCTGTCCTTCAGCACCGGCTGATTCTTTCTCCGGAGACAGAGATGGAAGGACATTCCTCTGCGTTGATTTGTCAACGATTGATCGAAAAGATTGAAGTGCCGAAATAATGTTTATAAACCGACGATTCTATATTGCCGTTATTGGTGTCGTATGCTGTTTTATAGCAGGATATGCCAGCGTTTTTATGTTCAGTCTGGCGCAGGTGTTACTTGCTTTGTTGATTTTTCTTTGTATGTACGATTGTTTGCTGCTTTTTCGCGAAAAGAAGCAGATCAGTTGTTACCGGATTTGCGGAGACCGGTTTTCAAACGGGGATGAAAACGAGGTACGGCTGCATTTATCGAATACTTATACATTTCCGGTATCTTTACGGATTATCGATGAAATTCCGGTTTATTTTCAATTGCGTAATTTTTATTTCGAGCTACGGATGAATCGTGCCGAACAGAAGGTCTTGACTTATTCGCTTCGTCCGGTTAAGCGGGGAGTTTATACATTCGGACTTATAAACGTATTTGCTTCTACTTCCATCGGATTGATCAGCCGCCGTTTTCGATGCGGGGCGCCCTGGGAGGTAAAAGTTTATCCGGCCTATCTTTGCCTGAGGCAATATGAATTAATGGCCATTTCGAACCGGTTAACCGATCCGGGACGGAAGCGTATCCGGAAAATCGGCCAGCAACTGGAGCCCGATCAGATCAAAGATTATGTGGTAGGAGACGATTACCGGACGATTAACTGGAAGGCAACAGCCCGTCGTCATAAACTGATGGTCAATATTTTTCAGGAAGAACGGGCACAGAATGTGTATTGCCTCATTGACAAGGGGCGTACCATGCAGTCTGCTTTTGAGGGAATGACGCTGTTGGATTATTCCATTAACGCCTCGTTGGCATTATCTTATGTTTCGATGATCAAAGGAGACAGGGCCGGGTTATTGACTTTCGAAAAACAACCGGATACATTGATTGCCGCTTCCCGCCATTCCGGACAGATGCAGCGTATTCTGGACGGTTTGTATTATCAGACTACCTCTTTTGCGGAAACCGATTTTTCAGCCTTGTACCAACAGGTCAATAAACAACTGAGAAGTCGCAGTTTATTGCTTATTTTTACGAATTTTGACTCAGTTGCATCCATGCAGCGGCAATTGACTTACCTGTCGATGCTGGCTCTCCGCCATACACTGGTTGTCGTGTTTTTTGAGAATATAGAATTAACAGAGTTGGAAAAACGTCAGCCCAAATCCAAAAGCGAATATTACGAACAGGTGATTGCGGAAAAACTAGGTTATGAAAAATCAATGATAATCGGACAGTTGCGTAAGCGGAATATTATTTCTATTCTGATTCATCCGGATAAACTGACTCCGGAAGTGGTCAATAAGTACCTGGAAATAAAAGCCAGGGGATTATGATGTTATAATTCTGTAATCGAAATTCTATGATGAACAAAAAATGGTGTTTTCTGGTCTTAGTTATTATCATAGTTTTGACAACTGGTTGTCAATCACCTGTCAGTCGTCAGGAAAAGGACAATATTACAGCTTTTGCTTATGCTTATGGGTTAGTCAGGTGGTTCCACCCTTCTGATGAAAGCCAGACAATCGACTGGGATCAATTTGCGTTATACGGTGTAAAAGAAGTTATGGAATGTCGTTCCGAGACTGAGTTACAACAACGCTTGGAAGTGCTTTTCCTTCCGATAGCTCCGGGTATTTCATTTAACAACAAGGACGTTGCTCCCGACACAACAAAATGGATTCCTTCCGATACCACAGGTTTCCTTCCTGTTACCTGGCAACACTATGGAGCCGAATTAGGGATTCAGAGTAACTATTATTTAAGTAAGCGTACCAACAGGCCTCACGTTTCAAAAAATATCAATAAACTGGCTATTCATGGTTATTTTCCTGCTGCAGAATACAAAGGTCATGATATCCGCATGCATATAAAAATCAGGATTCACCCCTCAAATGAAAACTTCAATGTTTATCCGATATTGACTCAGGTTGAAGGAGCTCCTGTTTTTCTTTGTGCAGAAAATCACAATCCTCTACCCGGTAATAATTCCTGGCAAAATCACGAACAGAGGTATACTGTAGACAAAAAAGAAGGGGACATCCATTGGGGAATTTATACAGATGGAGAAGGATCTCTTTCAATTGAGGAGATCGTTGTTTTTGATGAAACAGAACAGAAAGCAATAAGAGATTTGAAATTCATGGATTCGAATACGTTCAATTCTTATGATGTCAGAAGAAATTTTTTATATGAATATACCTTGAATCAACATTCATTGACAATAACAACCAAGAATATCATTTTTGATCGGATTCCGGATATGGGGAGTTATGATCAAAGAAAAATAGGGAAAAACCTCTACATGAATACTCCGGTAATCTTATATGGAACTAAAGATCAAACTTACCCTTCCGGAGATAAAAAGGCATTGGAGAATCTGAATGAACAATTAAAAAATTTTATTCCGACAGAGAAACAAAAAGAATTAGCAGATATAGTTGTAGCCTGGAATGGTATTAAATACTTTAGCCCGTATCTCTCTGAACTCCCTGTTGATTGGGATAACGAACTGACAAACACCCTGCAAATGGTAATTGATTCTAAAGAAGATTCATATAATTTACGCCCTTTTCAATTAATGATGGCAAAACTTGAAGATGGACATGTTCACATTATAGATTATAATTCAGATGCATCAGGTAACCATTATCCCAGTTATCGTTTGCCCTTTCAATCGGAAATGATAAGGGGGCAGATCATTGTAACCAATCCATTTGACCGGGTTTTTAAAAGAGGCGATATCGTATTGGAAATAAACAAAGAAAATGCACTGAAAATATATGAGAATTACAGATCGGTAATATCCGGATCCGATCAACACAAAACCGCCAAAGCAAATCCTAATTTTCACTATGCATACAAAGAAGGTGTCCTGTTGGATATTAAAATCGACCGTGATGGTAAGACCCACGATTGCAAGGTACGTGCATTATTCATAGGAGATTGCCCCGTAAATTTGAGGGAAGCGCAACGATGGGTAAACGATTCGATTCTTTATCTTAACCTGGGACGGATTCAATTTGATGAAGTGGCGGAATCCATCAGAAAAAGAAAAACAAATCAAACGATTATATTCGATGTCAGAGATTATAGCGCTTTTCTTTTCAGGTATATCATTCCATTATTGGCAGAACCGGGAGAAACCCTTCCTGAAAACAGGGATATCAGTATAATTCCTGAAATTTATTTGCCTCAAACTCCGGTAGTACTGGATACTTTACGTCCTATTGAACCTCCAACGCCGGATAGAAAAAATATTTTTCTGATCAATGAGAATGATATAAGTAACTTCGAAGCCACTTTGGATTATATCCGGTATGCCGGATTGGGTTATCTGGTAGGAAACAATACGGCAGGTTGTTGTGGTATGGTTAATACAATACAGCTGCCAGGCAAGAGAGGTGTGGTATTTACCGGATCAAAATACTTAAGTAATATGGGTCCCAACCACTATTATTACCGCACAGGAATAAAACCGGATTGTTTGGTGGAACCTTCTATCGAACAAATAAAGCAAGGAGCAGATGCTATTTTGGAAAAGGCAATTGAGATAGCCGAAAGGAATTAGGGTTATCGTTTCCAGAATCCGGGAGTAAAAAGGACCAGTACCGTGAAAAATTCCAACCGTCCTACCAGCATCAGGAAAGAGAGATACCACTTGCAGAATTCCGGTATGTTGGCAAACGAACCCGAAGGACCGTTGGATCCAAACCCCGGACCTACATTGCTGATCGCCGTTACCGCAGCTCCCAGCGCTTCTTCAAACGGCATTCCCGAGAGGGTAAGTACTCCCCAGCTGATTATGATGACAAAGATAAATAAGAATGTAAAAGCCAGTAAACGCTCCACCACTCCGAAAGACAATGCGACTCCGTTGATACGGACGGGAATGATCGCTCTCGGATGAATCAGGCGGCCGAGTTCGTTGAATGTGTTTTTGAATAAGACTACGATCCGTATCGTTTTCAATCCACCGCTGGTAGAGCCTGCACAACCGCAAATGACCATCAATATCATGAAAATAATCCAATAGAAAGGTCCCCATTGTACAAAATCACCGGTGGCAAATCCGGTCGTGGTGACAATGGATACCACCTGGAAGATCGAATTCCGGAAAGAATCGATGTGTCCTTCGACCAGGTCGTGAGAGGTAAGGCCGAATGTAATGAGCAGACTGGAAATGATAATAATAGCCAGAAACCACCTCAATTCTTCATCCCTGAAAAACCGTTTGAAATCTCCTTTCAGTAAGAAGTAGAGCAGGGAAAAATTAGTTGCCCCGATAATCATAAATACAATGATAACGGATTCGATGTATGTCGAGTTCCAATAGGCGATACTGGCCTGCTTGGTGGAATACCCTCCGGTGGAAATGGTAGTCAAAGTATGACACAGGGCATCAAAAAAATCCATGGGACCGACCCACAGCAGGGCAAGTAAGATCAGGCTTAAAGCCAGGTAAATTCCCCACAGGCGTTTAGCGATCTGGGCAACCCGCGGGCGGAATTTATCGTGTGTAATACCGGTCGTTTCTGCATCGAACAACTGAGAGCCTCCTCCTCCGATCAACGGTAAAATAGCCAGTGAGAATACGATGACTCCCATACCTCCCAACCATTGGGTAAGACTTCTCCAGAAATGCAGTCCTTTCGGTAATTTTTCTATTTCGGTCAGGATGGTAGCTCCCGTGGTTGTTAGTCCCGACATGGTTTCAAAAAAAGCGTCGGAAAGGGATGGGATGGCTCCGCTGATGTAAAAGGGGAGGGTTCCGAAACATCCGAATAAAAACCAGGTTAGGGTGACAGTCAGGAAACCTTCTCTTTTCCCGATGAATTTGACTTTTTCTTTGCCTCCGAAAAGTGTGAGGGTGATTCCACATACCAGGGTAATGGCTGCAGACAGTAATAAATGAGGAAGGTCCCATTCTTTATAGTACCAGGAGATTCCCGCTGAAATAAACAGGAACAGCGATTCCAGTATCAGGATAAGTCCGGTTACTTTAATGATGAATTTCCAATTCAGTCCGGGGCCGCTCATGGTTGTCAGTTAAAATAATCTTCGATTTTACGCATAGCTGTATCCAGGCAGAATACTACTACATGGTCGCCGGCTTCGATAGTTGTTTCTCCGTCGATGATTTTTACATCTCCGTTGCGGATAAGTCCTCCCAATGTCATGTCTTTGGGAAGGTTGAGGTTTTTAACCGGTTTCCGGGTAATTCTGGAGTGGGGGCGAGCCACTAATTCCGCAACATCAGCATTGGCAAACGTCAGGCATTTTACCGTAGAGACATCTGCATCCAGTAAAAACTGATAAATGTGGCTGGCTGCAATCAGCTTTTTATTGATAACGGTTCCGATATCCAGTTTTTCGGCCATGGGGATGTAGTCTATGTTTTCCACTTTGGCAACCGTCTTCGGAACACCCAGGCTTTTGGCCGTTACGCAGGCTAAGATATTGGTTTCCGAATTTTCGGTTAGGGCAACGAAAGCATCGCAGTTTTTAATATTTTCCTGAATCAGGAGTTCGGTATCCCGTCCGTCACCGTTGATGATCAATACATTATTTCCTGCTTTTTCTGCTAATTTATAGCCTTTTTCTTTATTTTTTTCCAGTATCTTGATCCGGATATTTCCGGGAAGGTATTCGGCCACTTTCAGAGCGATCCGGCTACCACCCATGATTGTCACTTTGTTGATATTGATTTCATTTTTGCCGGCCTGTTTTTTTACTTCATCGATGTATTCCCGGGTAGTCGTGAAGAAGAGGATATCTCCGGCCTGTATATGATCGGATCCACGGGGAATAATGGTTTGATTTTCACGCTTAATGGCGACCACGTGGTATATTTTTGATTCCCGTGACAGGTCGTACAGGTATTTGTTGACAATGGGAGCATTTTCCCTGACTTTTGCTCCGATCAGGATGAGAGACCCACCGCAGAGTTCCCACCATTGCCGGGTCCAGGGCTTTTTGAGTGCACTGACAATTTCTTTTGCAGCCAGGACTTCCGGACAAATGAGTGAATCGACCCCTAAACGGGAGAAGAATTCCATATTTTTAGGAAGTAAATACTCTTCATTGCTTACCCGGGCAATGGTTTTAGTTGCTCCCAGATTGGTAGCAAGCATACAGGCGGTCATGTTGGTTGATTCCTCCGGGGTAACAGCTATAAACATATCGGCGTTTTTAATTCCGGCGGCTTGCAAATCAGCAATGGAGGTAGGATTTCCTACTACCGTCATAATTTCAAAATTACTGGGGAAATTCAACCGTTCTTCGTTGTTATCCATCAAAATGATGTCCTGGTTTTCCAGGGAAAGAAGTTTGGATAAGTGCGTGCCCACTTCACCGGCTCCGCCGATAATGATTTTCATATTTTGTTTATCAACACGTTACTGATGCTTTCTGCATCTATTCCACACAATTTATATAGCTCCGGAATGGATCCCTGTTCGATAAATTTATCCGGAATTCCGAGTCGTTTTACCCGTGGCGTATAGCCATTTTCAGCCATAAATTCCAGTACGGCAGATCCCAGTCCTCCATGAATGGTCCCGTTTTCCAGGGTGACGATACGTTGGAAATTTTTCCCTATTTCGTGTAATAAATCTTCATCCATTGGTTTCAGGTATATCATGTCATAATGAGCGACATCCACACCTGCATCTGTAGCTTTCCGGATCGCTTCTGCGGCGATATTTCCAATAGGTCCGATGCTTATCAGGGCCAGGTCTTTACCCTCTTTCAATCTGCGTCCTTTTCCGACCGGCAGTACTTTCAGCGGTTGTTGCCAGTCTTTCAGTTCTCCTTTTCCCCGGGGGTAGCGGATTGCAAAAACACCCATTCCCGGCTGACTTCCTGTAAACATCAGGTTTCTCAGGTCCAGTTCATTCAGAGGTGATGAGATGGTGATGTTCGGAATACAGCGAAGGTAAGCCAGGTCAAAGGCTCCGTGGTGCGTGGCGCCATCTTCTCCGACTAATCCGGCCCGGTCCAGGCAAAGCACCATGTCCAGGTTTTGCAGGGCGGCGTCATGAATGATCTGATCGTAGGCCCGTTGCATAAAAGAAGAATAAATGTTGCAGAAGGGTAACATTCCTTCTTTCGCTAATCCGGAAGAAAAGGTGACGGCATGTCCTTCGGCAATGCCCACATCAAAAGCCCTTTCCGGCATTTCTTTCATCAGAAAAGACATCGAACAACCCGTAGGCATGGCAGGAGTAATTCCTACAATCCGTTCGTTTTGCCGGGCCAATTCCACCAGGGTATGTCCGAAAACATCCTGATACAATTGCGGTTCATTGAGGGAATTATGAACGATACGTTCTCCTGTTTTTTTATTGAATTTTCCAGGGGCATGCCAGATCGTAGCCTCTTTTTCAGCCGGTTCAAATCCTTTTCCTTTGGTGGTACGGATATGCAGTAGTTTGGGTCCCTGCATTTCTTTGATATCGTTCAGTACCCGGATCAGTCCTTTGATATCATGTCCGTCGACCGGTCCGAAATAACGTATATTAAATCCTTCAAATACATTGTGTTGCTTTGTCAGCAAGGCTTTCAGGCTGTTGTTGAACCGAAGGATCAGTCCTTTTCCCTGCTCTTTGATCATACCCTTGTTTCTCAGGGTCGTATAGATTTTATATCGTATTTTATTGTACCAGTGGGAGGTGGTCAGCTTGACCAGGTATTCGCTCATTCCCCCAACAGGCGTATCGATGGCCATATTATTATCGTTCAGGATAATCAGCAGGTTGTTCGGGTCGGAAGAGGCGTTGTTCAATCCTTCGAAGGCCAATCCTCCGGTCATGGAGCCATCGCCGATTACAGCCACGATTTTACGGTCTTTTTCCTGTTTCAGGTTGGAGGCGATTGCCATTCCCAATGCTGCTGATATGGAAGTGGAAGCATGTCCGGCTATAAAAGCGTCGTATTCACTTTCTTTGGGATTCGGAAATCCGCAGATTCCTCCCAGTTTGCGGAGTGATTTGAATTGATCCCGGCGTCCGGTTAATATTTTGTGCCCGTAAGCCTGGTGGCCTACGTCCCAGACGATCCGGTCGTACGGCGTGTTGAGTACATAATGCAGGGCTACCGTTAGTTCTACGGTTCCGAGACTGGATGCAAAATGCCCGGGAATTTCAGCCAATACCTCAATGATGTATTGTCTCAATTCCTTGCAAACCAGTTCCAATTGTTCCGGCTTCAATTTACGAAGATCTTCCGGACTATTTATTTGTTCTAATAAATTTGTTTCCAAACTTTCAGCCATAGCTAAAAAATGTTTTGCAAAGCTACATAAATAACAACACATATCCGTAACTTTGTTCAAAAAAATCATTCAGACATGAAATTTCGAACAGAGGTTACTGCCACTATTCCCGGCTTCCGGATCAGTCATCCGGATAAAATCATGCTTTCGGGGTCTTGTTTTGTCGAAAATATATCTTCCCGGATGCAGCAGGCCGGATTTACGTTGGATGTTAATCCTTTTGGCGTTGTTTATAATCCTTTTTCGCTGGCCGGGGGGCTACAAACGTTGATAAGTTGCAAAAAATATGCCATAGACGATCTTTTTGAATATCAGGGAATTTTCCACAGTCCCGATCATCACGGCCGGTTTTCGGATGTTTCTGTGGGTGAGAGCCTGGAGCGGATCAACCGGCGTATTCAGCATTCTTCCGGTTTCCTTCGTCAGTCGTCGGTATTGATTGTCACATTCGGGACTGCATTTGTTTACCGGTTGAAATCAAACGGACAAGTGGTATCCAATTGCCACAAATTACCGGATCATTTATTTGTTCGCTCCCGTTTAAGTGTTTCCGATATTGTGGAAGAGTGGGAGAGATGTGTCCGGAATTTACGGGAAATTAATTCTTCGATCCGGATTATTTTTACGGTCAGTCCGATCCGCCATGTCAGAGACGGTATGCATGAAAACCAGTTAAGTAAATCGACCCTTTTGCTGGCGGCAGATGAGTTGGTACGCCGTTTTCCCGATTGTGCCTATTATTTCCCTTCGTACGAAATTCAGATAGATGAGTTACGGGATTACCGTTTTTATGCCGAAGATATGGTTCATCCCTCTTCCGTGGCTGTTGATTTTATCTGGGAAAAATTTTCCGGTACGTTGTTCAGTGAAGAAACGCTCCGGTTGATCGATGAGTGGCAGAAAATACAACAGGCTTTGAATCATAAGCCTTTTCATCCGGATTCGGCAGAGTACCAAGCTTTTTTAAGAAAAATTCAGGCTCAGAAAGATGCTTTTTGCAAAAAAAATCCTTCATTTAGTTAGAGAAGCATTACCTTTGCATTCTGAAAATCAAATCAGGTTTTATTTATTAGAAAGGCTTTGCTTTTAAAAAAGAAAAAAGGATGAAAAGATTAAAAAGAGTAGCAGCGATTCATGATATTTCCGGATTCGGAAAATGTTCACTGACAGTTGCTTTGCCTATTATATCGGCAGCCGGAATAGAAACGAGTGTGGTACCCACAGCTGTATTATCCACCCATACAGGAGGATTTACCGGATTTACTTACCGGGACCTGACGGATGATTTGCGTCCGTTTATGCAGCATTGGAAATCGCTTGACCTGAAGTTCGATGCTATTTATACCGGGTTTCTGGGCTCGTTTGAGCAGTTGGATATCGTGACCGAATATTTTGAAACCTTCCGGGAAAAAGATAATTTGATTTTGGTGGATCCCGTCATGGCCGATAATGGGGAGTTGTATTCGATTTTTTCTCAGGAATTTGCTCTCGGCATGCGGAAACTATGTCAGAAAGCAGACATTGTGGTTCCTAACCTGACGGAAGCTGCTCTGTTGATCGGAGAACCCTATAATCCGGGTCCCTATAACGAGGCTTACATCGAGGATATCATGAAAAAGCTCAGCCAATTGGGTCCTCAGAAAGTCGTATTGACCGGAGTCTTTTTCAATGAAGAAGAATTGGGGGCTGCCACTTATGATGTTGTCAGCGGTGAGGTTGCTTATACTTTTGCTAAGCGTATTCCGGGTTACTATCACGGTACGGGAGATGTTTTCGGCAGTGCATTACTGGCCGCATTGCTAAACGACTTCAGCCTGAATGAGTCTGCTGCAATTGCAGTCCGTTTTACTACGGCAAGTATTCAGCGGACAGCAGATGCCGGAACGGACATTCGCTTTGGAGTGAATTTCGAACAGACTATTCCGGAGTTTTTGAGGGACCTGAAGCTGGCATAGAGAATTAAAAATTAAGAATTAAGAATTAAAAATGAAATGAGTTTTGCCTTAAATTATTTTTAATTTAAAAGTTTTCCTTCCGAATCAAAGCTCAGGAGTAGATCCTCTTCAAATTGGATTTCAATGGGAAGGGGATTCTTTTTTATACCGATTATTTTCTTTTCAGGATAATGGGTTGCAATATAATCTTTTACTTTGAAAGGCAACAGATTCAGAATTGACTCCGGCATCGACGGAACTTTATTTCCGGCTAATCTCAGGTAGTTCCATTCGCCGTACTTATCGGTTTGCATGGAAATAGCGTAATCTTCGTCCCGGATAATGTAAGAACAATCAAAGGTGATTGTTTCTGTAGTCCGGTTTTCCTTGATGGTCATCTGGATGTTGTTGCTTTGGGAAAAGTGAGTCCGGACAAATGTTTGTATCTTATCAGTGGGATATATGAAGACTCCTGTTTCCGGGTCAATCAACAGACTGGTTCCGTTTCCGATATATAGCTGATAATAAGCGTTGTATTTGAAAACATGATAAATCTGTATATCCGGATATTTTTCCCGGATATAATCGCGAACAGCCTGCGGAAATACATCTTTGAAATCAGAGGGAAGAGGCTTTTCTTCTATTCCACGGGCTTCGGTCCAGGAGCCATTTTTGTCAAAATGAAGTATAAATTGATTATCTAAATAGACAATATAAGTTGTTTGGTCAGCTTCTGTTGTTTGAATGACGTGTCGGTAGTTATTCCAACTGAAATAACGGCCTACAAACCGCCTGGCTTCTTCCGGTAAAGATTCGTTGGGTTGTTCGTACCCCCAGCTATCGAAATTAAATAATGCCAACCTTTTACCGGTCTCGGTTCTAAGTTGATACCCGTAAATTACTTGCTCTATCGATAAAAACGTTATATCCGGTAGCTCGGCCCGAATCTTACTCATACTTCCCGGAGAGATGTTTTGTAGCAGGAGTTCGGGTAACTGAGTTTCACTTTTTATTTTTAACCAGTATCCTGATTCGTTGAAGTCAATACTTACCCCATTGGATAACTGAATTTTATATATGGCTTCCTCATTTTTATCTCCTCTTTTAACGGAGGAACAAGTAATGTCCGGAAAATTGTCTTTTAAGAATTGCCTGGCAGAGAGGGGCAGTGACTCCACATTCAGGTCCGAATTATCATCGTCGTTACATGCAGAAAATCCCCATGTCAGGCTCAGTATAAGGGCTATAAAAACAAAATTTCTCATAATGATTTGTAGTTGGAGTGTGCATAATTAAAAAATAGTCGTAACGTTAGTACCTTTATATAAAGATACAAATTGATCCTGTGATTGAGTTCAGTTAAGATACCCGGTTTAATTCGTTTTCTTTGCTTTTCTTTTGTTTCTCCAGATCTCAAAAATAGCAGGCAGGATGGAAACGAAGATAATTGCAATAATGAGTAAACTCAGGTTTTTCTTAACAAATTCAAGTTCACCGAAAAAGAATCCGGCATACATAAAAATACAAACCCAGGCAATGCCTCCAATAACGTTAAAACTGGCAAAGTGTTTGTAGCTCATGTGTCCCATGCCGGCGACAAAAGGGGCAAAGGTCCGGACAATCGGAACAAAACGGGCCAGTATAATGGTTTTTCCTCCATGTTTTTCGTAAAAGGCATGGGTTTTATCCAGGTAACTTTGTTTGAAAATTTTCGAGTTCGGATTACTGAATAATTTTTCTCCGAAGAATCGTCCGATTACATAATTGACGGCGTCTCCGAGGATGGCGGCAGCAATTAGTAAAAGTACCATCAGATGTACATTGATGTTGTTCGATCCGATGGAAGCCAGAGCTCCGGCGACAAACAGCAACGAATCTCCCGGAAGAAAAGGGGTGACTACCAATCCGGTTTCACAAAAGATGATCAGGAAAAGAATAGCGTAAATCCAGGTTCCGTATTCGGCAATCAATTCAGCCAGGTGAACGTCGATGTGCAGGACAAAATCAATGATGTATTGAATAAATTCCATGATGCAGTTGGTTTCTAAAAGGTGCAAATATAGTTATTTTTGCGTTAATACAAGTTCTTTCAGGCATTGAATCCACAAGGCACTGTCGTTGAGGCTTTCTGCCAGGGTGAATTTTTCTCCACCGTGATCCAGGAATAATTGCTTGTATTCTTCTCCCAATTCCAGGGTGTTTTCCAGGCAGTTGGTAACAAAGGAGGCTGCTACGATTAACAGGTTTTTGACGCCTTGTTTTCCCATTTCGGGGATTCGTCGGTCGGCAAAAGGACCTAACCAGGAGGAAGAAGATAGTTGCGACTGGTAAACCATTTCCCATTGTTCGTCGGGCAGATTAAGTTCCCGGGCTAATAACCGGGCGGTTTCGGAACAGGCTTTCGGATAATCGGCGCAGGTTTCTGTAACTTCCCGGGCCTGGCTCAACGGTAAACTATGAAAGGTAAACAGTATTTTATCGTAGTTTTCCGGTTTGGAGTTCCGGATTCTTTCTGCAAAAGCTTTTATAAAAGCCGGATGATTGTAAAACGAATGAATGGTTCGTATTTCCGGAATCAAAGGATAGCGTTTCAATTCGTTCAGGCTTTTTTCCAGTGCGGCTCCGGTTGATGAAGACGCGTATTGAGGGAAAACCGGAAGGATAATCAGACGGGAAAATCGTCCGTCTATGATTTGTCTGACAGTTTCCGGAATAGATGGTTGTCCGTAACAGGTAGCGGAAAATACGGTTATATCGTTTCCTAAAACTTCCTGCAGTTTATTTTTTGTTGACTCTCCGTATAAAGTTAACGGGAAATGCCGGTCGTACATGTTCCATAGCCGGCGATAACGAACTGCCGATCGTGGAGATCGGAAAGGCACTATAATACCGTTGACCAGTAGTTTTCTGAAAAACCAGGGGAGACCGATGATTCTTCGGTCTCCCAGGAATCTGGATAAATAACGAGCTACCTGGAAGACGCCCGGATTTACAGGACTTCCGGTGTTAATCAGTATGATAGCTGTTTTATGTTTGTTGGGAGTTTCCTTCATCCAACAAAAGTAGTGATTTCAACTAATTCTCCTACAAATGTAAGCAATAAGAATTATTAGTTCTATTTTCTTTTAAGCACAAAATAACCTAAAGTTCCGCCAATTATAGAAGCCGTAAAGATTCCAGCCTTTGCCTGAATCAAATATATTTCATCCGTAAAAGCAAGAGAAGCTATAAATAGGGACATCGTAAATCCAATGGAACCTAAAAGACCTATCCCGATAAGGTTCTTCAAGTTCATTCCTTCGGAAGCAGGTGCAATTTTCAGGCGGGTAAATAAATAGGTAAATGTAACTATACCGATTACTTTGCCAACCAACAAACCCATTGACACTCCGATGAAAATATTGTTTCCAAACAGATTGTCGAAATTGATACCTGACAAAGAAATACCCGCATTGGCTAAAACAAATATGGGGATAATGATAAAAGAGACAAAAGGATGCAATGCATGTTCAAGACGTTGTAATGGCGGTATTGCCTGGTTAGTTGTATCTTTTATATTATCCAATACATGTACCTGTTCATTGGTCAATGTGGGTAGATTATTAGGGTCGATTTTATTGAACCGGTTCAGATAATCCCTGATTTTATGCGAATACAGCTTTTCATCTATCCTGACATCTGCAGGTATTGTAAATGCGGCAATTACGGCAGCTATAGTCGCATGTATCCCGGATAATAAGAAGGCAACCCATAATCCTCCGATACCAACAATTGCATAAAAGAATACGTTTCTGATACCCATTTTATTGCCTGCATACATTATAATAGTAAAACAGAGTCCTGCAATCAGGTTTATAACCGATATTTCCGATGTATAAAAGAATGCTATAACCAATACTGCAGCCAAATCATCAACAATGGCCAATGCTGCTAAAAAGACTTTCAATGATAACGGGACCTTATTCCCTACAAGATAAAGGACACCCAACGCAAATACAATGTCAGTAGCCATGGGGATTCCCCATCCCTGACCGGCTTCCCCATGCGGATTTAACAGCCAGTAAATACATGCAGGAAATAACATTCCACCTATAGCGGCTCCTATAGGCAATAAGGCCTTACGGGGGTTGGATAGTTCACCTGCAATAATTTCCCTTTTAAGTTCGAGACCTACTACAAAAAAGAATACGGCCATTAATCCATCATTAATCCAATGATGGATGCTAAATTCCAGATAAGGTTTCCCATTAAAGACAAATCCCAGGTTTTGTTCGAGAAAATGGAAATAATATGCGGACCAAGGGGAATTAGCCAAAAAAATAGCTATTATAACGCTGAAACCGAGAATAATACCTCCTGATTTTTCCTGATGAATAAATCGTTGAATTGGGCTTAACAGTATATCTATAGGTCGTTGATTAACTTTATGCATATTATTTTCTTTATTTCTCCATACTTCCTTGATATATTTTCCGATTTCTCTTCGTTATACCCCTTAACATCCTGTTTAATGACAAAACAATAGTTGGAAATTGTCATACAAAGATAACACTTTCGGTTTATTTTTTGTCGCCTGGCCAGTTGCTTAACTTTTGCACCGACTGATTGGCTCCGGTTTTTTCCGGAATCAGTAAGACGGAAATAGCCGCATTCGTATGAGCCGGGATTTCCGTTTCGATGACGATCAGGGTGGTTCCGGGGTTCGGAGCATCGTAATCGTTTGGAGATTGCGTGGACTTGATACGGATGTTCACTTGTTGAGGTTCGACGGCTTTCAGGGTTAGCTTTTTGCCTTTACTTCTCAGTTCGACCGAGTTTTTTCCGGTGATTTTCACTTCTGCAGGAGTCAGTAATGTCCAGCAGACGGAGGTTGGTTTGTCCAGAGTTTCTATTTCGTCCCGTACGACCACGTATTTTTTTTCGGCAATGGCTACCCCTCGTTTTGCAGCTTTCAATTGCCCTTTGAAAATATCGGAAAGATCGGTTGTCGCATTCATCCACGAGGGTTCGGAGGACCAGGAGTCAATTTTTGCATATCCTTTGACGTTGTGCAGTTGCTGATCAACGGTCAGTGTATTATGAGCAAAATTGTTATAACGGAATACCTGCCAGCGTTGAGAATTCTGTGCACCGTTCCAGAGATCCACTCCCTTGGATTCAAGAGAGTTATAATCCTGCATGCCGAAATCCATGGCCCAGCGGACTCCATTGGCCTCCATGATGAAAGATCCGGCATCCATGTGGGCATGGCTGCTCGAAGCCGTTCCGCCTTTGAATCCTACGTAAATGGCATTGGGATCGGTCCAGGAAGATCGCATCAGAGCCACCGGATTTTTTCCTTGTCCTACCCACATGTTTTGTGTAGGAGCCGGAATATTCTCCGTTTTTATTGTGGAGCCCCAGACCATGACGGCCGGTAACACCCTGTTTTTGAGGTAGTCTTTATTTTTTTTGTCTGTAAGGTAATTCTTTTCATTCCAGAGCAGGGAATAATCCTGAGTCCGGGTTGCAAACCAGAACATCGCCGGACTCAGGTTTCCTCCCAATCCGCAATCTGCATAGTTGTAGCATTTACCGGAAGGCGCAATCATATTTTCGAAATAAGCTGCCGTACTCAGAAAACCGGGTAATTCGGTCAATTGGTAATCTTTTTTGAATACTTTATCGATAGCGCTGAGGAACAATACATTGAAAGTAGTACCGTAATCCCAGTAACCGTAACCTTCGGGGTAAGCGCCATCGGGAGCATATTCACCCATCGATAACTGAATGGTTTGAAGGGCCCGGTCGATAATAGTTTTCGACAGTTCGGGAATTTCTTCATAAATGGCCAGTGCTCCGAACGACATTCCGGCATTGCAGACCTGGTTCCAGTTGTTCGAGGATTTAAGAAACCATGCATGTCTAGAGCTGAAAGAAGGGTCCAATCCTTTCTTGAGAATGGCATCTTTAATCACCGTACGGGAAGCAGGAGATAACGAGTCGTATAACCAGTCGTATCCGATGGACAGGCCCAGGGCCATTTCTCCCACATCTAAAAAATGGCTGGGGTTCCAGTTCGTAAATCCGGATACAGCCAGCATTTCTTTTTCGGCTCGCCGGAAGTATTTTTCGTCTCCCGTCATCCGGTGGGCGTAGGATAGGAAAAAGATCCGGCGGAGAGCTTCCCTGGATACGGAAAGCAGACGTTTTCCGGTCATGCTTCTTTCCAATGGCCCGGTCGAAAGAATCCGGTCGCACTCGCCCAGAATGTTCTGGTGCACATTCGCCCAATCAGGATCTGTAGTAATATTTTTTTTGATGTTATTTTCTTCTCCTTTCAGCAGAAGAATTCTGGGGTGGTCCGGCATTGGTGGAATGATTCCGAGGTACTTCAGTTGGGCCATACCGGTTAATGGCAGGGCAAAAAGCAGGATTATCATCCATGGGAGTATCCTGTTGGAGTAGAGTCTTTTTTTGTTTTTCATAACAGAGTGATATAGGGTGATTAAATAATAATGGATCCTCCTTTTTTCAGGGTTTCCCGTACTGTTTTACTGTTTACTCCGGCAACCGGAATATTCTGGTTCAAAGCCAGGTAAGAGGTTACGCCGGCTGCTTCTCCCAACTGGTTCATATTGACCATTACCCGGATGCCGGAAAAAGAGATGGAAGAAGCATCCAGCATTCGTCCGGCCAGCATGAGGTTGTCGTATTTTCCCGGGATGATGGAGCGTAAAGGAACCTGGTAAAAAGTCGGATTTTCGGACGTTGCCGGTCTCCATCTTCCGGATTGTGTCGGTTTGCCGGGGCTGATGTATTTTTCGGTGCCATCCAGGTACCGGAAGGTCAGGCCCGGTTTTTCCTGATGGTGAATATCCAGCCGGTAACTTCCGTTGGCAATGGCATCGTCGAATCGTTTTCCGTAGAGGGCATCATCATCGGTTACCTGATACAGGCATTTGATGTGCCTGGTTTCCCTGATCCCGATGGAAGAGGGTAGGCCGTTGAGTAAAACATCCGGATTTTTTCCATATTTGCGGAACATGTCCATAATGGCTCTGACCTGGCGGCGCCCTTCAATTTCGGCCCTTGTCAAGTCATCGGCTACAGCACAATCTGCACCAAAGACCCGTGTTCCGGCCAGCATGAACGTTTCGGAAGCAGGCAGGTTTCCACCCCAGACAAAACCTTCCGGGATATCGAATTCGTTCCGGTGTTCTTTCAGAAGTTTATCAATTTCGTTCCGGTCGAATTTTTCCAGGTGGGCGCAGGTGGTGGGCGGTTGCAGCAAGGGATGGGTATAAGAAGGCAGACCCAGACGGAAACAAAGGTCTCCATCGCCGGTGGCATCAATAAAATACTTCGCTTTAATGATTCCCCGGCCCGATTTATTGTCTACGATAACACCGGTCAGTTTTCCGGAATTATCCAGGAGGGGTTCAGAAAATAACGTGTGGAAAAACGGCTTAACTCCCGCTTCCAGGATCACTTCATCCAGTTCGATTTTCAGTTCTTCCGAATTGAACCGGAACCCTATACTTTCGTTTTTTTCTGCTTTGTGAACCGCTTTTCGTTTTTCCAGCCTGTCGATCATTTCGGTGGTCATTCCGGCAATGATTTGTAGCTTGTATTCGGTATCCAGCAGGGAATGCCAGACATTGACAAAAGCATTGGTTGCAACGCCTCCGAACGCATTCTGTTTTTCTACGATGCAAACCCTGGCTCCGAGCCTTGCCGCCCGGACTGCAGCAAATACTCCGGTACAACTGCCACCCAACACACAGATATCCGTTTCTGCGAATACCGGAAGTTTTTCTTTTTTAGGGGATTGAGGATTTCCGGCAATACCTGTCGCCGGAAATGTTCCCAAAGCAACAGCACTCAGGATCGATTTATCCAGAAAGCTCCTTCTTGATATCTTTTTCATACGTATGTAGTTTGTTTTTAAGGTTATACGATTGTGCTGTTTTTTTAATCAAGCCGGATTGTAACGCTTTTTCCGGCATAAACGGTTTGAGGCAGATCGATTGTGATTTCGCTGCATTTTTTTGTCTCGTCCCAAACCGCTTTGAAATTTTCATCCGACCGGTTGATATTGCGGTTCAGAGAAAGGTGTATGCTGTTCATTTTCCTGGAGGGATCGGCTACTGAAATTTCCTTCACATTCCGGCCGTCGGTTTTCACCAGGAGGATGCAAGGGTTTTCCGTTTTGATTTTCAGGTCTCCGTCTAATTCAACTATTTCGTTTTTATAGAATACTACCTGCCAGATATTCAGTCCTTTGTGATGTACAGCCTGCATTTCTGCCGTATTGGAGAGAATTTCAACATCCGGTTTAGCGGCATAGGCACTTACTTGTTCTTTGCTTGCCGCCGGGATTACCATGTATTGGTAACTGCCTTCGTTCACGTTGGAGCCGTGGTTGATCCACAATTTGAACATTTCCAGCTCTATTTCCTGTTTGGAGGATCCGGATTGACGGTTTACTTTGAACCAGCTTCCTGTTGCTGTCCGGTTTGAAAGATTCACCTGGATGGGAGTTGGAAAAAAGTAGCCGATGCTGTCGTGCCAGACCCATTTTGTTTCGTTCAATACATGCCCGCTTTTTGTAAGTGTTTGTTCACTGTTGTTACTCATTACCGTTACGTCGCCCTGCAGGATGCACTGGTTGACGGTTGTAGCCAGGGGATCACCGGAATTCGAGTGAATATCCGTTCCTAGGCAGACGTATTCCGTATCGAAGAAAAACCAGGCTTTTTTTGCTGCAACCGGATCGTGAGGACTTTTGAAATCGAAAGCAACCGCACCGTACAGTCCATCGGTAACCGCACCTACAAAGTCCATTGTTCCCCGTTTTTGCAGGTCTTTTTCGGGAATCAGCACCGGTTTTTGCAGGATGGTAGCTCCCGGTATCTTTTGCCAGTCGTAGACAGGGGAGGTATTGAAATATTCCGTTCCGGTGCGGGAAATGTAATTGGTACCATCGCCGCGGTAATGATTCAGGAGTCCCTCTCCGTTGTAAGGTTCTTCCATGTTCCGGTTCCGGGAGGAAAACATACGGACGGAAGTAAAGTATCCGGGGCGTTGGTGGGTGTAATATTCAGAGTCCCAGAAAAAAGCACCGAAAGAAGGCGTTTTTAATTCTTCTCCATTGCGGTTTTTTACGATTTGCTCCAGTTCGTTTTTCCGGTAATCCGTTACACTGAGCAGTCGGTCGGGAGTTACCGGTCCGAAAGCCCTGAGCGATCCCTTCCGGGTGATGTCACGATTGGTAGCTCCCGGGTCGGGGTATTTTCCGTAGGGCATCATTTTGCAGATCCCGTCCAGGTAATAATCGATCAGTTGATGGAGTGGTTTTTCCGAGAACTGATACCGGGTGCCGGCCGTGTAAACCGCCCATTCTGCAAACGCGTTGGCGTAGTCTAATCCGTAGGAAAGCGTATTGTTGACCCGGTCGTCGCGGTGATGAAAACTGTAATCGTACTGCATTCCCCTTCCGGTTACGAATTTGATCTGGCCTTCGATGACTTCGATCACGTATTCGAAGTCTTCTATATCCCGGCAATAGAGGTCTGTTTTGGCCTGAATTCCACCGATTTTGATGCGGTCACCACTTTCGCGGGCACCTTGTGCTTTGAGGTGGGAGCGTCTGATTATGGGCAGTGTTTTTTCTGCTCTTTCTTTACTCAGGTTCTGATCCATCAGTAAAAGAACCTGGATCAACGCATTGGGGGTCCCGATTTCATTCCACCACCAGTTTTCGCAAATAAAATCGTTTTGGGTCCAGAAATCCAGTGCAAGTCCGATGGTGTTTTTTACTTTTTTATTTCCCTTGTAAGAAGATCCTTCTTTTGTATAAGCCAGGCTCAACCGGATCAGGTTGTCTAGGTGCCGGCCGTGCTGAAATGCCGTTCTGGAAGTATCGGTATAATTGATACCGGGCCAGGATCCATCGGGATTGAGGGTGCTGACTAATGTGTTGATTAGTTCGGGACTGGCTTCCTGTTTTTGTATTTCAGTGATCACCCGTTTCCGGATCACTTCGGTGTCGTTTTCTGTGCTCCAAGCCAGTTGTACGGACAGAAAAAAGAGTAGGGTAAAGATGGTTGTGCGTTTTTTCATGGGAATTCAAAAATAAATACGTGCGCGGACACGGAACAGGCTGTAAATGTAGTTGATTTTTTTTATTTTTCAAACGGAGAAGTAAATTTTTATCGTTGATTCTGAAATTGAACCTGTTAATTATTTTTAACATTTTGGGTTATTATTGTCTAAAAAAATAGACATACATTTGCCTCGTTGAAAATTCAGTTGATTATGAAGTCTATTTTTATTTTTTCTTTGGTATTTAGTTTTGTGTTTTCCGGTTACTCACAGATTTCCATCCGAATGGGAAATGAGAAGCCGGTGAAACAGCAAGTGTTGGATACGGCTGCTATCCAGGTATTTTATGAAACGCTTTCGGTTCCGGATAGTCTTCATCCGGATAAGACGGTAAAAGATTATTTGGTTTTACAGATCGGCCGGTCGGGAGTATCTAAATTTTACAGTGATAATGTACGTCGCCGGGATTCCATTATGGGAGAAATGATCAAGCGTAATCCGACTCAGATCGATATGAAAAGGGTGATGGATGATCACGGGATTGGAGCCGGAGGAGACGAACGGGTCATTTTTAAGAATTATCCGGCTGGAAAAATTACGGTAACAGACCGGGTGGTATCCACCGATTATTTATACGAAGAAAATCTGGATGAAATTCAGTGGAACATTCTGCCGGATACGATGACTTGTTTGTCATATTCCTGCCAGAAAGCAGAAACCGATTTCAGGGGAAGGCATTATGAGGCCTGGTTTACTCCGGATTTTCCGGTCAGTGAAGGTCCCTGGAAATTCGGAGGACTTCCCGGCTTGATTCTTCGTATGGAGGATTCGCAGAAGAATTTTGTTTTTCAGGCAACGGGTCTCGAACAGTCCGGCTCTCTTATTTACTATCCTCAGAAAGATTACCTGAAAACATCGCGGAAGGAAGTGGATAAAATCAAGCGGAGGTTTATTGAAAATCCCATGGAGTACATTAAAAGTTCACTCCCCGGAGCCAATATTCAGATTAAGATGAAGAATGAAGATGGGAGTGAGTCAACAGGAAAGGATATTAAGTTTCCGTATAATCCGATGGAGTTGAACTAATAATGAAGGATATGAAAATAATGAAAGGTGTTTTTTTGTTGGCTGTTGTTATCGGGTGGGGTTGTGGACCGGTTTGCGGACAGATTACAGTTGTGGCCGATGATCCGATGATGGCAAAACAGAAGGGAGATGATATGCAGGAGCAGGATCTGGATAAAGCTACAATCCGTTGTTATTATTATTTCACTCAGAAGAAGAATGCGGAAGATAAAACCGCTGTTCGCAACGATACATTGACGCTGGATATCGGACCCTTGATGTCACGCTATTACGATGAGGCCAAACTGAAACGTGACTCGCTTTTCGGCGGATTGGATAAACTTAATATGAACACCATAAGAAGCTTTTCAATAATAAAAGACGAAAGTAAGTTTGATCAGGATCATTATATGGGAGAAATTTCCGAGCAGGATATTACAGATGGGACTACCGAGCAGATTTATAAAAACCGGGGGGAAGAACAAGTAACCTTAATCGATTATGAGAGCAGCCCAAAAGGTGTTAAATACAGATGTGAAGATCCTGTCGGTTCCCTTCCCTGGGTGATGTCTACGGATACGGCTACCGTACTGGGATATCAGTGTCAACATGCTACGCTCGCTTTCCGGGGACGTAGCTATAATGTTTGGTTCGCTCCGGAAATTCCCAGCAATGACGGTCCCTGGAAGTTTTTTGGTCTTCCGGGCCTGATACTCCGGGTACAGGATACGGAAAATACGATTGCTATGGAATGTGTCGGGATTCAGTACCTGAATGAGCCTTATTCTATTGTCATACCGAAAGGCCGTTATATCAATTGCAAACGGAAAGAACTGGCCGATATGGTACGAAAAAGAAAATCCATGAAGATCGGGATTAATGGAGGGGATGTGGTAATTGTTTCCAAACCGGTCGATACCAGTCTGAAAACATTGGAATTGAATTAAAATGAAAAAATGAAAGGGATGAAGGAAATGAAAAAAATGAAAGGAGTTTTTTTGTTGGCTGTTGTTATTGGGATTTGCGGACCGGTTGGTGGTCAGATTACATCGGGTACGAATGATCTGAAGGCGATGGAACCCAAGGTGGATGATATGCAGGAACAGAATCTGGATATGGCAACGATCCGTTGTAGTTTCCATTTTACTCAGAAAAAGAAAGCGGGAGATAAAACCGCCGTTCGCAAGGATACCCTGACTTTGGATATCGGACCAACGATGTCGCGTTATTATGACGAGGCAAAACTGATACGAGATTCCCTTTTCGGAGGAATAGAAAAGATGAGTGCAAGAAACCCTTCCGGGACTCTTACTATCCGGTATGCCAGAAAGCCGGATTACGATATGAGTAGTTTTATGGGGGACGTTTCTGACTTTGATTTTACTGACGGTACTACCGAACAGGTTTATAAGAACCGGACAGAAAACAAGGTGACTGTTATCGATTATGAGGGTAGCCCCAAAGGAATTAAATACAGGTGCGAAGACCCTGTTGGAGCCCTTCCCTGGACCATTACTTCGGATACGGCTACCGTATTGGGATACCACTGCCAGCATGCTACACTCGCTTTCCGGGGGCGCAGTTATAACGTATGGTTTGCTCCGGAAATTCCCAGCAATGACGGCCCCTGGAAATTTTTCGGCCTTCCGGGTTTGATACTTCGGGTGCAAGATACGGAAAATATAATCTCCATGGAATGTGTCGGGATTCAGTACATGGATGAGCCTTATTCCATTATTATACCGAAAGGCCGTTATATCAATTGTAAACGGAAAGAACTGGCCGACATGGTACGGAAAAGACAATCCCTGACGATCGGAATCAGGGGAGAATATGTAATGGTCGCTCCCAAACCGATCGATACCAGTCTGAAAACTCTGGAATTGAAGTAACTCATGAAATACAGAATTTTACTACTGCTTTTTATATTAAGTATTTTTCTTCCATCCCGGGCCCAGACCCTGATTCAGGGAACGGTCCGGGAAGGCGAAAAAAAGGAAAATATGGCCGGGATCAATATCATGATCCGGGAAAATCAACAGGCTGCTATCCTGGGATTTACTACAACGGATAAAAACGGACAGTATAAAATTGAATATAAAGGAACAAAGGATTCGCTGATCGTCTCCCTCTCCGGATTTAATATTCAAAAACAATCCAAAACAATTGCCAATAAAAGTCAGACAGTTGATTTTGATGTGGAGCGGGAGGCTATTTCATTGAAGGAAGTGAAAGTAACTCCTCCCCGGATCCGGCAGGTGGGCGATACGCTCAACTATGCAGTCGACGGTTTTGTAGATAAAAACGACCGTACCATCGGGGATGTGCTGAAAAAAATGCCGGGTATCGATGTCAAGGAAAGCGGGGCGATTTATTACCAGAACAAGCCGATCAATAAATTTTACATCGAGGGACTGGATTTGTTGCAGGGTCGTTATGGAATAGCCACAAACAACATAGAAGCGAAAGATGTCAGAACGGTGCAGGTGATGGAAAATCATCAGCCGATCAAGGCTCTGAAAGAACGGATCCTGTCGGAACAGGCGGCAATTAATCTGAAACTGAAAGACTCAGCCAAGGGAACGATAACGGCGAATGCCCTGCTTGGTGCCGGTTTTTCACCATTGCTCTGGAACGGAGAACTGAGTGGAATGTACTTCGCAAAAGGAAAACAGAATATTTCCACCTACAAAGGAAATAATGTGGGATTCGATGCTTCGGGTGATTTCAATTCGTTTTATTCCCGTGAGGCTGACTTACTGAAAGAAGGGGGAATGCTGAGTGTCCAGTCGCCGGCCGCTCCATCCATCAACCGGAGGCGGTATTTGTTTAATCAACTCAATACGTTTTCATTCAATAATTTGTGGAAGACGGGTAAGGACTATCAGATCAATGCGAATATCAATTATACCGACGACCGTCAGGATAGAAGCAGCTACGCCCGTACGGAGTATTACCTTCCGGGCGACAGCCTCCTGAGGGTGGAAGAAAAGCTCGATTCCCGTCTTTTTGTTCATCAGCTCAACGCCGAAGCGCAGTTGAATGTCAATAAAGATAAGTTTTACCTGAATAACCTGCTTAAAATGAATGGTTCCTGGGATAACGAGCGGGGAAATGCGATTACGACAGACAGCATCCGTCAACACCTGGATAAGCCGGTATATGGGATGAGTAATACATTTGAAATGATCCGGAATTTTGATAAAACTGCATTGAATATTTCTTCTTTCAACGGGTATACTTTTCTTCCACAGACCCTGAATGTACAGCCGGTTTTGTACGCCAACCTGTTCGAGCAGACCTCTGATTTGAAAGCCATGCGGCAGGAACTGACTACAGATCGTTTTTCTTCCAACACCAAGGCTTCGGTCGGTTTTGAAAAGGGCTCCTGGAAGCAGAATTATGCGTTGAGTTTCCGTGCGGATCTGCAACACTTAGATTCGGAACTGCAGGCGGAAAATAAGGACAATTCTTTCAACCCGGCTCCGGATTCACTGAAAAATGACCTGAAATGGAACAAGTACGAATGGATATTTTTACCTTCCTATACCTATATTTATGATAATTTCAGGGCCTCGTTGTCTTTGCCTTTGAACTATACGTTATTGCACAGGAACGACCGCATTTTTCAGGAAAAGGAAAACACCGACCGGTTTTACTTGAATCCGTCGTTGCTTCTGCAGTATAAGTTATCCGTATTCTGGGATGTGACAGGTTCCCTTAATTATACAAATTCACTGGGAAACATCCGTAACGGATATGCTGGTTACATCATGAAATCGTATCGTAACCTGATGCGTAACGAGGGAGAACTTTATGAAACGAATACCCAGAACTACAGCATCAACCTGAATTACCGGAATCCGCTCCGTTCCTTGTTTGGTTATGCCCATGCCGGTTATTTCAATAATAAGGCGAACCTGCTTTACGGATACCATTACGACGGCATTCTTCAGGTTCAGACTTCCATGGATTATCCCAACCGTACGGAGGGAGTTAATGTTTTTGCCAATGTCAGTAAAGTGATCGATGCAATCGCTTCTACCATTCGGTTGAGTGGTAGTTATACGGGCTCTTCGTCTTCCCAGATCAGTCAGGACGAAGTGGTTAAGTTCAAAGGACAACGGTATTCTGTTACTCCGTCTATTTCTACTAAAATCAAATCGTTGGCCAATGTTTCGTATGAGCTGACTTTCTCGGAAAATCAAAATAAAGTGGAGAACGATGTGACTGATTTCGATCCGATCCGGACCGTTTCACAACGGGCCAGTCTGAATGTTTTTCCGGTAAAGGGGCTGATTGTCAATTTCGCTTACGAATATTTTTACAACAGTGCCATTGCATCCGGAAACCGGGCCATGTCTTTCGGGGATGCCGGACTGAAATACAAGTGGAAAAAAATGGAATTCCAATTGGACTATACGAATATCTTCAATTCGAAACGTTTTGTCTCGGCTTCGTACAGCGATATCAGTACCTACTACTATGCTTACGACCTTCGTCCGTCAGAAGTCTTGTTACGGGTCCGATTTAAAATCAAATAATTTTTTAACACAAAATAATCGTTTGTCTATAGAAATAGACGTATATTTGTGTCGATTAATGTAAAGTATAATATGGTACAGTTAACAAAAGCAGAAGAGCAGGTCATGCAAATCCTCTGGGAGTTGGAGAAAGCGACCGTGCAGGATATCCGGGAAAAATTTGAAAATCCGAAGCCGGCCCGGACGACAGTGGCTACGGTTCTTAGTATTCTGGAGAATAAAGGTTTTGCTGCGCATGAAACTTCCGGGCGGGTCAATACCTATTATCCCCGGGTGGAAAAAGAGGCTTATTCCAGGACTCAGTTGTTCGGTGTAATGAAGAACTATTTCAATAACTCATTTTCGTCCATGGCTTCTTTTTTTGCCAAGGAAAATAACATGTCGCTGGACGAACTGGATCAATTGCTGGAAGATACGAGAGAAGCGTTAAGAAAAGAAAACGAAAAACAGTAAGAGGTATGAGAGAGTTAGCCGAATATTTGCTTAAGTCCGGAATCTGGATTGCTGTTTTCTGGGCGATTTATTGGTTTTTTCTACGCAGGGAGACATTCTTCCGGTTCAATCGTTTTTTTCTTCTGGCCGGACTTCTTTTAGCATGGGTATTGCCTTTTTGTCAATACCGGTATACGGTATTCCTGGATCTTCGTTTGTTGACGGTTCCCTCTGTTGGGGAAGATGCTGTTGCAGAAGGAGTTTCTGTGCCGTCAATCAGCATCGGTTCATTGCTCCTGGGAATTTATCTGGTGGGTGCAGTCGTTTTACTGCTTCGTAATCTGGTCGGATTAAATAAAATCCGGTTGCTGAGGGTACGTTATGGAAAAGAGAACATTGCTTCTTCCAAAGTGGTGCAATTGCCGGAGGAAACCTCCTCTTTTTCCTTCTTCGGTTATGTATTTATGGGGGCATCGGTTGCTGTTTCGGATACGGAAAAACGGTTGATTCTGGAACATGAGACAGCTCATGTGGAACAGCGTCACTGGATCGATCTGGTCCTGGTTCAATTCATAGCAGCAGCTCAATGGTTCAACCCTTTTGTTTGGCTGTATCTTCGTGCGGTCAAACAAAACCATGAATTCCTGGCTGATCAATCTGTGTTGGAAAAAGGAAATTCTGTTGCGGTTTATCATGCCACATTGATCAATTATGCATTGAAAACCCCGGTATTTGCCTTTTCTAATTCATTCGCTTACTATAATAAATTCAAAAGGATCAATATGATGAAAAAACAAGCTTCTCATCCTGCAAAAAAATTAGTGGTTCTGTTGCTGGTTCCGGCACTGGCCGTTTTTCTCTGGGCTTTTGCAAAGCCGGAATACCGGATTGTAACTTCCGATGATGACAGGGAAGTCGCAAAGCAAACCATTACAACAACGATGTCTCTTTCCGGAGATTCTGTTATAAATAAAAGGACGGTGATTGTCCACTATAATGGAAAGACGGATTCGGTAGAGACTGTGATGAAAAAAGAGAATGCGGGATGGAAAGCATACAGGGACGGAGAAGAAATGAGCATGAAAAATGTAAAAATATTGATGAACGGTTTTACTCTTTCTGCAGATAGTCTTACTCTTTCTGCTTCTGCCGATAGTCTTATCCTTTTTGAGGGTAGCCCCATTACAATTACTTCACAACAATTGGGAGGAGAGAATAACGAAAGAATATATACTTCTAAAAAACAAACGATTTATTCGCAATTGAAAGGAAAAATAAATGGAATCGAGGGGAGTGATAATTCAACGGATAAAAAAACGAAGAAAGTAATTATCAATGGGAGAGAAATGGAAAATGTTGATTTTGTCAATCCGACAACTTCCAATTATATTAATCCGGATTCGATCGTTTCCATTTTGGTAGAAAGCCAAAGAACCTATGGGGCAGCTTCGGATAAAGAAGATGTTTCCATTATCGTTCATGGAAAAGAAAAGAAATTATCCGATATGCCTGGGTTACGCAAGGAAATTCTTCTTCTTATTGATGAAAAAGAAAAGGGCCATGAGGAACTGATAAAATTAAGTCCAGATGCGATTGAGTCTGTTTCAGTATTAAAAGACCAAACTTCCGAATCCCTTTATGGCGAAAAAGGAAAAAACGGGACGATTATTGTTACTACTACTAAAGCTTCTAAAAAGGAACAGCAGCCGACTATTCTCAGAGGTAGAATATCTGATAGTAATCCGCTTTTTATTATTGATGGAAAAGAATTCAGCGACATAGATGTAGCAAAACTGAATCCTGATGATATTGCTTCTATTTCAATATTGAAAGATCAAACTTCCGAATCTCTTTATGGCGAAAAAGGAAAAAATGGTGTGGTTATTATTGAAACAAAAGAAGGAGCGAAGAAAGAAAAAAAGAAGGACTGAAGAATAAAAAGAACTAAGATTTGAAGGACAAAGGGCATAAGATTCAAGATCTGTGTTATCTTTGTCCTTTGTTTTTATTTTAATCAGATTTATATGCGTATGAAAAAGCTTTTTGTATCAACTCTTCTTTTGTCCGTGACTTTTTTGGCATGTACCGTACATGCCCAGCAAACAATCGATTTGTTTAACGGTACCAACCTGGATGGTTGGGGATTTGTGTTGAACGACAACAGTAAGAAAGCCGAAGAGGTTTTTAAGGTGAAGGATGGCGTTATTCATATTACCGGAACTCCTTTCGGTTATATGTACACGCAAAAGGAATACCGTAATTTTCATTTGCATGTCGAGTGGCGCTGGCCGGAAGAAGCAACCAACAGTGGTATTTTTCTTTTTGTACAGGATGAAAGGAAAGTTTGGCCGAATGCTGTAGAGTGTCAGTTAAAGGCCGGAGATGCCGGAGATTTTGTTTTGCTGGCGGGTTCCGATGTGGCTGAATTCGTTACGAAGCCCGGTGAGAAGCGTCCTGCTTTCCCTGTGGTTAAGAAGAAAGCTTCGTCTTCCGAAATGCCTGCCGGCGAGTGGAACAGTGCCGACATTACCTGTGAAAACGGGACAATTACCGTTTATATCAATGGTGTATTTCAGAATAAAGGAACTAAATCGCTGCATGCTTCCGGACGGATTGCTTTGCAAAGTGAAGGAAAAGACATTCAGTTCCGTCATGTGAGGGTTACCCCTTTGTAAAACGTACAGATGCAATAATTCACTATCAACCAGGACTTTCACTCTTTTTTTTCCGAAGAGGATGGTCCGGGTTGCTGTTTTTGCAGGAAAAGCCGGTGGCTGATGATACCTGGAAGTTCCGTTTCATAATGGGTCACCATAATCATTGTCTTGCCTTTCCGTTGACAAAAAGCCTCAATGATCTTTTTTACCCGCTGGCGGTTGAACGTGTCGAGTCCGTGAAGCGGTTCGTCTAAGATGAGGAGTTCCGGGTCTTTGACAAAGGCCCGGGCCAGCAGAACCAGTCGTTGTTCGCCGCTCGAAAGTTGTAAAAAAGGTTTGTCTTTCAGGTTCGCAATACCAAAAATATCCATCCACCATTCACAAATGCCGAGTTGTTCCGGTTGAGGTTGCCTGTAAAGGCCGATACTGTCGTGTAATCCGCTGGCTACAATCAGGACTGCCGGCAGGTTTTTCAGGTAGGCACGGTGCATTTCAGGGCTTACATAACCGATTCTTTTTTTTATATCCCAGATACTTTCACCTGTTCCTCGTTTCTTTCCGAAAAGGCTGATGTTGCAGGCGTACGATTGAGGGTTATCCGCACAAATCAGGCTGAGCAGGGTCGACTTCCCGGAACCGTTTTCTCCGCTCAACGCCCACATTTCACCCCGGAGCACCGTCCAGTTCAGTTCTTTCAGAATGGTCCGGTCGCCATAACGGATACTGACATTGTTGAACCGGACAACTTCTTTCGATTCGTTGCTTGTGTAATTATTTGGTAAATCCAGGATCCGCTGTTGCAAGGTTCTATACGACTCTTTTGTTTTTTGTTCGGAATTCCGGTATTGTTCGTGCCTCAGTTTTTCAGAAATGATCCGGTTGTTTACCTGGATTACATGAGTAATAAAGTCCGGAATATCATCCGGTATGGATAATACAAGGACAAGTTGCAGAGTCTTTCTTTTTGCCAGTTTTCCGAGCAGGGAAGATAGTGAAGCACGGGAAGATGCATCCAATCCGATGAACGGATTATCCAGGATAAGTACACGGGGAGAAGCCAGTAATGCTTTAATCAGTTGGAATTTACGAAGTTCACCACTGGAAAGAAGAATGATTTTCTTGTTCAGGATTGTCTCTATGTGAAACAGTTTAACAAGCTCTTCTTTCAACCGGGTGTCTTTTATTTCGCAGAACAAATCGTTCACTTCCGGAATTCCCTCCAGATCGTTTGAATTCCAGCGTTGTTGGTAATAATAGTTAGAGTCGGCCGCCCCATAGGAGTCCCGGAAAGTAATGTATTTTACATTGTCGTACACCCTATTGGTCCCGGAAGGAGAAAAATCATACTTCAGGATTCCCTCACAAAGAAGATGTTTACCTAAAAGAGTGTCTACAAACAGGCTCTTTCCGGTTCCGTTGGAGCCGACTATTGCGATGTGTTCGTTATTACAGAATTCCATTGTGACCGGACTGGCCAGGCGAACTTGCGGATTACGGGCGACTCCCCGGGAAATACTTAAAACCGGATGTTTCATTTATTTTTCAGGTAATTCCGGTATCGAAGCAATGCCTCCATGAAATAATAGTCGGCATAAACCAGGGGAACGTCAATTTCTCCGCCATGGGGGATACTACCCACGCTGTGCATCAAAATAAAATCGGCATTATCACCTAAAGGTGCCCGGTAAGCCGGAGAACTCAGTGTTTTCAGCATGGCGATAGCCGTTTGGGTATATTTTTCATTTTTTGTATGCCCGCCCAATTCGAATAAGGCAGAAGTGACTATCGCTCCGGCAGATACATCCCGATAAGGAGTTGTTACTTTTTTTGCATGAGAATTTCCTTCCGGAGTATAGCCGGTTTGTCCGATATTAAAATCCCAGTATGGAATTTTGTCTTCCGGCAGGTTCGGGTGATTGAGGTACCAATCGGCCATTCCTATGGCAGTTTTCAGGTATTCGGGATCACTGGTTTCCCGGTACATCATGGTGAAGCCGTAGATGCCCCATGCCTGTCCGCGCGCCCAGGTCGAATTATCGCTGTATCCCTGGCAGGTGGCCTGATCCTTGACCATTCCGGTAATCGTGTCATAATCAACTACATGATAAGAGCTGTAGTCCGGACGTAAATGGTTTTTTATGGTCGTGTTGGCATGAGTAACAGCGATGTCGTAGTATTTTTTATCGCCGGTTATTTTACTGGCAAAAAGAAGCATTTCCAGGTTCATCATATTATCGATAATTACCGGATAAAACCATTCTGTGGTATCGTTCCAGGCCTTACGATAGTTCCAGGATTTAATAGTTCCCGTAACCGGACTGAACCGGGTCGATAAGGAGCCTGCGCTTTCTATCAGAATATTCTTATATTCTTCGTTGGTGTCAAGGCGATACGCATTTCCGTAGCTGCAATACATCATAAATCCCAGATCGTGGTGCCCGGTAAATGTTTTTAGTTTTTCCAGGCTGATGGTCCATTGAGTTGCTTTTTCTTTCCAATAGTCTTTACCGGTTAGTTCATAAAGATACCACAATGTTCCCGGGAAAAAGCCGGGAGTCCAATCGTAGATTCCGGTAGTAGCCAGTTCCCCCTTTTGGTTTGTTGTTCTCGGATAGTTGTTCTTTGGTTCACCCACTTGTTGCAACATCAGGTCGGTTTGTTTTTCTGCAAACCGGATATTTTCGTTAATCAGCTTATTTCCGTCTTTCGCTGTGGTGCAAAATGTTACGGATAGACAAAAGAAGAGAACAGGTAAGAATAAACTTATCTTTTTCATGTGTATCAACTAAATTTTTAGTAGGGTCAGTAAATCTGACCCAAAATTAAGAAAAAAACGGCTTTGTCAAAATTCTTTTACTTTACAATTACTTTAAATACTTTTCCGGCAACCACTACAATATAAACACCTGCAGCAAGGAAGTTATTGGAATGGATTCGTTGTCCGCTAATCCCATAAATGCTTGCCGGCAGGTCAGTTCCGTCCACATAAATTTTTCTGTCGAGTACAAATACGTGGATGTTGTCCGTCTCCGGAGAATGAATGGCTGTTCCACCGCTTTCTGGAGCGAATTTCCAGGCTGTGCTTGTCCCGTAATTCGCATTGGCAGTAGAGAATGATTTCATTTCCAGGGTTTCTCCGGTACCGTTTAACAATGTACCTGTTCTTGCAGAACGGATGTTAAACTGAAGACTTTCTCCCGGCTTGAAGAGATGTCTCAACGCAAAACCGGATGGAACCTGATCAGAAGAAATTACAGCATTTCCACTGTAGTAAAGGTACTTCCCGGTTGCTCTATTGATGATATTTACGAGACCAGAATTAGTTCCTGCCTGGACAAGCTTGAATAATTGCTGGTCGGACCGGGAAGTACCGCGATCGGCTTTGGTTGAGAGGGACACTGTTCCGTTAGCTGCTATTTCGATACATTTTTCATTTGTCACATTGGATATGTATACCCACTTTTCAGTGTTTCCTTCACTGAACGGGGGATAAGCATCATTCATCTCCTCTTCCGGGACAAACCTCCAGGTTCGTGGGTTGCGGGTAAGCCGGAATTCCTGAGCTATGGCTAATGCGGCATTACTTGCGTTATCGAAAACACTCCATCCGTTTCCCGAGTTGTTTCCACTCAGGTGTCTGGCAGATACCGTCGGATCCGATCCAACTGCAGTATTCAGCAAGGCTACAAACGGAGATCCTGCAATAGCCGCCATCCTGAATGCAGCTGTAGTGGGGTTATTTCCTGAGGAGTAGTACCGGTCGGTCCGTTGTCCATCCATTTCTACTCCGTATGCCATTTTCTGGTTGGTTGCTTTGTTTACCAGGTAATAGCTGTCGTTACCGGCATCTTCCAGTCTCCATACCTGATAGTCCCTTCCGGCGCTTGTTGCCTTCAGTAGGTCGATCGAGATGTATTTGGTGTTGTTTTTTTGTTCTTCGCTGGTACCGTTTACGGTAACCAGGCTGCAAAACCGGCCATCATTATCTGTAATAACACCATTCGTGTTCATGTTGTGTCCGTTTTCGATGTAATACCAGACAGGATTGTTTTCTGTACTTGCTACAGGGAGGGCAGACTCATAGGGGTCGGCTTCGAATGTGACTTCCATGTAGGTTCCGTCGAATCCGGTTACACGTGCTTTTACCGTTCCCGTAATCGATCCGGCTGCTATGGTTGTAAATTCCTGATGGGGTGATATATACCTCAGTTTTCCTTGTCCGTCGTAGATCTCATAGGCAACAGCGTTTTTCCAGTTACTGAATACGTATGAATTACCTGTTTTGGAAGCAGTTCCCCGTTCCAATGGTTTTTTATCTGCATATATATCGATATTCGCATCCGTGATGTATTCTATTTTGTACGTTGGTTTGGTCCATTGGGAAGTATAGGTAACAGCTTCAGTAACCATATTCTGAGTAACCGTTACATAATGACTTCCATAATCTCCAATGTGTCTGTTTGTCAATAGTTTATGAAATCCCCATTTTTTGAAGAAGTCTGATAAATCTTCTTTTAATAATTCAGAGCATAATTTGGTGAAATCCAGTGAAATTTGGCCGCTTTGAGTGGCTACATTCAAGTTGCTGCGTTTACGGACTTCTTCGTGCAAATCCAGGTAAAAGTCCGGATAATTTTTGACGTATTTGGAATATAAATACAATTGCCAGAATGGAATCAGGCGGTTAAATTCCCCTCCCACCGTATTGAAATTGGCCGTATCGGGAACCAGAATCGTATTGAACGAGTTTTCGTAATGATTTTTCCGCCCGTTGGAAGTTGCCTGGCTCTGCATACGGCTTTGATTACCGTATTTTGTCTGCACGTACAGGGAATAGATGTTGTTGGTTACTTCCGCACAGGATGCCCATCTCAATCCCGGACGGGTCTGATGGGTATGACCTATTTCGTGTGCGGGGCCCCATATATCAGTCGTCGTGACTTTAGCCGGGTCACAGACACCGGGCATGGTACTTACGTGATAAGCCGTATGATTTCCCGTTGCATACATATATCCGGAATACGTTACGGTAAACATTGCCCGGTTTTTGTACATCCTTTCGGGATATTTATATAGTCCCATGAATTCCTGTTCGAGATGAACAATGGAATCATAAGCCTGAATCAGTTCCTGTCCTTTTTTCGGGCAATAGGATTTATACGATTGTACAGGGAAGATGATATGTGCGGATTCTCCGATCACATCCATATATTTACTGGTAGCATTTGCCAGTAAATTTTCCCAATCGGAATTGGTATGACGTTTTTTGTCGAAATATCCATTGACTTTACCGGAAGCGATGTTCACGTCAATTGGAGTAGCAGTAGTCGGGTTATTCTGGATATGTATGAAATAGAACAACCCTTTTTTCGTCGTTTTAAATAGATTTACACCTTCTTTCAGCGGATAATTGGCAATATCTCCGAATCCATCAGTTTCTTCGGTTTCCTTATCCAGGTTCATCTGGCGCAGGCTGACGGTTTGTCCGTTGGTGTTTCCGACGAAAACGACAAACTCTTCCCCTTCTTCGGCGTAAATACCGGTCGGATCATCGTATTGTCCGTAGGTAGACGTTTTATTGATGGTAGCCTGGACCGTGGGATCTGAATAAGGCTTGTACGTCTGTACCCTGAATTCTTTCGGATATTGATTATTGTATAAAGCCATTGCCAGGTTTTTGTAAAAGCTGTTGGTGATGGCTTCAATCTGGGCGAGGGTTGTTCCGCTTTTTAAGGTAGAGCAGATGTTATCTCCAAAGACATCAGGAATGGTATTGCCCGGATTGGTTTTGTAAAATTCCATTTCACAGAAAGAAACAAACCCTGTATTGGCATAGTTGATGACAAATTTAATAGCGGTCGGATTGACTAAGCGTGTAGGAAAATCAACACGCATTACCTGCCGGAGTCCTTTGAAATCATAAGTGCCTATTTTTTCATAGCTTGTTTTTCCTTCGGATTTTGCCCAGACTTCAAAGCTCCAGAAGCATCCGTTGCCGTTTCCGGATTTGGGGTAATAGATGAAATAGTCTATTTCAGATGCATTTTCAAAAAAATATTCCAATGTTACTGGGAAGACCGTTCCTGTATAAGGAGATGCATAAATCGGAAGTGTTTCATCCTTGAAGGTAGGGTCCTTTTTTCCGTCAAAGGTATTATCGATGCTGTAGCCGTGTCCGTAAGGGCCCGGGGTATCATCTTTGGTCTGACTGGCTAATCCCGATTTGACAGGTACCTGAATATCCTGTCCGAAATCAGCTATACTTCCGGGTGTGTAACCCTGTGCCTGTAACAGAGAAACCGATCCGCCGATCAGAAATAATCCTACTACAATTAATACTATTTTTTTCATGATCTATTTATTTTTTATAATTAATTACAATCTGTTTTGTTTATTAAGGAACAATCACTTTGGTTGTTTTATTTCCGGCTTTTACGATGTATACTCCGGTAGGATATTTTGATTTCGGATCGGTTGAAGCGCCGTCAAGCGTATAAATCTGTACCGGAACTCCGGCTTCTGATGTGTAAATGTATCCGTCTTTGACATACGCATTCAGCTTATCCGGCGATACCGGTTTCATCCCGCTTGATGTTTTTTTTTCCAGAAAGAGTTGCGGACGCAGGGTTTCCATGTTTTCCTCTTTTGAGTAGAAATAAATCCAGGAGTCGCCTCCCAGAACCGTTTTCCCACTTATATGGATTGTCAGTATTTTATTTTTATTATTGATTTCCTGAAGAACAACATCCGTTATATCCAGGGTTATCCCATCATCCGGATTATCGCTGAATTCCTGTATTTGTTCTCCGGTTGCCGGTTTGTTGTTGTAATTGATTCCGGATTCAGTCCAGGAATCGTCCTCCACCCGGTTAAATAACCAGGTGTTTGTTTTAGCCAAGGCCCCGACGCTGTGTACAAACAGGCTTAGTTCTGCTTGCTGAACAGAAGCCGGGTCGATTCCGCTTAAGTCGAATTTCAAATAAATCTCCCGGGTATAGCCTTCCGAGTCTCTTTTCAGTTGCAGGGGATTGGCTGATCCGTAATTAGTTGTTTTAGATCCTCCGTGAACATAAGCGTCTGCTGTGGTATAAAGCGTGGTGCCTATGCGGGGAGGTGGTACATCAGGTGTATTATTGCTGATGGTAAATTTTTTGGAAGAGCCTTTCAAGGTGCCGGACGGCATATCACATTCCAGTTCCTTTTCAGTTGTAATCGTAGAAGAAACAAAGCGTAACCTGATTTTGGAACTGGCCTGGGCCGGATCTGCAATCACTACGTTGACATTACCGGTACCGGCATTTTTCAGCATCAGGGCGCATCCTGCACTCGGGCGGATGGTAAAATTTCCGTTGGTAAACCGGGCAGTCTTATAAAATACCATATTCCAGGTTCCTCTTTGGGTGTTCTCAATCACTTGTACGGTATCGCTGTTTACCCATATTTTCAGGTGATCGGAGTTGTAAGCTTTCATTTCTTCAAGGCTTTTCCCGGGAACAACGATATAGGCATAACCGGATGCAGAAGGTTTTATACCATGATTGATCCAGAGTTTGAAAACATTTTTCGAGATGGTTGCCGAATATTGCGGATCGTACAAGGTCGTATTGTTGGTTTTCCAGTTACCGGTTTCAGTTTTGTTCGTGAAATTGACATTACCTCCCGAAGGGAAAACATAACCTACTTTGTTTTGCCAGATCCACCGGGGGGAGCCGTTGGTAAGGCCATTTCCTTTTGGTCGGGTCGATACTGTTCCTGCATCATTCACGAAGACATCTCCTTTCAACAGGCATTGGTTGAGCGTTGTATTGATTTCTTCCAGAGCTGTCGATGTAATGTTTGCACCCAGGCAAACGACTTCGTCTCCGAAGAAAAACCATGCTTTGTTTGCTGTGGTATTCAGATCGTTGTAGGCGTAAGCTGTGACTCCGTACGTGCTGTCTGAAACCCCGCCGGCAAAAGCGCTGGTTCCAGGAGTTCCCCACTCTGAAGAGGGCTTGGGGATAGGAGTTTTTAAAGGAGCTGTTACTCCCGGTATCCGGTTCCATTGCCAGACAGGGAAAATTTCCAGGTATTCATCTCCATCCACATGAATGGATGATCCTCCGTCGGAAAGAAAGTATCCCAGTACATTTTCACCATTGCCGTGTTCACAACGGTTTACCCGGGGTGAAGCCATTCTGACATCGAATGTGTAAGCCGGTGAGTTGTAGAGGGAATATTCGTTGCAGAAGTAATGAGTGAAAGAAGGGGAGATATCATAGCCGGCCGGTTGATTTCCGTTCAGTCTGGCTAAAATAACCTCATAAGAACCGGCGTGTTCCGGATCGATTTCCTTAAGGTTCTTTGCTATTCTTCTGGGGTCTCCAAACAGGCGGAGATTAGTTGCAAGCCGGTCCGGATCACCGAAAAACCATTGGTTATTCAGTTCTCCGGGACGGCTCAGGAAACGTCCGGTCGTGTTATATAAACTAATGCCTCTCCGGAACGTATTGAAGTAGGTTTCCCGTGCAAACCGGCTGAGAATGGACAGTTTGCTTTCGGGTATTGCATATTCGGTTCCCCGGGTAAACCGGGCGATATTGGTTAAATCATACAAGTATCCGGTACCGTAACCTTGTATAAATAGCTGCGGTGAGTGCTGAGAAAACGCGTTGTCGGCTTTCAAGCCTTCCAGCCTCCCATTCAGGTAGTTATTGTTAGGTATGTGCAGGTACATACCGTTATCGATGGCATCCCTCAGCATGGCTGCATTTTCTTTCAGGCAGGCCCTGTAGACCCAATGCGTGGCAATGGCTACCCGGTTATAGGCCTGAGATTGCGAGTATTGCGCTCCCCGGTCGTAATTTCCTCCTCCGTAGTTGGATGTATCGTCGAGCATTTTCATGATATTGGTTATGACACCCGCCGGTAAAGGAGTGGCTCCTGCACGCATCAGAATAAGTATCACAGCCATTTTCTGGCTCGCCGATACCTGGTGGGCATACCAGTCCGGAGATTTGGGCCATTTGCTGTACCAGATACTTAAAGCGTTGGCGATATGGTTACCCAGGGTTGTATTTCCGTACCAGGAGCTGCCTTGTTTGGAATAGGCCAGGGTCATTAGTATGACCCGGTCTAAATGGTACATGGGTTGCCAGTCGGTATAAACCCGGTCGGCATAATTGATATCGGACCAGGAACCGTCTGCTTGTATGGTAGAAGCATAATCTGATACCAACCCATCCAATAACGTTTTTTCAGGGGCGTCTTCCCAGTAGGCTTGACAAACCCGTTCCATAATTGTCTCAAAAACAGGATCAGCCGCTTTTCCCGGAAGAGCCGTTAGAAAAAATAGGATTCCGATGATGCAATTGGTTCTCAGATATGTAAGAAATGCTTTATCCATGAGTTGTTTTATTTATGGATCTATTTTACAAGAACCTTGAAAACTTTTCCGGATACCTTAACCAGATAAATTCCCGTTAACAGCCGTTTAGTGGGGTTGACGACCGTTCCTGTAGTTGTATATACCTGTATCGGAGCATCGCTTCCGGCAACGCGGATATAGCCGTCTTCCACATAGACCCAGATACCATCGTTATGGATGATGTCGATGGATGTACCCGGAGATCCGGAGGCGTCTTCAAAAGCCCAGGTGCTTTCCGGAACATTGCTCGACGCATTTGCTAATCCTGCATCAGTGAAACAGATATAATTACCCGTTACGGTAAGCGATTTGGAAGAAGAGGTCCGTCCGGCTTGTTTGAAAATGAAACGGTCGGGGTTTTCCGTATTGGCCGGATACGGATAATTTCTCAGCGTCCAGAGTTCCTCACTTCCGGAGAGCGCCACATTAAACGATGCGTTTGTTACGTATTTATTTCCTTTCTTGTTGATCATGGCAAAAGAATAAACAGGAGTGTAGGTATATGCATATCCTTCAGTGTAAGTACCGCTGACCGGATTCACAAACTTGAACAACTGCGCATCCTGTGCTGTACCTTGTGAGGTAATCTGATCGGCCAGAGAGAATACATTGGATGTTGCTGCTTCATTGGTAAGTGTGACGTAGGAAGCAGAACCCGTTGCTCCTAAGTTTCTGATGTAGTACCAATGTGTATTTTTATCATCGCTGAATTTTGGGATCCGTGCTTCCAGTTCTTCCTGCGGGATAAATCTCCAGGCCCGGAAACCATTGTTGGGCAGTCCCGAGGTATTCAGAGGAGTCAGTCCTCCACCTGCTTGTTCGCTGATGCCGAAGCGGGCACCAGTACTTCCGTTGTTGGCTCCCCAGAAATTAGCAGAGCCTTTCCGTTGTATCTGGACATAATCTCCGGTTGCGTTGACGAAATTCAGAACAGACCTCTTTGTTTCATCGTCTTTGACGGTGTAGTAGTAATTGGCTATTCCTCCGGTTTCAATGGCTGTCGTTGACAGATAAGCATATCCTCCGATTTTGTTGACCAGCATGTAAGCATCTTCTTCTGAATCATATACGACTTTCCAGAGTTGGTAATCCCGGTTGGTCGATGTACTGGTTGCTGCGATCGGAGCGTTGTTGTGGATCGGATTGGTAATCATAAACTTTTGATCTCCACGGGAAGTCAGCAAGGTAAATCCTCTTCCTCCGCCGTTCTCACTATCGTTTGATCCCGCATGATCCACGTAATACCAGAATTCGTTGTTGTCTGTACTCACTTTAATACCGGCAACGCTTTCTTTTACCAGCGGACCGGCTTCTAATGCCCAGAAGTCAGAGGGTTGATAATACAAGGTATTGGTATACGATTGTCCGAAAATGGCTTTGTTGCCGGTAACCGTATCCACAGTAAGTGCTCCGATCACCCGGCGATTGGCAATTTTGAAGAGCAGACGCTCGGGGTAGTCCTTGTTGGCCGGATCCGGAGCGTTCCGGACAGACCATAGCTTTTCCGTATCGGTTAAGGCCACGTCGGTATGAGAAACATACTTATTCCCTTTTTTGTTAATGATGGAAAATGCATATACGGTAGTATCGTTGAATGTAAAACCGTCTACGGTCGGAGTGAATTTTTCAGGATTAGCAAATTTAAACAGTTGAGCATCCTGATCTTCACCGGCATCTGTCTTTTTAATAGCTGTACCGAAGGCCTTTGATGTTGCTGTCGCATGTTGAAGTGTCAGGTATGTATCATTTCCTTTTACACCCCGGTTTTTCAGGTAATACCAGTATGAAGTTTCTTCGTCGCTGATTTTCGGATATACAGCTTCCATTTCTTCCTGTGGAATGAATCTCCAGGCCCTGAAGCCATTAGCAGGCAAGTTGTAAGAAGAAAAAGGAGTCAGGCCGCCTCCAGCCTGATCGTTGATACCGAACCTTCCATTTACATTGTTGGAACCCAAAAAATTAGCACTTCCGCTTCGTTGGATCTGAACATATCCCCCTTCTGCTTCATGAGGAAATTTAATTGAACTCCGGTTCTCTTCATTGTTCATGGTATAATAAAAATTGCTACCCATAACACCGCTTTCCAGTGAGCTGGCAGAGAAATAAAGGGATCCGCCTACCTTGTTTACCAGGTAGTAATAGTTTTCTATGTCGCTGGCGACGACCTTCCAGAGTTGATAATCCCTGTTGGTCAGTACCGTATCCTCTGCAATCGGAGCGGAATTGTGCAAGGGATTGATGCATATACCCCTTGAATTACCCCGGGAAGTCATGAGCATAAACCCTCTGCCATAGTTGCTTTCGCTTTCATTTCCTCCCTGATTTTCTATGTAATACCAGAATTCGTTGTTGTCCGTACTTACTTTGATACCGGCAACTTCATCTTCTGCCGGTCTTGGATCGTATTTCCCTTTTTCAACGATTAGTTGAGGCTTGTAGTAATCATCTTCTGTTTCCCGGGAGAAAAACCGTACCCAGGAATCCCCGCTGACTGCGACTTCCCCGCTGATGTTGATGGAGAATTTTGTTTCTCCTTTTTTCAGGGCATTGACAAGAGCTGTTCTCAGGTCGACTACCACTTCTTCACAGGACGAACATCCTGCTACTGCCTGCATGACAGAGCCGGCGGCCGGCCGGTTTTCCCAGAGAATTTCTGTCTCATTCCAGGAATTATCATCTACTTTTTTGAACAACCAGGTAACGGAAGATGCCAACGGACCTACACTGTGAACAGAAAGTTTCAGTTTGGCTGACTTAATCGAGTCCGGATTGAATTCAGTACCGCTCAGATCGAACCGGATATACGCTTCCCGGGCATAGTTTCCGGCATCTTGTTTTATTTCCAGTATTTCCATTTGACCATGATTCGGTTCGCCACCCCGGACGTAAGCATCCGCATCCGGATAAAGTGTAAATAAAGTTTGTTTGTCGGGAGCTTTGTAATCAGGGGTGGAAGTATTTACATCATATACTTTGGTTGACCCCCGGTAAGGCAATACCGGCATTGTACATGTCAGTTCTTTTTCTTTGGTCAGCGCAGGAGATGCAAAGCGTACCTTAATTTTTGAGTTGGCCTGGGATACATCGGCTATATGAACCTTGATATTGGCGGTCTCTGCATTTTTAATCAACAGGGCGCAGGATTTGTCCGGATGTACAGTCAGGTTGCCATCGGAAAAAGAAGCTGAACGGTAGAAAACCAATCCCAACAAACCTGTCGTTTTATTCCTGACAGCCTGAACGGAGTCTGAATTTACCAGGATTTCAATGTGTTGGGAGTTATAATTTTTGATGGCATTCAGGTCTTTTCCCGGCACGATAATATAAGCATAATCGGCTTTTTTAGGTGTAATCCCATGATCAAACCACAATTTGAAGACATCTTTCGTAACCGTTTCATTCGATTCGTAATTATTGATCGGATACCAGCTTCCGGATTCCTGTTGATTGGTTAATTTCAGGGCTCCTCCTTCCGGAAAAATATATCCGACTTTGTTATGATACACCCAGTCCAGGTTATCCGTAAAAGAATGGCTGCCGGAACTCAGGTTTGATTGGGAGCCTTCGGATGAAGCCACAACATCTCCTTTCAGTAAACATTGGTTGACGGTGGTATTAACTTCTTCGGCAGCAGTCGATGTTATGGATGCTCCGAGACAGACAATCTCGTTTCCGAAAACAAACCAGGACTTTTTGGCCCGTGTATTCACGCTGTTTCCCTGATCGTTCCAGTGATAAGCGGTTACTCCGCATATCGAATCCGAAACGCCTCCGGCGAAGATGGATGCACCCGGAGTTCCCCATTGTGAAGGTTTATAAATGGTCGTTTTCTGTGGTGTGGTCGTTCCGGGTATCCGGGTCCATTCCCAGGTTGGGAAAATGTCGACATATTCGTCTCCATCGACTGTAATCGTCGTAGCTCCGTCGGTCAGGAAGTAACCCTTCAGGTTTTCTCCGTTCCCGTTTTCATTCCTGAGTGTACGGGTAGATGCCATTCTTACGTCGAATGTATAACCGGTAGAGGTATATAAGCTGTAGTCGGCTCTCCAGTAATGGGTGTGAAGGGCGGGAGTAAATCCATAGCCGGCAGCCTGAGTCCCTTTGATCCGTGCTTCGGCTGCATCGTAAACAGCAGCATTATCCGGGTCCAGGGCTTTCACTTTATACAATACATCCAGGAAAGAGGTTTGATTCAGGGATCCCGGACGGGAAAGTCCTCTTCCTAATACATTGTAAAGGAAATAGTTGCCCCGGATGATTCTCAGGTAGGCTTCCCGGGCGAAGCGTACGAGCATATCGAGTTTTTCTCCGGAAATGGCATAGTCCGTTCCGATCATGAAGGTGGCAATATTAGCCACATCTCCTACATAACTGGCTCCATATCCTCCGGTATAAAATTGTTGTCCGTGTTGAAAATAAGATAAATCGTGTTGTAATCCTTCATCGGTAGTCATATAAATCGGATAATACACCTGTTGTGTTCCAAAAGCCAGATCGGCTTGATTCTGTGTCAGACAGGCCCGGTATACCCAATGAGTAGCAATGGCAATTTTGTTGGCTCCTGTCCCTTGGGAACCTGATTGGTCGGGTCGACCTCCGTCTGCTTTCATTCGTTCTATCAGTTCACCTTCTAAAGTTGAATTCAGTTGAGTTGCTCCTGTACGCAGAAGGATGAGAATAATCCCCATTCGCTGTGGGCAACCGATTTGTTGCATAAACCAGTTGGTACTGGTAGGATGAGCATCCTGCCAGTAGCGCAAAGCGATTTCAATTTTTTGTTGTAACCCGGCATTTCCTTTGAGGCCTGAGCCGTCTATGGTGTATGCCAATGTCATTTTTTTCAGTCGTTCAAGGTGGGAGATCGGCTCCCAATTGGTTTGTTCCCGGCTGGTATAAGGAATATCCGTCCAGGATCCATTGGCCTGAAGTGTGGACATTAATCCGGTGACTTCAGTATTAAGGCTGTTTATGTTCGTTATTTTGTTCCATTCGGATGTCCGTATCCGTTGCATAATGGTTTCATAAACGGTTGGTTCCGCAGATTCTGCTGCCAGGATACTATTTCCGGAATAGAGAAAGAATACGATTAATCCGGTAAGGATAGTCCTAAAGTGGTTGTTGAGTAGTTGTTTTTTCATGGTTTTTATCTTTATTAATGGATCAACACTTTCTTTTTATAATTTCCTGCTTTCACAATATAAATACCGTGAGGCAGCTGGTTTTGAATATTTACAACTGCACCTGTAATGGAGTATATCCTGACAGGAGCATCCGTTCCTTCTACGTAAATACGCCCTCGTTCGGCATAGATCCGGACGGTCTCTTCCTTCGGAATGTATATTCCGGAACCGGGTCCCGTATATTTTTCAAAGCTCCAGGCAACCGGAGTATTATAAGCATCGGATGCTTTATTAAATACAATCATTTTTATTCCATCAGAAGAAAGTATGCTTCCGGAAGGAGCTCTTGTGGATCGGAAATTAAAATGAAAAGCCTGATTGGAAGGGGAATATGTATGACGCAAACTCCAATTCTTAGGAGTATCCGATAAGGTGAGCAGGTTTTCGCTACTGAATGAAAGATATTTTTTATTTCCTGTGGCCTCGTTGATAATGTATACCGTTGTTTCGTCTGTCAATGGACTTTCTACTAATTTGAATAACTGGGAACCGGAATTGTTTTCTCCTGTTTTTCCACTCAGGGAAAAATTACCTGACGAATTTATCGTCAGGTAGTTATTCTCTTCCATTCCCCGGTTTTTGATGTAATACCAGGTTGTATTATTTTCATCATCGGCGATGATAGGATAATTGTTATCTATTTCTGCTACCGGAACAAACCTCCAGGCTCTCGGGCTGCCGGTAAGGCCGGTGATCGTATTTACAACCGTAACTTCACCTGCATCGGCAAGTCCCCATTTGTTTCCCTCGTTCAACGAGCCCAGCCAGGATGTATGATCCTTTCGTTGTAACTGGACATAACGGTCGCTGGTGGATGCTTTGGTTACCCGGAACCAGACGGCTGATCCGGGATTGGTTGTAATGGTATAGAAATTATCGTATGACAAATATTCATTTGTCTGATTGGCCAGGCAATAATAATCGAAAGCTCCTGAGGACTCCATGTATTGTATTCTCCAGCGTTGGCCGTTTCTTTTATTGTCGGGAAAAAGCGGTTCGATAGCCGGTGCTGTGGTCCGGGTTCCCGATGAAGTCAGCAACGTGCAAAAACGTCCGTCACTGTCATTGATATACGTTCCTCCGCCGGGAGAGGCATCGCTGCTGTGGCCGTTTTCAATGTAATACCAGACCGGATTTTCCTCCGTACTTGAAATAATTCCATTGGGAAGCAGGGGGGAAAGCTGTTGAGTCCGGATATAATTCCGGTAGCGTTGCAAGGCTTCCAGAAAATAATAATCGGCATAGATCAACGGGATATCGATTTCGCTGTTATGAGGAATGCTTCCGACGCTATGTTGCAGTATATAATTCGGATTATCAAATCCGGTTTGGTTGGAACGATAACTGCCTGTAAGGCTATGCAGCATCTGGATTGCACACGTCAGGTAAACGTTGTCGGTGGTGAATCCGTAAAGTTCGAATAAAGCCGAGGCGACAACGGCTCCGGCCGAAACATCCCGGTATTTCGTCCTGTTTTTATAAGCTCCGGAACGGACATCCGGATCATAACCCTCTTCTCCCACATTGAAATCCCAGAGCGGAATCAGGTCTTCGGGAAGGTTGGCATGATTCAGATAAAAATCGGCCATCCCTATGGCAGTTTTCAGGTATTCGGGATCACCGGTTTCCCGGTACATCATGGTAAACCCGTATATACCCCAGGCCTGGCCGCGCGACCAGGTGGAATTATCACTGTATCCCTGGTTGGTGGCCCGATCGGCAACTTCTCCCGTGGTCGGATTGTAATCCACAACATGGAATGAGCTGTAATCCGGCCGGATATGATTTTTGATGGTGGTGTTGGCGTGTGTAGTCGCCACATATTTGAAATAGTTGGATTTTGTTTGGTCGTTGGTTGCTTTGGATGCCCACATCAGCATTTCCAGGTTCATCATATTATCCATGATCACAGGAAATCTCCAGGTGGTAACGGGAGTATGCCAGGAGTCCTTGGATGGCCAGGATTGAATGCATTTAGTGATCTCCTTGTAGCGGGTACATAAAGATTCGGCTCCCTTGATCAGGATATCTTTGTAATTGCCCGTTTCTCCCGGAACCAGCCGGTATCCGTTGCCAAAACTGCAATACATCATAAAACCCAGGTCGTGATGTGACGTATAGTTTTTTAATGGTTCGAGTGTAGCTGTCCATGTCTGGGCTTTGGAATTGAAGGTGTTATCTCCGGTCAGTTCATACAAATACCAGAGATTGCCGGAAAAGAAACCACTTCTCCAGTCGTAAATACCTACTCTGCCGACATTACTTGTTTTTCCTCCGGTGGCAGGATGTCCTCCCGAGGGATTGTTATTACAGGTTTGGAGCATCCGGTTGGTTTGATTGACAGCAAAGCTGATATTGGATTGGATCATAGAAAGTTCTTCATTCCAATCCAGAGCTTTGCCGTTAATTTCAATAACTTCGGAAGAAACTCCCGATAGAATAAATAGGAACAGACTTAGAACCGTGAGTTTTAATCTCATGTGCTTGTAAGTGTTAATTATTCGATGTTCAGAAAAAGGATAAAGAGGCTGTGCCAAAAGTTTCATTGTTTCGTTTTATTCCTCGTAATGACAGTTGAAAGACAAATGACACAGCTTCTTTGTTGGTCAGATAATGATTATTTTACCATTACCTTAGTAGCTTTATTACCGGCTTTAACAATGTAAATCCCGGGAAGCATACGCGCTTTTGCATTTACAGAAGCTCCGGTTATCGTATATACGGAAATGGGAGCATCGGTTCCTTCAACCATGATATAACCATTCACAGCATACACTTTCAATGTTTCCGAATCAATGGTTTTAATTCCGGTATCACTCCCTTTGGGTTCGATAGCCCAGGCAAGACTCGTGTTATAAGCATTTTTCCCTTTCTCCAATACTGTTAGTGATCCTGCTTCTACATCTCCATTCAGGAAATTTCCTTGCCTTGAGGTCCGCAAACTGAACTGGATTTTATTCTCAACCGGATTATAATTATGTCTTAAACACCATTTATACGGAGTTGAGGTGAAAATCATTTTTTTATTGGTGTTGTCATAGCCTAAATAAGTATTTCCGGCTTTACTGATAATATATACGGTGTCTGCTTTTAGGTATTGAACAAATTTAAATAGTTGCAGATTTTCATCCGATGCCGGTAATTTATCGATCAAGGCACCGTCTCCTTCTGCATTTGTCAGGTATTTGTTTGCAGCACCGGTATTTCTGATAAAATACCAGTTATTGTCGGAGTTATCCGTAGCTATAACCGGATAGGCTTTATTAATATCCGCTTCCGGTATGAATCGCCATGTTCTGGGGTTGGCAGTCAGTTTTGTAGTTGCATCTGCAGTCGGTAATCCTCCGTAAGGAGTTGCTTCGGAAAGAGCCCAGCCAAAACCGTTATTAAGACCTACCAGATAGATACCCTTGGCATCCAGTGTACTGGCTTTTCCTTCCAGAGTCTGCATTATACAATAAATTTCCGAGTTGGTTACCAACGAGATGGAGATCTTACACGGAGTTTCGGTTGTTGAAGTATTGAAACGAGCCGAATTATTAATTGTTGTAGGGGTTTCAACTATCATTTTACCTCCCGCTTTGTTGATCAGATTATAATACGTTACATCATCAACAGTCTCTGCTACTTCAACTCTCCATAATTGATTATTCCTTTTGGTGTTTGCTTCCAATGGGACAATGTTTATGGAATCTGTTCCGTTAGCCGTAATGAGTTGACACCAGCGTCCGTCACTATCATTAATGAATTGACGGGCAGGAGTATCACTGCTATGGCCGTTTTCAATGTAATACCAAATGGGATTCGATGCGGTACTTGTTTGTGGCAGTTGAGCAAAAGCTTGTTGGCTGAAACCAAGTACAGCAAATACTGCAATTAATAAAGAGAAAACTTTTTTCATAACTAAAAAATTTAATTGTTAATAATGAAATAAGGAGCAGGGAATGCATCCCTGCCCCTTATTTTTATTGATAAATACGTAACTCATCTAAGAAACAGGCGTTGGGAGAGATTTCACTATTGGTTTCCATGATGGCCAGGCGAATGTATTTTATTTTCACGGTGGTTGAGGAATACCAATTGGAAGTATAGGAACCTCCCTCTGTCGTGGGTAGTCCGGTGGCCGTTGTTATCCTGTCCAACTGAGTCCAGGAGTTATCCGTCCCTGTTTCACTTACATATAAGATAATATCAGCAGGATTATTTTCGGAATACGACCCGGGGCGCGTTTTGTAATAGAATTTGAATTCGCCTGTTAACTGCTGATTCAATGAAATCGTGATGTTGTGAGGAAATTCGGCCGACTTATTCGTACTGAAGTAGGTCGAGGAGTTTCCATCCAGCAAAGCTCCGATATCTCTGCCTAACAGTGTACTCGGCTTATCACAACTCAGTTGGGAAGCTACCAGAGGCACTTCAATCTGAGGACGATAGGTAGCGTTTTCCGAAGTAACAATATCAATACAGGTAGTATCCGGCAGGTAGGCCGTGTTGTACACGATGGATGTACCAATCTTGAAATCAGGAATGGTCAGGCTGTCTTTTTTGTTGGGAACCAACGTACTGCCTCCGTCCCACATTACATTTGTACCGATTACGGTTGGAGCTGCCAGTGCGGAAAATTTCACAAATAAACCGCCGGTCTCAGGATTGTAACTACAGGAGTCTACATTCCGGTTGACAAGGTATTGTTTGTATAATTCTCCATAAGATTTGGTCAATATTTCTTTTTTCAGAGAATAATGACCCAGGTCATCACGTACCTCAACATTAAAGGCATAATCGCCTTCCTCCAGGTTGTCAATGATTATAGATCCTCCCTGCGAAGGGTCCAATGTCACATGGACAATAGAATCCGTAAAGTTATTCCAGTAAATATTGACAAATTTGGCTCTGGGATCTGTCAGTTTATCCCAGGAAAGTTCTGCCCGTCCGTATCCCGAATGTCCGCTGAGATTCGGAAGATTAGCCAGGTATACAATGGGACCGTCTTCAATGTATTTTCTATAGGTTTCATCCATATCCTGACAAGAATTGATCAGGAATACGGAAAATATAAGGATGCTTGAATATTGGATAATTTTTTTCATCGCTGCTGTTTTTTATTAATTTGGAATTAAGGCTCATAAGGAATACCGAAGAATGTAAGTTCTCCCAACTGTACCCACTTGGTTCTACCCCAGGTATTCATCGTTTCAAACCGGAAGTAACGGAACGATGTATTTTCCGGGAATTCAACTTCTACTCCTTTTCCTGCAATGGCTTTATCATCGTCGGTAAGCGCTTGTGCATCCTGGTTGACATCGATTCCTGATGGTCGTTTAAGCTCGAATTCACCGATCAATTGCCAGCAATCGAAAGATCCGTCCTCGCAGGGAGGAGTCATAGAACCCCAGAAACGGACGTTTTTCGGATACCCATTATTAAAAAAGTATTTAAAGAAAGTGGCATTTCCACGGTGTAATACCTCGATACGACTCAGGTTGTAGGGTTTGCCCAGATCTATGGTAAAATGCTGAGGCATGGGTGCCGTGTTCTTGGTATGGTAGCAAGGGCTGGCATCACCTGTAATATTCGCTTCATCCCACAGCCATTCGAATTTGGTGTTGGATCCTCCCCAGGTGTGCTGTTCATAAGTATCGCCGGGTAAAATATACGCCTTAAATAATGATTTGTCGCATTTTAACTCTGTCCAGGGTGTCAGTTCCGGAGCTGCTACGGTGTCGGAGATATGTCCCCAACGGTCCCTGACGTATACGCCGAAGTAAGTCAGGGTATCTTTTTGTCCCCGGACCGATTTGGTGATTGATGCAGCACTGGTGTAGATCATGGAAATTTCTTCCCATTCTCCTTGTCCGTATTTTCTCAGAACCCCTACGGAAACGGCCGATTCAGTCGGATTCTTGATTGTAAATTTGATACCACCGAAAGTGGGAGAAATGGCTCCATCTCCTTCTCCTACCAATAAGTCGGCAATCAGTTCATAAGGCGGTATTTCCGGGTGTACTTTAACTTCAACCGGTTCGGAAGCCCCTTCCTGATAGTTGACGGAATACAGTTGGATATCGTATTCTGCGGATTCCGGAAAACCGTCGACGATTAAAGAATCGGCATAATAAGATGCATTTACATTTCTCCAGTTTCCGTTTACAAAATAGGTAGCCCGTACATATTTCAGATTCAGGTCGTCCGGCCGGTCGTATTTGATTACGCTTTGCCCGGACTGATTGATTACACGGACATTGGTTACCTGCTTGGGAATATCTCCGTTTCCGTATGTTTGATTAACATCCGCATCTTCTTCTTTACAAGAGAAGCAAAGCAAACAGGCAAAGAGTACTGCCGCGGGATATAAAAATCGTTTTTTCATATGATATATCTTTATTAATTTCAATAAATTACCAGCCATAATTTTGAACTAAATTCGGGTTGGAATATAATTCATCCTTGTAAATCGGCCAGAAATAATCTTTCAGTTGGAATACCTGATAAGCAATCTGTCGCTCGATGTAATACGTTTCGGGAGTATCGCCTTCCAGCGTCCAGCCGGTAATAGGTGCGTTCATCAGATTGACGCATTGTTTCCAGCGGCGCAGGTCCCAGAACCGGCATCCTTCGAACGCCATTTCAATGAGGCGTTCCCGGCGGATAATTTCCCGGAGTCCCACCTGGCTCTTATGTTTGGTAGGTTCGGTAGAATAGGTTTCCCAGGAAGTGGCCACATCAGGAATTCCGGCTCTTTCCCGGATCCGGTTGAGGTATTCTATCGCCTCAAGGCGGGCTGCTTCGGAATCTTCGGCTTCGTTCAGGGCTTCGGCAAAGTAGAGATACAGATTACTCAAACGGACAACCGGCCAGGGGTAGATTTCGCAGGTCCACCCACTGTTGGCTCCGATCGAACTCTTGAAGTTGACTAATTTTTTCGGCCAGATACCGGTTACATTAAAGGAAGTATTAATTATACTGGATGCCGGTTGTCCTGATTTAGCCTGTACATACAACGGAGTCGTATGGGTCGGATAAGTAGGGGCTCCGTAATAGTTCCCGAATCCGAAGTAAATACATCCATCGAATCCCAGGTCAGCATAATAACGGGGTTCCCTGTCGAAGTTAAACTCTGCCGTTTTATAACCGTTATAAATATAAAGACCATCCCTTACCGTCGAGGTACGAATATTGAACCTGTTTGCGAAGTCCCAGGTATTGTCTTTATCGATAGGAAGGCCGTTCCGGGTATAGAATTGCTCTGCGACCTTCATCGTTACGCCATGGTTTCCGGCATAAGTGGTATTACCACCTTTTGTCGGATCCAATCCCCGGGGCCATCCTTGTAAATCCAGTGTTGTACCTACGGAATTACTGCTACCCCATTGGTTGGAGTTCCCCCAGATAACCTCCGTATTCCATTTCAGGGTAACAGCATTCCGTATATTGAGTTTGGTTTTGATAGAGTCAGAGGCTGTTGCAAATTCGGGATCCGTATAGTAATACAGTTTATAATCCAATCCGTGGGCAAAATCGATGGCCTGTCTGCATGCATTTCTTGCATCTGCCCATCTGGCTTTCTTTTCAGTATCTGATTTATCCGGACTGAAAATCGCGATACCCCGGTTATCCTTGATGTCTTTGTAATCCCGGTTTCCGTTATACAAATCGCTGGCGGCAAATACCAGTACTTCGGCTTTGATGGCGTATGCGATTGCCTTGGTAATCCGGCCCAGTTCTTCCGCTTCGTTAGATACTCTATCCGGCAGATCTGTACTGGCTATTACCTTATCTAATAATTCGGTTACGTAATTGAAGCAACTGTCCAGCGTTTGCCTGTGCGGGTGGATATCTTCCGTAGGAGCATTGATGGGGACATTTATATCCTTGATGACAATCGGTCCGTAAGAGCGAATTAGTGTAAAGTGGTAATAGGCTTTGAGAAATTGAACTTCAGCAATCCAGCGGTTCTTTTCTTCGTAGGTCATATCCGGAACTTTGTCGATATTTTCCAAAAAAATATTACAGTCGCTGATTGCCTGGTACATATCCGGAACATTATTTCCTCTCCAGTAGTCACTGTAAGGATTTCCTGCGTTTTGTTCGCCGTTGGCGATACGCCAGGATGCAGCCCCAACCCGGTCACGATAGGAGGTTGTCACCCAGATTTCATCACCCGCAAGGAATGCCGGGTTGCCTGTCGGACTGGCATGTCTGGGCATGTAGCTGTAACAGGTAAACAAATACTTTTCAGCCTCCGATCGAAGCGTAAATGCATTGTCGATTCTGGGTACGTCATCCGGGACTACATCTAAGAAATCGCTGCAGGAACTGGATGAAATCAGAATCAGACCGGAAACGAGTATATAAAATATTTTTTTCATATTCATAATCATTTTAGAAATTTAAACTTAAACCAACATTGTACGTGCGTTGAAGGGGATATCCCAACCCGTTACCTGCCATTTCCGGATCCCAGAGTTTGAAATTCGAAAAACAAAGTAAGTTGCTTCCTGTCACGTAAATACGTAATCCTTTTGCTCCAAGTTTGCGCACGGTTTCATCCGGGATGGTATATCCGAATTCCAATTGCTTAAGCCTAAGGAAAGATCCATCACGCATGAACCAGGTATTGGTTTGGTTGTTATTGGCTACCATGGTATTGGATAACCGGGGCCATACTGCGTATGCATCTTTGTTATCTTCCGACCAGTAACTGTCGGCAATGAATTTCGCCAGTGCGTTTTCTCCGGTTTTACCAACAGTGCCCAGTTGAAAGAAAGGAGATACATTTTGATAATTAATCCAGAAGGATTCATTGGCTGATCCCTGGAAGAATAAGGAAAAATCGAATCCTTTAAATCCAAGAGATCCTCCGAACCCATATATAATTTCAGGCGTAGTCGGGTTACCGATGGGTACCATATCCAAGGCGTCGACAACACCATCCTCATTCATATCCCGATACTTGATGTCACCGGCCATGTATGAACCGAACGTTTGTCTTGGAGAATTGGCCACGTCTTCTTCATCGACAAAAAGACCTTCGGCAATGTATCCCCATGTTTGTTTGGTAGGGTATCCGATATGGCTTTTCCACGGGGCTCCGGGGTATTGTTTTTCTTCGAAAACCGTATACTTGCTGGTTGCATAAGTGAAATTTCCACGTAATTGAAGGAAAAGGTCTTTATTGAACGATTTGTTGTAATCCAGGGATAGATCCATTCCTTTACCTTCGGCTTTTCCCAGGTTGGCATAAGGAGTTGCCCACAAACCCATGGTAGCCGGGATGGAACTTCTGGATTGCAGGATATTTTTCCGGTGTTCCTGATAAATTTCGCCGATGAAATTCCAACTGTTCATGATGTCCAATTCCAGCGCCAGGTTGGCTTTGGTGGCAGTTTCCCAGGTAATATCCGGATTCGAGTATCGTCTGACGGAAATACCGGGTCTCCAGTAAGCGCCATTGGTTCCGAAAGATGCTCCGTAACCGCTGTTGTTCATGTTGATTTCGGACAGATATAAAAACCTGTATTCTCCGATTTTGTCATTTCCCACTAATCCGTAAGAACCTCTTAATTTTAATTTGGTAATGGTGTTTTTGAGAGGCTCGAAGAATTTTTCATCGGAAACCATCCAGCCCAATCCGGCAGAGGGGAAGAAACCATAACGGTGTTCGGAATCGAAACGTTCGGAACCGTTGTATCCGAAGTTAAACTCTGCGAAATACCGGTCTGCAAACCCATACGTAAAACGTCCGGATAAACCCACATTTCTGTAAGGCAGTGACTCCTGCAGTGTTTCGGCGTTGGGTTGGGCATTGTCCTGTACCTGCAGAACAAGCATGCCACTGACCCGGTGATCGGTATCGATAACGCGGACATAATCGACTGCGCCTTCGTAGTAGGTACTGGTATTGATTTTTTTTGTCTGGTTGTAAGGATTAAAATTCAGATATTCCGTTCCTCCATCCGGATTGATACAGGTCACGGTATAATCTTCGTGGTCCGTATTGGCTGTATACATATCATAACTGGATAATTTATAATAGAATGGAGATAAGGAACGGGCCATGGAATAAAACGCGATCCGGTTGGTATTGAATAATAACCGGGCCGATAATCCTTCAGTAATGAACTTCAGGTCTTGTTTCAATTCCAGTTGAACCCCTAAGTTGGAGCGGGAGTCGTCCTGAAACCCTTTTACCATTTCAGCGTATGGGTTGAGGTATTCCCCGTTATCTACGTTTCCAAACATGGTATGGTTCAGGAACCGGTTCGGGTCGTCTGCTCCGCGGATGGGATAAACGGCCGGGAACCGTACCGGATTACTCCGCATAATCAGGTTATAGGCATGTGTACCTCCTCTTACCGGATTTCCGTTACCATCGGTAGTTCCGACCGGACCATTGTAATCTTCAAAATTTCCGTTCATACGCACCAGCAATTCTGTTGTTTTGGTAACATCGATATTGACGTTGGAACGCAGGGTGTAACTTTTGAAGTTAACTCCCGAGTTGAAATCATTATTCGGGTTTACGGCCAGGTTACCATTATCATTCGAAAAAGAAGCTGCTACATAGTAACGGGCGATATCTCCACCTCCGCTGATATTCAGGTTGACACGTTGAGAAAAAGCATGGCTTTTCAACATTTCCTTTTTCCAGTCGGTAGAAGGGTAAATCATGGATCCGGACCCGGGAATCGTCCGGTCGATTTTGTCCCTGGAGTAAGGAACTTCGGACAATGGATTACGGGTCAGGTAAGCCTCATTATGCATCTTCATGTAGGTAATAGGGTCGGCCAGTTTTATTTCCTGTGTAGGTTGCGACAATCCTCCTTCAATACGCAGGTTAAATTTGGCCGCCCCCTTTTTACCTTCTTTTGTTTTTACGAATATAACCCCATTGGCCGCTCTTGAACCGTACAATGCAGTTGCTGTCGCATCTTTCATGATGGAGAAACTTTCGATGTCGTCGGACTGTAACCGGGCCAGGTCCTGGGCTGTAAGTTCAATATTATCGATCAGGATCAGCGGTGAAGAGTTAAAACCGAAGGTCGTGATTCCGCGCAGGAAAAACTCTGCATTATCGGATCCCGGTTCTCCGCTTCGCTGATAAGAAATAACTCCCGCCATTCTTCCTGCCAACGCAGATGTCAGGTTACTGCTCGGCACTTTCAACTCACTTGGGGAAATCGTTGTAATTGCAGAAACAATGCTTTCTTTCCTTTGTTTACCGAAAGCAACTACCGTTACTTCTTCAAGTTGAGTTTCATCTTCATACAATTTCACTGGAATAACCCGCTGTGTCCCGACTTTGATTACCTGGGGCACATATCCCAGGAAGGAAAAAATCAGGTGGGAGGTGTCGGATGGAACAACCAATGAGAATTCTCCATTGATATTTGTGGTAGTTCCGATATGTTCCGCCCCCCGGAGACTAATGTTTACTCCTATCATAGCTTCTCCTTTATCGTCTGTTACAGTACCTACGACTGCTCCTCCGTTTTGCCCGAATACGGAATGATAAGAAAAAGCAGAGAAACAAAACATTAAAATCAACATGCAAAGCCTGGAAGGCTTATGAGTCCATTTTTTTTTCATACCATAGTATTAAAAGTGAATAAAAATTTATAAAAAACGTATACACAAAAGTAACGCGGTAGGGAATGGACAAGGGGTGTTTATCGTCCAATTAAGATGCGTAAATCGTCCATTCGAACGATTTTAACTATAAAAATCGAATGTTTTATTTTATTTTCCGGTAGAGTTTATTGGTCAGAGGAGTGTTTTTTCCTATATTCGTCTGGAGTGATATTAAATTGTTCTTTGAAGCATTTACTGAAATACCTCCTGGATCCGAATCCTAATTTATAAGAAATGTCGGTGATTTGGAGATCCGTTTTTTTCTCCAATAAGTCTGCAGCCCGTTTTAATTTGTAAGTAAGTATAAAGTCATTGGGTGTCATACCCGTTAATCCTTTGAATTTGGCAAACAGAGAACTTCGGCTGAGTCCGAGTTCTTGGGCCAGGGTATTTACATGAAAAGAAGGGTCATTCAGTTTTTTTTCTATAATGGCATTGACCAAATTTAGAAAGTCCTGGTCAATGGGGTTATTGGCTAACGAAAGAATACTGAAATTTTTTTCCTGGCTGAATTTTTTTTGTAGCAGGATACGGTTTCGTATCAGATTGTTGCATTTGGTAATTAATATCCCGGAAACAAAGGGTTTGCTCATATAATCATCGGCTCCCCGCTGTAATCCTTCGATGTTTCGTTCCGTAGAATCAAAGGCAGTAAGAAGTATAATGGGTATGTGGCAGGTTTCGAAATCATTTTTGATTAACATACACATTTCTGTTCCCGACATTTCGGGCATCATAACATCGCTGATAATGATATCGGGCTTTTCCTGTTTGGCTTTTTCGAGTCCTTCTTTTCCGTTTCCAGCCGTTAAAATCTGATACAGAGGGGAAAATAAGGAAGTTAATAATTGAAGTATCTCTTTATTATCTTCCACAATTAACAGGGTAAATTTCCTGTTGTTGGCATCCTTATTATCTGTAACCGTTTCCTGATCCTCATCACTTCCGGTTTCAGTCGATTCGTTTAGTAAGGAAAGAATATCTATTTTAGGGAAATCGATTTCTTGAAGCTCGAAATGGAGTTCCTCTTCTTTGAAATGATCTTTTCCTTTTATCAGGTGGACAATAAATACACTTCCATATCCGGGTGCGCTTTCGACCTGAATGAATCCATGGTGGAGATCGAGAATCCCTTTTGCCAACGGCAAACCGATACCTGTACCGAGGGATCCCATTCTTTTTGAGTTGGGATTAACCTGATAGAATTTATCAAAAATTCTGGCGAGATCTTCTTTATCGATACCGATTCCCGTATCGGTAATTTTAATTATAATTTCTTCCGGAATTTCTTCTATAACGACATTGATCGTAGCTTTGTCGCTGGTGTATTTGAAAGCATTGGACAATATATTGTAAAAAACCTTCTGCATCTGAACCGGGTCGAACCAGATCAGTATCGTATTTGGGGGAGCTATAAAATTATAAGATATGGAGTGTGCTTTGGCGTACTCAGAAAAAGTGAGGTATATTTCTTTCAAAAAACCGACCATATCCCGTTCATCTGCCTTTAGTTTTACATACCCTTGTTCCATCTTTCGGAAATCCAGTAATTCGTTGGCCAGATTTCTTATATACATGGCATTGTTTTGTATTTTCGACAATTGGTTCTGTATGCCACGAGAGACCTTATTCTCTTTGAGAAGGATATCTATTTGGGAAATAATCAATGTAAGCGGGGTCCTGAATTCGTGGGAAATATTGGAAAAAAACTGAAGCTTGGCTGAATTGATTTCTTCAATCTGTATTTTTTCCTTTCTTTCTAATTCAAGGGAAGTTTGCAATAGCAGCTTGGATTTTTTGAAATAATAAAAACCCAATAGAATTCCCAGAATAATAACTATATAAATAATATAGAATAAGGGAGTCGCAAAAATAGAAGGATGAATAATGATGGCTATTGAAATGGTCTTGGGAAGTATTTCCTTCTGGTATTGTTTTTCCCGGATGGAAAGAATATATTCGCCCGGATTGAGGTTGGTGTAAGACAAGTGGTTTTCGGAGGTTTGGATCCATTTGTCATCGAAACCATACAAACGGTATTCATAGGTTTTTTCTTTTTGAGTTTCTGTATAATTGTTGGTTGCAAATGTGAAATTCACGTTGTTCTGGTGATATTTTAAATTTATTATTGAAGTGTAGGGGAGGGATTCTGTTAAAATTTCATCCACTCCGTTGGGTTTAATAGGTTCATTATTAACAAACAATTCTGAAAAATAAAGCGTGTAATCTTTAGAAGGAAGGAAGAGGTCGGATTCAAAAAAAGATACAGCTCCGTCAGTTCCTCCTACAAAAATTTCTCCGGATTGCATTGATAGTATTCCACAGCCATCGTTAATTCCGGATATCGGCAGTGCAATATCGGTATTTACTATTTTGACAACATGCATTTCGGAATCGAAAATAGTGAGGCCTTTGTCTCCTGAAACAATAAGATGTCCCAGGGATGTGGATGTCATACTAAAACAATAATTGCTTTGAATGGAGGAGTTTTGAGTTGTATAGTTGATGAATTGTTTTTCGAGCTTGTCCAAACAATACAATCCATCTCCTTCTGTTCCGATAAGAATACGACCTTTACTGTCTTCTGTGATACAAAGTATTGAAAATCGTCCTAATCCACTTTTTTCATAAGGAAATTCTTCCCGGTCGGATTCATTTTCCAGGTTAACCCTAAGGAGGTAATGTGCTCTTGCTAACCAGAAATTATTCTTTTTATCCATGTAAAAAGTGTGACCCGAATACCTGCTTCCATCAACCATAAAGGGTGTTAACTTTTCCGTTTTCAGATCCATTTGAAATAACCCTTTCTGCGTTAATAAGAATAAGTATTCATTTTTGTAAAGTCCTACCTGATTAACAACATTGCCTGCGATGTTGTTATATGAATCCGATTCGTACAATAAATTCCGGAATCGGTTTCCGGGAATATCATAAATGGAAAGCCCGCCCTGGTGGGTTCCGATGTAAAGTCTGTTGGATATAGAGTCGTAACATATACTTTTCAGATTATTGTGGGCAATACTGTTTTTTTGTTTGTTGGTCAGGAAGTGCTTGATTTTGTTTGTTTGTCTGTCCAGGTAATTCAATCCGCCACCTTCCGTACAAATCCATATATTGTGTTTTTTGTCTTCGACCATATCCCCGACAAAAGGAAAACTCAGGCAGTCATCTCTTCTCGTGTCATTCTGATACAAGGTAAATATATCGGTTTCCGGATTGAAATAATTGACCCCACCGTAATAGGTGCCCACCCAAATGTTTCCCTGTTTGTCTTTACAAAGAGCGTAAACCGAGTTGTGTTCGATATTTCCCCTGAGGTTTTCCTTAGCAGTATATACCGTAAATTGATCTTGTATGGGATCATATTTGTTCAATCCGTTGAATGTTCCGATCCAGATATTTCCCAAATTATCTTCAGTGATACACCGGACGTGATTATCCGATAGACTGTTAGGATTATCAGGAAAATGTTCATATCTAATGAATTGCCCTCCCGGATCTCTTTTCAGTACACCATTGTTTCGGGTAGCAATCCATAGATTTTTCCGGGAATCTTCAAAAATGTTTGATACTTCGTCTATATGGATGACCTGGGTAAAAGAATGATCTTTTTCCATACAATACAATCCGTTAGTTGTTCCAACCCAGAGGTTATTTTCGGAATCTATGAAAAGTTTTCGTAGGGTGCCTTGTTTATTGAGTTGGGAAACAAGATGAAGAGTTTTGTTTTCCGCATTGTAGATGTAAATAGAGTCCCGGATACCGGCCCAGGTCTTATCCTGACAGAAAAAAATCGATTGTACACCGGAACTTACAATCTGATCGAATGTTTGCCTTTTATTATTGTATTGAATGAGGCTATTATCAGAAATAAAAAAAACATTCCCGGCATTGTCTCCCGTAATGGATAATATAAGGTTACCTAAGAGGTAATCTTTCCTGTAAGATTCAGATGGTTTGAAGGAGGAGACTTTGTATCCGTTGAACATACTCGCCCCTTCTACTGTGCCAAACCACATCTGTCCGAGATTGTCCTGATAAATGGACATCACGGAAAGTTGAGATAAACCGTCCTTCGTTCCTATATGCTTGAAATAGATAGGAAATACATTAGAAAAAAGGTTTACCAAGAAAATAAATGCTATTATTCTCATTGGTTTTAGTTCAAAATCAGCAGTATTATCTCGTTTTCGGACTGCTTTTAACTGCTTCAATGATTTCGGAAAGAGCTTTCACTTTTTCCGGATATTTTTCTGCCAGGTTGTTTCGTTCATTTATATCCTTCGACAAATCATACAATTGAGGGTTAGGATCAATTCCGGTTTCAGTATTGGTCCAGGGCCAGTAGGCATCTCCTTTTGCGGGAGTAATGTATTTCCAGTTTTCCTGAATGACACTCAGGGTCCCGGCTTGTTCCATCACATAAGCGCGTCCTTTTTTGTCTTTCCCCAACCAGGCTTTGAGTTCGTTAAAACTATCGGGAGCTGCATTTTCTGGTAATTGTTGTCCGGTAAGAGCCGTTAGTGTGGCAAACATATCTACCTGGGAAATTAATGCATTTGAAACTTTTCTTTTAATCTGAGCGGGCCAATGAATAATAAAAGGTACTCGTGTTCCGGCATCGAATGCACTGTATTTCCCTCCGCGCAACGGTCCCCAGGGCTTATGATCTCCCAGTAGTTCCACAGCCTGGTCCTTGTATCCGTCATCGACTACCGGCCCGTTATCGCTGGATAGTATGATGATCGTATTTTCCAGTAGCCCGTTTCTTTCCAGAGCCGCGATAACTTGTCCTACCGACCAGTCGAACTCAGCGATGGCATCACCTCTCGGTCCCATATCCGTAATTCCCTTAAAGCGGGGATGAGGTACACGGGGTACATGGATGTCATTGGTTCCGAAGTACAGGAAGAACGGTTTATCTTTGTTCCTCTCGATAAATTTAACAGCCTTACTTGTGATGCTGTCGGCAATGTTTTCATCTACCCACCGGGCGGAATTTCCTCCGCGCATCCATCCGATACGGCTGATACCGTTAACGACAGCCTGGTCGTGTCCATGGCTCGGGGCCATTTTTGTAAGCAGTTCCGGATTATTTTTTCCGGAAGGTAGTTCCGGATACGGATTTTGACCCGCATAACTCACTTCAATAGGATCGCTTGGATCAAGCCCTGCTACCCGTTGGTTTTCGAGAAAAACGCAGGGAGTCCGGTCTCCTGTTGCTGCCATAATGTATGAATAGTCAAAACCCAACTCTTTCGGGCCGGGAGTCAGGAGTCCGTTCCAATCCTGGCTTTTTTCATCACCGATACCCAGGTGCCATTTCCCGACCGCAGCAGTGGTATATCCGGCCTGTTGCATCATTTTAGGTAAGGTTTCCTGTTCCGGTTTGATGATGGAAAATGCGTTTCCCCGGGCAACTCCCGTATCGTTTCGACGGAAAGCGTATTGTCCGGTGAATAAAGAATAGCGGGAGGGTGTGCTGGTAGAGGCTACCGCATGAGCATTGGTGAAGCGGATACCGTCAGATGCAAGGCGGTCGACATAGGGGGTGTGAACACGGGTGGCTCCATAAGCAGAAAGGTCGCCGTATCCGATATCGTCTGCAAGAATAAAAACAATATTCGGTTGTTTCTTTTTCAGGCTTTCCGGTTTATTGGCATGAATGGTTTGAAAAGGAGTACATACGACACCGAAAAGCGGGATATAACAAAGAGTAAAAGAGTTCTTCATAATAAGCCGGCTTTATAATCGAGTGCAATTTACAACATAAATTTTAATTTAGAAAAAATTATCCTGTCTGATTGTGATTGTCATAAAAAAAATCGGGCTAAAAACGAGATTTCCCACCTCCGTTTTTAGCCCGGTAATTGCGTTTTACTTATACTCTAAGATCTATCATCGTCCGCTTATGACGAGCTTTTGCGTTTTAGATTCCCCGTTTTTCAACTTGACAGATACGATGTAAATTCCTTTCAGTCCGGGCATTTCTTTCCGGAACTGGTAATCGCCGACCTGTTTTACTGAGAAGACGGTTATTCCTTGCAGGTTATTCATCGACACCTCTTCAATTCCCTCTCCGGAAATGATATGCAGTATACTTCCGGCTACATAAACATCTGTAATCACTGCCATAAACAAATCCCTGCATGTAGGTCATCGTTCCCTCAGAATTTTATCCATGGCCTTACCTTTTGCCAATTCATCAACCAGCTTGTCCATATTTGTCGATACACCAACCGCAATGCGATTCTTCTCCTTCAAAGGTAACGTATTCCCAGTAGCGATCAATCTCGCTTTGGTCTTTACAATTTAATCGCGAGCGATACAGCGTCATTCAGCGGATGATGTGCTTGCTCTGTACTCATCAGGGAATACTTTTGCCCGAAATGTATGTAATTGATAATAGATTAAGATCTAAAGATGTCGCAAATGTAAAAAAAAGCCGTTTGAAATCCCGTGTGATTGATTATCTTTGCATACATATACAAGTTAAAGCTCAAATTACCTTTTTATTTTCATGCCCAATCCGTTTTTTCAATTTAAACAATTTACCGTTTATCACGACTTGTGTGCCATGAAAGTTGGTACAGACGGGGTGTTGCTGGGTGCATGGGCCGATTGTTCAAAAGCCCGGACCATTCTGGATGTAGGTACCGGATCCGGATTGATAGCATTGATGCTTGCACAACGGTCGGATGCTATTGTTCATGCATTGGATGTAGACGAAGGTGCATACAAACAGGCGAGCTATAATTTTGATCACTCTCCTTTTTCCGGACGCTTATCAGTAGATCTCTGTGATTATCGGGATTTTGTTGCTAAAGAAAAGTATGACCTGATTGTTTCTAATCCTCCTTATTTTGTACATTCACTTCAGTCACCGCACCCGGCCCGTTCCCGGGCCAGACACTGTGACGAATTATTCGTGGAGGCACTGGTTTCTAAAAGTGCCGGGTTATTAACTGATTGTGGGAAGTTGTCGGTTACGCTGCCGTATGAAGCCTTTGACAGGTTTCATACAACAGCGTTAAACGAGCAGTTGGTTCTCTCCCGGAAAACGATTGTTCGTCCGATGAATCACTATCCGCCCAAGCGTCTTTTACTTGAATACTCTTTATCCGGGACTCTTTTTTCAGAAAGTGAACTATACCTTGAAAAATCCCGTCATGTTTACGGTGATGATTATGTGGCTTTAACCCGTGATTTTTACCTGAAATTTTAGGGTGAAAGAAAGATTGGTCCGGATGTCCGTTCCGTTTCATGGATAAATAGTAACTTGGAGTACATCCTTTTATTTCTTTGAATTGAGAAAAAAAAACGCTTCTGGACTTAAATCCAGCCGCATCGGCATAATGTTCGATCGTCATTCCCGGTTTCTTTTTCATCATTTCCAATGTATATCCGATCCGGTAATAGTTAACAAAAGAATAAAAGGACGAATTGAATTCTTTGTTGAGTAATTGTGAAATATAAGAACGGTTCGTGTAAAGAGCATACGCCAGATCCTGCATTTTCAGGTCTTTGTTGAGATAGGGCTTTTCTTCCTCAAAGTACTTCAGCAACCGTTCTTTTAATCCATTATTTTTTATATTATATCCTGCAGATGAAGCAAAACCGTTTTCCGGAACAGGAATGTCTCCTTGTTTAGATCCGAAGTAGAAAATAATACTTATCAGAATAATGGACAGGAAGCCGAACAGAATCTTTAGTAAAAGGGAGCTGCTTGCAATACAGAACAAGCCAAATATTCCCAAACTGAAGAATGTGATCAGGATGGCCGGAATCCATTGCAGGTCTATGTCTTTCCGGAAGGAATAGTTATCCCGGATAAACCTACGGTAGTTAAAGTACATTTGAGTCGTGGTCCAGGTAATATAAGTTTCATAACCTATCAGGTAAACAAAGAGTACTATCCGTATGATCACGGTAGGGCTATATAAATGTTTAATAAAATCATCCATATTTTGTAAATCGGGAATACGTCCGTAACTTACCTGAGCAATAAAAGAAATGAATACGAGTAAGAGGAAAGGAATGATGTTATATAACAAAAATTTTCGATTGATCCGACGTGGATTCAGGAGCATTGTAAAATAAAAGAAGGAAGCAATTACTACAGGAGCGGTCACCAGTGAATCAAGCATCCGGAGAATCTCATAATGATAAGGATAAATATACCGGTCGAATACAAAATAGAGAAGCAAAGAGAGGGAGTACATTAATAAGGTAATGCTTAGCAGCGTCTGTGGAAAAGTCCGTTTTTTTTTATTCCATAGAATTAAGCCGTAACTGATTGAAATAGTAGAAGATAATGAATAGAGTACGATTCCCAGATCCGAATAAAGTAAAGTTTCATACATAGGATAAGTGTTTAATGTGTGTTTGTGGTTTCCATAAAATGCAATGGCAATACCTATACAAATGTAGAAAATATATTGATAAGTGTAAATTGTAAATAGTTCCTAAAAATGAATTAATTTCCTGAAAACGAAATCTTTTTACGTAGATAAACAAAGTTTTACGTAAAAAAATGTTTTTTTCTCAAACGGACGTTTTTTTTTGTCATTGAATGAATGATCTGCCTTTACAAATTGTCGTTTTTCTATTCATTGATTAATTCTTTTTAATTCGGACTATCTTCTTTTTTAACCGGATAACCCGTATTGGATATTGTGTTACTTTTGAGTGAAAATGAAATTTACTCTCGAATTATTTAACCATTAACCGAAATGAGAATGAAGAGTGAATAAGGAAAAATGCTACTATTCATCTCGAGTATCATTAATAATAACGCAAGTTTAAGTGGAGGAGTCTGTGAAGATTCCTTCATTTTTTTGTAATTTTGCCGGAAAAGCACAGTCTGGTATGGCAAAGGAAAAGTATTATGTGGTTTGGAAGGGAATCGATCCGGGGATTTATAGTTCCTGGACGGATTGCAGGAGACAGGTGGAAAATATAGAAGGAGCTCTTTATAAATCATTTGGATCTAAAATGCTTGCTGAAGAGGCTTATGCTGCAGGTCCCTGGGCGTATATCGGTAAAAAGAAAGAGGTTCGGGCTCAGGTCCCTGCTTCGGGAAATTTCATTCGTGACAGTCTGGCTGTAGATGCCGCCTGTTCGGGAAATCCGGGAAAAGTGGAATACCGGGGTGTATATGTGGGTTCCGGACAGGAAATTTTTCGTGTCGGTCCTTATGAAAAAGGTACAAATAATATTGGAGAGTTCCTGGCCATTGTTCATGGACTGGCCCTTCTGAAAAAACAAAACCTCGCTATTCCTGTTTATTCCGATAGTGTTAATGCCATGCTTTGGGTAAAAAATAAAAAATGTAAAACCAAACTGGAGCCTGTGAAAGAAAACGCGTTTCTGTTCGACCTGATTGCCCGGGCCGAAAAATGGTTAAAAGAGAATACTTATCCGAATCAGATTCTTAAGTGGGAGACTCAGCAATGGGGGGAGATTCCTGCTGACTTCGGGAGGAAGTAAGGCTCTTTTGATGAATGCTTTGACTGAGTATCCGGTACAATTCTTTGTTCGATCCGGATAATAGGGAGAGATGCTTTTCAATTACTTCCTGGTCGTAACGGATGGCTGGTCCGGTTTGGGCTTTTTCCGGGTGCAGAGCTTCTGCTTTTGCAGCCGTTTCCTGGATCAAAGGCTGTAATATTTCCCAGGGTATACTCTGTTCTTCGAGGATTTCAGCTGCTAAATTATACAGGTGATTTGTGAAATTACACGCAAAAACAGCTGCTAAGTGAAGGTACTTTCTTTTCTCGGAACTTAAGTGGAAAACATTCTGGGATATGGTGTTAGCTACTTCTTTCAACAACAGCTCGTCGTCCGGATACCGGGCTTCCACGAAGAGGGGAATACGCTCGAACGAAATGTTTCTCTCCTTACTGAATGTTTGCAGCGGATACAGCACTCCATAATGTTCTGCATGGTTTTCAAATACCTGCATGGGAAGGCTTCCTGCTGTATGAACGAATAAGCCGGGAAAGTGGGGAAATGCATTCAATACTTCCGGAAGGACGGAGTCTTTCAGTGCAAACAAATAAATCGAAGCATCCGGATTCAAATTCTCCAGGTTGTCGGTATAAGCGGTGTGCAGGCGCTCTCCCAGAGCTTTTGCAGAGGACAATGTCCGGCTGTATACCTGAAGAATGGAGAATTTTTTTTCCTGTAAAGCGATTCCCAGGTGAGTCGCAACATTTCCGGCTCCGATCAGGACGATTTTACAGTTCTCCGGTGACATGCTGGTATTTTCCGATGTGAAGTTTTTCCCATTGCAATTTGCTTTCGTCGTGTGGTTTGCCCGGTTTTAACTTGTGCCCGATGGCAATGACACAGCCAACCGTCAGCTGAAAGGGAATATTGAATAAGTCCCGGATGTAATCTTCCGAATCCTGGCCGGCTTCAGTTTCCCGGCCCCTGACTTGTACCCAGCAGCTTCCCAGGCCGAGATCTTCGGATTGTAATTGGATGTATGTAGCCGCAATAGAGGCATCTTCTATAAACGCCCCGCTTTGCAGCGGATCAGATAATACGACTACAGCCAGGGCACAATCAGCTATGAATGAACACCCACTGGATTTACAAAGGGACAGTTTTTTCAGGTCTTCCTTATCCTCAATCAATATGAATTGCCAGGGATTACTGTGTTTGGACGAAGGAGCCATCAGGGCGGCTTTCATGATTTGTTCCACTTCATGCGCTTGCAGAGAGTCTTCTGTGAATTGCCGTATGCTTCTGCGATTGGTGATTAATTCTGCAAAGTGATTCATTTTTCCTGTTTGTTTTTATACTTTATAATTTGATTAATTTATGTGTGCTCCGGCTTTGACCGGATTCGATATGAATAATATACATTCCTTTTTTCAAGGAGGATATGTCCAGATTTCCGGATTGGAAAGTACGGGTCATTACTCGCATTCCATTCGGATCATAAATGGTTACATTACCTTCCTGAACAGAAAGATAAACGATGTCGGTTGCCGGGTTGGGATACAACCGGACTGGTTCTTTTTCCGGGTTTTCCAGGTTTGTAGCTGTTCCGGTAGTATGCGAGGCGATGAATTTATAAATTTCTTCATTATAATCCATGCAGTCGCCTTGTTCTTTCTTGAAGTAATAACTGTGACCGGCTCCGTTGATACGGTAATGAATCACTTCCCACCGGGGATGGGTATGGGTTAATTTCTTTACGGTTATCCCGTTGGCAGAAGGATAATAGTGAATATCTTCTTCAATGGGAGCAGTTGTTGCCAGGTTGTTACTCACCCAGTAATTGATTACCGATGTTTTCGACTGGCTGATCGATATGTCAATTCCCGATGAACTGAATGATCCCGAGTAAGGGACCACCTCGTCCGTAGTGCTATGAAAATCACAGATCGGCAACCGGGTATTATTACCGGCATAATCAATGGCTTTTCCCATGGAGCCACAGACCGAAATCAGTCCAGACAAGCTGTTACCGTATTTCATTGCATATTGATAAGACATGAATCCACCCATTGAAGTGCCGAAAATAAACCGGTTGGATGGCAGATCCGGATAGTTTGAAAGTGTTGCGGTGATCATTGCATCGATAAAAGCGGCGTCATCTACTTGTTTATTGAGCGTTTCGTTCATCAGAGTAATACCTATCAAGGATGCTTTGACCCGCAATCCGCATCCCCAGGCGGCGTCCAGGGGAATATCATATCCTAACGACTTGAGATTTTTCGCTGTTTTGATTACTTCCTGGTCCTGCTCCGGGAGTGCCTGAGGGGCCAGGACAATCATATTCAGTAAGTCGGCAATTCCTGCAATGTTATAATTATTGAAAAAATCTTCCATGGTCCGGTTAAACCCATGCAAGCATATGATTAATCCGGCAGGATGATTATTTTTTTGATTTTCAGGAGTATATAGAAGATATTCCCGGGTGTGTCCGCCTGATTGAATGGTCATTTTTGCCGGATTCTGAGCCTGGATCAAAGAAAAAACCGAACACCACCAGGCAAACAAAAATATTCTTTTCAGCATCGGATTGATTTTAAGTGACAAAATATCATTACTTTTGCGAAAGTAACTATTTTAATTGAATTGGAAACGATGTTCCTCAGACTTTTATTGATATCTTTTCTTCTTCTTTGTCTTTCTTTCGTTCGGGCTCAGGACCAGCCAGTCAATATAAGGTACTCCGTGATGGATATCCATGCGCTTCGTTATTATCCCTTTACTGACCGGGCAGAAGACATTATCCGTAAGGTGATCGACAAAAAGACTGAAAACAACTTCACCCGCAAAAACTATGCCCAGTACGATTTTTATCAGAAAACGTCGATTGATATAGTGGCCAATAAGGATTTTATCCGGGACCAGTTGCTTCATTCGGAAGAAAAAAACGACTGGGTTTACCGGTCAGTGGTTCGTCCGTTCACGCCTTGGCTGAGCTATGCCCGTCCGACTGTAAATAATCCGAACAACCTGGCGTTGAATACACTTCTTTATGAAGATTACAAGACTTTTTATCAGAAACGTTCTGAAAAAAAGAGCGGAAGCGTGTTTCATGCTTCCCGGAACGAAGGGTTGTATCAAACAATCGGACATCAGAATATACTTTATTTCCTGGATGAAGTGTTTGGAGATATTGATTTGTACCGGGATAGGAACGAGATTATGCTGCTGTCTTTTAAGAGTCCGCTGGCAAATGATGCGTTGGAAACATACCGGTATTATCTGTCGGGAAAAAGGCAGGTGAATGGCAGGAACTGCCTGGAAATTATTTTTTATTCGACCCATACTCAGGAAAATGCATTTGCCGGGTACCTGTATGTGTCGGACGATAGCAATTATGCCCTGGAAAAAGCGATATTTACCCTGAATAACGCTTCCAATATGAACTTTTTGAAAGAAGTGCTGATTACGCATACGTACGCAGAAAAAGAAGATGTTCGCATCCCGGAGGAAAAAGCATATAGTGTTCTGCTTGGAGATGAGATGCGGGGAAGCCTGATTGTTAACCGGACTTCGAATTATTACGGATTTAATTTTACAGAACCGGGACCTGCTGTCGAATGGAAACACATTTACGAAAAAGGCTATACATCGAAAGATTCCTTATACTGGGAGCAACACCGGCCGGTAGCTTTAACACCAGCTCAAACCCAGGTGACAGCATTGACACGTGAAGCGTCCCATTCAACGAATTACCGGAATTTTCAGAATCTGGTTCTGGTCCTGATGAATAATCATTTTTCGTTGGGAGGTATCAATGGGGCTGTCGAATTAGGCCCGTTGACTCAGTTTGTCAGCTATAACAGCATGGAAGGGCTGAGACTGAAAGCAGGAGGAAATACTACCCTGAATTTTTCCGACCGGTTTATGTTCGGTGGTTATACTGCTTACGGATTTATGGATGAACGATTCAAATACAGATTAAACCTGGGTTATTCCCTATTGCCCCGGGAAAGGTATCTCTGGGAGTTTCCCAAGCGTTTGTTTTCATTTACTTATGTCAATGATTTGAATATTCCGGGACAGGATTTGCTTACTTCCACCCGGGATGAATTTTTTTATTCTTTTTCGCATGCCTCGACCAATAATATGTCGTTGCAGAAAATAGGTCTTCTCACTTTTGAAGATGAAATGAGCCGTATTTTTTCTTTTAAGCTGGGAGGGAAATATACGTATGACAGGCCTCTTGGTGTCGTACAATACATGCAGGTACAAGGGGTGGATACAACCATTGTTAATTATATTGAGACTTCCGAAATTTCTTTTTCGTTACGGTATAATCCACGGGAACGGTTTATCCAGAACCGGGATAAACGAATTTATATCCGCAGGGGTGATGTCGATCTGAATGTCAATCACCGGGTGGGAATCAAAGGCTTCCTCGGTTCGGATTACAATTATCAGATTACGGATTTCAAGGCGTATAAAAAATTCTTTTTTCCCCGCAATACAGGTACGCTGGACCTAGAATTCTCAGGGGGAAAAGTCTGGAATCGGGTGCCTTTCCCATTACTTTTCATTCCTTCCGGAAACCAAAGTTATATCTTTTTGTCAGAAGGTTATAACTGCATGAATTTTTATGAGTTTATTACCGATAATTATGTGGCCGGAAATGTGAATATGATGTTCAACTGGTCTCCGTTCAAGATTTTAAGCAAAAAAAGTAAAATTAAAACCAGCATAGGAGGGAGGGTGATCTACGGACCGCTTTCGGATAATAATAATCCGGAGATCCATCCGGAATTGTTTGCATTGAATGAAGGTGTAAACCCGTTGGGAAGCACGCCTTATGCGGAAGTGAATATAGGATTGGCTAATGTTTTAAAATTCCTTCGGATAGAATATGTCCGGCGGCTGACTTACCTGGGTCAGGATGAAGAATCCGGAGGACATAAAATATCTAAGGGGAACCTGTTTCTTACAGGTAGTTTTTCATTTTGAACACCTGGTTGTTTCATTGTGTCGGATAGACCGTGGGACCAGGAGCTTGATTAAATAAAATAAATAAAATCATGGAAAAAATAATCCGTTCGATTTATCCCGGGACAAAGTTGTCCGAATTGATCGTCGATTGTCCCGACCGGATTGCAATGTTGCAGCGGCTGGGGATTGCATTTGGATTCAGGGATCAATCTATAAAGGAAATCGCATCGAGGTATGGAATTAATATACAGGCATTTATTGCTATGTTGCAGGTCTTTGAAAGAAGTGTCCGCCAGGATATGGTGCTGGATCGGGATGCGGTTCGGGATGTCCTGGCTTTTCTGAAAGTTTCTCATGCTTATTTCCGGGAGAAACAGATTCCTGATATCCGGGAGCTGATTGTGTCTTTCGCCCAAAGCATTCCTGTTAAATACAGCGGGATAATCGTTTCTTTTTTCGATGGCTATATCGATGAGGTAAATGAACATTTCCGTTACGAAGACGATGTGGTCTTTCCTTACATTGAAAAAATACTGGATAATCCGTCGTCGAACGGATTTAAAATCAGTGAGTTCGAGAAAAACCATACGGACATCGAACAGAAGTTACTTGATCTGAAAAATATACTGATCAAATACATTCCGGAAGAAGTGACCTCGGAATACCGGGTACAGATTTTAAGGGAACTGATCCTGTTGGAGCGTGATCTGATGTATCATTCTTTTATTGAAGATCATTTACTGGTACCTACCATCAAACAAATGGAAAAAGAAATACCTGATTGACCGAGTATGTCTAGATCGATTGTAATTGTAGAAAAGTCCAGAATAATCAGGGAGGGACTGATATCACTCCTCCGTAAATCGGAGTCCGGTCTCCGGATTGTGGACATGGAAGATTTCGACGAGTGGGCCGTATCCTTACGGGGATCAGTTCCGGATGTGGTTATTTTTAGTCCTGAGACAGCCCGGGAAGGAACCGAAAAGATCCGGTCGAAATACGGGTTATCCAGGTCTGTCTTATTGGTGGGTCTTGTTTATCAGTATTATACAGTACGGGAAGTTTCCGAAATGTTTGATGAGGTGATTTACATTACTGACAGTGAGGATGTGTTGGCTCATAAATTCATAAATTTGTTTAAGCGGGAGATTCCGGAATCTTCGGCAAGCGAACGGTTAACCGATCGGGAGAAGGACGTATTGATCCTTCTGTTACGAGGAAAATCCAACAAGGAAGTGGCGGATCAGTTGTCAATCAGTCCGCATACGGTAGTAACACACCGGAAGAATATTATTGAAAAGACAGGTATACGGTCGTTGTCCGGGCTGGCAGTGTATGCAATATTGAATAATATTGCGGACATGGATGACTTAAAGCAATGAATGATAAACGACACGGGCTGCCTGAGCGGAGGCTCCGGGTTTTCCTAACGCTTCGATTACTTTGTCGTATCCTTCCAGCATTTTGTTCCGGTAGGCCTGATCGTTAAGCAGGGCATCCAATTCGTTTTGAATGTTCTTTTTAGAGAAGTACTTGGCAAACAGTTCTTTAACAATCGTCTTGTCTCCAATCAGATTAACCAGGGAAATGTAGTCGACCGCAAAAAAATGGTCGAAAATGAACGATACCAGGTGTTTAACCGGAGTTTTATAGCATACGGTTTGCGGAATACGGAATAGGGCGGTTTCCAGTGTGGCTGTCCCTGAAGTAACCAAAGCGGCCTTTGATTGTTGCAACAACCTGTAAGTCTGGTTGAAAACAATGCCGGTCGGGTGATTCCCGATGTATTGCCGGTAGTAATCGGGATCAATTCCCGGAGCGCCTGCTATTACCGGTTGATAATCCGGAAAAGCGGCTGCAGCTTCCAGCATGGTCGGTAGATTATCTTTAATCTCTTGTTTGCGACTTCCTGCCAGTAAGGCAATTACCGGTTTGTTATCAAGCCGGTTGGAGCGGATAAAATCCTCGAACGTCTCGTCTGCCAGCGGACGTTGAGCTACTGCATCGACAGTAGGATTGCCTACATAATCCACCCGGTAATTGTTCTGCTTATAAAAACTAACCTCGAATGGCAATATACACAGCATCTTATCTATGTATTGCCGGATATCGTTGATTCTCCATTTTTTCCAGGCCCATATTTTGGGTGAAATGTAATAAAAGACAGGAATCCTGGTCCGGGTTTTGAGAAATTTGGCTATTTTGAGATTAAATCCCGGATAATCGACCAGAATGACTACATCCGGTTGATAGCCAAGAATATCTTCTTTGCAGAAAGCCATATTCCGGAAAATCGTACGCAAATGAAGAAGTACCGGGATAAAACCCATAAAGGCCATTTCCCGGTAATGTTTGACAAGCGTTCCGCCGACAGCCTGCATAAGATCACCTCCGAAGAAACGGAAATCCGCTTCCCGGTCCAGTTCTTTCAGGGATTTCATCAGGTTGGATGCATGTAAATCCCCGGAAGCTTCGCCAGCCAACAAGTAGTATTTCATTCTAATTAGTCCTGTAATGACAAGTGATTGAGTTTTTGTATAACATCATGAGCTGTCATATCGATCTGACAGGGAACGACCGATGCATAGCCGTTAGCCAATGCCCATTCGTCCGTATGCTGGTTATCCGGTTCTTCATTTTCAAATTCTCCCGTCAGCCAGAAAATTTCCCTTCCCATCTGATCCTGGGAACGGTAAAATTCTTTTGCCCACCGTCCCTTTGCCTGTGTACAAACCCGGATTCCCTTTACTTTCTGTACATCCGGAATGTTGACATTCAGGCAAACGCCCTGAGGTAAACCTTCACACAATACTTTTTCCGCAATGACGCGGGCATAGGCGGATGCCTGAGTGAAGTCGGCCAGGGCTGCATGATTGGTAAGCGAAACCCCTATAGACGGAATACCGAAAATACAACCTTCGATGGCAGCTCCCATAGTACCTGAATAAATCACACAAATGGATGCATTCGAGCCGTGGTTGATTCCGGAAATTACCAGATCCGGCTTCCTCTCAAGGATTTCATTGATACCCAGTTTTACGCAGTCGACCGGAGTTCCCGTACAACTATATACAGTCAGGTCGCATTCTTCCCCCAGAGCATGTACCCGTAAGGGTTGAAAAGCCGTAATGGCACTCGACATTCCCGAGCGTGGTCCATCGGGAGCTATTACCACAATTTCACCCAGCGGGCGGATCGCATCGATCAGCATTTTTATTCCTAAGGCATTTACTCCGTCGTCATTCGTCACCAGAATGAGCGGTTTTCTAGAATCAGTCATATTTTATTTGAAAAAGTAATACTTATTTTCTGAACGACAAAGGTAATACTTATTTTGAAATCCCTGCCTGTTAGGAACTTTGTAAAATAATTAGAGAAAAGTTTCTTTAATTAACCATAAGGTGCTAACTTTGTACCCTATTTGACTTTAAGTAAAAAACTAAATTATTATCTCATGGAAATTTCTCATATTGAGCATTTAGGGATTGCTGTGAAAAGCATTGAAGCCAGTCTTCCCTATTATGAGCAGGTGTTAGGTTTGAAGTGCTACAACATTGAAGAAGTAGCTGATCAAAAAGTGAAAACCGCATTTTTCAAAGTAGGTCAAACTAAAATCGAACTCTTGGAGCCCACTTCGGAAGATTCTACTATCGCTAAATTTATTGAAAAAAAGGGAGAAGGTATCCACCATATTGCTTTTGCAGTGCCTGATGTAGCGCAAGCGTTGGCTGAAGTTGAATCCAAAGGCGTTCAACTGATAGATAAAGCTCCCCGCGGAGGAGCCGAAGGATTGAATATCGCTTTTTTGCATCCCAAATCCACTTGCAGCGTCCTGACTGAATTCTGTGACAATAAGTGATTGAATAAATAATGAAAATAATTAAATAAAGTTATGAGTAATCAACTGGATAAGGTAAGAGAACTTATCGAACTGAGAGCACAGGCTCGTTTGGGGGGTGGAGAAAAAGCCATAGAAAAACAACACGCCCAGGGGAAATATACCGCACGGGAACGTATTACCATGCTGGTAGATGAAGGTAGTTTCGAAGAACTGGATATGTTCGTACAACACCGTTGTACGAATTTCGGTATGGAAGCGAAACATTATCTGGGAGATGGAGTTGTTACCGGTTATGGAACAATTGAAGGTCGTTTAGTCTATATTTTCGCTCAGGATTTTACTGTGATAGGTGGTTCTTTGTCCGAAACCATGGCCATGAAAATCTGTAAAGTAATGGATCTGGCTATGAAAATGGGGGCACCGATCGTTGGTATCAATGACTCGGGTGGTGCACGTATTCAGGAAGGAATCAATGCATTAGCCGGGTATGCTGAAATTTTCCAACGTAATATCCTGGCTTCAGGGGTCGTGCCTCAGATTTCCGGTATTTTCGGGCCTTGTGCCGGTGGAGCTGTATATTCGCCCGCATTGACCGACTTTGTCATTATGGCCAAAGGAATGAGTTATATGTTTCTGACCGGCCCGAAAGTAGTGAAAACAGTGACCGGAGAAGATGTGACACAAGAACAGTTGGGAGGGGCAGAAGTACACGCTTCCCGTTCAGGTGTAACTCACTTTGCCGTTGAAACCGGCGAAGAAGGAATTTCCCTGATCCGTAAACTGCTTGGGTTCCTTCCCCAGAACAACCTGGAAGAACCTCCTGTTCATATAACCAATGACCCGATCGACCGCCTGGAAGATTCTTTGAATGATATTATTCCTGATAGCCCGAACAAACCTTACGATATGTATGAAGTAATCGGTGCTATTATCGATAAAGGTGAATTCCTGGAAGTACATGCACACTATGCTCAGAACATCATTGTCGGTTTTGCCCGTCTGAACGGTCATTCTGTTGGTATTGTTGCCAATCAGCCCAAGTGCCTGGCTGGAGTGTTGGATATCAATGCTTCCCGTAAAGCCGCCCGTTTTGTACGTTTTTGTGATGCTTTCAATATTCCGTTGGTCACCCTGGTTGATGTGCCGGGATTCCTTCCTGGAACAGGTCAGGAGTACGGCGGTGTGATTGTTCACGGAGCTAAATTGCTTTATGCTTATGGTGAAGCTACTGTTCCTAAAGTGACGGTTACCTTACGTAAATCGTATGGAGGAGCTCATATCGTAATGAGTTGCAAACAGTTGCGTGGTGATATGAATTATGCATGGCCTACTGCAGAGATTGCTGTTATGGGTGGAGCCGGAGCTGTGGAAGTATTGTATGCCAAAGGGGCTAAAGAAGCGGAAAATCCGGCAGCTTACCTGGCTGAAAAAGAAGCTGAATATAACAAAGCGTTTGCAAACCCGTATAATGCGGCTAAATATGGTTATATAGACGATGTCATCGAACCGCGTAACACGCGTTTCCGTATCATTCGTGCTTTGCAGCAACTGGCTACAAAAAAGCAAATGAATCCGCCTAAAAAACACGATAATTTGCCACTTTAAAATGAAAATAATGAAAGAAATGAAAAAAATAATCGACACTGTAGATCTATTAATTCTTTCATCTCTTTCATTTCTTTAATTTTTATAAAGATGATGAAAAAATATAGAGTAGTACTGGGATTATGTATGTTGTTTGTATTCCTGGCCGGGGTTCAGGCGCAACGGGCAACATCTCTCAGATTAAATGAAATATTGGTAATCAACCAGGATAATTTCATGGATGGTTACGGAAAGAAAAATTCCTGGATAGAAATATTCAATACATCTCCGGGAACGGTGGATATTGCGGGTTGTTTTCTGACCAATGATATCAATAAACCGAAGATGTACATGGTTCCGAAAGGGGATGTGCTCACGAAGATTAAACCTCGCCAGCATGTGCTTTTCTGGGCGGATAATACTCCGTATCATGGAACGTTTCACCTGAATTTTTCTCTGAATCCTGAAACTTCGAATTTTATAGCCTTGTTCGATTCCGATGGGCGTACTTTGATTGATTCGATTACAGTGCCGGCCGGACAAAGAGCTGATATCAGTTACGGGTTGGTCGAAGATGGTTGGAATCAAAAACGATTGGACGAAGAAATCCGGCTGAATTCATTGTACAAACGGGGAAATAAACTTTGGATTTATTATGAAAAGGTGACTCCGAGTACGAATAACGTGACATTGGATACCAATGAAAAAATTGAAAACTTCAAGGAAAACGATGCGGATGGAGTGGGGATGACCGTCACGGCCATGGGAGTTGTATTCCTGGGATTGATATTGCTTTATCTGATATTTAAGTTGATTGGCAATTCAGCTGTTTCTATGAGCCGTAGGCGAGCTATGAGAGCCTCCGGGCTTACAAAAGAACAGGCTAAGGATGTCGCTCACGAATCCGGGGAAATTTATGCTGCCATTGCTATGGCTATCTATGAAATCACCGAGGATACGCATGACGATGAAAATACAGTCCTAACCATTAAAAATGTGGCTCGTAATTATTCGCCCTGGAGTTCAAAGATTTATACATTGAGAGAATCACCTAAAAAATAATCCCGGTTGCGAATTACACTCGTAACTCGTAGTCTGTAACATAATAATATGAAAAGTTTCAAATATACAATCAATGGAAATGTTTACAAAGTAGTTGTAAACAGTATTGAGGATACCATTGCAGAAGTAGAAGTGAATGGTACTCCTTATAAGGTCGAGATGAACAAGCCGACTAAAAAGCAGGTGGTAACAATTACGCGTCCGGCTCAGGCGGCAGTGGCTCCTATTGCCCGTCCGCAACAAACGGCTGCAGCTCCGGGTGCCTTACGTTCTCCGCTTCCCGGCACAATCCTGGAGATCCTTTGTAAAGTAGGAGATCCGGTAAAGAGAGGCCAAAAAGTGATCGTACTGGAAGCCATGAAAATGGAAAATGCTATCAATGCTGACCGGGATGGAGTTATAAAGGAAGTAAAAGTAAACAAAGGAGATTCTGTATTGGAAGGAGCAGATCTTGTTATAATTGAATAAGCGTATGGATTTCTTATCATTTTTAACAGAAAATCTGCAAACATTCCTTACCTATACCGGTTTTGGTAATGCAACAGGGGGGCATATCGCCATGATATTGGTGGGATTGCTTTTCATTTACCTGGCAATCGCCCATGAATTTGAACCGATGTTGTTGATCCCGATCGGATTTGGTATTCTGATTGGAAACATTCCTTTCAAAGATGCCGGTTTGCAATTGGGTATATACGAAGAAGGTTCGGTATTGAATATTTTGTACCAGGGGGTTACGCAGGGTTGGTATCCACCCTTGATCTTTTTGGGGATCGGGGCTATGACTGACTTCTCGGCCCTGATATCCAATCCTAAACTGATGTTGATCGGAGCTGCGGCTCAATTTGGTATCTTTGGAGCCTATGTACTGGCGTTGTTTATAGGTTTTGAACCGAATCAGGCCGGTGCTATCGGTATTATCGGAGGTGCCGATGGTCCTACGGCTATCTTCCTGTCCTCCAAACTGGCCCCGAATTTGATGGGGGCCATTGCGATCTCAGCTTATTCCTATATGGCGTTGGTTCCTGTGATCCAGCCTTGGATAATGCGTGGACTTACCACCAAAAAAGAACGGGTAATCCGGATGAAACCTCCTCGTGCCGTTTCTCAAACCGAAAAAATCATTTTCCCGATTGTCGGTTTGTTGCTGACCTGTTTCCTGGTACCTTCCGGTCTTCCTTTGCTGGGAATGTTATTCTTCGGTAATTTATTGAAGGAATCGGGAGTTACCCGTCGTTTGGCAGAAACAGCCCGTGGTCCGCTGATCGATACGATTACTATTTTATTGGGGGTTACTGTAGGTGCTTCGACACAGGCTACTCAATTTTTGACCTGGGATTCGATGAAAATATTTATTCTGGGAGCAATCTCCTTTATTATTGCCACAGCAGCAGGGGTATTGTTCGTTAAGTTTTTCAACTTATTCCTGAAACCAGGGAATAAGATCAATCCGTTGATCGGTAATGCCGGAGTTTCGGCTGTTCCTGATTCTGCACGTATTTCCCAGGTAATCGGTTTGGAATATGATTCTTCCAATTACCTGTTGATGCATGCCATGGGTCCGAATGTGGCAGGAGTAATCGGCTCTGCAGTTGCAGCCGGTATCCTGTTGGGATTTTTAGGTTAAAATAAAGAATGAAAAATTGAAGAAATTGAAGAAAATGAATGTAATTTCAATCCATTTTCTTCAATTTCTTCAATTTTTTCATTTAAAAGTTTTTCATTTCAGTTAATTGAATTATCTTTGTTCCAAACATTTGAGTTTTTTATAACAGAATTATTTCTTTTTTCGAGTTTTTTTATTCGTTCTAGTACGTAAGGTCTGCGATAATCCTCATTTGAATCAATTATTTTTTTATTTACATTTTTATTTTTTTTACAAAATGAACATTTTTATTGCAGGTTTGAGTTTCAAAGTGAACGATGCCGATTTGTCTAATCTTTTTGAAGAGTATGGTTCTATTACTTCAGCTAAAGTGATTGTTGACCGCCAGACTGGAAGATCTAAAGGATATGGATTTGTTGAAATGGATGACAACGAAGCCGGAGCGAAAGCCATTGCTGAACTGAATGGTGCTGAATATGACGGAAGAACAATTTCTGTTTCTGAAGCAAGACCTCGTGAAGCAAGACCCGAAAGAGCCCCCAGACGTGATTTCGGTGGTGGCAACCGTGGCGGTGGTTATGGCCGTGACAGATATTGATTGAAAGGTTTTACTACCTCAATCTAAGTTATAAGGCGCTTATTATAAGCGCCTTTTTCTTTTCCCCACGCTGACGCATGGGGTTACAAAGGCTCATTCGCTCAATAAAAAAGACAATCCCAACCGATTCATTATGAATTAGTTGGGATTTTGTGTATCTTTGTTTGTCCCCCGATAATAGGGTTTCGAGGCCAAAAACGGGGAAATCACGCTAAAAAATACAGCATGAA
>JAVBKV010000029.1:0-5167 GCA_031553885.1 Bacteroidales bacterium
AAGGAATGGCTTAATCCCGAAGATTATATAAACAAGGACATGCTCTTTTATGCAACTAACAGATGCCTGTCTAATGTGGGAAACAATCTCAAAATCAATTTTTGCCATTATAATGAAAACTAATTTATATCACGTACTTATGTATGAAAAATAATACATTAAAAACCGTCTTTCTTGCCGGTTTAATTCTTTCCTGCTGCATCAAAGCCAGTTACGGTCAGGATACAAGTTCTGCTCCTGAGAAGAAAGAAACTGTCAAGTTGAGTTTCAGGGATACACTGGACAACAACCTGGATTTGAGTGATTTTATAATCAACAAAAAAGGGTTTGTTCCCATGCCGATTATTATCACGGAACCTGCTTTAGGCGGTTTTGGAGGCGGATTGGTACCGATCTTTATTCAACCGAATAAGCCTCGTAACCTGAATGGAAAGATGATTCCTGTTCCGCCGGACATAACTGCAGCATTTGCTGCTTACACACTGAATGGCTCCTGGGGAGTCGGAGGTGGTAGAATCGGGACAATCGAACGCTGGGGGCTGCGCTATGCACTGGGAGGGGGATACATGGACGTAAACATGGATTATTACTTCAACCTGGATAAACTCAATAAAGACATAAAATCGGAATTTAACATCCGCACGATTCCTATTTATGCTTCGCTGACCAAAGAATTGAAAGACCCTCGATTTTCCATTGGTTTGGAATATTTATTTATGCATAACGAATTGGAAATCAAAGGAGGGAGTGACAATGTTTTCCGGAATAGAATCGACTCTGTGGTGGGAAACTATTTATCCGGAGACATCGGAAAATTAGGAATAAAACTGGCCTATGATAACCGGGATAATACGTTCACACCCAATAAAGGGATTAAGACCTATATCTCTGCCGACTGGAGTAATCCGGCTTTCGGAAGCGATTATAAATACGGCCAGTTTGAAGGAGCATTTTATTACTATATCCCGATCCGGCACAACCTGATCACAGGCGTCCGGTACGACATGCAGCAAATTGCAGGCGATCAACCTTTTTATCTCAAGCCCTTCATCGACATGCGCGGTGTTCCCACGGCACGCTACCAGGGTAAAACGACCATGCTGGCCGAACTGGAAGAACGCTGGGATTTTACCTATCGCTGGAGTCTGCTGTTTTTCGGAGGGGGAGGTAAAGGCTTTGATAAATTCTCCGAATTCAAAGATGCCGAATGGGCCTGGAGCTATGGTACGGGATTCCGGTATTTAATGGCCCGGAAGCTGAACCTGCGTATGGGAGTGGACTTTGCCATGGGACCCGAAGGATTTGCCTGGTACCTGGTATTCGGAAGTTCCTGGCTCAGGCAATAGGATTTATTGCGACTTTTTCACTAACTTTGCTGCCCATATTTATCATTAATAGTACAAGCGATGATTAAAAAATTACTTCTGGGTGGCATGGCCCTGTGTCTTGTGTCCAATTCCTGGGCGGGAGGTCTGTTGACAAATACCAATCAAAGCGTTCATTTTTTACGTAACCCGGCGCGCGACGCTTCTACTGAAATCGATGCGGCTTATACCAATCCTGCCGGACTGGTCAAACTGCCGAAAGACGGTTTTCATTTCTCTTTCACGAATCAAAGCGCCTATCAGACACGAACGATTACTTCTACATTCGCTCCTTTTGCCGGATTCGGAGGTAATGCGACCAAGGTTTTTGAGGGAGAAGCTTCAGTGCCTATCATCCCCAGCTTACAAGCGGCTTATAAAAAAGGGAATTGGGTACTTTCCGGAAACATTGCTATTTCGGGAGGAGGAGGAAAAGCCACATTCAATCAGGGGTTGCCTTCTTTTGAAGCTCCGATTTCCTTATTACCGCAAAAGATTACGAATAAACTGGGTGGAATGTTGTCAATGCTTATGCCGGGGGCTACACTTTCGGCCGACAAATACTCCGTAGATGCATATATGGAAGGAAGTTCTGCCATTTATGGGGCCCAGTTGGGAGGTTCCTATGCTATCAATGAAATGTTTTCTGTATACGGCGGTTTCCGGATGAACATAGTTAACAACGGTTATGTTGGTCACTTGAAGAACATCATGACTAATCCCACTTCCAATGTTCCCGGCCTGGGAACAGGTGCAATGATTCCAGCCTCTGCTTATTTTGCAAGTCTGGCTGAATTGCCCGGTCTTCCCGACAATGCCAAGAACGAATTATTAGATAATAGTACTGCTACTGCCGACAAGTACCTGGATTGCGACCAGACAGGCTGGGGTGTTACTCCCATCATTGGTGTTAATTTCAGCTGGAATCAACTGAATATCGGAGCTAAATATGAATTCAACACCAGCCTGAATGTGGAAAATAAAACCAAAGTCGACGGTACCGGATTATTCGGACCCGGAGTAAACACTCCACACGATATTCCGGCGCTTCTGACCATCGGAGCCAGCTATAAATTCATCGATCAGGTGACGGTTTCTGCCGGATTCCATCAGTTTTTCGATTCAAACGCCAAAATGGCGAATGACAAGCAGCAATACATTAACGGCGGCACAACCGAATACCTCGCCGGTATCGAATGGCAAATCAACAAGATGTTCCTGATCAGTTGCGGAGGTCAGATCACCAGACAGGGAGTAACCGATAATTATCAGACAGACATGAGCTACGCCCTGGACTCGTATTCATTGGGATTCGGAGGAGCGGTCAACGTATCGGAAAATGTCCGTATTAACATCGGCTATTTCGTTACCAACTACGATGACTGGACAAAGAAAACAGACAATTACGGCGGAACAGGTATTCCATTTACCGATGTCTTCGCACGGACCAATAAGGTATTTGGAGCAGGGGTAGATTTTTCTTTCTAAAGAATCACTCCATCTCCACTAATTTATAACCTGAACCTCGTACGTTCAGGATTTGAACATGAATATCTCCGGAAAATCTCTTCCGGAGTTTCGTGATAAATACATGGAGGCTTTTGGCATTAAAAATACTATCATCACCCCACAGATCCAGCAATAAATTTTTTGTATATAGAACCTGGTTACGGTTTTCACACAACCGTTTCAGGATTTCTGATTCACGATTCGACAAAGGGATCGTCCGGTCTAAATAATACAGGTTTTGAGTGACGGAATCAAATTTATATTTTCCAATTTCAAATACTGTAGTCCGGCTTTTACTCTGTTGAGCTCTTTTCAACAATGCCTTGATCCGGACAATCAATTCATTCATTCCGAACGGTTTCTTCAGGTAATCGTTGCATCCGGTTTCAAAGCCTTTCACCACATCGCTCACTGCCGAACGGGCCGAAAGCATCAAAATAGGGATGTCCTCATCACTTTGTCGTATCAGTTTCACCATTTCAAATCCATCCATCCAGGGCATCATCACATCTGCGACAATGATATCCGGTACAATTGAGTGTAGCTTTTGCAAACCTGCTTCTCCGTTTTCAGCCGTGAAAACCACAAAATCTTCCTTTTCTTCCAAGGTTTCTTTGATAATCATGGCGAGGGTCGTTTCATCCTCGACAAGCAACACTTTGATTTTAGTTGACGGATTCATATACTTTTGTTTTTATTGAGGAAGATGAATGGTAAAAACAGAACCTTTTCCGAATTTACTTTTTACATAAATGGATCCTCCGACCCGGCCTAAAATTTCTTTGACATAGAACAAACCCAAACCATAGCCTTTTACATTGTATTTATCACCTGTCGGAACACGATAAAATTTATCAAAAATGTGCTTCTGTCTTTCCGAATCAATACCAATTCCATTGTCCTTTATTGAAATTTCAATATCCTTTCCATTAACAAAGTAAGCCTCGATGAGAATGTGAACACTCGAATTTGAATATTTGATGCTATTTTCAATTAAGTTGTTCAGAATATTAGCCAAATGCATCCGGTCAAAAACGATTATCATTCCATCCGGATCGATCTGAGTCTCAAACTCAATATTTTTCTTTGCAGTCAAAGCTTGTTGGCGAATAATGGATTCAAGCATTTCTTTCAATTTGATTTCTTCAGGATGTAATTCCACATTCCGCTTACTATCCCGTGACATGGAAAGAATCTGTTCCGCCAGACCGGTCAAGTGACTGATCTGGTCTTTGGCAATCGTCAAGTACTTGTCGCGATGTTCTTTATCATTTGCTTTTTCCGTAACCAACAACGAATCGATAGCCGCATACGACACAGAAAGAGGTGTTTTCAATTCATGAGTCATGTTGTTGATAAAATCGTTCTTCATCTCCTCCAACGTTTTCTGTTTCCAAATGGTACGCATCAATAAATAGAACAGACAGGCCAGAAGCAGTAAAACGAAAAAAGAAACCGCGAAGATCCAGGCCATTTGTTTTACAATCATGTTACTCGGATTATCAATCCACAAACGATAGACGTAAGCATTTTTTGCTCCAAAAGTATAATTATATGACTTCAGGTCGGATAGCGAAGTTAAAGGCTTATTTTTCAAACTGCTACTTATGAGTGAATCTGAAGAATTCTTAACTAAATCCACGTAAAATTTATTTTCAATCCCCAAAGACAACAACTCGTTGGACAACAGACTATCGTATCTCTGAACGTCCGGAAAAATTGATTCGTCAATATTTTGATGAATACCATTTATCACCACGGAGGTCAAAATACTACCTTTCAATATCTTAGAGTCTTCAAATCTCACAGTATCATAAAACGCTGAATATACGGTTGATATTCTCTCATTCTTGGTCTCTTTAGTCATTAACAGACTTGTCATTATCTCCTTATTGTCACTTGAGAATCCAACGGAAGAAATTATTCGGCTATATCGATTTGATCCCTTTTCTAAAATACCAAGTCGTACTTGTACCTCATTCATATCAGCGACTGTCATGGCTTGCTTAATATTGCTGTCTAATTCTCTTTGAGTACTGTTGTATAGGCTGTGAAGCCAATAAAACTGATAAGCAAGCATTCCAACAATGGCAGTGCAAATAATAACTATAAATAATTTCAGGGAAATTTTCATATCCATTATAAACTTTAATACATTGCTGTCCCATTAAAATTCAAAATAGCTCTTTGAAATATTTGAAATTTAGTCAGTTACAGATATTTTTCGATTAAACGGATTTCAATTTTCATCTTTACAGTCTAATATAGGCTGTCACATGCGTAAGGATAAATTC
>JAVBKV010000072.1:0-20432 GCA_031553885.1 Bacteroidales bacterium
TTGACCCAATGAAATAGATATTTCTCATCAAACCGCATATCCGTCCTGCCAGGCGAAATACCTGAGATCAGGAATGTTTTTATGAATAAACGTCGATGTTGAAGATTTGACAATCTCTTACTATGTTAGCAACAGCAACCGAAGGATGTAAGCCAATTAACAGGTGTATATGATCCGGGTTGCAATAGATTGCATAAACTTTACACTTGTAATGAGAGATTATTCCACAGATATACTTTTCCACAAGATCTTTCCGGGCGGGATTGATTTGTGCATTACGGTTTTTTACAGCAAAAATGATTTGTAAAAAATGTTGGGAATAGGTATTGGCCACAGAAGGTTTCGCTGCTCTGCAGCTCTGTTTGGCTTGTGTTGCATCCTTTCCTTCCCGGGGGCTCGCTTGCGCTTCGAACCCCGGCTATGAAGATGTTGGCGCTTTGCGCCAAAAGGGGCGAATGATTCCTGTACAGTTAGCTCCCTTCAGGGACGGGTGAGCTGAGCTATTGTGCTTTCTGGGTTACGCCCGCGATTATTGGTTCCGCCGAACGTTGTTTCAAATTTACCCGCTTCGCGCACATGCCGTGGGTACAAATCCGATATTTAAAAAAATTACAGACGAAATGGACTACAGGTATAAGGTGTTAAGGTTTTTGCCAAAAATATTCTTTGTCGTGTATAATGGTTCCTATGTTTCCCATATTGGAACGTGTATAACCAATTGGCAACAATGAAACATACTTATTTACATAATTGCGATAGCGGCTTTCAGGATTAAATTGACTATTTACTGGTACTTGTAACCAATACAGATTTTTTGCCATATAGTCCATTAAATATTCTTCTTTAGTTTGTTTGCTTTGATTGTTCCAATTAGCATCTTCATTCAATATTAATGGACGACCATCTATTAATCGTTCTCTCACTTCACTGATACTTAAAAAATTCCCATTTTCATCTTTCACATAGGCAGCAAAAGTCGGGTCAAGCCAAATCCATTTTTGTAAACTATCTACCCACACGCAATTAATAACGTGGCAATCTTGGTAACTTTCGTCTTTTGGAAGACAGATAACATAGCGAGATTTCAAACCCATTGACAAATACATTTCATTCAAAGAAATAGCTAAATGTCTGCAATTAATGCCTTTCCCTGTTGCTTTATGGTAATGATACAAGTCAATTGCGTCAAATTCTGCAAGTGCGAAATTAGAACCGTCATGAGTAATATTATTGTGAATCCAATACATAACGTTCAATATTTTAGATATTTCATCTCCATTTCCTGCAATGGAATCAAGTTTGAAATATGTTTTTATATCTTGCAAACGACCGTTTTTAGGCGTTTCATAGTAAAAGTGCGGTAAACCAACAGTGTCTGATTTTTCATAGCCCCCGCTTGTTGTAAAATGGAAAGGTATGTTTTTTCGTTAATAGCCAATGAATCTGTCTGTCCAAATGCAGTTAATGAAACAAATAGAACTGCTAAAAATAGGAATCTTTTCCTCATATTATTTTTGTTTTTTATTATATTTGTCCTGATTTGTCTATAATAATGACAAAACAGGAACAAAAATGTAACTTTGCATTCTTATCATTAACCACAAAATAAATCGATCATGAAAAAAACAGAACTCGTTCAAAAATCCTATGAAATTGCTAAAGAGCGTTATGCTGCCCTAGGAGTGGATACGGAAAAAGCGCTGTCCGATTTGCAGGATATTTCCATTTCCATTCATTGCTGGCAGGCCGATGATGTTACCGGGTTTGAAACCCTGGAAAACCTGGGTGGAGGCGGTATTCAGGCAACAGGAAACTATCCCGGAAAAGCCCGGAATATGGATGAATTGCGTGCGGATATTGAAAAAGTGACTACGCTGGTCGGAGGAAAACATCGCTTGAATCTGCATGAAATTTATGGTGATTTTAACGGAAAAGCGGTTGATCGCAATGAGGTAACGCCGGAATATTTCGAAAGCTGGATGCAATGGGCCAACGAAAAAGGATTAAAACTGGATTTTAATTCCACATCGTTCGGGCATCCGAAAAGCGGAGACCTGACCCTGGCCAATCCGGATAAATCCATTCGCGATTTCTGGATCGAACATACCAAGCGTTGCCGGTGGATCTCGGAAGAGATAGGGAAATTCCAGCATGATCCGTGTATCATGAATCTTTGGATTCACGACGGAATGAAAGACCTGACCGTCGATCGTTACAAGTACCGCCAGATTCTCGAACAATCGCTGGATGAAATTTTCTCTACCGAATATCAGAACATGAAAGATTGCATCGAAGCTAAATTGTTTGGTATTGGTCTGGAAAGCTATACGGTCGGTTCTTATGATTTCTATTTGGGCTATGGTGCGAAAAAACAGAAAATAGTAACCCTCGATACCGGACACTTCCACCTGTCGGAAAGTATTGCTGATAAAATTTCATCGTTATTGCTTTTCACTCCTGAGATTATGTTGCATGTAAGCCGTCCGATCCGTTGGGATTCCGACCATGTAACGATCCTGAACGACGACGTGATCGACCTGGCGAAAGAAATTGTTCGTGCCGGTGCGTTGAACCGGGTGCATATCGGATTGGATTATTTCGATGCTTCCATCAACCGGATGGGCGCTTATGTAATTGGGATCAGGGCCACACAAAAGGCCTTCCTGCAAGGGTTACTCGAGCCGATTACCCAACTGAGGACGTATGAATCCAACGGACAGTATTTTGAACGGCTGGCACTGCTGGAAGAATCCAAAGGCTTGCCCTGGAATGCCGTTTGGGATTATTTCTGCCTGAAGAATAATATTGCTGTGGGAGAAGATTACATTGCGGAAATTCAACAGTACGAACGGGAAGTAACAAGCAAACGATGAATACATTCATAGGCTTATTAATTATTGCTCTCGGAAGTCTGGGACAATCCAGTTCGTATGTTCCCATCAAGAAAGTAAAAAACTGGTCCTGGGAAAGCTTCTGGCTCACCCAGGGTATTTTTGCCTGGCTTCTTTTTCCTTTGCTGGGTGCCTGGTTAGCCATTCCTGCGGGGCATTCGTTGTGTGAAATTTATGCTGCAGCCGGTGGTGCTCTCTGGAAATCCGTCGGATACGGAATCCTTTGGGGAATCGGCGGATTGACTTTCGGATTGAGTATGCGTTACCTGGGTGTGGCCCTGGGACAGTCGCTGGCTCTGGGAACCTGTTCTGCCTTTGGTACCATCATCCCTGCTCTGTTGAAAGGGGATAATCTATTTCAAGGAGACGGATTGATTCTTTTAATTGGAGTCTCGATCGCCATCGCGGGTATCGCTGTCATTGGGCATGCCGGAGCCATGAAATCCCGGAACATGTCGGATGAAGAAAAGCGAAAGGCAGTTAAGGATTTTGCCCTGAAAAAAGGGGTACTGATTGCCTTGCTGGCCGGAGTGATGAGTGCCTGTTTCAACCTGGGACTGGAATCCGGAGCATCCATCAAGGCAGGCTTGGTTGCACTGGGAGCAAAGGATCTGCTGGTGCTGAATCCGGTTGTTTTACTGGTAACTTTAGGAGGATTTCTTACTAATGCCGTTTATTGCCTTTCTCAGAATTATAAAAATAAAACGTTTAAAGACTACACCTCTTCTTCAGGTAATGCATGGATCAATAACTTATTGTTTTGTGCATTAGCCGGATTGCTTTGGTATTCCCAGTTTTTCGGATTGGGTATGGGGCAGAGTTTCTTTGAACCCGGTAGTGTGATGATGGCCTTTTCCTGGAGTATCCTGATGTCGCTGAATGTAGTATTCAGTAACCTTTGGGGAGTTATTCTGAAAGAATGGAAAGGAGCCGGCTTCCAAACCATTACGGTATTGGTCGCCGGACTGATGATCTTAATTTTTTCGGTTCTATTTCCTCAATTGATGGAATATATTTGCTGATCAGTTGTTATCTGAAATATCGGTACAATGAAGTGTTTTTTTCGCCTCATTGTACTGCTATTTCTATTTTTCCGGCTTTCAGACCATCTGCTTTTGCCTCGATGATTACCTTCCCGCTTTTTTCACCGGACTGAACGATCGTTGTCAATTCTCCGTTAAAGAAAGGCATTTGAGGCAGATGAAACAAGTCCAGGCTGGTTGGATCTCCGTTAGCGGAGGCTCTGTATTTCCCGTTACCTTGTACATTGAATTTAACCAGCCGGTTGTCATTCGGGCACAGGTTCCCGTCTTTATCGACTACCCGGACGCGGATGTAAATCAGGTCTTTTCCATCGGCAACCATATTTTCCTGATCGGGTATCAATTCGATGCGATGAGGCTTCCCGGCCGTACGGACTGTTTTTTCAGCGACCGGAGAACCTTGTGCGTTATAAGCAATCACCTTAACTTCCCCGGGTTCGTAGACAGCATCCATCCACATCAGGCGATAACGGTTTTCCAGCGTTGCATTGTTTTTAGATTGCTTACCATAGCTCTTCCCATTGATAAATAATTCGGCAGAAGGATAATTGGTATAAACAAAAATGGGAGTAGTTTCCCCTTTCCTGTTTTCCCAGTTCCAGTGAGGGAGGATGTGCAGGGTATTTTCATTTTCATTCCAGAGGCTGCGATAGAGGTAAAACCGGTCTTTGGGAATGCTGGCCAGGTCGATGATGCCGAACATCGAGCTGTGGTTCGGCCAACCATCCGTGTCGTAAGGGCAAGGTTCTCCTAAGTAGTCGAATCCGGTCCATACGAATTGTCCCAGGGTCCATTCATGATCTTCTGCCATAGCAAAATCTATATCGGGGATATTTGACCAGTTACAGACTTCCAGGTCGTAAGAAGATGACTGATGATCATCGTATTTGGCATCGGCTTTTCTCTTTACGGGGAACTTGTAAACGCCCCGTGAACTGACTGTGGAGGCTGTTTCCGAGCCGAGGACCAGGTTTTGAGGTAATTGTCTGTAAGCGTCCTGGTAACGACCTGTATTGTAATTCAACCCGGGGACATCGATCATGGCGGCAAAGCCGTTACTCAATGCACAATTGACCATGTTCATTCCGCAGGTTACCGGACGGAAAGGATCTTCCCGGTGGCAGATGTCCTGCAAGAAAGAAGCAACTTTATATCCTTCTTTGTTGCATTGCGTAGGAACTTCATTCCCGATGCTCCACATCACCACACCCGGATTATTACGGAACTGGTGCAGCATATTGATCATGTCTTTTTCCACCCATTCATTGAAAAAACGATGGTAGCCGTTTTTACATTTGGCCTGTTCCCATTCGTCGAAGGGCTCTACCATGACCATAAATCCCATTTCGTCGCAAAGCGAGACTAATTCAGGAGCAGGCATATTGTGTGACGTACGGATGGCGTCGCAACCCATGTCTTTGAGTAATATCAACTGGCGGCGAAGTGCAGCCGTATTGATGGCTGCTCCCAACGGTCCCAGGTCATGGTGATTGCAAACTCCCTTGAATTTTCTTTTCTGTCCATTTAAAAAGAATCCTTTGTCCGGGATCAGTTTGATGTCCCGGATTCCGAAACGGGTGGTATATTCATCCTTCAGTTGGTTTTCTACGTATATTTTTGAAACGGCTTTGTATAAATGAGGTGTTTCCGGAGACCATAATTCCGGACGGTTAACGATAAAATGTTGTTCAAAAGGGTTCCCGTGGTTTATTTTTTGGGTATTTTCTTTTCGGGCGACTACCTGTCCGTTTTTATCCCGAATCTCTGTGATCATCCTGATCTCTTTTCCTTCCGCGTTTTCGATCCTGGTTTTTAAACTTACGGATGCATAATCAGTCATAATAAAAGGGGTTGTTACATGAGTACCCCATACCGGTACATGGATTTCATTGGTGGTGATAACGTGTACATTCCGGTACAATCCGGCACCCGGGTACCAACGCGACGATTGAGGTTGATTTTCCAACCGTACGGCCAGCTGGTTTTCTTTCCCGTCTGCGTTCAGCAGATCGGTGACATCACAATGAAATGAATTGTATCCGTATGGCCAGAAACAGGCTTCTTTTCCGTTGACATAGACCCGGGCTTCGCTCATTGCTCCGTCAAAAACGAGTGTTACCCGCTTTTTTCCTTTTTCAAATGAATTTATATCGAATGTATTCCGGTACCATCCGGTTCCCATGTAGGGAAGTCCTCCCGTACGTCCGGTTTTGGCAGTTGCTGTTTTTTCTCCGTTTTCGATAATCGAGACTTCCTGTAAATCGTATTTTCTGTCGAAAGGACCGTAAATAGCCCAATCATGGGGAACAGTAACCGATTCCCAGGTTTTGTCGTTGAATTCTTTTTGTTCCGCTCCCGGGAAATCTCCTTTGGAAAATTTCCAGTTTTTTTCCAGTAAAAATTCTTCCCGTAAAGACTGAGCTTGTAGTGTGTATGCACAACAACATAATCCGAATAAAAAGAGGAGGTGTTTTTTCATGATTTGCTTCGTATTAAGAATTAATGATTAGTAGCCGACCGATTGGAAGTGTATTGTCTGCTACACTTCTGCAAAAGTAAACCAAAAAACAATAGGATGCGATTTTTTAATGGATGATCTGAAAAAAGGGTAACTATTTTCAAATAATTACAATATCTTTGCTAACATAAAAATACTGGCATGAAATCACGATTATTAGCTTTTTTACTCTTAGGAGTTTTCTTCATTTCCGTAAAAGCGGAAATCCCTCCTGTTTTTGGCCCCGAATATACCGGAAAAATGCAAAAAGATGAATTGACCCGGGTGTTCATATCTCCTCAGCGGGTTGTATGGAAAAATGCAGGGAATAACCAATTGGTTTCGAATGAAGAAGGTCTGCTCAGGCCAGGAAACAGTCAATCGGAACTGGGACGAAAAAACATGTGTAAAATGACGAGTACAGAAAATGATACGGCTTCCATCCTGCTTGATTACGGAAAAGAATTGCATGGAGGCCTTCAACTGGTTCTGGGTAGCTCGCCCCGGAGAGAGCCTTCGCTGGTGCGTATTCGCTTTGGGGAATCGGTCGGGGAGTGCAACAGCCAGACCCGAAATTCCGAATGGGGAGTTGGTTTTGCGACCGATGATCATGCCAAACGGGATATTGTTATGGAAGTGCCCCGTGACGGATTGATCGAAATCGGGAATACCGGCTTCCGTTTTGTACGGATCGATCTGTTGCAGAAAAATACGACCATTCACCTGAAAGAAGCCCGGGCCATCCTTCGTTACAGGGATATCCCTTACCTGGGATCATTCAAAAGCAATGACGAGCGCCTGAATCAGATCTGGCTTACAGGAGCCTATACCGTACACCTGAACATGCAGGAATACCTTTGGGACGGAATTAAACGTGACCGCTTGATCTGGCTTGGCGATATGCACCCGGAAGTAGCAACTATCGCAAGTGTGTTCGGATATAATGAAGTTGTGCCGAAAAACCTGGACCTGGCTTGTGAACAATATCCGTTGCCCAACTGGATGAACAATATGAGTGCCTATTCATTGTGGTATCTGATCATCCATTATGATTGGTATATGTACAACGGAAACCTGGATTTTTTGAAAAAGCATAAACCGTATCTGTTGGGATTAATCGATCTGATAAACGGGAAAGTGGATGAGAACGGAAATGAAAACCTGTCCTCGGCACGGTTCCTGGATTGGCCTTCCTCTCCGAATGAGAAAGGGGTGGAGGCCGGTTATCGCGCCTTGATTGTGTGGGCAATGCAGGATGCCGAAAAATTATGTGCGATTCTGAAAGAGCCGGAATACGGGAAAAAAGCCCGGGACTGTTACGAACGGATGAACCGGCATATAAAAGATCCTAACCAGTTGAAACAGGCCGCTTCCCTCATGGCAATTGCCGGAATTATGGATCCGGCCAAGGCTTGTAATGAGGTGGTTTCGGTAGGTGGCCCCAAGGGTTTCTCTACTTTTTACGGATATTATATGTTACAGGCACAGGCAATGGCCGGACAATACCGGGAGGCAATGGATGTCATACGTCAGTACTGGGGAGGTATGCTGGATATGGGGGCTACTACGTTCTGGGAGGACTTCAACATGGAATGGCTCCAACATGCAGCCCGGTTGGATGAACTTACTCCCGCAGGCAAAAAAGACATTCACGGCGCTTTTGGGGCCTATTGTTATCCAGGATACCGCCACAGTCTTTGTCATGGTTGGGCTTCGGGTCCTACAGCCTGGATGACGGAACATATCCTGGGCGTAAAAGTGATGGAGCCCGGGTGCAAACTCATCCGGATAGAACCGCACCTGGGTGACCTGAAATGGGTGGAAGGTACGTTTCCCACGCCGTATGGAATTGTGAAAATAAAACATACGAAGAACAGCAATGGAAAAATCACTTCTAAGATCGAAGCTCCCCGCGAAGTAAAAATAATACGGGTCGAAACTGAAGATATAGATATTCGTGTCGCCAACTACAGAGGAGACAAAGCCTGCGCCATCAGTTATACGTTTGATGATGCATTGAAGGAACATTACACGATGGCAGCTCCCGAGCTGGAAAAACGGGGATTCAGGGGAACATTCTGGGTGAACGGAAAGCGCATGGAAGAAGAGTCAGTAAATTCGGGAAACACGTTTACTACCTGGGCTGAATTGAAAGCGATGGCGGTCAGGGGGCATGAAATCTCCAATCACGGATGGTCGCATGCAAAGTTAACAGAAGTAAGTCCGGAAGTGCTTAAAACCGAAATAGAAAAAAATGACAGAGTTATTCTCAAAGAGACAGGGATCCGTTCGACGACTTTTTGCTATCCGTATAATGCCATGAATAAAGAGGTGATTCAGCTAGCATCTCAGAACAGGGTCGGAACCCGGACCGAGCAGGTTTCTATCGGGACAAAATCTACACCGGAAAAACTGGATCAGTGGGTAAGAGAGTTGATCGGGTCAGGGAAATGGGGAGTGGGGATGACTCATGGTATAACCCACGGTTACGATGCTTTCGGATCGTCGTCTTCTATTTTCTGGGATCACCTGGATCGGGTGAAAGCTCTTGAAGATTCCGTCTGGGTAGGAACATTCCGTGAAGTGGTGGCTTATACGAAGGAAAAAAAGGATATTACCTGCGAAATAAAAAAGGGAAAAAACAGCGTTCAGGTCATTCCTAAAATGACACTGGATAAAGCGTTATTTACAGAACCGTTGACAATGGTGATGGAGAAAAACGGAATCAGGAAAATTACGGCTAAGCAGGACAATCAAACACTGGCTGTGCAATTGTCGGCGGATAAAGCCCTGTTTGAATTTAATCCCTTCGGAGGCCCGGTTCAAATCGATTTTCAATAGAATCTTAAAATATCAAAGACGTAAAATACCATGAAGAGACAATTATTTTCATTCGCAATCGCATTAAATTTCTTGTTACCTGTTGTTGCCCAGGAAAAAAATGAAGTGATTATCCGGGTTTATCCGGAGCAGGGCAAACAAGTAATCAATAAGCACATTTACGGTCACTTTGCCGAACACCTGGGTTCTTGTATCTATGGCGGATTATGGGTAGGAGAGGAATCTTCCATTCCCAATACCAACGGATATCGTACGGATGTCCTGGAAGCTCTGAAAAAACTTCAGATTCCGAATTTACGTTGGCCCGGAGGTTGTTTTGCCGACGAATATCATTGGATGGATGGGATAGGCCCAAAAGCAAACCGTCCGAAGATGGTCAATAACAACTGGGGAGGCGTGGTGGAAGATAACAGTTTCGGGACCCATGAATTCCTGAATTTGTGCGAGTTGCTCGGATGTGAACCGTATATCAGCGGGAATGTAGGCAGCGGGAGTGTAGAGGAGTTGGCCAAGTGGGTGGAATACATGACCTCTGAAGGCGACAGCCCGATGGCGAACCTTCGTCGTAAAAACGGCCGTGATAAAGCCTGGAAAGTGAAATTTTTAGGTGTAGGTAATGAAAGCTGGGGATGCGGCGGAAACATGCGCCCGGAATATTATGCCGATCTGTATCGCCGTTATGCCACGTATTGCCGTGAATTCGACGGTAACCGGCTTTTTAAAATTGCAAGCGGAGCAAGCGATTACGATTACAACTGGACCGATGTCCTGATGAGAAATGTCGGTCACCGGATGAACGGCCTGTCCCTCCATTACTACACAGTAAAAGGATGGAGCGGGAGCAAGGGTTCGGCTACCGATTTTACCGATGAGGACTTTTACTGGACCATGGGAAAATGCCTCGAAATAGAAGAGGTGGTACAGAAACACATCGAGATTATGGATCGGTACGACAGAAATAAGAACATCGGTTTGATGGTCGATGAATGGGGTACCTGGTGGGATGTCGAACCGGGAACCAATCCTGGATTTCTTTATCAGCAGAATACGATGCGGGATGCATTTGTAGCCGCATTAACCCTGAATATTTTCAACAAATACCCCGACCGCATCCGGATGGCAAATATCGCCCAGGTTGTGAACGTGCTTCAGTCCATGATTCTCACCAAAGATAATAAAATGGTGTTGACACCGACCTACCATGTGTTCGATATGTACCGGGTGCATCAGGATGCTACTTACGTGCCTCTGGATCTGATTTCGGATACAAAGGAAGTCAAAGGGCGCAATATTCCGGTAGTGAGCGCTTCTGCCTCTCAAAAGGACGGATCGGTTCATGTTACGCTGACTAATATCGACATGAATTCGGATCGGGTTATCCGTTTGAATCTGAATGGATTGAAAGTGAAAAATGTGAGTGGAAAGGTATTATCTTCCCCTCGTATTTCTGATCATAATACGTTCGACAAACCGGACCTGGTGACTGTCAGGGAATTCAAAACAGCTCAGATAGCCAATGGTGAGGTAAAGGTTCAGTTACCGGCAAAATCGGTGGTAGTACTTGAAATCAACTGATAATAAAAAAGAATTTTTCTAATTAAGGTAGCATTTGACTGTTTACAGCAAACAAATTTAATTAAAAATTGCAATCTCGACTTTGCAATTCAATATTTTAGTATTACATTTGCGGTCTTATTTAAATAGGAAACATGGAATCTTTTTTTCGAACACATCAATACTTGGTTGAACACATTAACGCTCCGATCCGCAGGCAGTTGATGGATGATATCAATTGGAACGACCGTTTGATCGGCATCAAAGGTTCGCGTGGCGTGGGGAAAACGACATTTCTGTTGCAATATGCGAAAGAAAATTTCAAATCGGACGATAAGCAGTGTTTGTATATCAACCTGAATCATTTTTTCTTCACGGTCAGGACTATTAAAGACTTTGCCAACGAATTTCAGATGAAGGGCGGCAAGGTGTTGTTGCTTGATCAGGTGTTCAAGTATCCGGACTGGGCCAAGGAATTGAGGTATTGCTACGATCACTTTCCTGAACTGAAAATTGTTTTTACAGGCTCTTCCGTGCTGAGCCTGGAGGATGAAAACGAGGACCTTTCGGGTCGGGTAGTTCCCTATAACTTACGGGGGTTTTCTTTCCGGGAGTTCATCAACCTGATGGCGGGGACTAACCTTCGTTGCTATCGACTTGAAGACATCCTTCAACACCATACCGATATTGTCCCTGAAATTTGCGAACAGGTTAAGCCCCTGGCTTATTGGGAAGATTACCTGCATCATGGGTTTTATCCGTTTTTTCTTGAAAAACGTAATTTTTCGGAAAACTTGCTGAAAACGATGAATATGATGCTGGAAGTGGATGTTTTATCCATCAAGCAAATCGAACAAAGTTACCTGCCTAAACTTCGCAAATTATTGTACTTGCTGGCTATATCCGTTCCAGGAAGTCCCAATGTAAGTCAATTGAGTATCGATATCGAAACCTCCCGGGCCACAGTTATGAATTACATCAAATACCTGCAGGATGCCCGGTTAATCAACATGCTGTATTCGGAAGGACAGGACTTTCCGAAAAAACCGGACCTGCTTTACCTGCAAAATCCCAATCTTTTGTATTCGGTCCGTCCTGTGGTTACGGATGAGCAGGCATTGAGGGAAACGTTTTTCTATAACCAGCTGCATAAAGATTATAAAGTTAATACCGGTAAAAAAGGCGCTCAGTTTCTGATTCAGGGAAAGTACAGTTTTGCGGTGGGCGATAAGATAAAAGGAAAATTCAACCCGGAAATGTATTATGCGATCGATGGAATTGAATCAGGAGAGAGAAAGGTGGTTCCGTTGTGGTTGTTCGGGTTCCTTTATTAGAATTAAGAATTAAGAGTTAAGAATTATAAGGGATAACAATATTAACAGGATTGTAAGAAGAAGTATTAAAGATTAAATAGACAATTATGACAAAGCAAAAAAAATTTTTAACGTGTGATGGAAATCAGGCTGCTGCACATATCGCGTATATGTTCAGCGAAACGGCTTCGATTTATCCGATTACACCTTCGTCCACAATGGCAGAATATGTGGATGAGTGGGCAGCTTCAGGAAGAAAAAATATCTTCGGAGAGATTGTCCGTGTAGATGAAATGCAATCTGAAGCGGGTGCTGCCGGTGCTATGCACGGGTCTTTGCAGGCAGGTACGTTATCAACCACATTCACGGCTTCCCAGGGCTTGCTGCTGATGATTCCCAACATGTACAAAGTAGCCGGAGAATTATTGCCGGGCGTGTACCATGTATCGGCACGTGCGCTGGCATCTCATGCGCTTTCCATTTTCGGAGATCACCAGGACGTGATGGCTGTTCGCCAGACCGGATGTGCTCTGTTTGCTACCGGTTCGGTACAGGAAGTGATGGACCTGGCGGCTGTGGCTCACCTGGCGGCGATCAAATCCCGTGTACCTTTCGTACATTTCTTTGATGGATTCCGTACTTCTCACGAAATTCAAAAAATCGAACAATTGGATAATGAAGACCTGGCTCCGCTGATCGATCAGCAGGCATTGGCCGAATTCCGTCAGCGTGCATTGAACCCAGAGGCTCCTGTAGTCCGTGGTACGGCTCAGAATCCGGACATTTACTTCCAGGCTCGTGAAGCATCCAATGTTTACTACAATGAGGTAGTAGGTATTGTTGAAGATTACGTTAAACAACTGAGCGTAGTAACCGGTCGTCAATACGGTTTGTTTGATTATTACGGTGCGGATGATGCTGATCGTGTAATCATTGCCATGGGCTCTGTTACCGAAGCAATCAAGGAAACAATCGATTACCTGAATGCTAAAGGTGAAAAAGTAGGATTGGTCAGTGTGCACCTGTATCGCCCGTTCTCTGCGAAACATTTCTTAGCTGCAGTTCCGAAAACAGCTAAAAGAATTGCTGTACTGGACCGGACAAAAGAGCCGGGAGCACTTGGAGAACCGTTGTACCTGGATGTTAAAGACTGTTTCTATGGATCTAAAGATGAACCGGTTATTGTCGGTGGTCGTTACGGTTTGTCTTCCAAAGATACCACTCCGGCTCAGATTTTGTCGGTATACGAAAACCTGGCATTACCCGAACCGAAAAACGGTTTCACGATCGGCATCGTGGATGATGTGACCTTTACTTCACTGCCTCAAAAAGAAGAACTTGCTTTTGACGGAGGTCCTTATGAAGCCAAATTCTATGGTTTGGGTGCCGATGGTACGGTAGGAGCCAATAAAAACTCCATCAAAATCATTGGAGACAATACCAATAAATATTGTCAGGCTTATTTTGCCTACGACTCTAAAAAATCCGGAGGGTTCACCTGTTCACACCTTCGTTTCGGAGATAATCCCATCCGTTCTACTTATTTGGTTAATACTCCGGACTTCGTGGCTTGCCACGTACAGGCTTACCTGCGTCTGTATGATGTAACCAAAGGCTTGAAAAAAGGCGGTACTTTTTTGTTGAATACCATCTGGAACGAGGAAGAAGTAAAGAAAAACCTGCCGGAAAAAGTAAAGAAATACTTAGCTAAAAATAATATCAATTTCTACATCATCAATGCAACCGGTATTGCGGAAGAGATCGGTCTGGGTAACCGTACCAATACGATTCTGCAATCGGCATTCTTCAAAATCACCGGTGTGATTCCTTATGAACTGGCTGTGGAACAAATGAAGAAATTCATTGTGAAATCGTACGGTAAGAAGGGTGAAGATATTATTAATATGAACTATGCTGCCGTTGACCGTGGTGGTGATGTGGTAAAAGTAGCTATTCCGTCCGAATGGGCTAATTTGGGTGAAGAAGCGAAAACTGCTGCCGATAATGTTCCTGCATTTATTGCTAACGTTGTTCGTCCGGTCAATGCACAAGCCGGCGACGATCTGCCTGTATCTGCGTTCAAAGGACGTGAAGACGGAACCTGGGATCAGGGAACTGCTGCCTTCGAAAAACGCGGGGTGGCCAGCCATGTTCCGGTTTGGATTCCGGAAAACTGTATCCAGTGTAACCAATGTGCTTACGTTTGTCCTCACGCTGCTATCCGTCCTTTTGTTCTGGATGCTGACGAACAGGCCAAAGCTCCTGCTTTCACCACGTTGAAAGCGCAGGGAAAACAATTCGAAGGCATGCAATTCCGTATTCAGGTCGATGTGCTCGACTGTATGGGTTGCGGCAACTGTCCGGATGTTTGCCCGGGTAATAAAAACGGCAAAGCATTGCAAATGATGCCGATCGAAACACAATACGATAACCAGCCGAACTGGGATTTCTGCTCGAAAGAAGTAAAATCCAAACAACACCTGCTCGATACATCCATGAATGTAAAGAATTCACAATTCGCAACTCCGTTGTTTGAATTCTCCGGAGCATGTGCCGGTTGTGGTGAAACTCCTTACGTGAAGTTAGTATCTCAGTTGTTCGGAGATCATCAGATGATTGCCAACGCTACGGGTTGTACTTCCATTTATTCCGGTTCAGCTCCTTCTACTCCGTATACCACTAATCCGGAAGGTCGTGGTCCGGCCTGGGCGAACTCATTATTCGAAGACAATGCTGAATACGGATTGGGAATGAATATCGGTACCGAAAAAATGCGTGACCGTGTAGAACGCCTGATGAAAGAAGGCCTGGCCTGTACTTGTTGCTCGGACGAAATGAAAGCCTTGTTCCAGGAATGGATCGATAACCGGACCAGTTCGGTGAAGACCCGTGAGGTGGCCGATAAACTGATTCCGATGGTAGAAGCCTGTACCTGCGATATCTGCAAACAACTGGCTTCATTGAAACAATACTTCGTTAAACGTTCGCAATGGATCATCGGTGGTGACGGTTGGGCATACGATATCGGTTTCGGCGGATTGGATCACGTAATCGCTTCCGGACAAGACATCAATATCTTAGTTGTAGATACAGAGGTTTATTCCAATACCGGAGGTCAGTCTTCCAAATCGACTCCTGTAGGCGCGGTAGCAAAATTTGCTGCTGCCGGAAAACGCATCCGCAAGAAAGACCTGGGTATGATTGCCACGACTTACGGTTATGTTTACGTAGCACAAGTGGCTATGGGATCTAACCAGGCCCAGACCCTGAAAGCAATCCGTGAAGCGGAAGCTTACAACGGCCCGTCGATCGTTATCGCTTATTCTCCTTGTATCAACCATGGTTTGAGAAGCGGAATGGGTAAAGCCCAGGCCGAACAAAAAGCGGCTGTTGAATGTGGTTACTGGCACTTGTGGCGTTTCGACCCACGTTTGGAAGCTGAAGGCAAGAATCCGTTCCAACTGGATTCCAAAGATCCGGATTGGAGCAAATTCCAGGACTTCCTGAAAAACGAGGTGCGTTTCTCTTCGTTGATGAAGCAATATCCCGAAGAAGCCAAAGAACTCTTCAAGATAACCCAGGAAAATGCCGAATGGCGTTTGAATGGTTACAAGAGAATGGCTGCCATGAATTTTGGAGAAGCTGCTGAATAAAAGATCTTTCTGATCATATCAAACGAACCCTTCCGGATCATTTCCGGGAGGGTTCGTTTTTTATAAAAAAACAAATATATTTGTATCAGATAAAATGGTTATAATGAAAAAAATAATAGTGTTTCTTTTTGTCTGTTGCATTACACAAGCCGGATTTGCCCAACAATTTGATGAAGAGGTTATTATCAATGCCTGTCATTGCATCAATCGTTCGGAGGGTAAGGAAAATATTGACTCGATCATTAATGACTGCCTTTCCAGGTCTTTATTGTTTTCGTTGGGAAAGGAAGGAATCAGTAAGGAAAAGCTGTTGGAGGATTATGCTGCGAGTGCCGGGAGCCAAAACCAGTCTACTTTCGGAACCTACTTAGAGATGCTTTCTAAAACGTGTTGGGCTACTCAGTTGCTGGTAGAGAAAAAACAGGCGCGCTATTACAAAATGTCGGATTCGGAACCGGCGAATCGTTACTATACGGAATGTCTTGATTATGAAAATAAAGAAGCATTGGACAGCGCCATTGTATCGGTAGAAAAAGCATTGGCTTCCGACAGTTTGTTTGTGTTTGCCTGGGACAAAGCCGGGGCGCTTTATGAAAAGAGGAATCAACAAGATAAGGCGATTGTCTGTTTTCAACATTCTCTCCGTATTTTTCCGGAAGGGAATACGGCCCTGAACCGGCTGGGTTTGTTGTATCTGTCAGAAGAAGATTACGAACAAGCCATGAAGATTTATACCCGGTTGATCAACTATTATCCAAAGAATATCGACGGATATCTGGGACTGGCCCGTATCAGCTTCCGGAACCGGGATTACCCGACTACCATCCGCCTGATTCAACACATTTACAGGGATTGCCAGGAAAAAAATCCGGAGTATCTCCCGGAGTGCAGGGAATACATGAAAGTCTCCTATTATTACATGAAAAAAGAAGGAAATGAAGATCTTTTCAGGGAAATAGCCGAAGAATTCGTACCTCCCCTTTACCAACCGGAAGATTTTGACCGGTTACAGGATATGAAGTTGAATAGCGAAATCGATTGCCGCTTGATGGAACCCCAGGTGCTGATTTGTTCCGATTATATTTTGTCGACTCCCGTCAACCATTCGGACCAAAACCGGGAATACGCGATTGCGGCCGTTAAAAAATGGATGGAAAGTACACCCGATTTTATTTTTCATTTGAATAAAAACGTTGCTCCTGTCTTGGATAAAAAAGGAGATGTGTTGCCTGTTTTTATTACGGCTATGGTTGAATTCAGTATCCGGAATCCGGAAAAAGGGAATGATCAGAAGGCAGTGGCTCTTTATGCCTGGAACCGTTTTCTGGATTATGCTTCCAACCCTTCCAACAACATCCGGTTGACCGGAGCAATCAAAAAAATGATGAAAGCCCGGGAAAAAGGGACATTGGAAAAACAACTGGCCTATTAGTGCCGGCTTAAAATTTATACTGCAGGCGAAGTGTAAATACGTTATCTTTCCGCTCATGATTGTAGAGCGTACTGTGATCAGAAATCGCATTGATTGCCGATTCGTTGTGATTTACTTCGTAATAAGCCATGATCCGGAAATTGTTGTTCCAGTCGTAAATACCACCGAAACCCAGGGTGCTGACAGCCAGATCGGCGAAAGAACTGTTGCTTCCGGCAACATCCACCTGGTTTGCTTCGAGTTTGGTGTTCGGATCGTAATAATCGTATTTCAGGCTTAGTTTGAAAGGCGTTTGACCGATATCCTGAATCAGATGAATGTAGTACCCCATGAAATCACGGATGTACAAACCGTCTCCGTTCTTTGCCATCACTTCTGCTGTCCATACCGCTTGAGAGGCATAATTGGGACTCTTGCTGCTCAGGATTGTTCCGGGCTGTACTCCCCAAAGGTATTCTCCCCGTAACCGGGTTGTTCCCCAATCGGTATGCCAGGCAATTTGTCCGTCGATTCCGAAGTATTCGCGTTTGGAATATGATCCCGGTTCTACTGTTTTTGATTGAAAGACGGATTGACTCATCTGATAGGTCTTATTCGTAGGGTTCCAGACGCTTCCATTGTAATAGGAGATCCCAAGTCCGAGTTGAAGTACTTTCCCTTCCGAATGGTGGGCGCTCAGATGGCCCATAAAATCTTTCCGGTTGTCCGTATCGATGCGGATGCCATTACCGGCGAATATTCCGGCTTGTAATTTTAAAAAATCAAGAGGAGATCCGGGTTTAGGTTGGAGTAATATTCCTGCTCCCAGGTCGCGTTCGTCGGGAAACAGCCATTGATTGACCGTAGCGCGCTCGGGAGATTCCCGTAGCGATGAGGAGTAAGCCACTTCAAAGCCAAAAGGACGGTTATACACTCCTGCCCGGAAATAACTGCTTTGAGTCCAGGGATCTTTGGCCTGAAAGTAAGCATCTTTGACCCCTATGTTTTTCTCAGTAATATCCAATTGAAATACTCCAGAGAAAATAGTTTCTTCATAAGCGATTTTGATCCGGCCCCGGCGGATTCCCATCCGGCTGATGTTTTGTTCTCCGGGTTTTTCATTGATGGGATCTCCGACCTTCAGCGACAGCGCCTCTTCCTGTCCATTCTGGTATTGTCCCTGGATGTATCCGGAAATTTTCACATTATTCAGTTTTCGTACTGTTTTTTCCAGGGAAGTGATACGGTCGACCAACGAGTCTTCGGGAAGTGTCTGGGAATAGGAAATTTTTCCGCTTAGTAACAAAATCGAAATAAAAATAACTTTTACTTTCATAGAATTATATTTATCTGTTGCAAAGGTAAATCATTCCGATTACAAAATGGTTAAGGGATTTTTTTCTTGTGAATATTTTTTGTAACTACTTGGGGTGATTTGGGTATTCGAAGGCGATACAGACCAATATTTTTTTATACTTTGATCTGAAACTATGAATTTCAGTGATTTTATTTTATTTTTTTTAGTATTTAAAAATTAATTTGTAATATGTAATTTTATGGAATATAAATATTTTATACGTCTATCTATATAATGACTATCTATTTATAAAAAATAAGACATCATGACAGCTTCTTTTTATTGTTATGATAATATTCTATTTTTTTGCAATAAAATTATTCTAAATGAAAATTATTAAAAATTATGATAGATTTTTTAGTAACATATGCTGAACCTATATTGCTGTTTATTTCTGGTGGTGGATTAAGTGCAATTTTCACAGTTAAATATACACGTAAAACAGCACAGGCTGATGCAATGAAAGCGATTCAGGATGTTTATCAGGAAACTATTCAGGATTTACGTTCAGACAAAGAAATAATAAAAAAAGAAAATATGGAAATGAGAGATCAGATTTCCAATCTTGATAAAATAGTAAAGCAAAATTGTATAGATATTCATGAATTAAAAAGCTATAAATGTATTGTTTTGAATTGTAAAAACAGAAGAAAAGAATGAGAATGAGAAAAATAAACAAAATAATATTGCACTGTTCTGCAACAAAAGAAGGTCAATCTTTTACTGCAAAAGACATTGACATGTGGCATAAGCAAAGAGGGTGGAAAGGAATAGGTTATCATTACGTGATACTTTTGGATGGAACACTTCAGATTGGTCGTTCTGAATCTGAAATCGGTGCGCACACTATCGGACAAAATAACAATTCCATTGGGATTTGCTATATCGGAGGGGTCGATATAAATGAAAAACCCAAGGATACACGCACAGATCAGCAAAAAAATGCATTGAAAGGCCTTATTTCAGATTTACTGAAAAAATATCCGGAGGCAACCGTTCATGGTCATAATGAATTTGCAAACAAAGCATGTCCATGTTTTAATGTAAAAAAAGAATTTAAACAATGAAACATTTGATATTCATATTGTTTGTTTGTATATTTTTGCTTTCCTGCAAATCACGACAAAAATCCATTTCTACATCAGAATTAAATCAAGAAACAAATATCAGTAATGACATATCATTGAGTGACTATAAACAACTATCGGGATTAACAGATCAAGTCATTAAAAAACTTGTCAATGAACAGCTGAACATTGGTATCAAACAGACAAAATATGATACTGATAAACCAGTAGTTGAAGGAACTGAAAAATATCCGGTAATTGAAGAGACTGAAATTAGTATCAATAGGAAGGCAGACATGAAAGAAACAGACAGTATTCATCTGGAAATGAATAATGTATGTGCTATTAAATTAGATGACAATTCTGATATTACCACCAAAATAACAGTTAAGACAAAGGAGAAAAAAGAAACAGGACTAAACGACTGGCAAAAATTACTGATGACCGTTGGCGGATTATTTATTATTGGTTTTTTTATTTCCATAATTATAAAAATAAAAAAATGAGCTTGTTGTTCTATATCCTGAAATTTTAGAAAAATCATAAATCACATTAACAATGGCTACAAAAAAAGAAAATTTATTGAAACGAATTGAAAATGTGCAACGAATTGTTGCAGAGAATTATGAGCCTGGTAATCAGAGCAAGTGTAAATTACAGGCATATAAGTACGTGATATAAATTAGTTTTCATTATAATGGCAAAAATTGATTTTGAGATTGTTTCCCACATTAGACAGGCATCTGTTAGTTGCATAAAAGAGCATGTCCTTGTTTATATAATCTTCGGGATTAAGCCATTCCTT
>JAVBKV010000064.1:0-3521 GCA_031553885.1 Bacteroidales bacterium
AAGGAATGGCTTAATCCCGAAGATTATATAAACAAGGACATGCTCTTTTATGCAACTAACAGATGCCTGTCTAATGTGGGAAACAATCTCAAAATCAATTTTTGCCATTATAATGAAAACTAATTTATATCACGTACTTAATACAAAAAATAATTCCATGGAAAAACATTGCTTTTTAGCTTTCGACCTGGGAGCTACCAGCGGACGTACCATATTGGGTACTATCGAAGACGGGAAATTACACCTGAAAGAACTAACCCGGTTTCCCAATCAGTTTTTATCCATACAAAATAAATTCTACTGGAACATCTATGCGCTTTATAACGAATTGACAGAAGGACTGAAAGCTGCAGCATCGGAAAACCTCCGTATCGAAGCCATCGGAATCGACACCTGGGGTGTGGATTTTGCTTATGTAGGTGAAGACGGCTCCTTGCTGGGATTGCCTCGTGCATACCGCGATCCGTATACGGACGGGGCTCCCGAAGCATTTTTTAAGCTCATCCCACGCAGGGAAGTATACGAACAGACCGGCATTCAGATTATGAACTTCAACAGCCTGTATCAATTATTTGCTGCAAGCCGGGAAGGGTCGTCCGCATTAAAAGCAGCTAAAAACATTTTATTTATGCCGGACGCCCTGTCGTATTTGCTGACCGGGAACAAAGTATGCGAATATTCCATTGCCTCTACATCCCAAATGCTCAATCCCAGGACAAAACAAATCGAAGAAAAGCTACTGGAAGCAGCCGGAGCCGACCCCTCTTTATTGCTTCCTCTTGTGATGCCAGGAGAAATCGTCGGATACCTGACCGATTACCTGGCAGAAGAATCCGGACTGGGAAAAGTTCCGGTAGTCGCAGTTGCCGGACATGACACTGCTTCTGCCGTGGCTGCCGTTCCCTCTGAAAATGAAAAATTCGCCTACCTGAGCTCGGGTACCTGGTCGCTGATGGGTATTGAAGTCGAAGACCCTATCATTACAGAAGAATCATTCAACCTGAATTTCACGAACGAAGGAGGAGTAGATGGTACTACCCGGTTCCTGAAAAACATTACCGGAATGTGGTTGCTCGAACAATGCCGGAAAGAATGGACCAATGCCGGAAGAACATATTCTTATTTCGAAATCGTAAAAATGGCCGAATCCGCTCCTGCGTTCCAGTCGCTGGTGGATCCGGATCATCCTTCCTTTGCCAATCCCGTAAGTATGTCACGTGCAATTACCGACTACTGCCTACGGACCAACCAGCAAGCTCCGGAAACCGACACCTCTTTGATCCGTTGTATCTTTGAAAGCCTGGCCCTGAAATACCGCTATGTATTGGAAAACCTGATCCGGATCGCTCCGTTTGAAATCCAACGGTTACACGTCATTGGAGGCGGCTCTCAAAACAAACTGCTGAACCAATGGACAGCCAACTCCATCGGCATCCCTGTCGTTGCCGGTCCCTCGGAAGCTACAGCAATCGGAAATATCATGATGCAGGCTAAGTCGTTGGGTTTGGTCAAAAACAGGCAAGACATGCGCCGGGTAATCCGGGATTCGGTTACTCCTGATATTTTTCTCCCTCAGGAAGAAAAAAGTTGGAAAAATGCTTACGATCAATTTTTATCTATCATACAATTTTTTTAAACAAGTTCGTCAAAATTTTCAATAATATATTATTACAAAAGAAATAAAACGACACACTTAGAATAATAAAATTAATGTTTAACAAAAGGAATGAATAAAATTATTCAGTATGTAACTATTTTATTTCTCAGCTTTCTTTCTCTGTTTTATTTTTTTACTTTCCTTTGCAAAATTCTTTTGATTTTAATTTTTGTTTGTTAAAATCAAAAGAAAAACGTATTTACACATATCGCTAGAAATCAATATGAATTCAATAACCCTAATCGCTACATTAATTACTAATTCTAATGAAAAATTTATTTAAACAGTTGTTAATTATAGGATGTTTATTCATCAGTCCTCTTCTTTTTGCTCAAGACGGATGGAATGTCGTTACCGTGGAAGATTCTCCCTACCGGGTTTTAGCCGGTTCTCTTCCGGGTAGCAGTAGCGGTGTAAACCAAAAACTCAAAATCGATATTTTCGGTGGAAACTGGATTTCTTCCAACCTGGGCCATACCACCTACTATATTTCGACCCGCGAAGGATTAGTTATAAACAAAGAAAGGCATGGAGGATACTGTTCAGGATTTACTCTTAAGGTATATGAACTTCCTACAGAAGAATATCCAGGTGTATATTATAATTTTGTTATTGAATCAACCATCACTTACGCCGCCTATACGGTAAAAGCAGAAATGATAAGCCCTTTCCGTGGTGTCCCGACCATACCCATCAATGTAGTTCCTTATGACCCATCGACCTCTCAGGGAAGAGACGTCACCTCCCGGTATCCTGTCAATATACTCATGGCAACCGGCGTTTATGGAGAAGTAGGCATCGGTACAGATGACCCGAACCATAAATTGGAAGTCAACGGGACGATTCGGGCCAAAGAAGTCAAAATCGACAATAATTATTGGCCGGATTATGTTTTCTCTGAAGATTACAAGCTCTCCACACTGGATGAAGTGGCCCGACACATCGAAGAAAACAAGCACCTTCCGGGTATTCCATCTGCAAAGGAAGTTTCTGAAAACGGATTAAGTGTAAGTGAAATACAAGGAAAACTTCTACAAAAAATCGAAGAAATGACCTTATACATGATCCGGCAGGAAAAAGAAATCAAGCAGTTAAAAGAAGAAGTAGAAAAACTAAAAAGAAAAGATTCGGAATGAAACCAGTTTATATAATTCTGATCCTACTGATCCATATACTGAAACTTTCGGCCCAGTCTTCCCTGACATTTTCCACTCCTACTACCACTGGCGGTGAGATCAGGGCTTGCGAGAGCATTACCCTTCAGCCGGGATTTTCCTTTACCTCTTCTTCGGGCTCAAGCCTCGTCCTGCGGGTCGACCCTTCGGTTTGTTCCACAGACCTCGGTCAGAACCAGAACTACGTCCTCAAACGTACGATGCTGGATTCATCGGGTAGCCGTTACCAGGATGCCATCCAGTATTACGACGGCCTGGGACGTCCTTCCCAGGCGGTTTTGAAAGGCCATTCCTCGGAAGGTATCCCCGACAGGGTCACCCTCACCGAATACGATAACGCAGGACGGCCTTACCGCTCCTACCAGCCCTGTTACCTGTCTGGTTCCTATGCAGGGAGCTACGTAGACCCTTCAGTCATCCGTTCCCGGGTCGGGAGCCAGTATCCCCCGGATCATTTCAGAGAGATTCCCTCTGAATCCTATGCCTTTACCGAAACGTTTTACGAATCTTCCCCCCTGGACCGGGAAGAGAAACACTTCTCCCCGGGCATAGCCTGGAGGTATTACAACCGCCCGGTACAAACCGCTTACCTGGTCAATGCTGCCTCTTCCTCCAGCGAAGAGCTCGCCTGCCGGCTGTATACCTTCTCTGTCGATGCTGTAGTCCTGCAGGGAGAATACTCACCCGGT
>JAVBKV010000022.1:0-23074 GCA_031553885.1 Bacteroidales bacterium
TATTGATAACGCAGGTTATCGCCATCAACGTTGTAATAAGAAGCGATGGACTTGATACTTACCGCACTACTTTCTATTTGATGCTTTTAAAAAAGCAACGAATTCTTTCGTTAAACGGGTACCTTCATAGGCGATTTCAAACTTACGGCTCTGTATTTCTCCGGTTGCCTCATCCAGCCACTTACGACGACGCAGATGAAGATAAACGGCTTTCCCTTTTATCGGAAAGTCCTGAATAATACTGTAATCTGTAAATCCATGGGAAATCAAATGACCGGATCTATCTTGGGGGATAAGCTTCTTTTCTCCTAGATAAACATCTATCCGAAAGGAATCCTGGGTAAATTTTTCTAACTCAAAGTAATCAAACAACCAGCTGGGTAAAAATAAGCGAAGTAAGGCTTCTTGTGAGTCCATCTTTTTTATCCCAAAGATAATTATTCCAACCGGATTTTCCACTTGACCCGTAATCCTCTCTGTGGCGTATATTTAAAACAAAAAATCCTGAAAGTCTGTGCTTTCAGGATTTTCAGACAATTCAAAGTTACACTTTGGCGGTATGGACGGGACTCGAACCCGCGACCCCCTGCGTGACAGGCAGGTATTCTAACCAGCTGAACTACCACACCAGAACGATTGTAGAAGTTGCAACTTAGAATTGTCAATACTTTTAATTTTTGTTGCATTTTCTCTCAAATGCGTTGCAAAGATACAATCAAATTTTGATTCCACAATAGTTTCCGGAGAAATATTTTTATTTTTTTTATTCAATATTGATTATCAACAAATTAAAAATTCAGCTAAAACAGACGATAAACGGTTCAAAAAATCAAATGAAATCATATACCCTGAACCTATACGTCTTCCAGCTGTTATATTTAAACACATGGATTTCGTATCCTGGTGATCACAATGAAAAATTACTTATCTAAAAATAACAGATTTATGAGCGCTATCAACATTAACATTACCGAACTCCTGGGAGAAGATGCCGAATATTATCTCTCCCACTCCTGTCACACGATCGACAAGTCGCTATTACACTGTCCTTCTCCGGCTATCATCGACGAAGTCTGGAGTCATTCCGACCGGAGCATCCCTACCCTGAACAGCCTGCAACGGTTACTGGATCACGGGCGGCTGGCCGGAACCGGTTACCTTTCAATTTTACCTGTAGACCAGGGCATTGAGCATACAGCCGGGGCTTCTTTTGCTCCGAATCCGCTGTATTTCGATCCTGAAAACATTGTAAAATTAGCTATCGAAGGAGGTTGCAATGCAGTTGCTTCTACCTATGGGGTATTGGGAGCAGTGGCACGCAAGTATGCACACAAGATCCCGTTTATCGTTAAAATAAACCATAATGAACTGTTGACTTACCCGAATTCATACAACCAGATTATGTTTGGTACGGTAAAAGAAGCCTGGAATATGGGAGCTGCAGCAATCGGAGCAACTATTTATTTCGGATCGGAAGAAAGCCGGAGGCAGATCATTGAGGTTTCCGAGGCATTCGAATATGCTCATGAATTGGGAATGGCTACTGTATTGTGGTGTTACCTGCGAAACGACCAATTCAAAAAGAATGGAACGGATTATCATGCCTCGGCCGATATTACCGGGCAGGCCAATCACCTGGGAGTCACGATCCAGGCGGATATTGTCAAACAGAAACTTCCGGTCAACAATGGTGGATTTACTGCCATTGGTTTTGCCAAGACAAGCCCGGAGGTGTACAGCAAGCTATCGACCGGACACCCGATCGATTTGTGCCGTTACCAGGTCGCCAACGGTTATATGGGACGGGTCGGTCTGATCAATTCCGGCGGAGAGTCTCACGGGGAATCGGATCTCAGAGAAGCTGTCGTTACGGCCGTAATCAATAAACGTGCAGGAGGAATGGGATTAATCAGCGGCCGCAAAGCATTCCAGAAATCAATGAATGAAGGGGTTCATTTGTTGAATGCCATTCAGAATGTTTACCTGGATAAAACAATTGATTTGGCTTAAACAAAATAAAAACTTATTTTTGTGGCTGCTAAATCAACAATGACATGAATACACCTATTGAACCGGAAATTATTCAGGCAGCTATAAATAAACTCAATATCAAGGATTTCGGCAAGGCAACCATCCGTGAGGTGGTTGCTGTTGCTTCAGATGTGGAAAAGCAGACAGGAGTGGAATTTATTCACATGGAAATGGGAGTCCCCGGATTACCTCCTGCAAAGGTCGGTGTGGAAGCAGAAATAAAAGCCCTGCAAAATGGTATTGCATCCATTTATCCGATTATAGACGGGTTACCTGAGCTTAAAAACGAAGCGTCCCGTTTTATTAAAGCATTTATCGATTTAGATATTGCGCCCGAATGTTGTGTGCCGGTAGTCGGTTCGATGCAGGGTACCTTTACCTCTTTTTTGGTTTCGGGTCAATGCGACAAAGAAAAAGACACTATTTTGTTTATCGATCCCGGATTCCCGGTACAAAAACAACAGGCTGTCGTCTTGGGATATAAATTCGAATCGTTTGATGTATACAATTACCGGGGAGAAAAATTACGGGAAATATTGGAGTCTTATTTAAGTAAGAAAAATATCTCCTGTATCATTTACTCCAACCCCAACAATCCGGCCTGGTTTTGCCTGAAAGAGGAGGAATTACAGATTATCGGAGAATTGGCCACCCAATATGATACCATTGTTCTGGAAGACCTGGCTTATTTTGCCATGGATTTCAGGAAAGACCTGGGAACCCCTTTCCAGCCTCCCTATCAGGTCAGTGTTGGTAAATATACAGACAATTACCTGTTATTGATTTCCGGCTCGAAGGCTTTTAGTTATGCCGGGCAACGAATCGGTGTGGTTGCCATGTCCAATAAATTGTATCATCGCTCCTACCCTGGTTTGACAGAACGATATGGAGGCGGAACATTTGGTAGTGTTTTCATTCACCGAGCCCTGTATGCAATTTCTTCCGGAACCAGTCACTCGGCTCAATATGCACTGGCGGCTATGTTTAAAGCGGCTTCCGACGGACAGTTCCGTTTCCTGGAAGAAGTTAAGGAATATGGTCGCAGAGCACATAAAATGAAAGAAATATTCCTTCGCTACGGATTTAAAATCGTATACGAAAAAGACATGGACGACGTCATTGCCGACGGCTTTTATTTTACTGTTTCTTATCCCGGAATGACGGGTGGAGAATTGATGAAGGCCTTGATATATTATGGTATCAGCGCCATTTCATTATCCACTACCGGAAGCAAACAAGAAGGATTACGGGCTTGTACTTCGTTTATTAAAGACCATCAGTACCAATTGCTGGAAGAACGGCTGGAAAATTTTCAAAAGAATCATAAGTTGTAACCTAGACTATCGGTATTCTTCCGCCTCTAAAGCCAAAATCGGATCTTTTACCGGAAAATTACGGTCCTGTTTTGCAGGAACGTTTTTTTCTGTTGTAACCCCTTCTGTACTTTCTTTAAGAAATAATATTTTGATCGTTTGAAGGATAATCAGAAAATCCTGGAATAAAGAATAATTACTGATATACAAGAGATCATAACGAAGTTTATCTTCGAAACTGGTATTGTATTTTCCTTCTACCTGAGCCAGGCCTGTGAGTCCGGCCTTTACTTTGAGCCGTTGGCGGTAATGAGGATTTTTCTGTTCAAATTGTTCAGTGAAAAATCCCCGTTCGGGCCGGGGTCCCACAATGCTCATATCTCCTTTCAGTACATTGATTATCTGGGGTATTTCGTCGATTCTTACCGCTCTGATGAATCGTCCGACCGGTGTTATTCTGGGGTCGTTTTCTCCGGCCAATACAGGTCCTGAAAATTTTTCTGCTTCAGGAATCATTGTTCTGAATTTCAACACTTTAAAAACCTTTCCATTTCGGGTAAGTCTTTCCTGGGTGTAGAATATAGGGCCTCCATCCAACTTGACAAACAGTGCGACTATCAGTCCGATCGGTAGTGCAATGACCAAACCTATACTTGCCAGAAACAGATCCGCCAATCGTTTTACCATGCGTTCTTCCATCGTTAATTCCATACAGTTGATACAAAAGGTGGGTATGTCATCTGTTTTCTGCATGGAGGCAGACATGATGGATACATCCCGATATTCCGGAACAAAATAAACTTCCGATCTGTTTTCGGCAGCTGCCAGCAATATCTTTTCCCGCATCTGTGTACTTACTCCTGCAGCCATGAATACAATGTCGGTCAATCCGATATAATGGAACAACTTTTTTTCGCATTCATCACAAATATACTTAACATGGTACATATCTTTGTATTTGGAACCTAGTATTGATGCTACATTTTCTCTATCCGGCCCGATCACTATAACATTTTTTATGCCGTGACTTTTCTTATATAGCCGCCAAACAGCAATTCTCCAGAAGGAAAGCAAGAGCCAATAAATAAATGCACTTAAAAAAATTACACTACGAGGAAAAGCCCAGGCTCCTCCACGTACAAAAAAACATACCGACATGATCCCCATCATCAGGGATATGGAAGTAAGGAACACCGTGTAAATCATATCTCCTACTTTCCGCCGGTCGAAGTTATAGAGACCATATGAATACATCAGAATCAGATAAAGAATACCGATCAGAGGAGCAATGATATAAAAAGCCTGGATATTCTTTTCATAATCCTCGATCTGATTGTTTTCTCCTAATATTTTGTAACTGAGAAAAATACTGCCGTATATAATGAGCAGGTCTGTGATAATAATCAATATACGCTTCATAATCAAATTTCTTTAATTTATTTTATAACCTTTTCCAATCTGTCGATCCATTTATTGCTATGTTCTTTCCAGTCCACCCGGTCCAATATTTTTTCTATGGGATTTGTAATCATTCTCCGGACTTTATCTGCCAGGACACAACCAACCACGGTAATAATAGCCAGTAGAATAAGACTGAGGCCAAGAAGATAATTATTATCAATCTGTTGAGGTAAATTATAAACGTATCCATACAGATAGGGTACTACAAACTTGTTTTCGTGGATCAGGTAAACGGCAAAAGACGATGCTGCGAACCAGTTTATTATTTTATTCTGGAAGTTCAGGCTACGGAAAAATAAGAAAACCGAAACAGAAGAAACGAGCATTAACGGATTTTTATACGAAAATCCGATATTCAATATCCAGTCTTGTCCCATGTGAAACATAGTCACGGCACAAACTGCTCTTACAACGACAGATAAAAGATAAATACACACATATACCATCCTCCTCTTTGGTGTAGTTACATTTTCTGTGTATAAGGCAATGAACCGGCCTAAGAAATACAAAAAGATGAAATATATGAAATGAGAAATTGTGCCTAACCAGAGAAAACCAAAATAATAAGCCAGTATTCCCCAGATAAATAACATCTGTATATGCTGCCGTTTCGAGCAGTTATCAATTACTTTATTCAATACAGGAGACAATAAATAGAGATAAAAATATTGCGGAATAAACCATAAACCCGTATTGGAAAAAGGGAACAGGGAAAGAATCATTTCTTTGAAGTCTAATGTGTGCGTATCAATCGAATGAAGGACCTTAAAGAGTAAATCAAAAAAAACGCATGCCAGGTACAAACGAAAAAAACCTTTCCATTGGGCTTTGATACCGAAATACCCCGATATAAGAATGTAACAATTGACTCCAATAACCAAAAAACTGGCAACTATAAGTCCGGCATCAGTAGTCCGTCCCGATCCGATAACGGTCACCTGCAAACCGTGGCCAATAAAATGGTGCAATACAATGCTTAATGTACATACCAACCTTAATAGTTCGATATTTGAATTCCTCACTTTTGCTGGTTGAATATTTCCTTTCATACCTTGAATCTAGTTGGATAAATAGTTCTTTAACACAAACAGACAGGTCAACAGATAGGCAAGATTGTATCCGGCAAAAGATAACTGAATACCTTGTACACCGAGCCTCGGAACCAGAATCCAGGCCAGGATTATATACACAAGACAGAAAAATAACTCGAGAAATAAGTACAGATTCGTCTTTTCTTTCGCTAATAAAAAATTCATCGGAATCACCTTGCATAACCAAAAGAAAGAACCGGCCATCTGTAGCAGTAGATAATTGCTTACTTCCATAAAATCAGGAGAATATAATAGTAATATGACCTGTTTTTTCAGGAGATAAAGCATTGTAAAAATGAATAATGAGACCGGAACAATCACTTTATATATATCAATAATTTCTTTTTTTATCAGGCTGGGATCGGTCAGTTCCGACAATCGGGGAAGAAGATAAATGGAAAAAGATCCGGTGACCAGGATGGATATATAGTCACTGATTTTCGCAGTTGCCTCCCATATTCCCGCATCGTGTATCGAAATATGAGTAATGACGTATGAACGGATAAAAATTTTGACAACAGGCCAGATAATCGTTCCCAGTAACAGGACTATAGCATATTTCGACAGTAGTTTCAGCTTTTCAGAAGAAAATAATCTGAAAGTAATAAACCGTATCCAATGATCATTTCTGACCATAAACCAGGTAAAAACACAAACTACTGATTGCGATAAGATAATGGCTAACAAGGCTCCGTATTCCCGGAACAGAATGACCAGAATGATTGAAAGTACAGATCCCGAAAAAGCAGTTATGAGGTTTATTTTAAAATATTTACGGTATTCCTGAAACCCATTTATTATGGAAATGAACAAATTATTCAGTCCGTAAAAAATCAGTGAAAGTCCCAGGACTGCAATAACCAGGCGATACTTGTCTGTCAAAAACAGAACTGAAGAAATCCAGGAAGAAAACAAGAGGGTAATTGCACCAAATACAGCAGAGACAAACAGAGTAAAAACAAACGATGTGGAAATAAATTCACCGACTGTTTTTTCTTCATTTTTATATTGTGATACATACTTTGTTAACCCCTGGATAAAGCCACCCCCCGAGATCAAGGAAAGAATCCCGATCAGGCTTTGCAATTGTCCGACCATGGCAACTCCGGAGGTTCCGATATAAACAGCAACTACTTTATTTGCAACAATTGAAGCCAGAGTCCGGAGTATGGATACGGTTCCATTGGCTCCCGAAACCCGTATAAAACGATTCGGTAGTATCTTTTGTATTATTTTGCTGTATTTTTGCATGTATCAGTTTTCGGAATAAAAAATAACTCCGGAAATATGCTGTTTTCTTTGTTCGACAGGCGGTACGGCCATGCAGTCACAGGCATATGCGTTGAACAAAAACTTTCCGACATGATGAGGTGCATTAAATTCTTTCCCTTCGAATGCTATTTTACTTAAAGGAAAAATATTCTCTACCGGATAGATATCTCCACAACTATTACCCGGACTGAAGGTATAGTGCTTCGGTTTCTTAAAGATGTACACAAGCCTGACAAAACCTGCATAAAGAAAAGAGAGCGGATAAAATATTCCCAGGGAGTAATTCAGACACTTTTCCCTGAAATTTTCCGAATGTTTCCTTATTTCAAAACGTACTCTCAGCACATCCATCTTTTTCTTAAGCCAAATAGAAAGAAAAGGCTCTACGGGAAATATATCCAGGAATACTCCATTGTATTTATAGGTATATTTTTCCGTTTCAGGTTCGTGGATAAACGAATTCGTATCTCTGACCTTAGCCCAGTAATACCGATAACCTTTATCTGTTTTTCGTGTCTGAATTTTCAGATCTTCCGGAAGTTCTTCATCCAATATTTTTAGCAACCGCTTCATATCTTTTTGAAGCACCTGCACATCCAGATCGTCGTCCCACGGAATGAATCCACGGTATTTATTGGCCCCGATCAGGGTACCTGCCGACAACCAGTAAGGAATCGCATGACGGTTACATATCTCATCAAACACAACAAGCATATCCAGCATCTTCATCTGTATTTTCCGGAGATCGGAACCTTCCGGGTTGTATGCTGACAGATCTTCCGTTTCAAATTCAGTTTTCATATAAGTCGATTATTTTATCTTTAATAGCATCGGGAGTAAAAAGTTTCCGTACCCGCCGGGAGGCATTAATTCCTAAATGCTCCCGCAACAGATCATCTGAAAGTAATTGATTGATTTTAGCAGCCAGGTCTTCCTCTGTGCGTGCCACCGACTCCAGGCCGGTTTCCCCGTCCTTGGAAACCCAGTTGACCCCGGAACCATGAATGGTAAAAGTTACCGCAGGCAATCCGCAGTACATGGCTTCCGCCAATGCGATACCAAAAGCTTCATTTTTACTGATTGACGGGAAGGCAAAGACATCGGAAGCATAGAGATAATGCCGCAATGCATCATCACTCAATCGGCCCGGAAAGAATAAAGAATTGGATTTTGCATGCTTCTTCAGGTTTTCGGTTTCGGGTCCCTGTCCTGCAATCACCACTACCGCATCATCAGAAATCATCGGAGCGGCATTTATCAGATGAATTAAGCCTTTATACGGTACATGTCTCCCAAAAGTAAAGACAATCTTTTTACCTCTATACTGTTCCCAGATTCCGATAATTCCCTTGTCATCCTCGGCCCGTTTAGACAATTTGGAACAATTAACCACATTCGGAATAATCTGTATCTTGTTTTTCAAGGAAGATAATACCTGAGATCCGGAAATATAGCACGGACTGGTAATTACTATTTTATTTGCTCGTTGTAACAAAAAGTTCTCTATGGGCTGGTAAAATTTATAGAGAAACGTTTGTGCTACTATATCCGAGTGCCAATGGACAATTAACTGAGTTTGGCTAGGAAGCAGTAATTCCAGGTATAAACTTCCTAGAGGATTCGGTGCATGAAAATGAACAATATCCGGAGAAAAATCCTGAAAAACTTTTTTCATTTCCGATAACATAGACAAGGATATAGATTGGCTGGACCACTTTTTCAGAACACTGCAACGGCAGACTTCTATTCCTTCGTGAATGTCCCTGACTGTACTTTTGTTATCATTGAAACAAATTACCCGATGATGATATTCCGGTGTTACCTGAATCGTATTGTAACAAACATCCTCAATTCCCCCGATGTGAGGAGGATAATAATTGGGTATATGTAATATTTTCTTTATTTTCATGGCAGGCTATTTTTCAAATAAATGATGAAACAGTTCATCCCAGTTCCGGAAAAAAGGTTCTTTGTATATCACCTGATTATTCGCATCATATTCCAGTTTTCCGGAAATGAATGCTTTCATACAATTAGCCAAGTCCGATGCGTTATCAGGATCGAAGAAACGAACCTTATCATAATTGCCTATCGTTTCCCTGGCATAAGGAAGATCAGCAGCCAATACCGGTTTATCGTATGCTTTGATTTCTGTCAACGGTAATCCCCAGGATTCTACTTTGGAAGGGTACAATAAACAATCGCAATCACGGTAATTACATATCATTTCATCTTTTTCTAAATACCCGATAAATAAAAGGTTATCTAAGTGGGTATATTTTTTATATAAATACCGTGCATACTTATTTTCACATCCGCATAAGGTTAAAACTACTAAAAAATCAGTTACTCCTTCTTGATTCAGTAAAGACGCCGCTTCACAAATAATTTCAAAATTTTTATGAACCATGGCTCCTGCCGGATAAAAGAATAATTTTTTGTTTCCACAATAGGTTTTAGTCTCTGTTTTGCAGTGTTTTTCCGATACTTGCTGGACAGGTAATGACACGATCACGTTATCTGCAGCAAACATCTTTTGATATGCTTTTCTCATCCACTCCTGCTGTACAATCACACTTTCGTTCTTGTGAATATTAATTTTGTAGATGAAACGCGATAGCCAACTGATCAGGAAAATGCTACGTTGAAATTTTAATTCTTTCAGGCCCGGAGAATAAAATACCAATGAATTGTGAGAGTAAACTATTCTGCGTTCAGCTTCAACATTTGGAGTCGTATCATGCATAGACAACCAGCAGTAAGGGTTTAGTTTTCTGCTAAATAAATAAAATCCTATATATTCATAGTATAGTTTATAAAACCATGATTTCCGGGATCGAGGGAAGTCAATGTACTCTACATTTTTATATTGGGGATACAGGTTAGTTTTGTGAACAAGCGCAATGATCCGGTAATGGTCCGATGCATAAGAAGATAATGATTCCAGACAGTCCTGCATCACCTTCAGGGTTCCCCCTGTGTATAAATTAATTCCAGATACGACAATTGTTTTCATTTCTTCTCCTTTATCTTTCTTTTTTTAATTGATCAAACAGATAAATCCATTGACTCATTATTTTTTCTTCTCCATAATCAATTGACATTTCCCGGGCTGTTTGTCCCATTGATTTTCTCAATTTATCCGATTCAATCATGAAACAGATTCTACCGGACAATGCCGGAATATTTTCCGATTCAACCAAAAATCCGTTTTTTCCGCCAGTAATAATATCCTTGGGGCCACAGGGTGCATCAAAGGCAACAATCGGTAACCCGCATGACATCGCTTCAAGAAGTACCATCGGTAAAGCTTCCAGATAACGCGAGGGAAATAGCATCAGGGAATGTTCCAGAAAACGGGCATGAATATCTTTTACAGGATCATGAATCTGGATGACTGCATTCAGTTTATATTGATCGATCAATGCAAGTAATAGCTCTTTTTGTTCACCGCCTCCATAAATAGAAAGCTTCCAATCAGGATGTTTTTCCAAGACCGTTTTCCAGGCCTCAATTAATTGGTCAAACCCTTTTTCATAGGCTAATCTTCCGACAGCAATGGCTTTTTTGGAAGAACATGCTGAAGTTTGTTCAGGAAAAAATGACAATGGATTTGGAATCACGACAATATTATGCTTATCATTCCAACATAATCTTTCTTCTTCTGTCAGTACGACAAGACGAGCTAATCTCCGACATTGTTTGAATAAATTTTGAGTCCTGATTAAAGCTATATAGTTAGGAATAAATCCTTTGTGTAGTTTTCTGGCCATTAGCTGCCGGAAGTTTCCCGGAAAATGAAGTTCTCCGATCTTAATGCTGCCATCGGTTAATTCGTGAAGAAATCCCATGTCCAGACCCAGGGTCGAAATTGTAATATCAGGGCGTATTCTGCATAAGAGTCTGTTCAGAGTAATTTTATATTTCCTTGTTTTCCGATACCGTGAAATACATTTCCGGAGATAGGATTCTTTTCCGAATTTTTCATGTATACCAATGTCCAGATGATGCAAAGAGACCTTATCCGATAAGGGATAAAAGACCGGACGGCCCATTTGTTCGGTTGTGATAATCGAAACATCATAACCGGCCTTTTCCGCCAGATAATTGGCTTTTATGGTAGTCACACGCTCCATTCCGCCTGAATTATAAAGCCCTCCCGGAAGCAAGTATACAATCTTCGTTTTCATCATTCTTAAAACTTATGTTATCTAGATCCGAAGCGATATATTCTTTGAGATAATTTTGCGCCAAATAACAGGTACAGATAAGACAAAGTAAAACCTGCATAATATTCATTCTTCCAACGGCTTCGGCCTTTATTTCAAGAATGAATAAATGAACGAACAAGGTCATCAAACACCAGAAATCAGGTTTATTCCAGCGGTTTTTTGTTTGCCCGGCAATGTATAAAGGCTGAATGAAAAAGAGTGTCTGATAGATAAAACAAGCTATCCAGAAAAAGATTCCTCCGTAAAGGATTGCCCGCATGTATCCGGCATCTGTTTCCATATAATACCCGTGCCCATCCAGGCCTACATAACGGCCATCACCATGCAGGAGAGTCTGGGTCGAAGGCATAAAGTATTGTTTGTTGATCATTAAGTCCGTAGAAGAAGTACTAAGTTTTCCGGTATCTTCATACTTGTAATAGAATTCGAAAGCAAAAGGAAAAACATGATTGGTGATGGCAAAACGTTGAGCAGGGGTTAAAATATAATTATATGCTCCTAAAATCAGGCAAACCGGAATAATCAATTTAACCAGTGCCTTAAGTATTTTTATCACCCTGTCCTGAACCAGAAAAAGATACATGCAAAAACCCATAACCAGCCCAATAAAAGCCGTACGACCGGAAAATATCGACCCTGACAGGAGTAAAAAGAATATGACAAACCCTTTATAACCGGAAGTACAATTTGGCTGTCCGGTTAACAACAACCTGAAAAATAAAATGAAGGCAACTCCGAACCCTGCAGGTAGCTCAAAGAAGGGACTTCCGGATAACGCATAACCTCTGAAATAAAGTTCATAAGGTCCAAAAAGTTTTTTCTGGATGATTTCAGGCTTCATAGCTATCAGGAAATCTCCAACAGGCGGTATAAAAAACGCAGACATCTGTATAAATCCCTGAACAGCAAATGTATAGCAGATAAGTTGGGAAATATTATTAAAAGCGTCTGATTCTTCCCCTTCAATTAGTAACGGCAACGCATAAATCATTGCCGTGATCATAAAAAACTGCAGGATAAAACATTTCAATAGGATGAAATCATAGGTGCCAAGCAGCACCGGATAAGAAAAACATAGAATAGAAAGTAATACCAGACCAATTAATATCCGGACGGTATAACGATGAAAAAAATAATCCAAGCGTATGGAGCCCCTTACAAAAATGTAGTAAAAGGTGGTCAGAATAATCGAGACAACTGCAGAATTATACAAAACCGGAACCCGGAAATTAAATATAATCAAAAATAAAATGAGTATTCTGTAGAATAATAGCATTTTCTAACTGTTTTGTTTGAAGGGATTAATTGAACAGATTACGTTTCAGAAAATGAAAACCACCTATCGAAAAAAGCTGTAGCATATAACGGGTTTTCGGAAAGCATTTTCCTATTATAAAACGATAAAAGCAGATTTCAGAACAATACCGTATCGAATCAGAAAACAAGTCTTCCCGTACCTGTTTCAATTGAGAAAAAAAAGATTTCAATATATTTTCCGTATAGCGTTGAGAAGTATGACTCAGATTATAGCTTTGGATTGAACGATTGACAAAATGAGCATACACAAGCATTTTTTCTTCAGAAAGGTATAGTCTGTTATGTGTTAAATAATTATATTGTATTTTACTTAAAGTCAAATTTTTATCTCCGGATTGTTTGTCGGACAAAACTGTTTCATTTGTCTGGTGGCGCCGGTAATGGAGCAAAACTTCAGGAAGATTAGCGGCTTGAGTATATTTTAATAGCTCAGTCCAGAATGCGTAATCCTCTGCACGGTAAAACTGGTCCGGATATTCCAGTTCATACGAATCCAATACCGATTTACGAAGCATTACAGACGGATGAGAAAATGGTGCCTGAAAGAATGTAAATGCCCGGATAGCTTTATCATTTTCAGGAAATTTTACAACCTGGGATTTTCCCGTACCTTCAAAAAAGACACGGATGTAGCTGCCACAAATTCCGATTTCCGGATGAGATTCCATGAAATCAAACTGCTTTTCCAGGCGATGGAGATCTGCAATATCATCAGCATCCATCCGTGCTATGTATTTTCCACGGCTAAGCATAATCCCGGTATTTAGGCAGGCAACCAACCCCCTATTCAACTTATTTTCAATCAGTCGAATACGCGGATCGGTATGGGAATTTAATATCCGGGAGGTAGAGTCAGTAGACCCGTCATTAATGATAATGAATTCAAAATTTGGAAACGTCTGATTCAAAATCGACTCAACAGCCTGTGAAATGTATTTTTCACCATTATGAACAGCTAATACTACTGACAGTCGAATATTCGGCTTTTTCATCTACCTTTCTCCGGATACTAATTGTTTAATTTAAATTAAAAACTGTATTGTACTCCTACCAGAAGGTTAGCGGTCAGATCAAAACCGGTGTCTCCTACATAACCATCAAATTTATCAGAAGCAATCATACTCTGACCTTCCAGGTAACATCCCCAGGGACCCTTCTTTTGAAGATTAAAATTCAGTCTGCCTCCCAGCCTGCCTCCGATTCCATTAAAAGTGTGATTTGTTTCACTTTTTATGTTATGAAGATAAGCAACACCGGTGTAAACAATCACATCAACCAACTTGGGTTCGACATCGTAACCAATAATTGTGCGGGTCAGATTAACAGTAAAGTCTAGCGAAAGGGAACTGGTATAAAATTCCTGCCAAAAACCGGAACCATCGGACGTGAATTTTAATTTTTCCGGCCATCCTTTAGGAAAAATACTTTTTCCATCTCCATGAGTAAACTTACCCATTTGAGGAACTGCATAATTGAACCCGCGATATTGACCAAAATAAAACTGAGCACGAAAACCCAGGCCTGGATTGATCCATTTACCTACAGAGATCTCTCCTCCTCCGCAAATACGATCTCCGAATGACGGAGCTTTTCCATCCTGATTTCCGAATAAGATATTCGGACCACCACCGGCAGATACATACCATTTTTCATTCTTTCCATAAAAATGATATTTTCCTTCTTGTGCATTAACCGTGAATTTAACTGACACGGCTATTAACAAAACCAATACAGCAACTAATTTCCTTTTCATAACACTCATTTTTTATTTGTTAGTTAGTTATTTGTTTTTCACTTTTTTTCTCACGACTCACACCATTACTATTGTTATAACCATATCCATAACCATATCCGTACCTGTAACCGTAACTGTGCCGTTTTGTGCTGTTAGATAATTTGTTAAGAACAATACTGGGATTTTTGAACTTATGATCTTCGCTAAACTGGTTGAGCATATTCAAACCATCTTTGGGAGTATGTTTGGAACAGGCAATAAACAAGGTTACATCAGCGATACGATCTAGCAGGAATGTATCCGAAACACTACCGACAGGAGACGTGTCTATAATAATGTAATCATATTTCTTCCGTAATTCTGTAAACAACACATCAAGCCTCGAATCCATTAACAATTCATTGGGATTATGGGGAATCGAACCGGAAAAAATGATATCCAACGGAATGTCTCCGGGTAAAGTTGAAATAATATCATCCACGTTGTTGACATCACCATTCAGGTAAGAAGTCAGTCCCGGTTCATTGGTTCCATGAAAATATTCCGAAAGTTTCGGACGACGGATGTCCAAACCGACAATTAGCGTTTTGAATTTGAGAGCAAAAGTAAGGGCCAGGTTTGCCGACACAAAAGTCTTCCCTTCTCCGCTGATAGACGATGTCACAAGGATTACCTTCTGATCGCTTTCGTATCCGTTCTTTTCAATCTTTTTCAAAGAAGATCTTACATTAGCCCTTAACAATCGGAACAATTCTGAAACAGAAGTATCGGCATGGGATGTAACTACTATCGGATTATTATTCTTCAGCTGAGGCAAGGCTACCACTACCGGTATATCCGTTATTTTTTCGATGTCTTCTTCTGTTTCGATTTTGAATTTCATTAACTGTTTGATACGTATCAGAATAGCGGGAAGAATTAAACCGACCAGCAGACATAAAAGCAGGACAAGCCTTCTGTCCGGAGCAATAAGATATCCGGAATATAAAGGAGATTCCAGGATTTTTGCACTCGGAGCATTCGCAGCTAAGGCGAGTTCGGTATCTTCTTTTTTCTCCAGTAAGGTTGTATAAAGGGTTTCTTTGATTTGCTGCTGACGGATCTTTTCTGCCAGAATCCGTTCTTTGTGTGGAATATTTCCAATCCCTTTATCATATAAATTTTGCTGGGACTTCAGGTCCTTACTCTTAACATTATAGGATAAACGGACTCCTTCAATTCCTTTTTGAATCTCATTCAGGAGCATACTCATACGATCATTCAACCGTTTGATAACGGGATTCTCAGTTTTGGTATAGTCCTGTATCCTGTCTTTTTCAAGGACAAGGCTATTGTATAGTTCAATATTGCTTACTAAACGGGGATCCGTATTTTCCAGTGTTGCCGGTAATAATCCTCCAGATTTAGCTACCTGTTTCACTTCAGATTCCAGAAAATTCAATAATTTTATGTGGGCGGCATTATTGACCAGTTGTTTTTCAAATTCGTTATTTTCCTGCAATAGAATCCGGGATTCAAAATCAACATTGGCCAACCGGTTTTCCTGTCTGTAAGTTTCTATATCCGTTTCTGATATTTTCAGGTCTTCACCTATGATTTGTAATCGATCATTGATAAAAGAGGCTGCACTTAAAGTCGCCCGGTTCTTATCCTCCATTACATCCTGATTGTAAACATCCACCAGTTTTATGAGTGCATCCTCTCCTCTTGCGATCTGAGTATCTGTAATAGAAATCCTAAGAATACTCGTATTTTCGCCTTGTTGGCCAACGCTCAGTTTACTCTGATAAGAGCCGGCTGCCAGGTAGGGATTCTTTATATAAACATGTATAGGTAATTCTTCTTTTGTGTAAGAAGCCCTTTCATTCTTTATTATTTTAATATCCCCGTATTTAGTTTGAATAGTGTAGGGAAAAGAAGACACCGTTTTCTTGAAGTTCCCATCTTCTCCGTCTGAAAGTTCAAAAACGCTATTGCCTTTTGGGGTAATTGTAAAATAAAGAGGATAATAAAGTTTTCCGGCGTCTCTTACATCCATTATGAATAACAAAGGAGGATTAGAACTGTTACTCCTTCTTTCTGCCGGATAATACTCCGTATCTTTGATTTTCCCTTTTGTCCAGTAGCTGATATACAATCCTAACTCTGCAACCACTTTTTCCCAAAGGGCACGGGAACGAAAAACCTCTATTTCGTTTTCGATGCTGTTGTTGCTTGCAATCAGTCCCATATTCTGGAAGATTGCCAATTCGCTGTTTCCTCCACGTTTGTCATTTTTCAGTAACAAACTCATACCGGCTGAATAGACTGGTGTCGTATAACGCAGGTAACACAGACCTGCAAATAAAAAGAATAAGACGGATAACGCAAACCATTTCCAATGTGAAATAATTGAAAAAAAGAATTGCTGGAAATCAATCTCATGGTGCAATTTAGTGGCTTCACTCCTGTTATTTTGTACTTTCATTTTTAATTATTTTGCAATAAGAAGTATTACCGAAACTACTGAAACCGTCATTGACCACAATGAAAACCAGAAACTCATCATGTCCCGGTCCGGTGTAAGTGCTTTGGATTTATTGGGTTCGATGTACAGAACATCGTTCTGTTGTAAATAAAAATAAGGAGAAGCGAAAATCTCTTTCGAAGTCAGGTCAATGGTAATTACCTGCATGTTATTATCTTTATCTGTCCGCATTAACTTTACATTCTCCCGCTTACCGTAGATCGAGAGATCCCCTGCCATGGCAACTGCTTCAAACAGGTTGATCCGGCTACGCTCGGTTATCCGGTATTCTCCAGGACGGGCAACTTCTCCCAAAACAGAAATACGATAGTTCAACAGATTTATAGTAATTATCGGATCTTCAACAATGTATTCCTTTAATTCTTTTTTAAGATAAGCTTTTAACTCTTCCTCTTTCATACCTTCCACTTTAATAAGCCCCAGCAAAGGAAAATCAATCTGTCCTGCATCATTTACCTTATAGATGTTACCGGTAGTACTTCCTGTATAAAGGTTATCCTGTGATACAGAATGATCGCTTTGTATATTGAACATTGCTGTTAATTTTGGTTCTATTGTTCCGTTTACAGCAATTTCCAGTATATCGTCAACAGCGTAATGCAGTTTGAGGTTTGAAGATTGAAGTTTATAAGCCGAATGGTTATCCGTATCCTGTATATAAGCTATCTTTTTCTGTGTACGACAGGATAAGAAAACGATAGAAAAGCAGAGAATAGTGATAAATTGTATTGTTTTTTTGTTTATACCCATGTTGTATTATTTCATAGAGATCAATAGGATGACCTAATATTCGACAAAAATAGTTTTGAAAGACTGCCTCATTGGTCCGTTTGCAATTTTCTGCACGGGAAAATGAGGCAGTCTCTGTTAAATAATAGTTCTTACCTGATTTGTATTTTTTGTGCTTTTTGCGTTTTTTGTGTTGTAGCTTTGACAATGTACACTCCCTCGGCATAATCCGGCAAGGTAATCGTCACATAATCCTGGTTCAGGTCGTTTTTAGAGAGTACAACACGTCCCTGGATATCAATAAGGGAAACCGAACGGATCGGATCGGAATAAGTACTTACAACTTTCAGTACATTTCCTTGTGCTGAAATCCGGAGGTAAGATTCTTTTTCGATAGGGTCGATAGCCGTAGGTGCATTTGAAGCTTTCAGATGGAGGAAGAACCGCCCGCTTCCCGAATCTCCGGTCTGAGCGTTGAATGTATATTCAGGATCAACCAGCACATTCTGCATGAAGGACTTTCCATTTTCATCTCTTATCAGTTTGTCTTCCAACCAGATTTCAGAGGCAGGAAAATCTTTCAGATCAGTAAATTTCAGTTTCAGGTCTCCTTCATATTTAGTTTTAATGCCTAACTCAATTGCATCGCTGAGATTTCCGACAGTATTGATTGATACGGCAGCGCCACTGCTTGTGTTGTCATTTACAATGGAATAAAGAATTGCAGCCTCTTTGTTGGAAACAAAAGTAGTCCAGACATCTTCATTAAATACAAATCCGTTATCAGCTCCTTCTTTATAGCGGATCAATATACCGCTTGCCCGTTCATTATTCTGAATCACCTGAACCCGGAACAACTTATTGGCATTGGCTGTAGCGGAACGCAACTGCATAGTCGGAGCTGTTACGGATGCCGCCGGATCAAATTTAACGGAAGTAAAACTTGCATTTTCTTTTTTATCCACAATGAAAGATTGCATCGGAGGTATCTTGAACCCATCTAAACCGCCATCCGTACTAATCACATCACCATTGTTGAACTGATAGGTTTCATAGGTCGGAATCCGGGCGGAATTCTGGATTTTGAATGATCCACCGATCTTATCCTGATTATCCGCAGTGTAATAGAAATTATAAAAATCAATGTGTGACATCCACGGATTACCTATAATAATGAAATTGTAATCGGTATTGTTTCCGTTTTCAACAGGATAATCAAACGATTTATCGGTCGCCAGAATTAACGGAGAATCATAGATAAACTTTCCGGCATTACTCTTGTTTAAGCCGGTGACTTTTCCCAAATACTGCTTGTAAGTTGGAAGATCCGAACGCTGTTCGTAAATAGCATAAGAAGTACTATCCATTGGGAAACTGAATGTAACCGGTGTTCCGGCTGCATTTTCAGCCTCTCCCTTATCAGCCCAGACAGCGAATGATTTACCGAATATATATTCATAATTCAAATTATTATAAGGCTTACTCCAGGTTGCCGCCGACTTTACAATCGAAGCTTTCTGCGGGTTATCCTGTTGATACATTTGCTGATAAATTGCAGGATTGGTGGATGTCGCCTCTACCCTCGCATACGGTGCTGCAACACCTTTCGGATACATGTCTCCGGAGTACAAGTTTTGTAACGGAGGAGCAACCATATTCCATCTGTTTGAAGTTATCTTCAAATCCACACTGGCCTTTTCATAGGTCAGGTATGTCGGAGCTCCAAGTTCAGCCCCGGCCCCGAAAGCGATTGTTTTACAAACAGCGTAATCTGATTCCTTCAGTTGCGGATAATTGGTTTTTCCACCCGGTATGGTGATCGTAGTTGTAAATCCCGGAACTTTATTCGGGCCTCCGGTAGCACCACCATCTTGAGTCCAGTTGGCGACATCATTCCAATTGCTATCTTTGGAGCCATTCCAGGTTACAGCAGAGAATGCATCACCGGCGGTTACAGTTACACTAACGGTAGCTTCATTGGATGTATATCCGTCACAGGTGAATGTGTAGGAAAAATTATCCGTCCCGGTGTATCCTGCCTGAGAAGAAACATATACGATTTTCTTGTCGGTAGTTATAGATAGCTTTCCGTGAGCCGGCTGAGTTTTCAATGTAATCTGAGTTCCGACATTATCGCAATACCGATAGTCATTAGCCAACACATTTATGGAAACGCTTCTTCCGTTGGCTACTGTTATACCTGCATCATTTGTAGCGATAGCAGAACCTACATTCATGATATTATTTTCAATATCACACTCATAGTAACCGGAAGCTGGAAAATTCGTCCCGTCGTCTGTAAGGCGAACCCAGATTTTCTTCCCTCGAAAATCCCCGTTTAGAGTGTAATTCAAAGTAACCTCACTGCCGGGATAAATCGCTCCGGTAACAGATGGCGTACTCATTTGGCAATTGAGAAGCGGCGTGTATTTTGTTGCCGATCCAAACTCTCCGGTACCGGAATAAACACAAATGGGTTCGAGTACCGAGATTGCAGCATCCCCGGTATTCGAGACTTTGAACGATATCGAGGTAGAGCTAGCCGAAGGAGTTCCATTAATCATCAATCCGGAAATCACAGCATCCGAGGTATAAACAATGGGTAAAAGGGATCCATCTTCTTTTACTTGTGAAACAACCGACTGTAAGAGCGTTCCGTTGTATGGTGTTTTATCTCCGAATTGAGTAGTAAGCGGTATGGGATTACTTGAAATTGACATGTCGTTATTGACTAATGTCGGGAAATACGCAAACTGGTTCCATTTAGGAGGTGCAGCAGCAAAACCGGCACCCTTTCCTTCGTATACAACTAACCTAGCAGCAACTAAAGCGGTATTGTATGAATCGTAACATACAAAGTCTGCGGCATTGTCCCCATTCACATCGGCAATAACCGGATATTGATAACCTGTATATGAATTAACCGGAACTTTCATCAAGACAGCTCCCGTACTGGGATTTACAGGTTCACCGAGAGGTATAAATTCTTTTTTGGAAGCGTCAATTACCCGTATGCTTGTCTCATCCTGATAAACTACTTTGGCTATTCCTGAGTTGTTAAAATCAAATACGGTTAGTCCCGTACATAGAGAACTGTCGCTGTGTTTCAGTAGCCAAGATATTTTCAGGGCATTTTCCTTATTATCTTCAGTTTCGTCGACAGTAAATCCCCATACGTTACCCCATTCTCCACTCGAACCTGTATTTCTTATGTTATTACCGGTAATACCGACGTTAGGAAATATTTTTTCACCCCAGTTGCTAGCTGCTAATGACCCATTTCCGGAGATAAAGCAAACTTCGGGTAATTTCTTTTCATTGACTTCCTTTCCGTTAATATCCCCGATAAAAGGCATACCATGAATTCCTGTATTGGTGTAAAAAGAAATGTTTTGGGCGGCGACCAAACTTCCTGTATTGTTACTTCCGGGACTACTGAGGTCTGGAGTCCAAACGTATACACGCAAGTCACCTGTTCCGCGATTTCCACTTAGAAATTGCGCTCCGAGAACGACCACATCCAATTTACCGTCGCCATTCATATCGGCTACACCAGTAAATCCGTCTCCATAATATTCTCCTGTTGCTGACGTAAGACCTGTCATACTACCTTTAAAATTATATGTAACGATATCGCAAGTCCCTTCGAAATTACTTCCTCTTCCTCCTGTCAATTTGGGTCTGTATACCTTATTCCCAGCCGCGATTTCCACTATTCCGTCATTGTTGAAATCGGCTACAGACATCATACCCATAAATCTTTCATATCCTTCAACATTGGATGCATGCCACCATCTTCTTCCGACATTGGCTTTTGCCTGATCTTCTTCAGTAGTAGCAACCAAATTTCCGGTGGCTAGGTCGAAAATTTTATTATATACCAGTAACTCAGGATTCCCGTCTCCATTGAAATCTGCAAAGTGAGGCATCGGATAGCAAAATTCGTTGTTGTAAGAGGTGGTCGTTGGTGTTGCCTTTGAGTAATTGTAGTGAAAACGTTGATTTCCTTCCTTTTTCCACTCAATATTATAATCACAATTGGCATCAGTAATCCGATAACACCAAATTTTACCCAGTTCAGAAGTAGTTCCTCCGGTAGTTAGGATGATACGGGGAAAATTTTCTCCCGGGACTTTGGCAATAGCCAAGTGAGACGGAGATCCGTGGTATGCACCCGACGAACAGTAAAATGTGGGAAAATCAGAAGAACTTGTGTTCATTCCTATATTTCCGATGGTTTTTTTTACGGTACCATCTCCGCTCAAAATAACAATTTTGTTTGCAATAGGATTAAGCCCCCCAGCATAAGTAGCTGTAGTTCCTAAACAAATGATTTCCGGTTTTCCGTCTCCGGTCAAATCCGCCACCAACGGGATAGAAAATCCGTTAAAAAAGTTTCCGTTATATGCACTTGTAACAGAAGCAGGATATGTCCATGCAATACCTGCATCAAAAGTAGAAGATTTTAATGGTGAAAAACACCTGATATCGGAAGGATCCACAATATTATCCGGTTTGTCGAATCCATCCCAGGGATTTTGAGCTAAAGCTATTCCGGATATAAAAAACCCGATTATAACTGTCAATAATTTAATACGATAGATATTTTTCATAAATTGAATGTTAAGTTAAAAAATGAAATAATTAAAATTTTAAACAGAACGTTTTTCCCTTTTTTTGAGAAAACAATAAATGCCATATGTCCCCGCAATTAAAAGGAAAGTTGCAACTTCATTTCCTCCTACCGGGGCGCTACCACCTGTAGGTTCTCCTCCTTCTGGGGGGGGGGCATATAAGGCTCCTCCTTTATTTAAAATCGCTCCATCGTTATCGTTGGCTGATGGCATTGAAGATTCCTGTACATTGGAACTGGAATACAAAGTACTTTTTCTGGAGACCAGAGCCTCACTTTCTGCATTACCCGTTAATGGCAACAGAGACAGGGGAAGTATAAGGCACCCTGTGATAATTAGTTTTTTTGCTTTCATTGATTTAACCATAATTTAAGTTTTAATATTTTTACTTTTCATACTTTGGTTGCTTATTGTTAAAGTAAAAAATAACTGAGGAAATAAATATATATACACACATACACATACATATAATTAAATGAAAACTTGAAATACTGAAACGCCTACTTTCACAAGCAAGCACCACAGGTTTTCCTCAGTTATTTTATTATTTTTAATGAAATAAAAAAATGTGAGTACTTGTTGCACAGTATTCTACACCTTTCTACACCTGATTTTGAAATCTTATTCAGTTAGTTTTATTGATTATTGGACACTAATTCATTTCTCATCCACTCCATGCCCTCCTATTCAGACCAATCTCACAAACCACCCTTCCCTCACTTCCTAAGTGAT
>JAVBKV010000026.1:0-70706 GCA_031553885.1 Bacteroidales bacterium
TGCCATCGCCTATTTAAAGAAACTAAAGATATATCCGCAAAGCAATCCATCAAAAGCCATCCGTTACATAGATGTCTACGACAAACCCTTTGAAGGCATCGCCAGGTTCGATATCAGCTACTACGCCGACCTGTCGAAGCTCGTCAAGGAAGAACCCGTGCAAACGCACGACCTTTCGATGATGGGGTTGCTTTACACCATCGGTATCGGGAAAGATATCGAGTTCAAGCCGGATGCCGGCATGAAGACTATCTTCGAGCGTGCCATCAGTGATGCCCATGCTTATCTGATCGATGGTTATGACCACACGGGCGCTTTGAAATGGCCGGGCAAACAATGGCGTATCATCGTCTCGCCGGAACTGGCTAAATCGCGCGTCACCGGAACATTCGGATTTTTCCCCGACAGGGAGCTGGTCGATGAGCTTGCATTCTTTTTCTACGGGGTGTTTGGCTCTGCCGTGAAGTCGTCGCCCAACCTTTATATAAAAACATATCGGGATGCCGACGGCAAGCTATTCAATGGATCGAACACCTACAAGTTAACCGTTCCTGCCAATGTGCCCACTACCCAATTCTGGTCGGTCATTGCACAGGACAATCAAACCTCTGGCTTTATCCGCAACGCCTCATCCGTAGGGGTAAACTCATTCCAAGATATGAAGAAAAATGCCGATGGCTCGGTGGATATTTATTTTAGCCCCCAAGCGCCCAAAGGCTACGAAAACAACTGGGTTACCACCGTTGCCGGACAGGATTTCTTCCTCATGTTCCGCATCTACGGGGCAAAACCCGAGGTGTTGAAAAATACTTCGCCGTGGACATTGAACGATGTGGTAAAGGTGAAATAGGCGCGAACGCACGAAAGAAAAACTTAGCGCCTTCGAGTCTTCGTGGCAAAAGAAAATAAATGTTCAATTAAAAAGAAAATAAGATGAAAACAGTAAAGAAAATCAAAATCGGGACACTGCTTTTAGCAATTCCCCTGTTGGTAGCTTCGTGCAACAACCAACAAAAAACGCAAACGGACGCTGCGTCCGAATATGAATTTGTAAATGGTTACCCAACCGAGGCCACTATTCAAAAAGCATACAATGAAGCCGACTTAAATCGTGCCATACAAGCGTATAAATTTTTCTATCCGACAGTAGCATTTTCTGCCGGATATATGGTGTTTTATCAGGAAAATATTCCATTGAATAAAGCGGGTGTAATCATGATGGGGACGCCTAAACAAACGGTATTTACCCCAAATTCCGACACGCCTTACGCCTTCGTCCCATTGGATTTGACGAACGGCCCTGTTGTTATTGAAATTCCTGCCGGCCCGATCATGGGTGCTATTGATGACTTGAATGAAGAGTGGGTGATGGACTACGGATTGCCTGGCCCCGATGCAGGAAAAGGAGGTAAACATTTGGTTATTCCCCCGGGGTACAAAGGCGACATACCCAAGGGTTATTACACCGGAGTGGCAACAACCAACAGGGTGGTGATGCTGCTTCGTGCGCTGCCTGTACAAGGAAATATGGAGAAAGCTGTTGAGTTGATGAAGTCGGTAAAAATACATTCGTTGAAAAACGACTGGAGCGTTACCGACTGGGTAGATGTAACGGATAAAGCCTTGGATTTTACGCCCGGAAAAATTGAAAAGAATATCAAATACTGGGAACTACTGTATAAAATCGTTAATGAAGAACCTGCCAATGAGGCTTACCGCCTTTATTACGGCGAATTGGCCGAATTGGGTATTGTGAAAGGACAACCGTTCAACCCCGATGCGCGAATGAAAGGTATTTTGGAAAAAGCAGCCCTGCTTGCCAATGCGCAAATGCGGGTGCAATCCTTTGCTGACCGCCGTCCTGACCGTGTGGCATGGACTGACCGCCAATGGGAGTGGGCTACGCTGCGACCCGAAAACGGCCGATTCGACATGCCTACTTACAGGGATTTAACTGCACGCGAAAAATGGTTTTATCAGGCAATGGTCGAATCGCCTGCCATGTTCCGCCGGGCGTCCGGAGCGGGTTCGCTCTACTGGTTAGGAACGAAAGATAATACCGGAACTTACTTGGATGGCGGCAAAACCTATAAACTGACGGTTCCGCTTCCCGTTCCCGGAAAACTCTTCTGGTCGGTAACCATCTATGATACGGAAACCCGTAGCGAAATACAAACAGAACAAGGTAAAGCCGCCCTGCGTTCTTTATTTGAACTGAAAGATGCCACCGGTTCGTCCGTCGATTTATATTTTGGCCCCAAAGCCCCGGCAGGCAAAGAAAATGTGTGGATACAGACCTCACCTAAAAAAGGTTGGTTCACTTATTTCCGGATTTACGGCCCCGAAGGCCCCGCTTTCGACGGTTCCTGGAAACCGGGCGATTTCGAGGAAGTGAAGTAATTTATCACCCACCGATAGCCTGTCAGGTTTCAATTCCTGTCAGGCTATTTTTAAATTCAATCCTTATGAACCTCAAATTTTTTAGCATCATATCAATAGCTGTCTTCCTCGGTCTGCAGACTAAGGCCCAACAAACGGACTCGCTGCAAAAGAAAACGCTTACTGTGGAGGAGGTGACCCGGGAAAAACAGAATCCGATGAGCGGATATAAGACCGTATTCCTGCAAAACGTCACTTTGCCCGTAGGCGAAGGCAATGCCAATTCGCTCTCTATCCAGCCGGTGTTCCCGTTTACGATCGCCAATAAGGTAAAGATAAACACCTACACCATCATCCCGTTCCAATGGCTTCCGCCGATGACCGAAGAAGGCGAGAAGGTATTCGGGATGGGCAATATTCTCTTCAACGCTTTTATCCGTCCCGTCGCCCCTCCCAAAGGCAAATGGATATGGGGAGTTGGCCCTGCGCTGCAAATCCCTACCCGGACAACGCCCGAGTTGGGCAGCAACCGCCTGAGCATGGGGCCTGCGGGGTTGATTTATTACGCCGGGAGCAAATTCTCGGGCGGTTTCGTGGCGCAGAATTTTTGGTCGTTGGGCGGTGAGGGCGCCAACAAGGTCAACATGTTCAGTGTGCAGTACGTAGCCTATTACAACTTTTCGAAAGGCTGGTACCTGGAGAGCAATTCCACAATAACGTCAAACTGGCTGGCCGATCCGGGCGACAAATGGATGGTTCCCGTGGGTGCAGGCGCTGGAAAAACCTTTAAGATGGGAAAATTCGAGTACAGCGCTTCGATGCAGGGGTTCTATAACGCTGTTGTTCCGCAGGGAGTGGGGCGATGGATGGCCATCGCACAATTCCAGATCATCTTCGCCCAATAAAGCCCAGGCTTTCGACGGCTCGTGGAAACCCGATGATTTCGAGGAGGTGAAATAATTCCTTCGCATTATAAAGAATCCGGCAGTTGAATTGTCGGATTTTTGCGTACATATTTACCGATCAATGATGGCTTTTTGTTTCAAATACCCCCTTTTATTTTCTCTGAACATTGATTTTATAAGAAAGAGGCTGTCTCAAAAGTCACATATTCGTCCTTGAGAGTTGAATATTTGAATTCAAACTCAGATAGGTATCCGAAGAAATTAATGTTAAAAATACTTTTGGGACAGCCTCTTATGAACCGACAAACAAAAGAACAACAAACGGCCAACCGTTAGGCAAAAAAGTTGAAAACTAATTTGGATTTGTCTTAGAATTTTTATTTGATAGTTCAGCAACTCAATATACGGATCATTTTTCAATCCAAGTAAAACACCAAACGCCGGTTCGGTTTTCAGGCCCTGTCGTTTCAACTGAATAATTTGCTTCCGGAATTCCTCTCCATACATTTTTAGAATTTCATATTCCTTTATCATGTGCCTATAAGCCATTTGCTCTTTTGTAGGAGTCTCCTGTCCAAAAATTTCGATGTAAAAGTCATCCGATAGAAAGTGAATGACCGGACAAGGTCGTGTAAGCCTTTTGCTATCTTTCGTTAACGCTTTGCAGGTAATTAATGTTATCAAAATTCATCCACCCTCTGCTTTAACTCAACTTCGGTTTTGAAAAATAAATACCTTCCTGTTTAAAGTAACTATTTTTCGAACTGGCCAGTTCCAGGTATCCGGAAATGATGTTGGGACGTCCTCCTGCATGCCGGTCAATGGACACATTAACCGTATGAATTCTCTCCTGTGTATGATCTTGTCCATCAAAATAATTTTCTAACTTATCATTGGCCACAAATTCCGATTTAAAGTCTTCATAAGGTATTTCAACTTTTTTAAATAGAAGGATATAATCGGCCATTGGCAACAACCCATATTTTTCCAGGGGTTTATTATTGTCATCGACTGCAATAAAAATGGTAGTGACATGCTCCCCCAAGAAGAATTCAATGATAGCCGGAATGAAAATTTCCTCTTTGGCGCAAAGCGGAAAACGAGGTTCTACCTGATCCAGACTATTGAATACAGCGATTACTTTTTCACTGTTATTCTTTTTCATGCGGTGCGTACTCACAAAAATCCTGTGAAAGAATTCATTAGGGGTAATATACCCGGGAAGATAATAAAGAATTTCCAGTCGGTTATTGTGGATATAGTCATAAATATTCCTGAACTTTGGCATCCCTTCCGTCTTTGCGTTTTGCTCAATAATTTGATTCAAAATAATCTGTAAGGTTTCCAATGTTTTCTTTTCGTCTTCCCGAAGTGTAATAATCACCCCCTTATAGCCATGATAGATAATATTATACAACAGATGTAAATAAGCGGCATGACTTTTATGTGTTCCTCTCGAACCAGTAAAAGCAGTACACCGTCCAACCGGAATTCTGAGTATATCTCCTATCTGAAAAGGAGATTCCGTTGTTGTTTCCGCGGCCGTCGGCGAAGTACGCTTACGATACCTCGACAGGTAATAATGGATAGAAGGATAAATGGTTATACCTCCTGTTTCCTTGTTGGGATGTGAACGATGCCTGATAATATTCCGGTCACAATAACTCAGTTCTTGTTCTTCTGGTCCCTCTTCACTCCTGGAGTGTATCTTGAGTTGGTGTTTTCCCAGAGTATGTTCCTGATCCCTGGCCTTAATAATTTCAATAGTACGTAAAAAATAATCGTCGTTCGAATTATAATCCAATCGCAAAATAATATCTGCCCGGTATTCCCAATCTTTATGATTAAATGAATCCGAATCCAGGATCGTTATGACCAGGTCCGTATTCGTTAATTTCTCGCTTATATCATCAAATATCATCCGTTTCTCGAACTCATCCGCTGCTATATTCAAACTATCTATAATAAGAATATTCGGCCGTACTTCATCAATTTTTTTCTGTTCGCTTTCTGTTTTACTTTTGGATAAGTTAGGAAAAGACTCTTTTATATTCAATAGATTATGTGACACAACCTGAATGATTTGCGAAATCATATTAAAGGATAAGGACCAATTCTCCAGGTTAGTAATTTTTTTTCGGATCGTCTCTTTATCCCAAAAGGCAATAGTGCCGAGAAACCGGTCTCCTCTCTCTTTAATCTTCTCTATAAATTTCTCATTATCTCCATCGTAAGGTACTATGCGATTGGCTATATCCCACCCGAAACGTTCTGCCTTTTTAATCAAGGACCTGGTATTACTTTCAAATGAAATATAAAGCGGAAGGAGAGGTTCTTTCTGCAAGGCCAGCTGATAACATAGTTCCAAAGCCAGAGTTGACTTACCACTCCCCGGAGGACCTGCAATCAACATGTTTATAGGCCCATCATTTTTATTCACTTCAATTCCACCGTTGAAAAGCTCATCGAACCAGGATATATTCTTTTTCCTTATCTCTGCTTTTTCAATCTTATTTAATACAGGTTCTCCATTACATTGAGCATTAGTGCATCCATGAGTCCTTCTTTTAGTACATTCCTCTTTTTCTTTTGGGTTATAGTTACACCAAAACACTTCTGATATATTAGTTTGAATTTTCATAAGATAGTAGTATGAACAGGTTATCACTGAGAAATCATCCAATAAAGCACAATGTTAAGGATTATTTTTTAATTAATACTCTATTTTAAAAAAAATGTTTTCGAAATTAAATGTCCGACCCATGTAGCTGCTAATCCGACAAATACACTTATCAGGACATCATACGATATCATAATTGCCATCCGACTGATAACGATTTACGATTCTATTTCCCGAATCAATCTTGTTTTAAACATTTCTACCTCCTCAGGATCATTCGTATACTTCAACGGGTTTTGATATACACGTTGCAACAAAGCTTGGGTAAACACTCTTCCTTTTTTATTTTCCAGCATTGTCAGTAATTCATAATCTTCAGCACCGTCCCTCCAACGCTCCAGACGGACAGAGACAAGAGGAACCTCTGATCCGAAAGGTCTTCCTGGATACACCAATACTCCATCGCCGGCAGGAAGATTTGTCGAAGAAGCCAATGGCTCGGTACTTGCAAATCCATTCACCGACCAGTATAAAAATCCGGTATTCTGCTCTTTCCAACACCTCCACAACACGATTCTGTTTTCGATGGGCGATGAATTATAAGAAAGTCCGGGTTTGTCACTCATACAGGCATAGGTCCACCATTCCTCACCCGGTAAAATATTTTCCCGGCATCGCTTCGAATTTTGTTCGTCGTTTTGTAAGGCGTAATAACCTGTACAAAAAATCCGAACAGAGCCTCTCAAGTAGTCAAAGGCCTTCATAAAGCCATCCATTCCCTCTCCTTGTCCATCAGGGCCTTTATAAAAAGTTACCATTGTTTTTAAGTCTGGACTAATCTTCTTTATCCGATCTGAATACATTTTAACCTGAGCGTACGCATCCAACGAAGAAGGTTCGTCCAGAACATAAATATAGGATTTATCCAATAATCCGTTTTGCATTACGGAACCAAGCATGCTTTGCAACTCTTCTTCCGATAGAGAATAACAAGGCAATGCAATCCGGCTAAAACGGTTGTCGGAAATATAAGTCATTGTACGGGGATCGTTCCAGGTGTATGGAGAAGACACAGCCGGCCATATATTGGAAAAGGGAGAAATCCGGTAACTCAATAAAAGATCTGTCATTTCCCTGTACTTATTTTCAAACTCAGAAGAGCTTGAATTCTGAGGCATTAAATGGGTCGTATAAATACCAAAAACAGTAGTTATGGAAGATGTCTCCGGCAAAATAATAGCATGTACTTCAAGAATAACTTCTATATAAATTTTCTGTGTAGCTCCGGAAAACACAAGAGTTTCCTGGTATCTTCCTGCAGTCGCTTGTGAAGTAGCATGGTAAGTAATCCACAATTTAGCCAGATTTCCGGATACTTTTACTGATCCATTACAGGGAACCAGTACATCTTCATGCCCTTCAAATCCGGTAATTGCCCGGCAATTAAATTCCACACCATCCGTTTTATCCAGTCGTTCTACTGCGAATACATCATCTGTTTCCGATCGTAATACCAATTGAAAGTGTTCGTATTCTCCTTTTATCAGAACAAGAGTCGCTTTATCTGACGTTGGGACCGATTGATAAGAAGAGATATCATCCAGACTATGCAATACCCATGAAGTGGTTCCTGAAGATGAATACAGATGATTCATACTATAATTATTATCCTGAGAATCAGAACATCCTGCTAACTTCAGAAAGCAAACAATCAAAATCAAATAAATTATCTGATTTAAATAAAAAACATAATATTTTTTTATTACAAATTTTATAGTTTCCATAATAAATAAAAATTTATATTAATAAATATTTTATACGAAAACTACATATCAGAATAAAAACAAAACAAATAACTTAAGAATATTGTGTGTTATGATATGATATGTATCAAATAAAAAACAATAAAAAAATATTAATTGTTTTTACAAACAACAATATTAATACAATTTAATACAAATAAATACCTTAAGATATTTTTAATAAAAAAATAGAAGAGAGAAAATGACTTACGATTCATATGGCTTACACACCATACAAAGCAGTTGGTTGCAGAAAGAATAGATCTAATTAATTATATAACAAAAAGAAGTTTTTTTTTGTTTTCCAATTTCATTCAGACATCAATATGAAAGATAATCATAAAAAAAATTATTCATCAAGGCACAATATTAAACATTATTTTTTTTATTAATCCAGCAATCTCAAAAAAATATTTTCGGAATCGAATGTCCGACCCATGTAGCTGCTAATCCGACAAATACGCTTACCAGGATATAAAGTGCAGCATATCCGTATTGTCCGTCTCTGAATAAACCGAACGTTTCATTGGAAAATGCGGAAAACGTCGTAAACCCGCCAAGAAGACCTGTTGCTAAAAACAGACGCCATTCCGAAGCCAGATTACCTTTTTCGGACAATCCGAAAACGATTCCGATAAACAAACAACCCAGGATATTAACAACCAACGTTCCCAAAGGAAATGAAGAGAGTGATTTTGTATGAATGAATTGCGATAACAGGTGACGGAATACTCCTCCGATAAAACTACCGCTTCCGATTAAAAGTAATATTTTCATGGTTTTTCTGTTTTATTTTCCAACGTTTCATACAACTGTCTCGTATTCATAATCCCAGGCATATTCTCCAACGCCCAATCTACCAGGTTATTGAAATGAGGTATCAGCCCGGTTCCTAATGTCGTCAGGCAATATTCAACCCGTGGCGGCACTTCGGGATAAACTTTTCGTCGTATCAATCCGTCGGCTTCCAATAATCTCAATGTCACCGTCAACATACGCTGGGAAATATCCCCGATCGATTTATGTATTTCATTGAAGCGCATGGTTCCGTTTGTGTCCAGTGTAACGAGAACCAGCAAGGACCACTTATCCCCGAGCCGGCTCAGGATATCCCGGATGGGACAAGTTCCTTCATGCAAAAAAGTTTTCATTTTTTTCTATTTTTACTTCATTGATATTCAGCATTACTTACCTATTTGTAACTTTATTACCCGGTTGTTCGTTCTTGTATAAATCAGTTCCGGTTTTTACCTTTGCATTACAAAAGTAACAAACTTACTAAAAGTAACAATAGTACTAACAAAAAATTTAAGAATCATGAAGAAAGTAGCAGTAGTCGCCGTCAATCCCGTCAATGGATCCGGTTTATTTCAGTACCTGGAAGCATTTTTTGAAAATGGAATTACGTACCGGACTTTTGCGGTAGCAGAAACCTCTCAAATCCAAACAAATTCAGGGATCAGCATTCGGTTGGATGATGTGATCGCCAACCTGAAAGGTCATGAAAACGAATACGATGCCCTGGTTTTTGCCTGCGGGGATGCCATGCCCAAGTTCGGAGAAAACGCAGAAAAACAATTCAATCAGGACCTGCTGGTCGTCATTCAACATTTCGATGAAAAAGGAAAAATGTTAGTCGGTCATTGCGCCGCAGCCTTGCTTTACGATAACCTCGGTATTGGTAAAGGCAAAAAGGTAGCGTTACACCCGTTCATTCAATCAGTAGTAAAAGGTTGTATCGGAACAAGTGAAAAATTCGTCATTGAAGGCAATCTGTACACCGCTCAAACGGAAAATACGATTCCGGATCTTTTGCCTGGTCTATTGAAAGCATTAAAATAAATCAGGATTGAAAATAAATTTCATACTTTTGCAAACCAACCGGTTGGTTTATTATAAAAAAGCAATAAAAGTATGGAATTTTACAGCATAGTCATCGTTTTATTAGCCATTGCCATCGGACTATATCCTGTTGCCGGTAAACTAAAGATACCCTACCCGATCGTTCTATTGGCAGCAGGTATAGGCGTTGGTTTCATTCCCGGATTCGGAGGACTCTCTATTAATCCAGAAGTCGTATTCCTGATCTTCCTGCCTCCCATCCTTTATGATGCGGCGTTCAACATTACTCATGGACGACGGAACGGCATTTCCTCAACGGGATATCATTATTTTCCTGACGGTCATTACAGTCATTATGATGCTGATGATACAGGGATTGGGATTACCTGTATTAATCAAGTGGTTGAAAATAAGTGAAGATAACTGAGTGTATCCAAATTTAGTTATTAGTCACAGCTCCTATACAAAATCCCATTGTACCTTTTTCTTGTCCTTCTTTCGCCGGAAGTCGGAATATTATCCACACTTTCTCTGTAATATATTCAGAAACACCTTCTCCTTCCGGTTGTTTGAGTATGCCTTGGGTGGCTATTGCTTTTAAATAGGGCAATTTTATTACAATTTCTTTATCCGCTTCTTTTTCTGCATCCGGATTAATAAGTGTCAGAACGGCATCCGTATGGACAGCAAAGGAAAAATCCGTTTGGTCCGATGTTTCAGTAAACGTCAATGAAGCAGATTTTCCATTTCCTTCATTGATCCACTTGAATGTAACAATATCACCTGCTCTTCCGAAAGTATAGCTACCTCCGTAGAAGTCACCCTCCTTCAGATTTATGTTATAGGTATCGTCATTCAGAAGAAGTTGAACGGTGTTCTCGGCCTTAAAACCGGCCAATTCATCGATTGCCTTCACCTTAATTGTAGCAATATTTCCTTTTTCATCTTTTACGATCACAGCACTTTCACCATTTCCTGTACCCAGTATTTTAAGATAAGGAAAACCTTCATCCACACCATCCTCCTTCGATTCGACTATTTCTGCAAAAATAAGCTTTTCGTCTTCGACTATTGACGTAATTTTACTTTTGTCACCCTCCCAGTCCGTAATGGCAATATGTTTGGTTTCTCCAAAATTAATTTCTGACTGATAGCTTTCCAGTTTGAGGGGTTGTTTGTCATCATCGTCATCATTACAAGATACAAAACTAACGGTAAAAAGGGAAAGTAGTAACATCCCTACTAAATTCGTACGCATCATCATCATCATTTTTCATTTTAAAATTACAAGGTACTGCAAAAGTACAGATACTCGACCTCTTTTACAAAATTGATAGAAAGAATCTTTTCTTTTTAACATTTTACTTTATAGTATATAAAAAATACAAAAAATCATCCCCAGATTAAATGCAGCATGACAAATGATCGCTCCCAGAATTGAACCGGATCTTTTTTTATAATGCAAAAACAACATACTCACAAAAAACATGCTTAACACCCATATCAACGAAGGTATTAACAACAACTTCCATTGACCACCGAGATATACCAATCCGAAATGGGCTATATGAGTCAGAGCAAACGCAGCACTCTCAACAATGGATGCTTTACTACTTCCGATCGATTTCTCAAAACTACCATAAACAATACCCCTGAAAAACAATTCTTCTCCAATCGGACTGAATAACATCCCTGTCAGGGCCGTTATTGCAAATAAGATCAACTTATCGGATTGACTGATTGCCTCGGGTATATTATAGGATCTTCCAATGTAATGATACCAGTTGTTATCACTATTCCCGTACAACCACTGTCCCAGATAATACAACAGAAAACTGAAAATCAATCCGGAGACGAAGGCCCAGAGAAGCGGAATGTATTTCTGAGGTTTTACGATTCCAATCGATCTTCGTCCGGATTTGCTTAAAAACACAAAGGGAAGAATGGCTGAAATAAGCATGATCAGGCCTATCGATCCGTAATTTTTTAAGACATTGGCTTGTAGTACCAGAGCAAACCTGGGAATACAGACAATCAGAATCAGAAATAATCCGAATTTCCAGTCGAAACAGAAGAGTTTACGCCAGATGGGTTTTAGTTCGTTTGTCATGTTTTTTTATAAGTTTTATTTCATTTTCCCAAGGCTGCCATCAACTTTTGACTAAGCAAAATCTCACATCTAAATACAATATTAACTATTATTTTTTCACTCACCAATAATTTATTTGAAATAAATAAGGACATATCAAAAGTATTCCAAAAATCGGAACAATCCTTTAATATGCCCTTCTATAGCAAAAATTTTAGTAGAATCCTACAATTCCCACTGACCTAATTCTGCAACCGTCAACTGATAATCCCTCTCCGTTTCCAATAAATTATTAACTGCTTCGTAGTAAACAGACAATTCAACCGTGTAGTCAATCAGGGATATTTCCCCTGCATCCAAGGCCTTTTTCAGTAAATCGGAACTATTGACCACCTTCATGCCTGACTGATAGTCGGAAAGAATTTTACTCAACTTCCTGGACTTATCAAACAACGCCTTTGTCTCATTATAAAAGCGTAGTGAGGCATCCGCTTCCGTAGCCTGATAAGCCTGGGTTTCCGCTTTGATGCGTTTCACCGTATTCTTATTTTCCCACAAAGGAATAGAAACTCCTACGGTGACTCCCTGGAATTGTTCGTCGAGCACTTTCTCACTCATGTATCCGGCGGAAAATTTAGGCAGGTTCATCGAACGTTGCAGTTGCTCATTCTTTTTACTCAGAGCCGTCTCCTGTTGGTAGTATTGCAACAACAAGTTGTTGTCCTTCATTGCTGTATACCAGGATTCGAAATCAGAAGCCGGCAGAACAGAAGGATAATCCTGAACCGGAGCCAGGATTTCTTTTCCTCCGTTCAAGCGAATCAATTCTGCCTGCAAACGATCTTTCTCAGTCTGAGCAATGTCCATTTCTTTCTGCACATTCAATAGGTTGAATTTAGACTTATTCAGGTCCAATATAGTTGCATCACCCTTGTCGTACCTGGCTTGGTAAGCATCTGCTACCTGCCGGGCATGGTTCTGACGTTTTTCCAGTTCGGCCGTCCATTGAAGCTGATAAATCAATTCGATACAGGTCTGCTTGGCCTGTAGCAACACATCTTTCCGTTCGATGCGGTATTTCAGATCTACCTGATCATTTTTACCATCCGACAGTTTTTTCTTATGATAATAGGCCGTCGGAAAATCAAAGTTTTGGGAAGCGCTGATATCGGTCCGGTTACCGATTTCGTACTTATTTCCCCACAAGTAATGAAACTCCACTTCCGGGTTCGAAAGATAGATACCTGTTTTATTCCCTATTTTTTCTGCAGAAGCCTGTTGACGTAAAGCGGACAGGACCGTGTTGTTTTGCTCGATTTCTGTCAAAACATTATCAAGGGATTGGGCCTGCAGAAAGGAGATGCAAAAGCAGGATGACAGGAGAAACAGTGAGATTTTCAGTAGTCCTCCCCCCTGCCCCCCTCCAGAGGGGGATAAGAGATTTATTATTTTCATTTCTTCATTCTTTTATTCATGAGTTCATAGACTATTGGAACGATGTAGATGTTCAGCAGGGTAGATGTGAGTAATCCGCCCAGAATGACAATCGCCATCGGACTTTGAATCTCGTTACCGGGTTTATCCCCATTGAAAACGAGGGGCAATAAAGCCAAGGCTGCCGTCAGGGCAGTCATCAGAATAGCATTCAACCGGTCGGATGAGCCTTGCAGTACCGTTTCATGCAACGAAATATTCCGTTCCCTCAAGTGTTGGTAATTGGATATCAGCAAAATACCGTTACGAGTCGCTATTCCGAACAAGGTAATAAACCCGATGATGGAAGGAATACTGACCACTCCGGAAGAGAAAAATACGGCAAATACCCCTCCGATCAAGGCCAGAGGAAGGTTCAGCAAAATAATTCCGGCCAATTTTGTATTCTTGAATTCCTGATAAAGCAGGAGGAAGATTACACCGATCGCCAGCAATGAGGTCAACATCAACGTACGTGAGGCGTTTTTTGCACTTTCGAACTGTCCGCCATACTCAATCCGGTAACCTTCCGGTAATTGAATTTTAGAAGAAATAGTCTTTTGAATATCCTGTACGGCACTGCTCAAATCCCGACCAGCGACATTGACCGATACCACAATTTTTCGTTGCACATTTTCCCGACTAACAGAATTAGGTCCCGTCACGGAAACAATTTCTGCCACCTCTTCTAAAGGAACTTTTCCTCCGTCGCCCGTATCGATCAAAGCAGACCGGATACCCTCGATTTCCGTGGTATATTCCGGTTTCAATTTCAGGATCAGATCAAAACTCCGCTGACCTTCATAAATCTCGGTTTGTTTTTCCCCTGAAAAAGCCCGACGAACAAAACGGTTGAATTCCTCAATTGAAATGCCGTAACGAGCCAGCATCGGACGATTGGCCCGGATCTGCAACTGAGGTACCTCTGTTTGTTGCTCGACACTCACATCTACCAGTCCGGGAATATCGGAAATCGTATTTTGAATCTGATTTCCCAACGTAAACAACCGGTTCAGGTCATTTCCGAAAATCTTAACGGCAATATTGGCCCGGGTTCCCGAAAGCATGTGATCGATCCGGTGTCCCAGCGGTTGTCCGACCGTTGTAGCCACACCCGGAATCGCTGCCAGCCTGGCCCGGACGTCCGCCATGAATACCTCCTGCGAGCGCTTGTCCAGGTCATAATTAACATCAATCTCCGCACCGTTGGTCGACTGTGAATGTTCATCCAATTCTCCCCGTCCGGTCCGGCGGGTAGTCGTTTTCACCTCCGGAATACTCAGCAGTTCTTCTTCGATCAATTTGCCCAGCCGGTCGCTTTCATCCAGGGAAACACCCGGTTTACAAACGGCCGATATCGTCAGGGCTCCTTCATTGAATTCCGGTAGAAAGCTGCTTCCCATTGTAAAAAACATGACTACGGAAAGAATAAATACAGCGATTGTCGTAAATAATACCGGTTTTTTATGGCTTAGCGCCCAAGCCAGCGAATGTTCATAAGCAACAGCCAGCTTACGGGCTACCCAACTGTCTTTCTGTTTTTTATCCAAGTACTTATCATTCGAGAGCAATAATTTACACAACAAAGGTGTAATCGTCATCGCCACAACCAACGACATAAACAGAGAAACAATGTATGCAACTCCCAATGGTTTCAGCATGCGCCCTTCCATACCCGAAAGAAAGAATAAAGGAGTAAAAGCGGCAATAATAATCAGAGTCGCATTCAGGATCGAAGCCCGGATTTCCCGGGATGCATCGAAGACAATCGTAAATACGGACTGTCGTTCGGACTCCGGCTTCTTCCGGTTCTGTCGCAATCGCTTGTACACATTCTCGACATCGATAATAGCATCATCGACCAGCGACCCGATAGCAATACACATCCCTCCCAGACTCATCGTATTGATGTTCATACCCAGCAAATGCATGGTGATAACCGTACCCAACAAGGATAACGGAATAGCAATCACCGAGATTAAAGTAGTCCGGAAACTTCCTAAAAAGAGGAAAAGAATGATAATAACAAAAATCGCTCCTTCCAACAGGGCCTCGGCCACATTATCTACCGAAGTCTCGATAAAATCGGCCTGGCGGAAAATTTTCGTATCCATTTTTACATCCGGAGGCAGGGTCTTCTGCAGTTCAGCCAGGTTACGCTCGATATTTTCCGTTACATTCAACGTATTGATATTCGGCTGCTTGGAAATTGAAATAATCACTGCCGGTTTGGCATTTTGCGAAGCGACACCCATTCTCAGGGCACTTCCGATCTGAACATCCGCTACATCATTGAGGTAAACAGGCTTGCCTGCATTCATCTTCACTAGCGAATTTCCTAACTCCTCCAGGTTGGAAGTACGGGCAATTCCCCTGACCATGTATTCATTTCCGTATTGCCGGATAACACCACCCGAAGAATTTTCACTGATTCCCGCGCATACCGCTTCCAGTTCATCCATTGAAACATGATAATATTTCATCAGTTGCGGATCGGCCAATACCTGATATTGTTTGTATTCTCCACCGATAATTGTCACCTGGGAAACACCTCCTGTCGCCAGAATCACCGGACGAACCGTCCATTCGGCCAGGGTGCGCAGTTCCATTAATGAAGTAGAATCAGCCTGTAAGCCGATAAACAAGATCTCCCCCATTACGCTCGATTGCGGCGCCAATACGGGTTGTACCCCGGCCGGCATCGAAGTCGCTACCGTCACCATCTTTTCACTCACAATCTGGCGGGCCTTGAAAATATCCGTTCCCCAATCGAATTCCACCCAGACAAATGAGTATCCCTGCATCGAAGCCGATCGTACCCGGCGTACATCTGTTGCTCCATTCACTGCGGTTTCAATCGGGAAAGTAACCAGACGTTCCACCTCTTCCGTTGCCATTCCTTTCGCATCGGTCATGACTACCACCGTAGGCGCTGTCAGATCCGGGAACACATCGATATCCATTTTCTGAGCGGTGTATGTACCTACAACCACCAGTAAAACGGCTCCCAGCAATATAAATAATTTGTTCTCCAGTGAGAACTTGATAATCTTATTCAGCATCGTGTTTGTAGTTTTGAATTTTAAATTATGAATCGTTAGATAGGCATTAGCCAATTTCGAATTGGCTTAAATTCCTTATAACTCTTAATTTTTAATTCTTAATTCTTAACTTTTAATGAACATGTCCCGCGTGCGGATCCAACGCCCCGGACGACTGTGCCAGTTTAACCGATATCGACCCTTTGGTAACTACCCGTTCATTCCGGTTTAATCCTGAAAGAACTTCCGTACGTAGACCATCCGTCATCCCAATATTCACTTCCCGTTTTTCAAATGATTCGGGTGTGAGTTGAACATATACAAAGAAGACTCCCTGTTCTTCTGTCAGAGCCGTATTCGGAATGGTCATCACAGCTTGATCCGAACGTGTACGGATAAAAACCTCCACAAATCCACCCGGAATGAATCCGGCTTTATTATCGACCTGAAAAGTTACAGGAATCAGATAATTGTCATCATTAACCGATTTACCGAACGACAACACCCTGCCGTTCAAATCTTCTAACGACCAGGTTACCTGTTTATCCATGCTCCGGATATTGGCCGACGCGATTAATGGCAATAAAGGAGCATATTTTACTTGAACATCGGCTTTCAGAAGCAGTGTTTTGTTTTTGGATACGCTCACCAACGGTTGCCCGGCCTCCACATATTGGCCGTTTCCTACAAAAAGCTGCCGGATGTATCCGGCCATCGGGCTGGATACCCGTTGACCATTACCGGAAAAGTTCTTATACAAATTGTCGTATACTGCTTTAGCAGTTTCGTATTCCCCCTGGATTTGCAGGAAATCTTTATCCGAAACAATCTTTTCCCTGACCAGTTCCTGGGCACGTTTATAGTCCGCTTCCGCTTTGCGATAAGTACTCTGAGCTTCTGTCAGGCGCACATTGACATTATTTTCCGCCATTCCCGAACCGGAAACGGTAAACAACTCCTGTCCGGATGTGATGTCTTTACCTTCCACGATGGCATTTCCGGAAAAAAGTACGATGCCCGAAGTCCGGGCAACGATAACTGTTTCATCTCCCTGGGAAGAAAGCACCTGGGCTGTTGTTTTGATTACCTGTCCGAAAGATTCGACAGCCGGAAGTGCCGTTGCAAAATCAATTTTCCAGGACTGCTCTTTGGAAAAAGCAATGGCATTGGGATGTACAACGGCCTCATCCTCGGCTGTATGCTCAGCCGTATGCGCATCTGCATAGACTTTTACGACAGGAATAGATAGTCTCGATTTTCCCTTTTCCATCTGTACATCCACCTGTAAATTACCATCTCCAACCGTTTCCGGTTGTAATTCAAAATGGTAAATTCCCTTTTCAGAAGGAGCTTCCAGCGTTTGACGGATCCCCTGGGTTCCTACAATCAGGCTCAGGGTTACTGTACCCGACTCCACCGGCTTAAAATCATTCAATCCGGTGAGATGTAAAAGAACAGCAGATTTTTTTCCGACCGCAAAAGGATCGGCTTCTGCATATACCTCATACAGATCGTTATAACCTGTCAGTTGTAATTTTGTATTGTGCGAATGTCCCGCATGTGCATCTTCATGTTGATGGTTATGACATGCAGAAAACATCACGAGCACAAGACCCATGATAATACTTCGTTTCATAAAAAATAGTTGAAAATTAGTTGACGGAATCAGTTTCTACTACGAATGTTTCCTGAGCCGGTTTGTCATGATCGTGATCACAATCAGCATCGTGCTTATGATCCGCCGTATCATGGTCGTGGTCGCAATCCTTCCCATGCTGGTGTTCTGTTCCTTCATGTACAGTTCCGTCGGCATGAGTGTGTGTTCCTTCCGGATGATTTTCATTTGTTTTATTAGTACAGGATGTAAAAATGAGACCGCAAATGGCGAAAATAAAAAATATCTTTTTCATGATGATGTAATTTAATAAGAATAAAAAAATAGTTGTTTTAAGACATCAAGAAACAATGAAATAATAATTACGAATAATTTCAGTTCCTTTAATGTCTTAATTTTCTGAATTTAAATTACACCATAGGAGGGGCCCGCAAACCAAGGCTGTGGCTCGCGAAAACAGAATGATAATTTATTAAGTAAGGTGGTTGCCGGAAACGTATTTCTTTTTCCGGAGAAGATAAATCATAGTAAATAGTAAACAGAACTGCCTGTAATTGCAGAACTGAATGATCATGAATACAGATCGCTGTACACCCATCTTCTTTTGTATCAGAAGGAGATATTAATACAAACTGCTCCAGGGGACAAGAGCCTTCATCGCCGGTATGATCCGGAGTGTTTGGATGCGAGCAGCAACAATCATCCGCATCATCATCTGTTACATCGTGATGATGGGAAGTAAAAACAGTAAAATGAGGAATATTCCCATGATGATGGTGAGGAACAACAGCATGAGCCAACACCATCAGGCTGATGATCGAAATTGTCAGTATGGAAGTTAACTGTTTAAACATGCTCTTGCTGGATATATCCCGCAAAAATAGCAACAAATTTCAAAATCACAAAGAATACCTCAACTTTATGGCAAACTCATTCTGATATCCCGTATTTTTTATCAACGGTTGAATAAATTCGAAAGCTACCACTATTTTAGGGAAAAGCGTATAGCCGAATTCCACATCCAGGGGTAAATCAAAAATCCTGCTGTTGAAATCATAAGTCCAGGTAGCATAATAACCGATGTACCAACGGGGGGCCCAATAGTCGATATTCGGAACAATTCCCAGCACGCTGATGTGTCTGCGATCGCTCTGTCCGGCATAATCAAACCGATAATCGACTCCAAGAGTCGCAGAACCTTTCACCTCATCCGCTTTTCCAAAAAAATAGACGGCACCCAATTCGGGTCTGAATTGCCATTTCCCGGCTCCCAGTGCCGGATCTGTAGCGGTAGGGAATGCAAATTCGGCACCATACCCCAGGTAAAGACTCTCATACAATTCGGTCGCGTGCAGCAAACGAAGTTTGATATCCGAAAGTCCGAAGACATGTGTTCCCGGAAGGTTAGTTTCTGCCAGGGGAAGCTCCACCCTCATGTTAAAATCACCAGGCATACTAATTCCAGTCCGGATTACATAAGCATTGAGATAACCGTCGCCATCATAATTCGTGCGGTCAAAACGCGGCTGGATATAAGTAAAATGTCTGTACGGATATGGAAACACTTCTCCGGAACGACCCGTCATCCTGGACTTATCCTGAGCAAAAACAGTCAGAACGAAAAATAAAAAAACGGATAAAACAACAACGAAATGTTTCATGATACAATGATTTATTTACCGTATAACAGCCGGTTAAAAGCAAATGTTTTTGGAAAATTCGATAATATTCTCGAACTTTGTGAAATGGACTTCTTACTATTCAACTTTAAATTGAAGCTGAATATCCATAATCTGAAAACTAAATTTTAAAGGCCCTGATATGAGACTGTTATTATTAAGTAATTCAACGAATCCGGGAGAAGGTTATTTAGAGTACCCCAAACAGGAAATCAGGAATTTTCTGGGGGAAAAACCGACCACAGTTCTTTTTATTCCTTACGCAGCCGTACGGTTCAGTTACGAAGAGTATGAAACCAGGGTGGAAAACCGGTTTGCAGAATTGGGACACCATGTCCGGAGTATTCATCGTTTCTCAGATCCGCTGAAAGCGGTCGAAGAAGCGGAAGTGATTGTTGTTGGAGGGGGGAATACCTGGCGTCTGGTACAATTGCTGCACGAAAACGGTCTGATGCAACCCATCCGGAAAAAGGTAATCTCCGGAACGCCTTACATCGGCTGGAGTGCGGGAAGCAATATAGCCTGTCCCACTTTACGCACGACCAATGACATGCCGATCATCGATCCCATCAGTTTCGATACATTAAACCTGATTCCTTTTCAGATCAATCCCCATTTTTTAGATGCACACCCGGAAGGTTTCGGAGGAGAAACGAGGGAAGAACGGATTACAGAGTTCATTGAAATTAACCCGGAAATTTATGTTGTAGGATTAAGAGAATCGACGTTACTCCGAAGGGAAGGCGACCAACTTCGCCTTGTAGGCCCACGGCCGGCCCGGTTATTCAGAAAAGGAGAAACGACGAGAGAGTTGGAGTCCTCAGACGAACTGTCGTTTTTGTTAAGTTAAGAGCTAAGAATTAAAAGTTAAGAGTTAATACACAACAAGAGATATAATTCCTTAAATTTCAACTCTTAATTTTTAACTTTTAATTCTTAACTCTTCAAGTCTTCCGCGTTCATCCCGAACTTACTTTCGAGAATCCGGATCAGATGATCGATCTGTTCGTCTTTCTTCTTCAGTTGGTTTTCCAGTTCTTTCAACCGGCTCTCCAGGAGACGAATCACGCCATTCTGATCCGATTTATTATATTTAGTCTTCCGCCCCGAAGTTTTTTCTGCAGAAGGATTTCCGTCAGGATCAGACACGGTATCCAATCTCACCTCTCCGTTTAACAGCCAATAATAATCAACACCTAAATATTCGGCCAGTTGTTTTACAATGGAACGGCTGGGTCTTACTTTCCCATTAAAGTAATTCGACAACGTTGCCTCTGTAATCTTTGTATCCTTGGCTATTCTGTAGCGTGAAACCCCTTTTCTGTTAATTGCTTCAATTAGTCGTTCCGAAAACATTTTATTTAGAATAATTATAAATTATCTTTCATACTTAATATTTTAACATTTTAAATTCAAAACTTTAAAATTTAAGTATTAAATTTGTAGTCAAATATTGCATAGGACAAATGTATAAAATTTAATCGAAATGGAACTGAAAAACAAAGGAAAAATTGTCCGCAAAATATGTTGGACGGAAACTCTTCGTAACTTAGAAGTAAACCAAATCATCGAAGCAGACCTTACAGAAAGGATTAATGTAGTCAGACACATTACCAGAATCAGCAAAGAAGACAACAAAAAATTTTCGACCAGAAAGATAAGCCAGGTTAAAATGGAAGTAAAACGGGTTCATTAAAATAAATTTTTTGTCAGCCTTTTTAACATAAAACCGTATAATGTCCGTTTATATAAGAAAACGGTATATTATGCATCCATTAGCTTCGTTTCTGTTCTGCCCCCGTTGTGGCTCCAAGCATTTTTATGAGAATGATTTTAAGTCCAAACGATGTCAGAATTGCGGGTTTATTTATTATTTCAACTCAAGCTCTTCTACAGCTGCATTCATTACAGATACGGAAGGACGGTTACTGGTTGCCCGTCGGGCCAAAGATCCGGCAAAAGGTACACTGGATTTACCCGGGGGATTTGTCGATCTTTATGAAACCGCCGAAGAGGCGATCCGAAGAGAAATTTCAGAAGAAACCAGATTAACTATCGATGATCCGGTCTATCTGTTTTCTCTTCCCAATATTTACACCTATTCCGGATTGGATGTTCACACCGTAGATTTGTTCTTCCATTGCGTGGCAAACAATCTGGACGGACTTCGTCCTGACGATGATGTTGCAGAACTATTTTTTATATCCCCCAACGAACTGAATCCACAGCTTTTCGGATTGACTTCCATCCGGAAAGCGGTCGAAATTTGGCTTAAACAATCTTAAATTAAGAATTCCTTTGTATAAAAATTGTATCTTTGCACTCATATCTTTTTCAATGCATTTTATGATGAAAAAAACAATCTTTTTTTTGTGCTTTGTTTTTTGCCTTCAATTAACTACGGCACAACGCTCTGCATTCTTCACTTCCGGCAATCGCCTTTTCCTCGAAGGCAAGTCCATGTACGACGACCAGAATTATGCCGGATGCATCGACAAACTGAACGCTTTCAAAAAGCAGTCGACAGATGCAGATCTGATACAGGAATCCGATTTCCTGCTGGCGGCTTCGGCTTTCAACCAGGGACGGAAAGATGCAGGCCTTGAATTGAAAAATTACCTGGACTCCTATCCCGATAGCAGGCATTACGACGAAGCTTGCTTCATGATCGGATCTACCCATTTCAACGAAAAGGATTACCTGGTAGCCATCTATTGGTTCAACAAAACGAATATCGACAATTTATCGGCTAAACAACAGGAAGATTATGCTTACCGTACGGCTCTTTCCTGCCTGCAGACAAACAAAAAAGATGAAGCACGCCGTTTATTCGGTATTCTGAAAGACAACAGCAGGACTTACAAAGATGCCGCCACCTATTATTCGGCCTACCTGTACTACACCGACGGAGAATACAACCAGGCTTTGCCTTTATTCAACAAAATAAAAGACAACGCCCAATTCAAACCCGAAGTCTTGTATTATCTGACTCAGATCAACTTTATTCAGGGACGTTACGCCCAAACAATCCGGGAGGGCTCTTCCTTACTGGAAAATTACCCGAATCATGAGCATAACGGCGAGGCTTGCCGCATCGTAGGTGCTTCGGCCTATTATGAAGGAGATTATGCCAAAGCCGTTCAATACCTGGGAGAATATGCTGCTTCAAACAGCACCCCGGGACGTAACGATCTGTATTTGCTGGGCGTCTCTTATTTTCATCAGAAAAATTATGCACAAGCTATCAATTATTTAAGTAAGAGTGCTCCGGCCAATGATGCCCTGGGACAAAATACGTATCTTTATCTGGGACAAGCCTACCTCAAACAAGGTGATTCCAAAAATGCACTGATGGCGTTTGAATCTGCATCACGGATGAATTTTGATGCACAGGCAAAAGAAGCCTCCATGTACAATTATGCCATGCTGCTGCACAAAAATTCCGTATCCGCATTCGGAGAATCGGTCACTGTCCTGGAAAATTTCCTGAATACATATCCGAAATCCATTTATGCCGACAAAGTGAATGATTGCCTGGTGGATGTTTACCTGACTACTAAAAATTACAATACGGCCCTTGCATCCATTGATAAGATCAAAAATCCGGGAACTAAAATTCTGGAAGCCCGGCAAAAAATTTATTACCACCTGGGAACGGTCTATTTCACCAATACTGATTTTGATTCGGCTGTAACGTATTTCACCAAGGCGATTGCGGCCGGTAGTTATGCCCCCGCAGAAAAAAACAATGCGGTTTACTGGAGAGGTGAATCTCATTATAAAAAAGGAGAATACGAAGCCGCAGCCAAAGACTACAGGGCTTATTTACAATCCGGCAATACTTCCGGCGATCTTCCTGTGATGGCTTATTACAATTTAGGTTATTGCGCTTTCCAACAGGAGCAATATAGCACCGCAAAATCTTCTTTCAACTCGTATATCCAACAGGAAAGAGACAAGTCAAAAGTAAGTCTGGCCGACGCTTATGCCCGTTTGGGAGACTGTTATTTCTATGACCGCCAGTTTACGGATGCAGTGAATGCATACAATCAGGCGGCTACATTACAACCTTCCATGGGAGATTATGCTGTCTTTCAAAAAGGATTCATCCTGGGATTACAAAAAGATTACAAAGGAAAAATCGCTCAAATGGATAACATGATCCAATCGTATCCCGATTCCCGTTACATTACGGATGCCATGTATGAAAAAGGAAGGTCCTATGTAATGTTGGAAAATAACAGCCAGGCGATTCAAACCTATGAAAACCTCATCGAAAGATTCCCGGAAAGTACCAACGCCCGGAAAGCAGGGATACAAATCGGCTTGTTGTATTTTAACTCCAACCAACCGGAAAAAGCGGCTGTCGCTTATAAAAAAGTAGTGGAAAAATATCCTGGGAGCGAAGAAGCCAAAGTAGCCGTACAAGACCTGAAATCCGTCTATTTCGACCTGAATGATGTCAGCGGATATGCCGATTACATCAAGTCCCTGGGTGGCTCTGTTAAATTTGAAGCCAGCGAACAGGATTCACTGACTTACCTGGCTGCTGAGAAATTTTTCATGAAAGGAGATACCAAGCAAGCGCAGACCGGTATGAAAAAATACCTGCAAAGTTTTCCGGACGGTAATTTCAGCACACATGCACATTACTACCTGGCCGCAACTTATTACGACCAGAAAGACTATGCTGCCGCAAAACCGGAATATATGAAGGTACTGGAAGCCGGCAACAATAAATTTACGGAAGAAGCGGTAGCCCGTGTAGCCGAGTTGCAATATAAAGACCAGGAATACGAAGCTGCATTATTCTCTTACGAACGGTTACAGAATACCGCGGAAAGTAAAATCAACCAGAACATCGGTTCGTTGGGAATCATGCGATCGGCTTTCCAATTGAAAAAATATGCGGATATAATCAAAGCATCCGACCGGTTATTAAAAGAGCCTTCCCTTGATCCTGAAATGGCTGTTGAAACCAGGTATTACCGGGTGAAAGCATACTGGGGACTGGGAGAAAAAGGACAAGCACTGAGTACATTGACCGAATTGGCCAAAGATACCCGGACTGCTTTCGGAGCTGAAGCCAAGTACATGCTGGCACAGTATTATTACGACAATAAAGACTGGAACAAAGCGGAAGCGGAAGTCCTGGATTATATTCAGAAAGGAACTCCGCATGCTTACTGGCTGGCTCGCAGCTTTGTCCTGTTATCGGATGTTTATGTAGCCAAGAAAGACATGTTACAGGCACGCCAATACCTGGAAAGCCTGCAACACAACTATAAAAACACCAACGATGATATTCATTCCCTGATTAACGAACGTATGGCTAAACTCAATCAACAATGAACATAAAAATTTCATATCTGATCATATTAGCGGCTTTGTGCGGTTCTTTTCAACTGCAGGCCCAACAGAAAACAGCGACTAAAGATACTACTACGCTGACCCGTGAGCTCACGCTGGAAAAAGAATATAATCCCAGTATCCGCGATGCCTCCAAAGTGAATCAGTTGCCCGAAATCAAAGAACCGGAAGCGCCTAAAACTCAGGTTGAGTTTGCTAATTACAGCGTTCCTCTCGACATAAAGCCCCAACTTTACATACTCCAGTCCAAGCCTTATTTTACGGAACTGGCAACCTCCGGAAAAAGGGGATATTTATCTGCCGGGGTAAGTACTTTTGTCGATATTGATGGTGACTTGGGTTATCAGATCCTGAATTCGGAAAAAGATCAACTGAGTTTGTTCGGCTCTCATCGTTCCAGTAACGGAAATGTTACTTATCTGCAGGATGATTATAAACAGAAAATGAAGATTAATGACAACCGGATCGGAATGGATTTCATGCACAACTTCGGGAAAATCCGACTGAACGCTGATTTCCAGTACCTGTACTCCGGATTTAACTATTACGGCTGGACTGTGCCGGAATATAGCTCATCGTCTGTTCCTCTTTTCGAAGAATTAAATATTGACAAAGACCTCAATCAGGTTAATAACAGCATCGATTTTAATGCAGGTATCTCTTCCGAAGGTGAAAGCGATGAACTGGCCTACATGTTGAAAATAGGATATGCTACTTTTAATCAGAAATACGCCGCTTATGAATCGTTGGATGGGCCCAAAGAAAACCGCTTCAGGATCGGTTGGGATGTACACAAAGGTTTTAATACGGATATGGCTATCGGGCTGGGTGGTTATCTGAAAAATTATTCCATGACTGTTCCTAAACAAGAAAAATTGCAGTTTACAGGATTCGATGGTTACTCCAATTTGCTATTAAATCCTTATTTTACCATGGAAGGCAGTAACTGGGACCTGCAGTTGGGTGCAAAAATTAATTTCCTGCTTGGCGACAGCAATTCGGTCAATTTTGCTCCGAACATCAATTTCACTTACCACCCATTGGAAAAAATGTCTTTGTATATTCAAATGGACGGCGGTGTACAGGATAACGGATTGTATTCCATGTTTGGAGAAAACCGGTATGTATCACCTATGCTGAGAATAAAAGATTCCCAGACTTCTTTCGATGCTAGCGTCGGAATCAAGTCTGCCATTGCAAGTAATTGGTGGTTTGACGTTTTCGCCGGATATAAACACACGAAAGACGAACATTTTTTTATTCCTGTTGCCGGATATAATACGGAAAATTCAACACAAACCTACCTGGCAGGGAATCTCAATGCAGTTCAATACATGGATGTCAATGTTTTCAAAATGGGAGGTTCCTTGAAATATGCTTATCAGGATCTGTTTGAATTCGGACTGAAAGCTACATTTTACCAATGGGATGTCCCTTCCAAACACATTGACAACGGAGGTCGTTCCGTTCGATATGAAGCCTGGAACAAACCAACTTTTGAAACCGACCTGAACATTGGATTCCGGATACCTCAGCTCCCCTTGCATTTAAATGCCATTTATCACCTGGAAACCGGCCGGAAAGCGCTTTTTGAGGAATCAGTAAAAATGAAAAATATAAACGATCTTAAAATCAGGGGAACCTATACAATCAACGATACCTTTTCTATTTTTGGACAAGTAAACAACCTTCTTTTTCAAAAATATGATCTCTGGTATGGTTATCCCGCGCAAAATTTTAGCTTTATGGGTGGTTTAAATATCAGATTCTAAAGTTTTTTCATAACTTTGCGCGCGGAAAGAACAAGAAATAATAGCTCATGCAAAAAAATCTCGTAATAGTAGAGTCTCCGGCGAAAGCCAAAACCATTGAAAAATTTTTAGGAGATAATTACAAAGTATTGTCCAGCTACGGACACATCCGTGATTTGAAAGATAAAGGACTAGGTGTTGATGTAAAGAATAACTATCAACCCGAATATATCATTTCTCCGGATAAAGAAACAATCGTAAAAACGCTGAAAAAAGAAGCCAAAACAGCACCGATGGTTTGGCTGGCATCCGATGAAGACCGGGAAGGAGAAGCCATTGCCTGGCATTTGTTTGAAGCGCTGGGACTCAATAAGGATCATACCAAACGTATTGTTTTCCACGAAATTACAAAAAATGCAATTTTGCATGCCATCGAAAATCCGCGTGACATCGACTATAACCTGGTGGATGCCCAACAAGCACGACGGGTACTCGACCGGATTGTTGGTTTTGAGTTATCTCCCATTCTCTGGAAAAAAATAAGACCCTCCCTTTCAGCAGGCCGTGTACAATCTGTAGCCGTACGCCTGATCGTCGAACGGGAACGGGAAATCAATAACTTCAATGCAGAAGCTTATTACCGGGTATTAGCTGTTTTTATTTTACCTGACGGCACAACAGTTCTTAAAGCGGAACTGGGACGCAGGCTCAAATCAGAAGCGGAAGCTCAATTCTTGCTGGAACAGCTTAAAAATGCCTCCTTTTCAATCGAAGACATCACTACCAAACCGGCTAAAAAGTCTCCGGCAGCGCCTTTTACAACATCAACCCTTCAACAGGAAGCGTCCCGTAAAATGGGATTCTCAGTTTCCCAAACCATGACGGTAGCCCAAAAATTATATGAGTCGGGATTCATTACCTATCTGCGTACTGACTCCGTCAATTTATCGGACCTGGCTCTTTCCACCACGAAAAAAGAAGTGGAAAAGGAATTTGGGAAAGAATATGTAAAAGTCCGCAAGTTCCAGACAAAAACCAAAGGGGCTCAGGAAGCACACGAAGCCATCCGCCCGAGCTATGTCGATAAAAAAACGATTAAAGGAACAGCTCAGGAACAAAAGCTTTATGAACTGATATGGAAAAGAACCGTTGCTTCCCAGATGGCAGATGCCGAACTGGAACGCACAACGGTAACCGTAGGTATCAGCAATAATTCTCAGGATAAATTTTACGTCAACGGAGAAGTAGTCCGTTTCGACGGATTCCTGCGGGTATATATGGAAAGCAGTGATGAAGAAAATCAGGACGAAAATGCAGATACCCTGATTCCTCCCCTGAAGTTGAATGAATCATTGAATTTGTCCGAAGTAACGGCAACGGAACGTCTATCCCAGCGCCCTGCCAGGTATACGGAAGCCAGCCTGGTCCGCAAACTGGAAGAGCAGGGAATCGGCCGGCCGTCTACATACGCACCTACCATTTCTACCATCCAGAACCGGGGATATGTGATCAAAGGCAATAAAGACGGAGAAGAACGGAATTTTACAACTCTGACTCTGAAGGCTGGGAAAATTACGTCCCATACTAAAAAAGAAATGGTCGGAAGCGACAAAGGAAAGTTAATGCCTACCGATACAGGATTGGTTGTTAATGATTTTCTTATCGATCAGTTTCCTGCTGTACTGGAATATAACTTTACCGCTGATATAGAAAAAGAACTGGATAAAGTAGCGGAAGGAGACTTGAAATGGACCGATACCATCGACCGGTTTTATAGAGTTTTCCATCCGATTGTGGAAGCTGCCTCCCAAGCAAAAACGGAGCATAAAGTAGGTGAACGGATATTGGGAACGGATCCCCAAACAGGAAAACCGGTTTCTGTAAAAATAGGACGATACGGGCCTTTTGTCCAGGTCGGTCATGCAGACGATGAAGAAAAACCGCTCTTTGCTTCCTTGATGAAAGATCAATCGATTGAAACAATAACCTTGGAGCAAGCCCTCAAGCTATTCGAATTACCACGGGTTGTCGGCGAATTGAACGGGAAAACGGTAACAGCAGCTATCGGACGCTTCGGGCCTTATCTCAAATATGAGAATACATTTACAACGATTCCCAAAAATATGAGTCCTCTTTCCATCACGATTGAAGAGTCCGAACAACTCATCCGGGAGAAAAAAGAAAAAGAAGCTCAGAAAGTAATCAAGACATTCGCAGAAGACGATAAATTGCAGGTACTGAACGGACGTTTCGGACCCTACCTCGCTTATGAGAAAAATAATTATAAATTACCTAAAGGCGTAGTCCCTTCTGAACTTTCTTTTGAAGATTGCATGAAAATAATCAAGGAAACTCCGGAAAAAACAACCAAAGGAAAAGGTGGAAAAAAGAAGTAAATCTCAAAAAGAAAGTACAATAGTAACACGCAATCCGTTCTTGTCGATATCGGCATTGCTAAGGTAAGTCAGACGCCGGACATAATCCACGCGTAATACTTTAAAAATGTTTTCAATTCCCACTCCGACTTCCATGTAAGGATCGTTTCCCATTGTATAGGAGTTTTCAGGGAAAAGAAAAAGGGTTCTATTGTAATCAGGATTATTGCCCGGACTCAAATTTCCCATTAATCCCTTGAAAGAAAGGACTTCCCGCAACTTGAGTTTCCGGAGAAATCCGATCCGGTTGAAAAGCCATCCGTCCAGGTGATAAGCCAGGTCCAATGACACATACTTGTCATTGATAAATTCCAGGGTATTCATCATACTGTAAGATTCCGGCTGAATGGTATAAGTCTGATTGGCATTCGGCAAAATCAGCAAAGGGAAAGGAGCCTGTCCCCACAGCTTACCGGCCTTTACAATCCCATTCAGGTGACCGCGATCCGAAAACCAGAATCTCTTCTGAACCGAGAAATCTGCAAAATAATAATTGTAATTACTTCCGAAAACACCCTTTAATCCAACATTCTGTGACAATGTAAAAACCGGTCCGTCGCGATGGAGGACCATTCGGGAGTCCCTCCCTTCATAAAATTTTTCATTGAAAGTCAGACGAAGCATCAAACCTAATTCGACCTCATTATAACTGCCGATATCCACAGTACGTCCATCCGGATATTTTCTCAGGAACTGCAAGGATCCGGCTGCTGTTTCATCCCAGGATTTACCCCAGAATTTCCAATAAAATCCGGATCCAAATTCTCTTTCATACCAGATCTCAGTCTTGCGGATATATGTCATTTTATCCGCTTTCCCCCGCTTAAAAGAGAGAAAAATATTATCCGGACTGGCATAAAGATATTCTTGTCCGGGCGTATGTATATCGTTTTGATAGACTAAGCCCAGGTTGTTTTTCCTGTATTCATCTTCAAAATACGCCCTGGAATCAAAAGAATAAATGGCCTCTCCACTATACATCCATTTTTTATCCAGAGTACCATACGCTCCGTACCCTTTTAGAAAAAAATGCTTACTAAAATGAGCCGTAGTTCGCCCTCCCAACCGGAAACGATACCCTTCCACATCGTTCCGGCTGATTGTACTCCAAATGGGTCCCAGATCAAATTTACTATCTTCCAACCGTTTACTGGTGTGGGCATAATTGGTAAGCAGGATCTGAGTACACTCAACCAGAGCATCATAAAACGGTAACTTTTCCAGGTCCAGGATAAAAGCGCTTTCTTTTTCTTCTTTACTTTCCTTTTTATTCAGGAAAACCGGACGATAGCCTTGCCATACCGAATCCGGTTGATTTTCAGCCTTCTCCCCCATCACAACCTCGTCATTAAAACCAAAATGCAGCAACGGATCCTGGGTAACAGTATAATTTTTCAATATCTTTTCACTCTGGACCAGTAAGTTATAACGAATTTTCAAAAATGAGAATGCAGCGAGCGACGATTCCCTTGTTTTCACCCAATGCCCCTCCGGTAACGGTTCAAACTCCTGGACAATCGTTGTCTTTGTTACAAAATTCAGGTTTATTTCCGGTGGAGTATTCAACACAATCTTACGGATAGCGTAAGATCCATCGGTAGTAATCCACATATTTCCAACAAAACCGGGATCTTGTTTATTATAAGGTTCAAATACCAGGTTTACATAGGTTTGCCCCTCATGCTCCAGGGTTCCCGCTATCGAATACCGATAAAAAGAAAGAGCATGTTCGGATGAAACAGGACTGACAAACCGTTTAAAAAACAAATCCACCCGGTCGTCCGTAACATCCACCTGTTGAATCGCTTCCGTAAATAAAGCATCCAACCGTTTGGATTCATTTTTCTTATCTGCACTTTTATAGCGGATTGCCGTTACAATACTTTTCCTGGTGGAAGGTTTTTTTCTTTGATATACAGTCGATAAAGCTTCCCGGACCGAAAATGTTTTTATCCGGCCGCCGGCTACGTCAGAAGTATCTACATAATGGAACAGAAATTGAATCGCATCGAATATTTTTTTGTTTTGCTGATCCGGATTCAATTCTGTAATGGAAAGGGAAGATCTTTCATATTGATCAAACTGAAAATAAGGCTGGTATTCAATCTGGTTCAATGGCATCCGGGCTATTATTTTACGAATCAAGGAATCTGCCGGAGCACTGGCATCTTCAGGTATTGCTTGTCCGCTTACGATCGACCAGGGACCATAAGCAAACAAAGCAATCCAGATGATAAGCAATACGTTTTTTTTCATTTTAGTATGCGGTAACACCGTATTCTCCGCATACCAAGCTGACTATCAATCAGCGATCAATTTGCGATAGCGTACCCTTTTAGGCTCTACGTTACCCAGGCGCATTTTTTTATTTTCTTCGTATTCAGAATAAGAACCTTCAAAGAAAAAGACCTGAGAATCGCCTTCGAAAGCCAAAATATGCGTACAAATACGGTCTAAGAACCAACGATCATGAGATATAACAACCGCACAACCGGCAAAGTTTTCCAATCCTTCTTCCAATGCACGTAACGTATTGACATCGATATCGTTGGTAGGCTCGTCGAGCAATAGTACATTTGCTTCCGACTTGAGGGTTAATGCCAGATGCAAGCGATTTCTCTCTCCTCCGGAAAGTACACCGCAACGTTTTTCCTGGTCAGCTCCTGTAAAATTAAAGCGTCCGAGGTAAGCCCGGGAATTAACTTCTTTTCCTCCCACACGGATAAACTCCGTTCCTCCCGAAACGACCTGAAATACAGTTTTATCCGGATCTATATCCGCGTGTGCCTGATCTACATATCCTATTTTAACGGTTTCTCCCACTTCAAAAGTCCCTTTATCCGGTTGGTCCAATCCCATAATCAAGCGGAAAAGAGTGGTCTTTCCAGCCCCGTTAGGACCGATAATGCCGACAATACCGTTGGGAGGAAGCATAAAATTCAGATCATCATATAGTAATTTATCACCAAAAGCCTTTGCTACATGCTGGGATTCAATCACTTTGTTTCCCAGACGCGGTCCGTTCGGAATAAATATTTCCAGCTTTTCTTCCCGCTCTTTGACATCCTGATTCAATAATTGTTCGTATGAATTCAAACGGGCCTTTCCTTTGGCCTGACGTGCTTTCGGAGCCATCCTCGACCATTCCAGTTCCCGCTCCAGCGTTTTTCTCCGCTTACTGGCTTGTTTTTCTTCCTGAGCCATACGGGTCGTTTTCTGTTCCAGCCAGGACGTATAATTCCCTTTCCATGGAATGCCCTCTCCCCTATCCAGTTCGAGAATCCAGCCGGCCACATGATCCAGGAAATAGCGGTCGTGCGTGATACAGATAACCGTTCCGGCATACTGTTGCAGGTGTTGTTCCAACCAATCGATCGATTCGGCATCCAAGTGGTTGGTCGGCTCATCCAGCAATAAAATATCGGGTTGTTTGAGCAACAAGCGGCAAAGAGCCACCCGTCTCCTTTCTCCCCCGGAAAGTGTTCCTACCAGTTGATCTTCAGGAGGACAGCGCAAGGCATCCATAGCCCTCTCCAGCTTACTATCCAGGTTCCAGGCATCCGTTGCATCGATTTTATCCTGCAATTCGGCCTGACGGGCAAAGAGGGTATCCATCTTATCCGGATCTTCATAATACTCGGGAAGTCCGAATTTTTCATTGATTGCTTCATATTCTTTCAGGACGTCTACAATCTCCTGTACACCTTCCTGTACAATTTCTTTTACGGTCCTGGAATCATCCAGCTTAGGTTCCTGTTCCAGATAACCAACGCTATATCCGGTAGAAAACACAACATCCCCCTGATATTCTTTTTCAACTCCGGCTATGATCTTCAAAAGAGTCGATTTACCGGAACCGTTCAAACCGATGATACCGATCTTAGCTCCATAGTAAAAAGATAGATAGATGTTTTTCAATACTTGTTTTTGAGGAGGAAATATCTTATTCACTCCCACCATAGAAAAAATAATTTTTTTATCGTCCGCCATAATTCTTGAACAACTTGTTTGTTTATTAGATCAAAGGACAAAGATATAAAATTAAAAAACGAAGGGGAAATTTTGGATTGTATTTTTTTTTAACTACCTTTGCACTCGCTTTTTGAAAGCAAGAGGCTGATTTGCTAGCTCAGCAGGTAGAGCACATCCCTTTTAAGGATGGGGTCCTGGGTTCGAGCCCCAGGCAAATCACCAGTACAAGAAAAAAAAAGACGTAAATCCCTGAATTTCAATGAAATTTGGGGATTTTTATTTTAAGGCGAAGTGCAAAAAAGAGCAACTCAAGTGTAAAAAACAGCAGACTTGAAACAGGTAGCCACCTGCATATAGAACTTTATAATATGTGTGCAAAAAGCTCTTGATATGAAAGTCAGGAGTTTTTTATTATTATCCCCAATCATAGAATCTTAAAACTTTTTAAAAATCAAAGCAAGCCACAAGCCTCTACCATATCCGACCAGAACATTGCTGACGCTTATATTTATATGTTGGGCAGGGAACTGGTACTGAAACAGGAGCGGCTGGACTTCGAAAAGGAAGGTTTCAAATGGAATCAAATCACACATCGTGAACCCGATGCCGTGGCATGGGCCAATCCCAATCTGGACGTGGCATACAGCGAAGCCTGGGTGGCAGTGGATGAAAACACATACATATTACTTGAAATACCCGAAATCAAGGGTCGGTACTACACCTGGCAAATGCTGAACGGTTGGAGCGAAACCTTGCTCAACATCAATGAAAGGACATTCCCCGAACATCCTTTCGGCAAATTTGTGCTGTGCCTCAAAGGAAGCAATCCCCAAATTCCCGAAGGGGCCTTGCGTGTCAACCTTCCGACCAAAACATCACGTGTATTGGCAGGTGTTGAATTGGGTAGCGACGTAAAAGAGACTATCCGTCTGCAACACTTGTTAAAACTTCTCAGGGAGAGCCAAAGGTATTCCTATCCTCTTTGAAACGATATATAATTTAGGCGTATCGCAAAATGGGAGGACAAGACCAAAGTCTATCGGTAATTACGGGGACAATTATGTCGTGCGTACAACTGTTGATTACGGTGGTATCTGGGCTAATAATATGGGTGAAGTGACTTACTTTACGAAGGCAGGTATCGACGGCGGCGATACATACACGCTCACTTTCCCCAAAGAAGTATTGCCGTCGAGCAAAGCAACGTATTTTTGGTCGATAATTGCAGTCGATGCGGTGAAATTTCAGGTGTTACCCAACCCGCTGAAGCGTTATTTACTGAACAATCAATCGGGATTAAAGAATAATGCCGACGGTTCGTTGACACTTGTATTCGGCCCCAAACCGCTGGCGAAATATCCTCAGTCCAACTGGCTTCCTACCATAGAAGGTCAAAAATTCAACTTGACTTTCCGTTATTACGGGCCGTCGGCCGATATTACTTCAGGCGACTATTTCCCGCCGCAACTGGTAAAACAATGATAATGATAATTGAGCCTCCGAGACAATCGGGGGCTTTTTTCATATAATCCTTTCGCTCTTGAAAAAAGTAACCTTTTATAATATGCTGTGATACAGATTTGTAAATAGAGGTACAGAGCCCCAGGTAAATCACCAAAAAGGTTCAGACCATTCTTGGATCCCTATTCTTGTTGTTTTGCTTTTTTAAAAATTTAAATTATAGTTAAAGTAGGTGGAACTTGAACTTTTTGATAAAATAATTCGTTTTATTAAATGGGGTAATCTGTTTCTATATTATTAATTAAAAATTAAGTGGTATGAAAAAGATTCATTTTGTGAGTGTTGCGATATTACTGATGCTTGTTTTCGTTTTTGTAAGCTGTGATGACGATGATAAGAGCAGTACAGGAACCACGCACGTAGAAATACGTTTGACTGATGCGCCAGCTCCATACGATGCGGTAAATATCAATATCCAATCTGTTTCCTTACACATAAACTCAGATTGGGTACAATTGGATTTGCTGCATCCGGGAATTTATGACCTGCTTGATTTTCAAAATGGAGTGGATACATTACTGGCCGGAGAGGATGTCCCGGCAGGTAAAATAAGTCAGATCCGCCTGATTTTGAGTAATGACGGCAATTCCGTAGTGAAAGGCGGACAAACCTATCCGTTGGAAACTCCTTCCGCGCAACAAAGCGGATTAAAACTGAACCTGCATGATGAATTAATCCCTGATATTGCCTACAGGCTTTGGATTGATTTTGACGCTTCCCGTTCCATTGTAGAGACCGGTTCGGGCAAATATCAATTGAAACCTGTCATACGTACTTATACCGATGCTACAGGTGGAAGCTTGAAAGGATTTGTGCTGCCGCAGGAAGCCAATGCGGTTGTATGGGCGGTTTTAGGGACCGATAGTGTATTAGCTTATCCTCGTTCCGATGGTTATTTTCTGATGGCCGGACTACAACCGTCTTCTTCTTGGAAAGTTATTTTTGATGCAGACAATGCAAGCGGGTACAAGGATTCGGAACAGACTGGAATTTCAATTGTTACAGGCCAGGTAAAAGATTTAGGACAGATAACCTTGAAAAAATAATTGTTTTTAAAAAACAGAAGAAAATGAAAAAAATTAAATTATTGATAAGCTTGACTTTGTCATTGCTGATTCTTAGTTCATGTACCTGCGTTAAAACAACAGGTTCGGGCAAAATTCCTCCCGGACAAGCAAAAAAAGTGACCGGCAGCCAATCTGCCAAACCTTATGCCCCGGGACAAAATAAATAAGCCATTTTTTTCATCTACCTAAACTGTAATATAATCCTTTCTATCAATAAAATCCGACAGTTACTAATGTAATTGCCGGATTTTTTCGTTTATAAAATGTTGTCTGTTTCAAGATTTTTTCTCCATTTGGGCTCACAAGGGACACGACCTCCATCGTCTGTCGTATGTTCTTCTAATGAATTTTCTTTTGCTTGAATACAGATATATACCATTGTTTCATCGGAAGTATTGCAAAGTCCCCTTATTCCCTGAGGAGCAACCCTTATCACACTACCTTCGGAGATAGGGAAACAATCATCATCCACTTGATAATATCCTGAACCTTTCAGAATGATATATGCTTCTTCATCTTTATTGTGAAAATGAAAATAAGGTAATTCTGTTCGTGGAGGAAGGGTCGTAAATGAAATTTCCGTTCCGGAAGCTTTCATTGCTTCCTTGACAAATACTTTCCCTGTGACTTCTAGTCCGGTTTTGGGATGAATAAAGGAATATTCGCTCAACTCATTCAGATTACCTATGTTTACTGCTGTATAATTCTTATTTTCCGAGATTTTTTCTATTTGTTTCATATAGCTTGAAATTTTAAATGTAAATCATCTTCTTGGTCATACCTCCGTCAACGACAATGTTTTGTCCGGTGATGAAAGAGGCTTTATCGCTCAATAAAAACCAGGCTGTTTCTGCAATATCTTCCACCATCCCCACTCTTCCCACAGGATGTTGCTGGTGGTCGGTTTCCGATAATTCATCATAATTATTGACTTCTATCCAACCGGGGGAAATGCAATTTACCCTTGTCTTGGGTCCCAAGCTGACAGATAAAGCATGAGTCAACGCAAGGATGCCTCCTTTAGTTGCACCGTATGCTTCTCCATTGGGTTCCGACATCAATGCACGGGTAGAAGCAATGTTAACAATGGCTGATTTTTCACTTAAAAAAGGCAACGATGTTTTTACCAGATAAAAAATACTGCTGAGATTGACAGACAGAATCCTATTCCAGTTTTCAACAGACAGGGTTTCTATTGGTTCAAATATACTTATTCCTGCATTGTTTACCAGATAGTCAATCTTACCGTACAAACGGATTATCTCGCTTACTGTTTTTTGTACTTCATCCGGATTTCCGACATCACAGCGAAATAATCTTAATGTTTTATCAACTAAGTCACTATACTCAGATTTCAATGTGGATAAATATCCGGTATTGAAATCCAAAACAACAACGATGCATTGTTCTGCCAGGAGTTTCAATACAATTCCTTCTCCGATACCGTGTGCTCCACCGGTTACTATGGCTATTCTTTTCTGATTATTTTTCATGCGTTCTTACTTACAAATATACTTTTTTATTTTCAAAAATGGTTCAATTCCAATAGAAATGACAGGCAACGAAAGTAAAAATGACAGCCAGTAATCCGGATACAAGTATCGAAACAAGTCTTTTGTTTTTTTTATTGCTTCTTAAAAAGAAATAGATTCCTGCAGACAACATCAACGTGGAAAGCAAAGCCACAGCAATCATCCAAACAGAATAAGCTTCATCACAGCACGCATATAAAAAGAATGGGGCAAAACCATACAAAGCAAACAATATCAATGCCGGTTCTTCCTTAATCCTTTTAAGAAGTTTTTTTACCGGCCCGACAGAAGGTTTGATCATCAGGCATACGGCAATTGTAATCAGAAATGGAACCCAGGCCCAAAATCCCAAAAGTTCATCCGAAAAGCTGGGAATTGAAACCATTGTAAAAAATGAACTGAAAAGCAAACAGAATCCAATAGAAGGAAAAGACCACCGGGGAAAATCGTTTACCCATCCTGCACAAAATAATGCAAACATGGAAATGACAGATGCTACAAGTAAAAATAATTCAATAAATTCCGGAATACTTAATCCTGAATTTGAAAATGCCCACGCCAGACCGAATATTCCGAAGGGGATTGTGGCCAGCAATGATGTACGGGATGAAAATGAAGTTTCCATATTCAATAATTTTAATGTGAATAATTCTATTGTTTTTATCTCAGAACCCGGCAGGTGATTAAATGTCGATTTCAACGATTCATCAAAAGAAAGCCCTCCGGATATTTTTTCCTCTATCATACAGCAAAGGTGATCGAGGAAATCTCCGAAAACCAACCGGCTTTCAATATTATTTTTCTCAAGGTGTTTTTTGACTTCCCTGACTTGCGATTCACTCAACGTCATAAACCAATGGTTTTAGATCAAACAGTTGCACCAGCATCAAAATAGATTCCCTGATTTCTTCCAGTTTGGAAACGGCTGTTTGCTTACCCAATTCGGAAAGAAGATAATATTTTCGTTCCCTGTTTCCAACCCATTCGCTTACCGTTACCAGCACACCTTCATCTACCAGCTTATGCAATGCCGGATATAAAGCGCCTTCGGTTATGGTGATTCTTTCAGAGGATATTTCTTTTACTTTTTGTGTAATCTGATATCCATACATCCTCCCCTCTTCTTTTATTAATTTAATAATCAACGGCTTAATTGTCCCCTTCAAAATTTCCTGTGAAAACATAATCGATTGTTTTTTTTATTAGTAATGAGATTTCTGCACAAATATAATTAATTCTCTATATACATAACGATTCTATACATAATTTTATTATGTATTTTGAAAAATTTAACTAACAGAATTCTTTAATTAGTTACACTCCCTGTAACAGGCAAAAACAAAAAACCTCCTAAAATGCTGATTTCAGGAGGTTCCTTGTTTATTTTTCGTATCTTGCCTGAGCGACTTGTTAACTCAGAAGTTTTATATCGGATAAATTCGCATACTTTTCACGGATTGTTTCATCCGCATTGATTACAACAATAGCTAGGAGTACCTTTTAATATTGTTGGTTATTTCAGTAAAAAACGAAAGCGGCCGTACAACACTGTACTGACCGCCTTTCCACTCGTGATCCCGACAGGACTCAAACCTGTGACCTGCAGAACCGGAATCTGCCGTTCTATTCAACTAAACTACGGGACCATTTTCGAGCTGCAAAGATATATCAAAAAGAACAAACCACCAAATATTATCATTTAGAAAATATTCAGATCCCATTATCATCATTATGAAAGAAAATATTATCTTTGTATTTAAAAAAAACAGATTTATGAGTTATTTAATTACGCCAAAGGACTATAAGGCTATTTTGAATATGGCCGAAACCGAAATGGGAATAAAAAAAATAAAAGATTTTTTTCAACAGAACCTGTCTTCCGAATTACGACTGAGACGAACTACAGCTCCTCTTTTTGTACTGAAAGGCACCGGTATTAATGATGACCTGAGCGGTTCAGAACGGGCTGTCTCTTTTCCCATAAAGGATTTGAAAGATTCACAAGCCGAAATTGTACATTCGCTGGCTAAATGGAAACGGCTGACTTTAGCCGATCAGCAAGTTGAAAAAGGATATGGAATCTACACCGATATGAATGCCATCCGCTCGGATGAAGAACTGGGCAACCTTCATTCCCTATACGTGGATCAATGGGACTGGGAACTGATCATGGACGAATCTGATCGGAATACAGATTTCCTGAAGGAAGTCGTCACCCGTATTTATGCAGCGATTGTGCGTACTGAATACATGGTCTATGAAATGTTTCCGGAAATCAAACCGGTTTTACCCAAAAATATTCATTTTATCCATGCTGAGGAATTATTACAACGCTTTCCGGATTGTACCGCCAAAGAAAGAGAAGATTTAATCACTCGCGAATACAAAGCCGTATTCATTATCGGAATCGGTTGTAAACTGAGCAATGGAGAAAAGCATGATAATCGCGCCCCGGACTACGATGATTGGTCGACTGTAGAGAACGGATTCCCGGGCCTTAACGGTGATCTGCTGATCTGGAACGATGTACTCAACCGCGCCGTGGAAATCTCGTCAATGGGAATACGTGTCAATCCGGAAATCATGCTGAAGCAACTCCAACTGACAGGAACTGAAGACAGGAAAAAACTCTATTTCCACCAACGCCTGCTCAATAACGAATTACCTCAAACCATCGGAGGCGGAATCGGACAATCCCGTCTATGCATGTTCTACCTCAGGAAAGCGCATATCGGAGAGATTCAAGCCAGCATCTGGCCGGAAGAAATGAAATCTCAGGCAGCTCAGATTGGTATGCAGCTATTGTAAGTTAAGAGTTAAGAGTTAAGAGTTATTACCAAGAGATCGGTGTTTGTCCAGTTCTGATGAGGTATTCATTGGCTTTGCTGAAATGCCGGCTTCCGAAAAAACCCTGATAGGCAGATAACGGAGACGGATGAGCCGATTTTAAAATCAAATGATTGGAAGGGTCTATAAAAGACCCTTTTTTTTGTGCATAAGACCCCCAAAGAATAAAAACGACATGTGTTTTTTCTTCGGCAATACGATGAATAACGGCATCAGTAAACGTTTCCCAGCCTCTGTTCTGATGGGATCCTGCCTGATGGGCACGTACTGTCAGGGTAGCATTCAGCAGCAACACACCTTGCTGTGACCACCGCAACAGATTACCGGTTGCCGGCGGATTGATCCCAAGGTCGTCCTGGATTTCTTTGAAAATATTTTGCAGCGATTTGGGAAAAGGAACGCCATCATTGACCGAAAAACACAAACCGTGTGCCTGGCCGGGGCCATGATACGGGTCCTGACCGAGAATAACCACTTTCACCTGATCGAAAGGACACTGGTCAAAGGCATTAAACATCATCCGTCCGGGAGGATAGATCGTCTGAGTGGCATATTCATTTTTCACAAAAGTAACCAACTCATGAAAATAAGGTTTTTCAAACTCGGAAGCCAGACGCTGCTTCCAGGATTCTTCAATTTTTACATCCATAATCCATGTATCATAATTACTGTTAACTAATCACCCCAATTCACGGCGTCCCTGTAGTTGCTGCTCTGGGTGTATTTCAGGTCCTGCAACAACGACGAACTGACCGCAACCGTAAAACTGTAAGACTGATAGGGACCTATTGGGATTACACTGGCCGACATTTGCCAACAGTGTAGGTTACGTGTTATTGAACACTGCATGTATGCAAATTTATTAGCATCAAAGTCGTAACTGGTGCTGAAATTAAGATTCCAGTTTTTGGAAGGGGTCAAACTTCCTGAGAACCCAAGATTCTGCGAAATCTTATAAGCATATTCCCGGGTACGGGTATTGAAGTTCGAATAATCATATCCAAGACTCATCGACCAGTTAAAAGCCAAATTCCAGGGAATATTCATTATCATATAACCGTCCGAATCAAAATCTCCGTCGCTCTGCTTCGAACCCCGGAGAGATTTCCTGGCCCCCCCGGAATCTCCCGCCTGTGCAGTTTGATCTTCTCCTCCCCCGGGATCTTCTCCGGGAGTGGTTTCTCCGGAAGACTCCTGGGTATCTTTTTTATCACCCTTGCTAAACAGCTTCTTCAGGGTCTCATTATTAATCGAATATGAAAACGAGGTACCTGTATTCATTAAACGTCCTATTCCTTTTCCCGCTTTCCAGCGGGGAACATTGATCCGGGTTCCTTGTTCACTGTAAGTATACACATCGAATTCTCCATTCAGGTTCAGCGTAAAGGCTTTTCCGAATTTAAGCCGGATGGAAGTACTTAAGTTCGACCAATTCATCGAATCGGCCAGGAAATTATAATACATGGACAATCTCAAGTTATCGATAATACTTATTTTCCGGGTGGAATCAGCGCTTACCGGCACTTTCATCTCCAGGTTATTATCGAGACTGAAATTCATGGATCCGGTTTTACCTTCTCCCGGAACTCCCCAAAGTCCATATTGATAAGGGGAATATTTACTTTGCACTTTCTCCCCCGTATTTTTATCAATGTATGTATAAGGCACATAATAACCAAAGCGGGAATCACTGAAATCAGGCGCCCCGCTGAAACTGACCGTTGGAGTAAGCACATGGCGAATCTGAACTCCTTTCGTCCATTTTCCTAATATACTCAAAGGCTTGTACATACCATATAGCTTCGTATTGGCACTTATACTGAAACCATAGTCGTATACCCGGTTAAAGCCATACGTTGTATCCACAGGAGTAAGCTGGCCCAGCTCCTGGTCGTACGTCTGGTATATCTTGTTCGTATACCAACGACTGGTATAATTGAGGGACGGACTGATGGAAATATACCGGAGTAGATTAAACGAAGTACTGATCGGAATATCGTGTTTCATTCCGTTGCGCCAATCCTTGATCAGGTTCGAACTCATCAGGTTATACTCCTTTGTACTTATACTGTTCATAATCAAACCCGTATAACTCATACGGATCGATTCATACCAACGGGCATCCCCTACCTGCTCTTTCCGTCGGAAAGGATAGATATCACTCAATGTAATGGTCATATTAGGAAGAGTCAGGTTAACCATCGTATCTTTTGCCTGTTGGTTGATCGTCGCATTTGCACTGATGGACAACGGTTTATTGGGCAGGCGGTAATTATAGTTCACACTCGACGACTTGGTATTATCATACATCCGGTTCGAGTATATACTGGAAACGCTGTTCCGGTCATAAGAACTGGTACTGAAATTCACGCTGGCCGAAAAAGTACTGAAGGGATTCGCCTTCGGATCCTGGGCATGACTCCAATTCAACCGGAAGTCTTTAGACTGATAGTAATCATCCGTGCCCTTATCTCCTGTAATTGTCACTAAGTAGCCGGCATCCACATTACCGGAAAATTTATAGCGCTTCCTATAGGTCGACCGGGCACTTACTCCCCAGGATCCCTTGGTATAAACTTCCCCGGTCAATGCCAGGTCTACATAATCATTAAAAGCAAAATAATATCCTCCGTCGCGCAAAGAGAACCCCCGGGTCATTTCATCTCCGTAAGTGGGCATAATAATACCGGAAGAATATTCCTTGGAAAAAGGAAAATAACCGAAAGGAAGTGCAACCGGCAGTGGTACCCCCTCCAATTCCAGGTAAACAGGCCCGGTAACAACAGATTTACCCGGCTGAATCTTCGACTTCGTCATCCGCAGACCAAAATGAGGATGCTCGTGATTATCGCAGGTCGTATATATTCCACCCTTCGCGAACAAATCGTCGTTAACTTTTTTTGTCTGGCCAGCTGTCACGTAACCGTCTCCCTGCTGCGTGATTACATCTGTAATATACATCTTCTTGGTTTTGAAGTTGTACCTCGCCTTCTTCATTTCATATTCCTGGGCTCCTTGCTTGAAAACCGGATAGCCAAATTCGCTCCCGACCGAATCCAATCCGAAAGTTGCAAAAACGATACTGCTGTCCGCAGCAATTTCAATGTACTCTCCCGTCAGATTCAAATCCTTATACTTGACAGAAGCATCTCCATATAAATAGACAAAATTTCCTCCCTCCATGATCATGACCATGGAGTCCTGTGCCAGGTAATCGATCGGAGCGTCAATTGCATTGTTATTCGTCGAATCTTTTTTAGCAGAAAGAGTATCCTGAGGTAGTATCGTATCGGATACCAATACGGTAGAATCAGATGCCAATAGGTCGTTCCGGGCAACCGTCTTTTGAGAAACAAAAGCAAGCAGCAAGGCTAAAAAGGTTAAGAAACAACAACTTTTTATCGGCATTCGAAAACGCATAAACAATTATCCTAAAAAGAAATTACACCAATCGTCGAATTGTCGTACAGACTCATCTCCGTACCTGGAAAGTCCTTTGCGGATTTTTTCAATGGACTTTTCCTTTCCCGGCTTTGTTTTGGAAAAAAACTTATCAGCGAAGCAGATTAACTGCTCTTCCATACTGACCGGTATCATGTCCCGGTGTGGAAGGGGAAGATTATTTTTTTCTATTTCCTCCAGTTTCAGACCTGTTCCCGTATGACGTTCACAAACCAATGCATGGAAGGGCAGTCCTTCCGCTTTCAGCAAATCGCTGCCTAAATAACCGTGACAAATATAGGGATACTCTCCGAAACATTGAATATCCGGAGCATCGGTCCGGTAAATCCCAATGTCATGCAACATGGATGCTTCATAGATAAATCCCTGATCCAGATTCAATTCGGGATGTGCCTGTGAAATAAACAACGCTTTATCCGCCACGGAAAAACTATGAGTTAAAAGAATGTCGTACAATTCACTGCCTTCCTGATAGTATTTTTTTATAATGTCTGCAGGTATCATTTCATATCTTTAGAAGCGACAAAGATAAAAATAATATCCTTGGTTTCGTTGACTGTTATGGTTCAATCTTAATAAAATTACTTAAATAAACGATTAATTATCCGTTTACATTTTCCCTGACTATGCAATTATTCCAAATAAACATGTAAATTTGCATGCAAAATCAGCATCAGCTCCAATGTCGACAACATTCAAACGAATATTATTTTTATCCTTTTTTTTGCTATTGCTCCCATCCGGATTTGCAGTAAACAGCAAAAACAAACCGTTTGTACTGGTCATTGACCCTGGCCACGGAGGAAGGGATACAGGAGCTCCCGGGTCAGTATCCAAAGAAAAAAACATCAACCTGGCCGTTGCTATGCTTGTAGGAGAAAGTATCAGCCAGAAACATCCGGACGTAGAAGTGGTTTATACCCGCAAGAATGATGTTTTTCTCGACCTGAACAAACGATCCGAGCTGGCAAATAAAGTAAAAGCCAATCTTTTCATCTCCATCCATACCAATGCCAATAAAAGCAAAAGTCCTTACGGAGCTGAAACATACGTCCTGGGAGTAGCCCGATCAGAAGAAAACCTGGAAGTGGCGCGACGGGAAAACTCGGTAATCATGCTGGAAGAAAATTATGAAGAAAAATACCAGGGATTTGACCCTAATTCACCTGAGTCCAGTATTATTTTTGAATTCATGCAAAACAAATACCTGGAACAAAGCATTTCTTTAGCCTCCCGGATACAATCCGAGCTGGTCAGAAATTGCAAACGGAGCGACCGGGGTGTCCGGCAAGCCGGCTTCTGGGTGTTACGGGAAACCGGTATGCCTTCGGTACTGGTGGAATTGGGATTTATTTCCAATCGAGAAGAAGAAAAATACCTGAACAGCAAAAGCGGGCAGTTACAACTGGCCAGTTCCATTGTAAACGCTTTTACCTTATATAAAAAGGAATACGACCAACGGATGGGAAATACAACCCCGATAAGGCCCGTAACCAATGAAATTCCTGTGGAAGAACTGCAAACAACCACCGTGGAAAAAGAAAAAGCGGAAACGCCCCAGGAAACCGCTCCGGAAAAAAGTACTGCAACGACAACCGGAACGGTATACAAGGTACAGATCCTGGCTGCAGACCGGAAACTTTCAACCAAATCGTCATTGTTAAAAGGTTATAAAGCCGACTATTATGTAGAAAAGGGATTCTATAAATATACATACGGGGAAACCTCAGACTGGCAGGAAATTTCCCGGATAAGGAGATCTCTACTGAAAGACTTTAAAGATGCATTTATCATTACATTTAAAGATGGAAAGAAAGTGCCTAACAAATAAATAAAATAGCGAATGAAAAAGTATTTTACCAAAGAAGCAACCATAGGTTTAGTTACATTAATCAGTTTATTTGTCCTGTACATAGGGGTCAATTACCTGAAAGGAATCAATCTTTTCAAACCGACCAATCACTATTATGTCGTCATGGAGAATGTAACCGAACTGCAAAAATCCAGTCCGGTCTACATCAATGGATTCAAAATCGGACTTGTCAATGAAATAAACTACGAATACAACGATCATGGCAAGATTGTCGTTCTGATCAGCCTGAACGAAAGCATGAAAATCAAAACAGGAAGTTATATGGAATTAAAATCAGGACTGACTTCCGGAGGTAGCCTGAACCTCGTATTAAACGATTATGTTACGACTTACTGCCAGATAGGAGATACTATCGAAGGACGCTCCAATCCGGGGTTAATGGACAAAATTTCAAATGACCTCCTACCCCAGGCCGAGAACCTGCTTCCCAAACTGGACTCCATTCTTACCGGAATACAAACGATTGTCAACCATCCGGCTTTTATCGAGTCCCTGAACCACATTGAAGCTACTACCGCCAACCTCGAAAAAACAACAGCACGCTTAAATATGCTGATGGCCAATGATGTTCCGGTTATCATGAGCGATTTCAAACACATTTCTTCGGATTTTTCTTTATTTAGCTCCAACCTGAAAGAACTGGACCTGAAATCTACTTTCAATACCGTTGACTTGACCATGCAGAATGTGCAACTACTGACTAAACAACTGAACAGCAAGGATAACACATTCGGCCTGTTTCTCAATGACAGAAAATTATACGATAATTTAAACTCTACAGCGGAAAACGCTTCGCTTTTACTTTTTGACTTGAAACAAAATCCCAAGCGTTACGTTCACTTCTCTGTTTTTTAAATGATTTTTCGCTGTACCTCTCCTGATTTTTATTTAGATTGTATCTAAATAAAAACAAATCTGGAATAACACACACAGAAGTCGGGAAACTCTGATTGAAAGAATCACTTAGGAAGAAAAAATCAGGAGTAAACTGACTTTGATTTAGAAGAACACATCTATTAAAAAGCTGTATAACAAACAAATACAAACAATCCCATTCCAAGGAAGCATAAGTCATTGAAACGAAGGAAGGTATGAAAGAAAATAAAAAAGCAACAAAAAGAGGATTTTTTTTTTCAATTTTTTTTTCCAATTTTTGCATTTGGAAATGACAAAATACATACAATTATTTCCTTGTATTAAATTATAAAATTAAATAATTAAATAAACGTGGAATCCAAGCACAAAACATTGTGGAATAACTGCTTGAATATTATCAAAGACAATGTTAGCGATAATGTTTTTAACACATGGTTTGTACCTGTCATACCCCTTAAATATGAAGGAAATGATTTTACAATCCAGGTGCCCAGCCAGTTTTTCTACGAATACCTCGAGGAAAAATACGTGGATCTGATCCACGCTACCCTATCGAGGGTTGTGGGCAAGGGGACCATTCTTAATTACCGGGTTATTGTCGATAATTCCAGTAATGGAAAAGGACATACTATCCTGCAAAGTGAAGGAATCGGATTCAATGGAGAAGGTAAGCATGTAAAAAACCTGAACAAAGCTCCTCAGGCGCTGGTTCAACCCAGTATCCAGGAGTGGAATACCAACCTGAATCCTCGCCACAATTTCCATAATTTTTTCGAAGGAAGCAGCAATAAATTAGCACGCACGGTCGGAGATGCCATTACGGAAAATCCAGGTAAAACCACATTTAATCCTCTTTTTATACATGGAGGATCCGGAGTAGGTAAAACCCATTTGTGTCACGCCATCGGAAATAAGATTGTAGAATTGTTTCCTCAAAAAAAGGTGATCTATATTTCTTCTCACCTGTTTCAGGTTCAATTTACAGATGCGTCCAGAAACAACACCTCAAACGATTTTATCAACTTCTACCAGGGAGTGGATGTATTGATCGTCGACGACATCCAGGAGCTGGCCGGAAAAGAAAAAACACAAAATGCTTATTTCCATATTTTCAACCACCTGCACCTGTTAGGAAAACAAATCATTCTGACATCCGATAAATCACCTATCGAACTGCAGGGATTGGAAGAGCGGTTGATTTCACGTCTGAAATGGGGAATGACAGCCGAGCTAAGCAAACCCGACCTGGAACTCCGGAAGAAAATACTAACTCATAAAATCAAACACGACGGACTGAACATTTCCGGAAGCATTGTCGATTTCATTGCTGAAAATGTAACGGAACACGTCCGGGATTTAGAAGGAATCATCACTTCGTTGGTCGCCCATTCCCTGGTTTACAATCGGGAAGTGGATATTGAACTCGCCAAACGGGTAGTCAGTAAAACCGTGAAAATGGAAAAGAAGCAGATCACTGTGGAAAAAATACAAAACGTGGTCAGCGACTACTTCAATATCGACCTGAAGATCATTCATTCCAAATCCAGAAAAAGAGAAATTGTCCAGGCCCGCCAGGTAGCCATGTTCCTGTCAAAGAAATATACCGATTATTCCTACTCCCACATCGGCAATTTAGTCGGAAAAAGGGATCATGCAACCGTACTTCATGCATGCAGAACAGTTCAGGACAGCCTCGATATAGATAAATCCTTCCGGCTAACCATGAAGGACATCGAAGAATTACTGCAAAAATAAAAAGGAAGCTTATAAAGCTTCCCGAATCCGTACCAGTTTTTCCAATAACGGTTCCAACAAATGCAAAGGCAGCATATTTGCTCCATCGGACAGTGCCTCCGAAGGATGGGGATGCGTTTCGATAAATAAACCATCCACTCCAACGGCTACAGCTGCCTTGGATACCGTTTCTATCAATTGAGGCATTCCTCCGGTTACACCGCTTGCCTGATTAGGCTGTTGCAACGAATGCGTAACATCCATGATTACAGGATACCCGAAAGACTGCATCTCCGGAATTCCCCGATAGTCCACAATCAGGTCGGTATAGCCGAAAGTAGTACCCCGTTCGGTAAGCATAACCCGGGAATTACCTGCATCAACCACTTTTTGTACCGCAAACTTCATGGCTGAAGGGGATAAAAACTGCCCTTTTTTAATATTAACCATTTTCCCGGTTTCTGCGGCAGCTACCAATAAATCAGTCTGCCTGCATAGAAAAGCCGGTATCTGCAATACATCCACGTATTCGGCAGCAATTGCAGCATCCCGGGTTTCATGAATATCGGTAACGGTTGGTATTCCCAGGGTTTCGTTTACTTTTCTCAATATTTTCAAGGCCTTCTCATCCCCTATTCCGGTAAAAGAATCGATCCTCGACCGGTTCGCTTTTTTGTAAGAACCTTTAAACACATAGGGGATACCCAACCTGCGGGTGATATTCTGTATTTTTTCTGCAATTTCCAACGCCATTTTTTCTCCCTCGATCGCACACGGTCCCGCAAGCAGAAAAAAGCGACTCCTGTCTTTGCTGTTCAATAATTCTGTTATCATTATTCCTGAATTTAAATAAATACAAAAATAATAGTTTTTTCAGACTTATCGAACAGGTAAGGTGATCGGATTACTTAAAAACGGTTTATACTTATCTTTTCCGTCCGGATAGGTTCCGGCTTTATACTTGATATTGAATGTGATTTTACCATTTTCCTTATACAAATTTATGAATTCCGTCATATCGAATCCGTAATGAGAAACGAGAGGGAGGTTTTGTTCCGGAGCAACATCAAGAGGTTTTGTACGAATGTAAAGTGTGGGAATCAGTTTCTCCTCCTTCTCAGTAGCAGAATCCGTGTTACAAATTATTTCATACTCAAACGGCTTTCCATTAGCAACGTAATGTTCAAATCCAAAAAAGTACACATTACCAATAATACTTCCGTTATACAAAACCGAGGTCCGGACAGAATCGGAATAGGCATCCGTCATATCTCCTGCGACTATTTTAACCACACTTCCACCGATTTCCTGATAACGAAGGTTACTTACCGTTGTATCTGTTTTGGAAGGTTGGTTACCCATATCAATGTTAAAGGAAGTCCACAGATATTGCCCTGCTTCGAGTTGTTTATCCAGCGTGGGAGCCAAGAATAATCCGTAAGCAGTCTGTATCATAGGATCAGAACCGGTCGAAGCATCTTTGTATTGAACAATGGCGGGTTCATTTCTAAAATACCAATAAGGATCATCATCGTCCATGCAACTCATCCAGGTAGTTGCCGCTAATATCAAAAACACACAATTAACTAACTTTTTCATTTTTGCAATCATTTAATTTTCGTTGATTCAATATCAAATTCAATCTTCATCTTTCATATAAATGAAGAAAAGAAGAAAAACGTTGCATAAGAAATGAAAAATTAACCTTTTATCGATTGATTTTAACAACTACCGGATAATGGTCAGAAGGAATTCTAGGAACAAAACGACCCGGCTTTTTTGCATCTTCAGTCCAGTATACATCGGTGAGAATCCCGTAACGGCTGACTTTGAATTCATTGGACAAAAAGATATGATCGATCCGGCTATCTGTTTTCCGGTCGGTCTCAAAACTATTGAAAGTGCCATTCATCGCATAACGAAGTGGTGATTTTTCATAGGCATCCTTCATTATTCCGGAAGTATTCAGCAGGGTGTAACTTTCGTTCCGCTGGTCTACATTAAAATCCCCAGTCAGAATAACAGGCTGATTTTCGGACATTTTTTGAATACGGTTTAAAATCAGCTTAGCACCTTCTCTACGAGCAACCACTCCCACATGGTCCATGTGTACATTAAAAAACAAAAAACGGAAACCAGTGGCTATTTCTTCGAATTTTCCCCACGAACAAATCCGGACACAAGCTGCATCCCAACCCAGGTTCGGCTTATCCGGATTTTCCGACAACCAGAAATTTCCCTGATCCAGCAGCCGGAATTTTTCTTTTTTATAAAAAATAGCCGCATACTCTCCTTTCTGCTTTCCGTCATCCCGGCCCACACCGGTATAGGCATAACCGGGAAGAAGCGCAAGCATGTCTTCCAATTGATGATAAAAGCCTTCCTGAGTTCCAAAAATATCGAAATCATGATAAGCAATCAATTGGCAAAGTGCAGGCGAACGTTGTTTCCATCCATCACCCTGAAGAGAATCATTCCGGTTATCCATCCGGATATTGTATGTAGCCACTGTCAGGGTTTGAGAGCTAAGATTACCTGTCAGTACAAAAGAAAGAACAGTAAAAAAAAGCAGTGATTTGAAAGCTTTCATATAAAGATAGGGTTAAAGTAATTAAATTAATATACTTCCATGTTCGAAATAACCGGACACGCTTTTGATTCGGTTATACGGACACGGAGATGTTGCGTCTCTACAGGTGAAACCGGTAGAATCCGTTTATGTCCGATTGTAGTTCCCGTTCCTATGGGTTTCCAGTCTCCATTTTCCAATCCCTCCACAACAAAAGCTTTTATCCGTTGTCCCAAACGGATGTACTCCTGCAACACCACATAATGAACGTTTTTTGGCTCACCCAGATCAATTTCAACAGAACCGGTAGTCATTTCGTCGTCAGTCGCCCAATACGTTTCCGGATCCCCATCCGTAACATGCTGAGCCGAATAGGTCTTGGATTTACCCCGGTAGGTATCTGCTTTGGCTTTTGCACCGGCAGCCAGGTTAACAAAGAATGCTTCATCGATCCGTTGTTTCCAGCCTTTCAGAGCCTGTATATCATTATCGTGCAACAATCCCCGCTGATCGGGAGGCAGATTCAGAATCAGGTTGGAGCCTCTCCCTACGGATTCCAGGTATATTTTAAATAAGTTTTCTGAAGTTCGTACCAGACTGTCTTCCTTGGCGTGATAAAACCATCCCGGCCGGATCGAGACATCCACCTCAGCAGGAACCCAGGAAGTTCCGTCTTCCGACCCATGGTTCAGCAATTCATTTATTCTGGATTTGCCAGGATGGAGGGTATCATTGTTAATCGTACACCAGTTCGGATCCCCGGCATATCCTTTTTCATTACCACACCAGCGGATATCCGGTCCGGCATCACTAAACATCATGGCCCTGGGTGCCAATCCCCTGACAATCTGCTGGGTTACCGGCCAGTCATAATACGTTGTATTGTCTATTCGCCGGATTTCCCGGGCTCCTCCGTAATACCCGTCTCCTCCGTTGGCTCCATCAAACCAGACTTCAAAGACAGGCCCATACGATTCGATCAGTTCCTTCAACTGGTTGCGGTAATAAGTAATGTATTCCTCTTTTCCGTAAACCGCAGAATTTCTATCCCAGGGTGAAAGGTAAATTCCAAATAAAATTCCATGTTTACGACAGGCGTCTGAAACTTCCCGTACCACATCTCCCTTTCCGTCACGAAACGGACTGTTTTTAACCGAATGCTCCGTATATTTACTGGGCCACAAGCAAAATCCGTCATGATGCTTACACGTCAGCACTAATCCTTTCAAGCCAGCTTCCTTGATTGCCAGAACCCACTGTTCAGGATTAAATTCAGTCGGATTAAAAATGGAAGGGCTTTCATCTCCATACCCCCACTCTTTTCCGGTAAATGTATTGGTGGTAAAATGAATAAATGCATATTGTTCCAGGTTTTGCCATTCCATCTGGTAAATATTCGGGACAGGCAAGACAGCAGCAGGAGGAGGAACCTCTTTTTTACACGAAGCACATAACAAAAGAACAAATAAAAGCCAGGTCTGCTCGATGTTTTTCATATAATATTTTTTAATTTAAAATACAAATTTACTATATATTTCAGGAAAAACAAAGATGCGGTGCTAAAAGGTTTGCTATTAACCCGTCGCGTCCGTCCTCAATGATGCTCAGCCTGCAACGTGACAGGTAAAAACCAAAGAGGTTATTCTCCCAAAGGAAAACAACCTCTTTGTTCTGTTTATTAAAAGAAAATCCGTCTTCTGACGTTTTCTATAAGGTTTCCATCTTTTTTCTGAATGCATCGCTGTTGTCTTTCAACTTTTTCAAATCGAAGGACAGCATAATACGGAAAATACCTATAAAAAGAAAAGCGAAAGCCGTAATATAGACAGCTGTTAATGCACCTGCTGCCGGAATAACAATAACAGCCATCGAACAAAGTACAGCCAGAATACCAAAGGCAAGATACCAGCCCCAATTACGGGAACCGTAATGTTGCAAATCGATGGCAAATCCGATCGAAGAAAATCCACGGAACATTAACCAGAATGCAATTAACAAGGGAACCATAGCCATAGCTACCTGGGGCAGGCAGATCAATACGATACCAATCAGTAAATCCAGAATACCACAGGCCAGGTACCAGCCCCAACCCGAAAGATTACCTTTATTGGTAACGGCAAATAAGATTTCAAAAATTCCGCATACAAAAATGCAGATACTGAATACCAGACTCAGTGCAACAAATGCATCAACAGGTTGAAACATAAGTAAAAGAGCAAATGCAACAAAGAGAATCCCCAGGATAAGGGACAACCACCAGTTTTTTACGGAATACCGTACTTCATCCATTAATTCACTTTTCATAGCTACATCATTTATTTATTTTTAATAAAACAAATCTATCTTTAATAAAACAAACCAATCGGTCATTCTGTTCTTAAAATAAACTTCTAATTGAAAAGCGAATTTACTCAGAGCTCATTTAATTACATGACAAACAGCTAGTTACAATCAGCTTTGCTTTATATAGTTATGGCCTAAAAACGAAGGTTTTATCTTATGTGAAAAAAGACAGCGAGAAACCCAACGGGAACCTGCCTTTGAGGTGCCGCATTACGGTTGACGGCGAAGCTAAACAGTTCAGCTGCAAGATGGATGTTCCACTCCACCAGTGGAATATGAAGAACCACAGTGCATCGCGAAAGAGCGCACAGGCGCAGAAAATCAATATCGCCAGACGGAATCCGAATGGACATAAGCCGTCGCTATCAGGAGCTGATACTGGCTGTAAGGCCTCATATCAGACCTGTCGTAAAGCCGGAAGTTTATAAAAATAAAGGTTTTAAACTATAAATGAGGTTATGTTCAAAAGATTTTATATATTTGTCAGTCATAAGGAATTAAATGAAATATTTACTTTACATATTGCCTTTTATTTTCTTCCCTCAGCTAAATGCCCAATCTTATAGTTCTGAGCAAGGTAAAGCTGATTCCCGGAAGAACAAAGATGCTTTAAATCAGCCGGTTCCCACCCATATTCAAAAACAGTTTGATATTGCTATCAATGAGATAGAACAGATGTTGAAAGGAGAAAAAACGTTGAATTTCAAAAGAGCGGTATATCTTGTGGAAAACGCTTATTACGAAGGTAAAATCAGTTGGGAGGAATATAATAATGAGATATTGAGAATAAAGCCTATTCTTGATAGAATGATTGACAATCGTAATTTGCGACAATATAAAACAGCAGGAAATTGGGCTGTATTTACATATATGTCGGATAGCATTCCTGAAAATGAATTTAAGCCATACCAGTATGACTTTGAAAGTTTGATGAGTGATTCGGATCGGGAAAGTTATATGGTATCGCGCCTGTTGAAAACTAAGAAAGGAAATTGCAGAGCATTACCCTATTTTTATAAGATTCTAGCCGATGAGGTTGGTGTGGAAGCATTTATAGCACTTGCACCAATGCATTGTTATGTAAAACACAGGGATGAACAAGGAAACTGGTGGAATCTGGAAATGACAACAGGCTCCTTTTCCCGCTCCAGTTTCATAATGGAAACATTTAATGTTTCGGAAACCGCAATAAAAAGTGGATTATTTATGAAACCATTGTCAGATAATGAGTCTGTCGCATACTGTATATACGACTTGTTATCGTTTTACGAAGACAAAACAGGTAGATATTCCGATGATTTCATTAAAAGGTGTTATGAAATTGGTTTGCAATATTATCCCAACAGTCAATTACAAATCAGCAAGGTAAATGATTTGCAGTTTCGGTTAAGTCGTAAAATAGCTGAAAAAGGATTGAGAGGATATAGCGATTTAGTCAATTATCCCGAACTAATGACCGAATTTGAAATTATGAGTGCCACTTTTGAATATCTTTCAGAAATCGGATATACTACAATGAAAAACGAAGATTATGAAAAAATGGTTCATAATGTAAAAGAGAAACAGACAAAATTAAATTCTGAGAAATAATAGAACAATAGAATGAATATGAAAAAGCTAATTCTATTTTTGAGCACAGGAATGTTTGGTGTATTAAATGTTTTTGCACAAACACCTTACGACAACTTTGCCCCTGAGCAGAGTGTAAAATCAATAATTGAATTGCCCCAAACGCAATTTAGAGTAGCAAATGCCAATACTGAAGGCGAGGTATGCTATGCAGAGTTTGATAAAAACACATTGTCCTTAAATCTACTGGATGAGAATGACAATGTAATTAAAACATTAGTATTTGATCCAAATGAAAAGAAATTTCTAACTATGGATCCGCTTGCTGAAAAGTATTATAGCATTAGCCCTTATGCGTTCTGTCTCAATAATCCAATAAGGTTTATTGATCCATTTGGAAAGGATGTTTGGGAAATAAATAGCCAAGGTGAAATAATAAACCGTATAAAGGATAAAACACAAGATGCATTCTATATGGTCGCCCAAGACGCAGACGGCAATTATCAACGTACATTTACGACCGATGCAGAAGGAAATAAAAATTATAATTCTATTTCATTTAAATATGGAACTGTTGAATCCCAAAGATCTATTTCTTTTTCTCCTGACAATAAAACGACAAGCTCTTATGATGTGTATCAAGTAAGAGGAGATGCAAATGGCTCTGCCCTTTTTGAGTTCATGTCAAATAATGTAACAGGTAGTAGTTCGGAGGTGGAATTTAGTCATTTCAAAACCGGTGTCGTAGGAGATAAAGGTTTGAATTTTTTGACTACATCTCATGAAGCGAGCAAAGAATCCGGAGCTAAACATCTAATTAATGGACAATTGAATCAAGGATATTTTATCAGGGAGTTTAACCATAGCCACCCACGGTCTGCATATCCTTCCGGTCTTTATACACGTGGTAACGACATAGGCGTAGTAACAACAATTACTAACATTTCTAAATATTGGCAATATACTCCTCCCAGTTTCAATATATACCATGTTCCATCACGTAAAATGATTCCTTATACACCCAATTCTCAGCCACACAATTTTGGACTTAGATAAAATAATAATGAGAGTAGTAACATTTATAATATTATTTTTAATATCATTGGTTGCAGTACAAGCTCAAAGGCCTACTAAAACAAATGAAGTTGTAACGAAGACAGAAAAAGTCAAATTACAGCAGTTAGTTATTGAGGATACATCATTCATAACAACAATTGACAGCTTATCGCGAAATACGACATATCCTTTAAATTTAAATGCCAAGGGAAATAATATATTGTATTTAAATATTTTTCTATCATGTCAAGATAGTAATATCTTATATTCTATTCATTTAACTAAGGAAAAACAATTTGTATATAGAAAGGGAATATGGGGATTCTTTGAAATTGGAAAAACAATGTTTGTAATACAAGGAGATAATATACCCGAACTTTTTAAGTTTACAGGAAAGTTAAAACCTTTTAATTATACAACACCCCTTGGATATAAAATGACTGACGGAAGTATTTTACCTATGGCAACAGTTGACATTAACGACTCACAAGTTGCGCTTGTATACACTTACGCAGAGGGAAAAATAGAGTTGCAACAAATAATTGAAGGGTATTGATTTTATTTCTTGCCAGTGTAGAATCCTCTCGTTCAACATATAGATCCTAGTAAGGATTTAACAGTATATTCTTATCCAGGCCAATATCAACAAATGGAGTAATTCCTTATTTATCCGAATACAAAAGTATATTCCAAGAATAAAACGTCAAGGCTGAAATGAATTTTATCGGGAATCTTCCTTTCTCGTACCTCGAAAGAGTATTCCCGATAAAAACCTTGTCTTATTTATTCTTTCCAGCTGAAATACGCACGGTTACTAACTCACGACATCTGAATCTCAAAAAATCTACTAAAAAATTATTCTTCAATTGGTTAAGTCAAACCGATGAAAATCTAAAATAACAATCATGGGACCAGACATTTGTCGTTTGTTAATATATGTTATTTAATCCGAAGATAATAAGTATATTACTACCTTTGTAACAGTCTTTCAAACAAATACAATAGTTTCACAGACAATCAAACAAAATGCTTGAACAAGAACTGCAATTAGAAAGAGACCTTTTCTTCTTTCTTAATGGAAGTGATTCCTCTTTTCTGGATCATTTTATGTGGATGTATTCTTACATGTGGACATGGGTTCCTTTCTACCTCTGCTTCCTGGTTGTTTTTATTTACAAAAAAAATTGGAGAGAATGGCTATTGGTCCTCTTGGCAATGGGATTGATCGTCCTGCTGTGTGATCAGATTTCATCTGGTTTCTGCAAGCCTTTCTTTCATCGTTTCCGTCCTACCCATCATCCCGATTTCAAAGATACGGTCGATATTGTACTGGGATATCGGGGAGGTAGATATGGCTTCATATCCGGACATGCAGCCAATTCCTTTGGCTTTGCTACGTTAACAGCCCTTATTTTCCGGAACCGGTTATTTTCCTGGATGATCTTTATTTTTGCAATTCTGACAGCCTACTCCCGGATTTATTTAGGTGTCCATTTCATCTCGGATGTAATAGCCGGGGCTTTAGTCGGAATACTTGCCGGATGGCTTGTCTATGAACTCTATTTGTATGGAAGACAGAAACTACTCAAGATTAACCGGAAAGAATCCATGGTTCCGATTTATACCCCCAAACAGTCTTATTTTCTGTGTGGAGCCTATTGTTGCGTTATCGTTTTACTATTAGCCTTTAGTAATCAATTAGTTAAATTTTTAAGCTGAGAATAAAAATTATTCTGTAACATTTATTTCACCAAAATAATTTGATCATATCATTATTTTGTTTAAGTTAGAGGCGTGATTTGAGAACACAATTATTAATAACACTTAAAAAGATAAATGCCATGAAAACAGTAACATTTAACGAACTTCGCAGAATCAAGGACAATTTACCCGACGGAAGTATCCACCAAATTGCCGCAGAGTTAGGCCTGACAGACGAAACAGTACGTAACTATTTTGGAGGATACAATTACAAGGATGGAAAAAGTTGCGGCGTACACATTGAACCGGGTCCCGACGGAGGTATTGTCATGTTGGACGATTCTACTATTTTAGACAAAGCACTGATTATCCTGGGTGAAACTACTCACAAAGTGGCTTCTGTTAAAGAAAATGTTTGAAAAAAATCAAATTTTGAATTTTGAATTTTGGATTTGAACTAAAAAACACATTTCGTGTTTTATTTATAATTGGCTAATGCCAATTTCGGATTCAAAATTCAAAATTCAAAATTCAAAATTTTAAAATCATGGAAGACAAACTCGTTACCTTAGCCATACACACCTATCAAAAGGCACAGATACTGAAAACGTTATTGGAAAGCGAAGGCATTGAGGTCTATCTGCATAATGTCAACCTGATCCAACCGGTCGTTTCCTCCGGAGTAAGGGTACGGATCAAAGAAAGCGATCTGCCTGCTGCCCTGAAAATCATTGAAGACTCAAACATTTTCAAAGAAGAAACTTTACCGAAAAAAGAAGAGAATCTTACTAAACAGATCCTGATTCCGGTCGATTTTTCCAAATATTCCACCCAGGCCTGCGAATTAGGTTTTCAATATGCTAAAGATACTGAGGCTGAAGTTGTCATTATACATGCTTATTTCACGCCATTCTTCCCATCCAGCATCTCGCTGAACGACACATTTACCTACCAGACTACGGATGAAGAAACAATCACCCGTCTCATGGAAAAAGCAAAGGAGGATCTCAATAAATTTGCCTCTTTCATCACACAAAAAATTGAATCCGGACAATGGCCGGATGTTCCTTTTTCCTGCCTGTTACGGGACGGATTACCGGAAGAAGAAATAGTGAATTACAGCAACGAATTCAAGCCGGTACTAATCATCATGGGAACCCGTGGAAAAAGTCAGAAAGATGCAGACCTGATCGGTAGTGTGACTGCTGAAGTAATCGAAATGGCCAAAGTTCCTGTTTTTGCGATCCCGGAAAATACTCCGTTCAAACAATTTTCAGAAATAAAAAAAATTGCTTTCGGTACCAGTTTTGAACAAAAAGACCTTATTGCGGTAGACACCCTGTTTAAAATGTTCCAATCATTCGACATTGAATACTACCTCTTCCACATTGCTACTCATGAGGATGCCTGGAACGAAATCAAACTGGCAGGAATCAAAGACTACTTTGAAAAACAATATCCGCATAGTCATATCCGGTACGGAATCATCGATGCCAGTGATTTTGTATTGAATCTTGAAAAATTCATCCGGAATAACTCCATTGACATCATTTCTTTAACAACCCATAAGCGAAACCTTTTTGCACGGATGTTCAACCCCAGCATGGCCCGGAAAATGTTATTCCATACTGATACTCCGATGCTGGTACTGAGGTCGTAACCCATAATTATCCCGTATTTCTTTCCTAATCCCAACAAAATATCGTAAATTTGCGAAAACTTTGTTAGAATGAAAGAAATGAAAAAATAAAGGAAGTGAAAAAATGAAAATAAGAAGAGGGTTTATGCTTCATTTCATTTTTTCACTTCCTTTATTTTTTCATTGTTTTAATTTAAATGTACCACCAACTAATAATTTTATTAACAAATTTATGAGTAATTCTAAAGAAAAACTTTTCTCGGAATTTCCTCCCGTATCCACCGAACAATGGATGGAGAAAATCGTTGCCGACCTGAAAGGCGCCGATTTCGAGAAAAAACTTGTTTGGAAAACAAACGAAGGTTTTAATGTACGGCCATTCTATCGTGAAGAAGACATTGCCGGTATGAAAACAACAGATTCATTGCCCGGTGAATTTCCCTATGTACGGGGAACAAAAAACAATAATGACTGGTTTGTTCGCCAGGATATGGATGTTACGGATTTTAAAGCGGCCAATAAAAAAGCCCTTAATCTTCTGAACAAAGGGATTAATTCCCTGGGATTCATTATTCCCCGAGAAGAAGTAAATCCGGAAAATATCGCTGTTTTACTGGAAGGTATTCATCCGGAATGCGTCGAATTGAATTTTAAAACCTGTAGTTGTAAATCGGTTGAATTAGTAAAAATCATTGCTGCTTACCTGAAAAATAAAGGATATGACTTAACCAAATGTGCCGGTTCGGTCAACCTGGACTTTGTAGGCCCTACCCTCCGCAAGGGTAAAGTGATGGAAAACCAGGTTGCTCAACTGGCAGAAGCCGTAAATGCAGCAAGAGAACTTCGCATGTTCAAGGTAATCGGAGTGAATGCTTACCTGTTCAACAACGCAGGTTCTTATATTACTCAGGAACTGGGCTATGCGTTGGCCTGGGGAAATGACCTGCTCGGAAAGCTGATCGAAGCCGGAGTAAATCCTGCTTTAGCTGCTAAAAAAATCAAATTTAATTTCGGTATCGGATCCAATTATTTCATGGAAATTGCCAAATTCCGTGCCGCACGCTGGTTGTGGGCAGAAATCGTAAATGCCTACGAGCCGGAATGCCCGAGTCCCGATTGCCCGAATAAAACAGATAAAAATAGTTGCCGTTGCGCCGGTAAAATGAATATATTCGCACAAACATCTACTTTCAATCAAACAGTTTACGATGCTCATGTCAACCTGTTGCGTACGCAAACAGAAGCCATGTCGGCCGGTATTGCAGGAGTAGACTCATTACTGGTTTCTCCTTTCGATGAAACATTCAAAACACCGGATGAGTTCTCCGAACGGATTGCCCGTAATCAACAATTGTTGCTGAAAGAAGAATCTCACCTGGATAAGATTGCAGATGCTTCCGGAGGTTCCTATTATATCGAATCACTGACAACAGCCATCGCTGCCGAAGCCTGGAAAATTTTCCTTTCTACTGAAGAAAAAGGATTCTACGAATCGGTTCAATCCGGGGAAATCCAACAAGCAGTCAATGCTTCCGCTTCAGCTCGTTTCAAAGCTGTGGCTCAACGCAGGGAAATCTTACTGGGAACCAACCAATTCCCCAATTTTACAGAAAAAGCAGCCCGGAAAATTGAAGAAGACACCTGCTGCTGTTGCTGTGGAAGCGAATCTGCCGAAGCAACAACGGAAATACTGAACAAAAAACGCCTGGCGACCGAATTTGAAGCGCTGCGTCTGGCTACCGAAAAATCCGGTAAAACACCGAAAGCATTCATGCTGACAATCGGAAATCTAGCCATGCGTCTGGCACGTTCTCAATTCTCCTGCAACTTCCTGGCATGTGCCGGTTACCAGGTTGTCGACAACCTTGGTTTTGAAACGGTAGAAGCCGGAGTGGAAGCTGCACGTAAAGCCAATGCTGATATTATTGTGCTTTGTTCCAGCGACGACGAATACGCTACCTTTGCTCCCGAAACCTATAAACTGACCAAAGGCAAAGAACTATTGGTAGTTGCAGGAGCTCCTGCTGATATGGAAGACCTCAAAGCACAGGGAATTGACAACTTCATTAATGTTCGCAGCAATGTACTGGAAACATTGAAAGCGTATAACGAAAAATTAGGAATACAATGAAACCGAATTTCAAAAATATAGACATCAACAACGACGGTTTTACAGCTACCAATGCTGCAGAATGGTCAAAAGCCAACGGCATCAAAGCCGACTGGCTTACTCCGGAACACATTTCCGTGAAACCGGTTTATACCAAAGAAGACCTGGAAGGAATGGAACAGTTGGGTTATGCCTCCGGAGTTCCTCCTTTTCTCCGTGGACCTTATACCGGAATGTATGCCATGCGTCCCTGGACCATTCGTCAATACGCCGGTTTTTCAACAGCTGAAGAATCCAATGCTTTTTATCGCAGAAACCTGGCTTCGGGACAGAAGGGACTTTCAGTTGCCTTTGACCTGGCTACTCACCGCGGTTATGACGCCGATCACCCACGGGTAGTCGGCGACGTTGGAAAAGCAGGTGTTTCCATCTGTTCCCTGGAAGACATGAAGGTATTGTTTGCCGGTATTCCTTTGAAAGACATGTCCGTTTCCATGACCATGAACGGAGCCGTACTTCCTATCCTTGCTTTTTATATCAACGCAGGATTGGAACAAGGCGCCAAACTGGAAGAAATGGCGGGTACGATTCAAAACGATATCCTGAAAGAATTCATGGTGCGTAATACCTATATTTATCCGCCCGAATTCTCCATGCGTATCATTGCCGACATTTTCGAGTATACTTCGCAGAAAATGCCGAAATTCAATTCCATTTCCATTTCGGGATACCACATGCAGGAAGCTGGAGCTACAGCTGATATTGAATTGGCTTATACCCTGGCCGATGGTATGGAATACCTCCGTGCTGGAATCAATGCCGGAATAGATGTGGATGCTTTTGCTCCCCGTCTGTCGTTCTTCTGGGCCATTGGAATGAACCATTTCATGGAAATAGCCAAGATGCGTGCCGCCCGTTTACTGTGGGCAAAAATCGTCAAGAGCTTCGGCGCTAAAAACCCGAAATCACTGGCATTGCGTACACACAGCCAGACTTCCGGATGGTCGCTCACCGAACAAGACCCATTCAACAACGTTGGACGTACCTGTATCGAAGCCATGGCTGCGGCATTGGGCCATACCCAATCCCTGCACACCAATGCATTGGATGAAGCCATTGCCCTTCCGACCGACTTCTCTGCCCGTATTGCCCGTAATACACAGATCTACATCCAGGAAGAAACATATATCTGTAAAGAGATCGACCCATGGGCAGGATCCTACTACGTAGAAAGCCTGACTCAGGAATTGGCAAATAAAGCCTGGGCGCTGATTCAGGAAGTCGAAGGATTAGGTGGTATGGCCAAAGCCATCGAAACCGGTCTTCCGAAAATGAGGATCGAAGAAGCCGCGGCCCGTACTCAGGCCAAAATCGACTCAGGCGCTCAAACCATCATCGGTGTCAACAAATACCGGTTGGAAAAAGAAGATCCTATCGACATCCTGGAAGTAGACAATACGGCTGTCCGTGAGCAACAAATCGCCCGGTTGAAAGAACTGAGAGCTAATCGCGACGAAGCAGCAGTAAAAAAATGCCTCGAAGCGATTACAAAATGTGCGGAAACCGGCGAAGGCAACCTCCTGGAACTGGCTGTCGAAGCCGCTCATGTTCGCGCCAGTCTGGGAGAAATCTCAGATGCCTGCGAAAAAGTATGCGGACGTTATAAAGCAATCATTAGAACTATTTCAGGAGTGTATTCATCAGAAACCAAACAAGATCCGACGTTCCAGCGCGCTTGTGAACTGGCGGAAAAATTTGCGAAGAAAGAAGGTCGTCAACCCCGCATCATGATTGCCAAAATGGGTCAGGACGGACACGACCGTGGTGCAAAAGTAGTAGCAACCGGTTATGCCGACTGCGGATTCGACGTGGATATGGGACCTCTGTTCCAGACTCCGGAAGAAGCTGCCCGCCAGGGAGTTGAAAACGACGTGCATGTACTGGGGGTATCTTCCCTGGCTGCGGGTCACAAAACGTTGGTTCCGCAGGTAATTGCCGAATTGAAGAAACTGGGTCGTGAAGATATTCTGGTTATTGCCGGAGGAGTAATTCCTGCACAGGACTATGATTATCTTTACAAAGCCGGAGTAGCTGCGATCTTTGGTCCCGGTTCACCGGTATCGAAAGCAGCTTGCCAGATTCTGGAAATTTTGCTGGAAGAATAATTGTACTTGAATATAAAACACAAAGACGCAAGAATTTTATTCAGAGCGTCTTTGTGTTTTTTTCATCTATAAAAAACGTATCGGGATGAGTTCGATAAAAGGGTCCTTTATTTCTGCGGTAGCCAGTAAAATTCCTATAAAAACGCTCCTTCGTTGTTCGAAGGAAACGCTTATCTTTCCTTTTTATCATACGGTTTCGGACGATTATCTTCCTCATATTCACCCTCTTTACAAGCCTAAAACGGTTGATGCATTCAAACAGGACCTGGAATTTCTCCTGAATCATTTTCAGCCGGTAAGCATGGAAGAAGTGTATGATCACCTTCAAAAAAAGACAAGGATTTCCAGGCCCTCTTTTCACCTCTCTTTCGACGACGGTTTGAAAGAAATCCACGAGGTGGTTTTTCCAATTCTGACCCAACGGGGTATTCCTTTTACGGTATTCGTTAACAGCGCCTATGTGGATAACCGGGACTTGTTTTTCCGGTATAAAGCGGCTCTTCTTATCGATTACCGGAAAGACCTCAGCCCAACAGAAAGGCAACAGATTCTATCTATCGGCTATCAACAAAAAGAACAATTGGACCTGTTAGCCGAAAAACAGGGTTTCAGTTTTCCTGATTCTTTGGAAAAACGACATCCGTACCTGACCACGGAAGCATTAAGCGAAATGAAATCCCAAGGGGTAACGATCGGGGCACACAGTATCGATCACCCACTCTATTCATCCATCAGTGAAGACGAACAGGTCCGGCAGACACTGGAATCCGTGGCTTTTGTAAAAAAACAATGGAATGAAAGCAAAGCGGTTTTTGCGTTTCCGTTCACCGATGAAAAAATTGCATCTTCCTTCTTTGACCGGATTTATCCTTCCGTCGATCTCACATTCGGAATATCCGGTATTTCTTTTCAGCAGAAAAACAGGCACCTGGGACGCATCAATATGGAAAAGTACGGAAAAAACGCGAATGAATGTATCCGTAAGGCTTACCTCGTTTCCCTTATAAAAAACAAATAAGCCATGGACCTGATCAAGATTAGACTCAATGAATTAGACGCTTTCTGTCAAAGTGAATTATTCCGGGCTTTTTCCGTTAAACCCATCTCTCCGCTACGCGTAAAATCATATCGGACCAATCCACGGGCCAGAGAAACAGATGTTGTCCTGTACTTGCTGATCGATCAAGAAAAACAACCGGCGGCGTTCCGGACAGTATGGGCAGACATGGCCTATCCGGAGGAAGATACCTCCATCCGGTTCGGTTGGTGCAGCGGAATCTGGGTAAATCCGCAATACAGAGGCCAACAACTGTGGAAGGTTTTATTACAGGAGGCTCTGAAGGATTGGGAGGAGAAACTGATGTTGACCAATTATGCGAACATGATCCCCTCCCTTTATACAAAAGACAATTCTTTTCTTCCGTTTCATTTCAGAAAAGGATACCGCTTTTATTTATATCCTGATTTTTCGGAGATTTTAAAAAATAGAATACCAGAACCCTTACAAGGCTTGCTGGTTCCGGCTAATTACTTGGCCCGTTGGATATATAATTTAAAAAGATGTTTTTTAAAGTCTCCGGATAGAAGGATCACATCTGTTGAATCCGGTTTTCCGGATGAAGACTGCCGGAAACTGCTGGATGCAAACCGGACGAAAACGTTATTCCGCAGAGGCCCTGAAGAATTGGAATGGATCATTAATTATCCCTGGGTAACAGAGACTAAGGATAATGGTTTTTATTACCCTTTTTCTTACGACGGCATTCCATATCGCATCAAAACAGTAAAATATTTTGTTGAAAACGAGATGAGCGGCTTTTTTATTTATTCTGTGATAAACCGGAAAATGAAAGTACTGTATCATTACGAAACAGAGAAAAATACCGGAATACTTGCCGGAATAATCATCCGGTTGGCTTTGCAGGAAAAAATCAGTCACCTGACTATACTTTCTGAATCATTGTCACAGGCCGTAAAATCACAATCTGCTTATTTTCTGTTTCACAAACCGTTCAACATGCATCTTTATGCATCCTTTCCCTTGCCGGTTAATAAAAAGCTGATTTTCGACGGTGACGGAGATTATTGTTTTACCTGATTTTTTTAACGACAGACCGGACAAAAAACCAAAATCCCTTTTTAACTACCTGAGGATAAAATTCAGGAACAGCTCCGAATCCTTCAAAAAAACCGGCAATTTCAGGAATAACAGAACCTTCGAAATCCAATATTTTCTCAGTATTGGAATGAGCCTGTATAAAAGAGTCGATCAATAAAGACATCCCCTGTTTCCGTTTTCCTTCCGGTGATGAAACCGAAACCATGTAGTAGATCCGGTGATTCCAGAAAATAAAGAATGCCGCCGACATTAACGTTCCTTGTTCATCTTTCACATGCCAGATTTCTGTCCGTGTATGTTTACCGGAAACTTCCATCAACGATTCAAATAAAGGCATCATCCGGCGAATAGGGCGGTTGTGGGAATGAGAGGAAAGAAAATCCAGGTACACCTCTTTATCCGTGGAATCGACTACCGATAATCCATATTTCCCGGCCTTTCTGACATGCCCCCGGCAACTGCTTTTATAAGAAGCCTGTATCGTTTCATACGTCCGGTTCAGATTCAGGATGTAATTTTTTCGCAGAGAAACTTCCGGAGATCCGTGACTATTGCCGGAATTAAATTGCAGGTCGTAATACGAAGATGGGATTTTTCTGAGGAAATACTTCACAATTCCGGAATCCACAGGCTGTTCTGAAAAAATGCCTAATTGCTGACAAAAAGACGGTTGCATCGAATAACTGATTCCGTATTTTTTATCACAAGGCACCGGCATTACAAAACTGTAATCGGGTGTAGCTAACAGTTTCCATCCGGGAGATACCACATCCAAATACCAGGACAAAGCATATACGGTACCTTGCAGGGAATTTTCAATGCAGGTATCGTATTTTTTTTTATCTATATCCTGGTTCTGAATCAGAAAAATCTCCATTTCACACTGTTTTAATCAAATGATTACCGGATATTTAGATTATCAAGCAGCCTGACATATAAATCAATAGACTCCCTGATTTCTTCCAAAACAATAAACTCGTCGGCGGTGTGAGAGCGGGAAGACTGCCCGGGTCCTATTTTCAACGAAGGGAAAGGCATCAGCGCCTGATCCGAAAGCGTAGGAGACCCAAAAGGTGTCATTCCCAGTAACAAGGTCCGTTGCACTAGCGGATGATCCAAGTCAATCCGGGAAGAATTGAGGCGAAAAGAACGAGCCTTCACTTCACATCCGCAAGATGCAGCAATCAGATCGAAAAGGTGACGATTCTCATAACATTCGTTGGTCCGCACATCGATCATGAATTCACAACGATCCGGAATCACATTGTGCTGGGTTCCGGACTGAATCATCGTAACAGACATTTTTACAGGACCAAGTAATTCGCTTTGCAAAGGGAAACGGGTGGTACGGAACCAGTCCAGTACCGGTAGTGCCTTATAAATCGCATTCTCACCTTCTTCCCTGGCTGCATGCCCCGACTTACCATATACGACGGCATCCAATACCATCAACCCACGCTCGGCAATAGCAGGCTGCATGCCGGTCGGCTCACCTACAACCCCCAGGGAAATAGGAGGAAGCTCAGGTAAAACAGCTTCGATCCCTCCTTTTCCTGAAACCTCTTCTTCACAAGATGCCAGAAAAATAAAATTACAGGGCTGCTCGTTGGTTATCAGTATCCGGTAAGCCTGCAAAAGGGAAACCAGGCTGGCCCCTGCATCGTTGCTCCCCAGTCCGTACAACCGTCCACCGGTTTCCAACGGGGAATAAGGATCTGAAGTCCATCCTGCCACAGGCTTGACTGTATCCAGGTGCGAATTCAATAAAACGACCGGTTTCTCCTTGTCGAAATCCGGAGATACCAGCCAGACATTATTTCCTTTCCGTTGAGGAAAGAAACCGTCCTCCCGAAGGGCGTTTTCCAGTAAATCGGCAACAGCAGATTCCTCCCGGCTGTGGGACGGACAGGATATCAAAAGTTTAAGCAACTCTATAGCATTATAATAAGATGCATCTATATCCATAAGCTTTCAATTTCATGCAAAGTTACGATAAAAATATTGTACTTTTGTCCTTCAAATTATCAAACAACATGGAATATTATCATCTATCGGTTCTGGTTCATGAAAAGGCTAAAAAATTAGGGGATCTCGATGCATTACTGGTCCGCAACAAAGAGACTAAAACCTGGTCGCCTATATCCTGGAAAGATTTTTCAAAAAAGATCATGTCTACGGCCCAGGCCTTATGCCATTTCGGAGTAAAGGAAAAATCGCACATAGGCATTTACACCCAGAATATGGCTGAATGTTTTTACGTGGATTTCGCCTCGTTTGCCAACCGGGCAGTTGTGGTTCCGATGTATGCGACAGCTTCCATCCCTCAGATTACATATATCATTGAAGAAGCCGAGATCAGTTTGCTGTTTGTTGGTGAACAAACTCAATACGACAACGCATACCAGGTAATGAAAACCGGAGGAGTCTTAAAACAACTGGTCATTTTTGACAAAAGCGTACAAAAAGCCGAAGACGATAAAACATCCATTTATTTCGAATCCTTTATTTCTCCCAAAAACCGGAGTTCTCAGGATATCTATTCCGTTGAAAAACGAATGAAAGAGGCCCGGGAAGAAGACCTGGCCCACCTGATTTATACTTCGGGTACTACAGGAGAATCCAAAGGAGTGATGTTGACCCATGCCAACTACCTGGAAGCAATGAAGATTCACGACATTCGCCTGGGATACCTGCCTGAGCATTTCTCTTCCATGTGTTTTTTACCGTTGACGCATATTTTTGAAAAAGCCTGGTCAATTTATTGCCTGCACAAAGGTTGTACCCTGGCGATCAATCTGGATCCCAGAGAAATACAACAAACCATAAAAGAAGTCAAACCGCAGGCCATGTGCAGCGTTCCCCGTTTTTGGGAAAAAGTATATGCCGGCGTACAGGAAAAAATAGAACAGGCTAACCCTTTCGTCCGGATGATTATGCTAGATGCCATCAAAACGGGAAGAAGATACAACCTGGATTTCAGGAATAAAGACAAACGTGCTCCCTGGTGGATTCATCAAAAGTTCAACTTTTATGACAAAACCATCTATAAAACCCTTAAAAAAGTGATCGGAATCCAGAACGGAATAATCTTTCCCTGTGCAGGAGCTGCATTGTCGGATAACATCAATATATTTATCCAGTCGGCGAATATCCCCCTGATCTACGGTTATGGATTGAGTGAAACAACAGCAACCGTAAGTTGTTTTCCGAGGATAAATTTTGAAATGGGAACTGTGGGAAAAGTGATGCCCGAAATCGAAGTCCGGATCGGAGAAAATAATGAAATTCAGATCAAAGGAAAAACCGTCATGTCCGGATATTACAAAAAGCCGGAAGAAACTGCCAAGGTTTTTACGGAAGATGGCTGGTTCTGCTCGGGAGATGCCGGCATCCTAACTGAAAATCATGGCATTATACTAACCGACAGGCTAAAAGACCTGTATAAAACATCAAACGGGAAATACATTGCCCCTCAGCAACTGGAAACCCGCCTGGCCGAAGATAAGTACATTGAAATGGCAGCAGTCATCGGGAATCAGCGTAAGTATGTAACGGCTCTGATTGTACCGGCTTTCGACGAATTGAAAGTATATGCGGAAAAAAACCAGATCGTATATGAATCCACGGTCGAGTTATGCCAACATCCTCAAATCCATTCCTTATTTGAAAGTCGCATAGCCGGCATGCAAAGCGAGTTTGCCAATTACGAACAGATCAAACGTTTCACACTATTGCCCTACCCGTTTTCTATAGAAACCGGTGAATTGACGAATACGCTCAAAATGAAACGTCCGTTTATAGCAGAAAAATACAAAGATGCTATTGAAAGAATGTATGAAGAATAACTGGGAATATTCATAACAAATCGGTTGGGATTGTTTTTATTTAATAAATGGCTCTATCCCAATCTTAGACTACTACCAACAATATCTAATCTACCAGAAAATAGACTATCCCAAAAATATTATCCAAATCATGAATATTTTAACCTTATCTACCGTTTATTAAATCAGAGAATATACTTTTAGATTTTCTTTTTTTATATCTACCCCATAAAACTATATCAATTGAAATAATTATCATAATATAACTTAGGATTAACAGTTGATAACGATTATATGTGTTGTTAGCATCAATTGAACCAATATAATTGGGGTATATGTAAAAAATTAATAAGAATAAGCAAATGAAAATAAATCCAAAAATTATCAACTCCCATAAATGAATAATTCCGATATTAGTGAATATTTTTAATTTTAAATTACCGCTTTCAGTATCTACTTTAGGATACCTCATGAAGACAATAAAAGCTATTGGAAAAGATAAAGCTCCAAGAATCACATTAAAACTACAAAAAACAAAATAAACAAAAAAAGTATTTATAATTATCAAGAGAGCAAATAATAGACTATCATCAAATTGATATTCTTCTTCATTATTTACACGGCTCCATCGTTCTCTCCATATGTTATTATCATCGATCTCCGGTTCTGTTTCTATAATTTCTTTTAATTTATGACAAACGTTTTCATCAACTCGAGAAGTTATTTTATTATTTGTTTCTAATAAGATCAGGATTTTTCAAAAAGGCATATTCAGGGATTTGAGTATCAGACCGGTATTGGATTCACCTTCATTGTATCAAGGTTCATATATAATTCTTGATGCTCGACCATACCCTGCCTGAACATTTTCCACAGGATATTACATCCCAGTTGCGCCAGTGTCGAGTTAATAAACAAATCCTGCTTCTGCAAGGCTTCCGCCAGCGAACAACTCGGACTGGATTCTTCCACTTTGACAGCGGAATACTTCACATATTCCGTGATCACTTTCAAGGATTCCACCGTTTTGTAAAGCTTGGATTTGGGTTGCGGTATCTTTTTCTGTACCGTGCCCATAATAACCTGCCCGGTTGTCTGGGCATTACTTATATAATGTTGTATTCGTTTTAATACAACTCTATTCACATTTATACGAAACCTTTCCGGGATGACCGTTGTTTATATTAAAGATTAATCTTAAAATTTTGAAATTAGGGTCATGTTGTGATAAGAATTTTTAAACTGCATAACAATGAAATTAAATCTAATTACAGTAGCTATCCTGTTATTAATAGCTCTTGGAAGCAGTGCTTCAGCACAGACTTCCACACAAAAATTAACGCCCGATCAAGCCAAGGAAGAGCAGGCTTATACCATCGGTGTACAAGCCGCCATTTGGGGACGTCCTTTCTACGACTACGTATTTACCAATTCGCATGGGGCGGAATCCGGTGCGGTTTACATTAATTATTTCCGTAAGTTCGACAAGCTGAAAACCGCTGCCGACCGTTACGTGGTAACGCCCAACAATGTGACCATCGACGCCTACTGCAACGGCGACCTGAGTATCGAACCGCTGGTGGTGAAAATTCCCAAGTTGGAAACCAAGCGTTGGTATATCATCCAGGTAGGCAACATGTACGACGAAGTGGTACGTAACCTCGGCGGCTACAAAGGCGAGGAACCCGGCTTATTTTTCATAACGGGACCCGACTACAACGGACCC
>JAVBKV010000051.1:0-7167 GCA_031553885.1 Bacteroidales bacterium
TTATACCCAGGATTTCAAGTTGTATCACGGCGAGGTGACTCCGAAGTACTTCGACTACGAATCGGGTATGGAGTTTGCCAGAAGGAATAAAAAGCCTGTAATGATTGACTTTACGGGTTACGGCTGCGTCAACTGCCGGGAAATGGAAGCTTCGGTTTGGTCTGACCCTCGTGTGAAACAGATCATCGATAACGATTATGTCCTGATTTCGTTGTATGTGGACGATAAGTCGAAATTGCCGGAGGTTATTGAGGTCACTGAGTTCGGTAAAACCACTAAATTGAGAACGGTCGGTAACCAATGGAGTTATTTGCAGCGCAATAAGTTCGGAGCTAATGCTCAGCCATTTTATGTGTTGCTGGACAATGCTGGTCATCCTATTGCTCCTTCTTATGCTTACGATAAGGATATAGAGAAATACATTGATTTCCTGAAAAAGGGATTGGAAAAATACAGGGAGAAATAATGATTGCTAACGATAGAGTGGGTTTATGAAAAAAATAGTACCATTCATTTTTTCTCTGATTCTGAATTTGCCGTTTGTATCTGCTCAATGGGAACCGGCTGAATGGCCGGTTCTGAAATCTTATGACAGTGAACATCTATATGCAATTGCTCTTCCCCTGGGAGGTATAGGGACGGGTGTTGTCAGTTTGGGTGGCCGGGGAGAATTGCGTGACTGGGAAATCATGAATAAACCTGCTGTCGGATACAATACTATTGTCAGGGGAAATGATGCTCCTTTTTTTTCAATATGGATAAAGCCCCAGGATGAGAACCCTGTTTGCAAGGCGTTGATGGGACCTCTTTATTCTCAGGAATATTCTCAGGCCGAAGGCCGGCCTGTCAACCATCATGGCCTTCCCCGGTTTGAAAAAGCGACTTTTGATGCAGCTTATCCCTTTGGGCAGGTACATCTTTCAGACAGTCAACTACCGGTAAAAGTACGGATCAAGGGGTTTAATCCGTTGATTCCCGGCAATGCCGACGATAGCGGAATACCGGTTGCCGTACTTTCTTATGAGATAGAGAATATAGGAGGTGCTCCTGTGGAAGTATCTGTTTGTGGCTCTCTGCGTAATTTTGTAGGACAGGATGGTTCGAAATATTATGTAGGTTGGAATGGGGAGAATTTTCCTTACGGGGTCAACAATAATATCAATCAGTTCAGAAAAGATGATTATGCTCAGGGGATTTTTATGTATTCCGACAGTATCAGCAAACAGGATGCTGCCTGGGGAACCATTGCTCTGACGACAAATGCAAAAGAAGGTGTCACCTATAGAACTTCATCCACCCGTAATACCTGGTCCAATGCGATTCTGGATTTCTGGGAGGATTTCAGTCAGGACGGATTACTCACAGAAAAAAGCAGGCGGGAAGATTCTGATCCCATGGCTTCGTTGGCTGTCAGACAAACCATACCTCCCCGGAGTAAAAAAACAGTTACATTTTTTCTTACCTGGAATTTTCCCAACAGGTTGGGCTGGGTAAGCTGGGAGTCTCCGGATCATGATAAAACCGTTATGGGAAATTATTACAGTAACCGGTATAAGGATGCCTGGGACGTTCTGGATAAAACAATTCCGAGGTTGAGTTACCTGGAAAGAAAAACCATTGACTTTGTTTCTGCCGTAACAGGAAGTACGGTTCCCGAAGAAATCAGGGAAGCTGCTCTTTTTAACCTGAATGTATTACGTTCCCAGACGACTTTTCGTATTTCCAGCGGTCATTTTATGGGTTGGGAAGGTACATTTGATAGTACCGGTTCCTGTTCCGGAACCTGTACCCATGTGTGGAATTACGAGCAGGCGACTCCTTTTCTGTTCGGAGATTTATCCAGAACCATGCGGGATGTGGAATTCAATTATGCCACCAATAAAGACGGACGAATGTCGTTTCGGGCAGGCTTGCCTCTTGGTGAAGGAAACCGAGTTGCTGCGGCTGATGGGCAGATGGGGTGTATCATGAAATTTTACAGAGACTGGCAGTTGAGCGGGGATAATGAATTTCTTCGTTCGAATTGGCAACAAGTAAAAAAGGTGCTGGCTTATGCCTGGATTGAAAAGGGATGGGATGCCAATCAGGATGGTGTGATGGAAGGAAGCCAACATAATACGATGGATGTGAATTATTATGGCCCGAATCCGCAGATGGGGCTCTGGTATTTAGGTGCATTGAGAGCCGGAGAAGAGATGGCCGGATTCATGAAGGATAAGGATTTCGAGAAAAAGTGTCGTTCGCTTTATGAAAAAGGCAGTGATTGGATGGATCGTTATTTGTTTAATGGAGAATACTATGAACACAAAGTTACTGATCCGGAAACATCCGAGTACCTGAATCTGGATCAAAATCCGGAAAAGATGCCTGATTACCAGTTGTATAAAGGATGTCTGGTAGATCAGTTGGTCGGGCAATACATGGCTCATATTTGTGACCTGGGATACCTTGTTAAGCCGGAATATGTACGCATCACGCTTTCGAGTATTATGAAATACAATTATTTAGCTGATTTTTCGAATCATTTTAATAATATGCGTTCGTATGTGTTGGGTAAGGAATCCGGTTTATTGATGGCCAGTTGGCCCAAAGGAAGACCACAGGTGCCATTTCCTTATTTTAACGAAGCAATGACCGGATTCGAATATACAGCAGCAGTAGGTATGCTGTATGAAGGCATGGAAGCCGATGGAATGAAATGCATCCGGGCCATCCGGAGCCGGTTTGACGGAGCCAGGCGTAACCCCTTCAGCGAACCGGAGTGCGGACAGCATTATGCCCGCAGTATGGCCAGCTGGGCGGCTTTACTGGCAATCAGTGATTTTTACTATTCGGGGGTAAAAAAAGCGATTTCATTTACTTCCTGTCCCGGAACTTATTTTTGGAGCAACGGTTATGCCTGGGGACAATGTAAAGTGTCTGCTACCGGAGCTATTCTGACCGTCTTTTATGGAACATTGAACCTGAATTCATTCGAATTGAAGGGCAAAGGGATCAGAAAGACCGGAAACAAGGTCCTTCGTGAAGGGGAAAGCCTTTCTGTCAACTATTTGAAAGATTGATTTTAATGCAGGGATTTTATTAAATAAATAATCAATTCCAATTTCTTCACAATGAATTAGTTGGAATTGATTATTTAATGAATGTTCCTAGTTATTCCGGTAACGGTAGTCGTAACTTTCCACAACGTTGCCATTGTGATCCTTGATGCTTTTCAACCTGTCGGAAGGATCATATTCGTAATACAGCTTCTTGCCTGCCGGATCTGTCATGGTCTGTATGCCGACCAATGGTTTACAGGTATAAGTGGTAACCATAGCTTCCGGAAGTTGTTCCCGCAATGCATTCAATTGCGAAAAATCGGAAGAAGAGGGAACATTTTTATCCAGGATATTGTTCAGTACATTTTTACCGGTTTGTTCACTTCCATTACCCATTTTTTTACATACTTCCAGGTATGATGCATTTTTAATCTCTGCAATCAGAAATTCACCCTTGTATCCCCAGACATATACCGTGTTCATCGCGTTATCCGTAGTGATGGAAACCGGCTTACCCGATGGGTTATAGTCTGTGATAACAACCCGTTCTTCTTCATTATTCGATCGCCCCTTGTTCAGGTTTTTAGGTAATGGATTACCGGTCGAAGGATCGATCGTGTAGCTTATTTTATTTATACGGGTGGTCGAGGCATCCGTTCCGGCCTGAAACGTCTGCTGCATGGGTATATTAAGTTGATTGTTCGTAACTAATCTTCCCCGGGCCGATTCTTCCGGACTTCCCGATGCAAATGATAAGTCCTGGGGATATTTCAGTTTCGTGACTGACTCCACTCCATTGCTGTTTTTTTCCTTAAGTTCCGTTACGAACAAATGTTCCAGGTTATTATAATTGTATGTTTTTTCCTGAACCAAGGTAGTCATCCCATTGACAAATGTTTCTACCGTTTCTTTAATCAATTTATAACCGCCTGTTTTAAGCTGGCTTCTTACATGGATAAAACCCTGATAATTTTGTACGGCATTTGATTTTATTTCATCACTGAACGAGTCCCGGAAAAGGATACGCCTGTAGGCTTTACCCCATGCAAGCGATGATTCTTTCAGCGGAATGTAATCATAGGATTCCTTCCTGACCCGGGAAAACTGCCCGTTGGCTTCCGATTTATAATCTTCCCTGTAAACCAACTTGGAACCCATCCAGGGTTCTCCTACTTCCTGTATGAGGGTAGTACCCGGGTATTGGGCCGAATATGAATTCGGGTGGGAATACTTATAAATTGTTTTTCCATTTGGTGCGGGTCCCATATAATCCGGGTAGTGATTCCTGTATTCCGTTACGTATTGGTAAAAAACAGGGGATCCTCCATTGTAAAACAAATTCGGGAATGGTTCCGAAGCATAATAAGTCAGTAGGGAGGGAGCATAGCCGGCCTCAGAAACAGCAGTAGGAACTGCAGTTGTAGCTGTAGACGCAGATTGATCCGTATCCGATTCAGACGATATTACAGCCGTGGAGTCGGTAGAATGAGAAAAAGTACTTTGACCTTTGTATTTAGACAATACAACTTTACTGTACTTGTAACTATCCGGCGTGATACGGTTTTTAAGCTCTCCTCCTCCGTTCTGGTTCTCACCGTATTTGAACGTTCTGTTCAGTCCGTCATCCTCTATTCTCGAAATACGTAATCCTCCGGCAGGCATAACCGGGTTTCCGGGTGCATAGGTATCCACATAACTGTTTAACTCATATTCAAAATTCGATTGCCTTCCGGTCGGGTAAGTGATGGTCCTCAGCATCCCGGTCCGGGCATGATCCAGGGATGGTTCTTTATTGGCCAGGCCTATCGTCATCGTAAAATCAGCCGGATAGTAGTAGGAAATATAATGTTTGGCAGTTATCGTCTGGTAAGGCACGCTGGTGTCGTAAGCGCCAAGGGCTGTGCCATTGAAATACCCCCAATGATCGATGTTTTTATCCAAGATCCCGGGAACCCGTTCCGGATAATAATAATCAAACCGGTACCGTTCCGCCAGATTCCCGTTTCTGTCGAGGATTTCCATTTTGTCCAGTTTGCGTTTCCGGTACCGTTCCGGAGGAATGCTTGTATTGCAGTCACTCAACTCGAATTTAACAGTACGAATCACCGAATTATCACTTTTATCAATGATTTTCAATCCTGTCAACTCATAGCCGCCGGTAAGCTCGATTCTTATCTTATCAGTCTCGAGGGAAGTGAGTAGGTTTTCACTCAGTTGGGCACCGCCAGACTCTACCGGGGGATTGATGTTGTAGCAACCGGGAATGGATTGCCCGGGCGTTCCGGTATAGGCAAGAGTTCCATCCGGTTTGTTATTTTGAGTGACGTAGATATTATTTATCTTAGCATCGTAACCGTTCACACTGCTCATCATGAACGGCCACTGGATACTGCTACTACAGCCGATGTATGCCCATGGGGAAAGTGCATACAACGATTGCATCTGTTCTTCTACGGCATAATAATCGACCAGGTTCCAGGTAACGTTGGTATAAGCGAGAGGTGAATAGGTATAACTTAATGTCTTGCGGTTCGGGGAGGTTATTGTTTTTACTTTCCATTGGATGGTTCTGGAGTCTGAATAAGCGCGGTTTTCCCCGTTAAAGGAGTACCTGAATCCGTTTTCATCCGTTATATCAAAACCGGATAAACTCGATACACTAATCGGATTCACCCGGATCGGCTCAAAAGGAACCAATGTGATGCCGACTTCGGAGGATGGACGGGATAAATCGCCCCGGTTGAGATAAAACTTACCGGATTTATTCAACAACTGATAATAAAAAGCATCCGGAGCTTCGTCTTTGCTCCTTCCGTCGGCCAGTTGTTCTTCATAATAAAAATCCATGGGATAAGGAAGCCGTTGCTCCCCGCTTGTCATTAGGTAACCGGACTCATCGGGCATGCCATTGATCTGCCTGGAAATCGAGGGAGATACATCCAGGCTCCATCCGATGCCCAGCCGGCCATTGGTATCCTTAACCTTCAAACCGGAAGAATGGTAGGATATCGATATGGGAATTTTTACACCGTCGAATTCGAATTCATAAATGGGGATCTGAATATTGGCAATCCCGTAACAGAAATCGACAGGATAGTCGATGTATTTCATCATGGTTGCAACTTCCGGGGTAACCACTGTCGGACGATTCAAATCGATAGGGTTGGTTTGGGAATAACAGGAAAATACACTAAAGAATGTGATTAAAGTTAGAAAAAATATATGTTTCATAAAATATTACTTTTAAAAATTGAATTATTGATAATCAACACAGATGTGTGCAATTATACTACGATATAATAAAAAATAAAGCGTTTGCATGCTTTAGAAATTACAAGTTAGATACTTACTGCTTACACGTCGTAGTCGAGAGACTGCGATGGACAGAGGATTCTTCTATTAGTTTCGGGCATATGAAAACACAAACTTGCTCTGCTAAAATTAATACTCTCCTCCCCAACGAGATTTCACTTTCTCCCGGACAAAAGTAGTATCATTTAATTCATCAAAATATTTCATATAATCTGCACCTATCCATCGATAGAAACCACAATTCTGACGAATCAAATATGCAAATTTAGAAGAAAACTTTGCAGGTTTTCCATTGTAATATCCATAAGTATAAGATTCGTCTGTACATAAACTGTCAATTTTGCCATCTGAAAATTTTATGTAACATTTCATTCGTGCATCCATCCCATAATCGGTCGTTTGTCTTACGTCCCTTAATTCAATTGCAATTTCCCGTAAGATTTTTTTATCCGTTATTATAGATTCCAGAATAACCGCCTGCTTGGGAAGATAGTCATTATCTTCCAATAAAACATCTAACGTATCAACCTTTTCTGGCAAATAGACAATCTCATCACAATCAATTGCCATTACCCTGTCAAATATTCCATTGTAATACCATACTTTTATTGACTCAATTGATTCCTCTTTTTTCCCTTGGCAAGAAATAAAGAAAATAATAAAAATTAATACTATATAAGTACGTGATATAAATTAGTTTCTATTATTTATTACCTTTGCACCCATTATGGGACGAGTTAATACTCCAGTTCTAACATCAGCACAGCGCCAAGCGTTGGAATTGGGATTAAAACAAGGCGCAAGCCACTGTTTC
>JAVBKV010000060.1:0-99633 GCA_031553885.1 Bacteroidales bacterium
AACGCAACCAAAGTGAGACCCGAGTATTGAAACGTAGCCTGATCCATTTATTAGACAAACTGATAGGGGAATTGGACAAAACAGTCCGGGAGAATCGTTCCCGGTTGAACCTCCCCAGCCATTTTCATAAACGTTTATCGAGTATCCGCAAGGTCTTGCGTCAACAAAGGATTCGTTTCCAGGGAGGGGAAGTCAAGGGCTTAATTGTCAGTATTGATAAAAGCTAATCCGTCCTATTGTCCGGGGCAAGGAAACCAAGCGGGTGGAGTTCGGGGCTAAGGTCAATACCATCCAGGTAGATGGCATCAATTTCATTGAACACCTGAGTTTTGATGCCTTCAATGAGGGTATCCGTATCCCACAATGCATCAATAAGCAACAAAGCCTTTTCCGTAAACGGATAACTCATCTGGCAGCAGATCGTATTTGTGCCACTAACTATAATCGCAAATACTGTTCGAAAAGGGAAATCACCACTTCGTTCATCCGCAAGGGACGGGCTTCAAAGGATGAGGTTCAAGCCCAACAAATGAGGAACCTGCTGAACAGGGAGCGCTCTACCCGCCTGGAAGGCAGTTTTGGAACAGAAAAACAGCATTACTCCCTGGATAAAGTCAAAGCCCGGACCAAGCCAACCGAAATCCTCTGGATATTTTTCGGCATCCATACGGCCAATGCCGTCAGGATGATACCAAAAGTGGAAGGAGCACTGAAAAAACAAATAGCTTAACACAGGAAGACTCAAACATCAAATAATCAGCCAATCTATCCGGTTGGAAGAAAAGTTTGTGTCCTAAAATCAACAAAACAACGAAAGCAGGAGAGGTAAAAGATAAGAATCAATCAGAAATGGAAAACAGGACGCTGTAAAACAAAAAACTACCGAAAGGGGGGGCATCCTTCGGCAGTTTTTGTGTTATTTACTGAATCTCCCAATTTACTGAATGGACCTAACTAATTTTCTGATATAATTTCCTGAATCTTCCGGGCTTTTTCATTCTTATAAATTGGCTAATGCAAATGCGTAAGCTCCCAATGCAACGGCTTTACTAACTCCCAATCCGGAAATCATGACCCCAATCTCGCTTTGATGGTTGTAAATGGCTTTGCCCTCAAAGAGTGGAATATTAATTTCTTTGTTTTTGTCTTTCAGGAATTCGTTTAGCTCCATTTCGGATTCCAGGTTATAGGCTTTCATGCTCATTCGGGGAAAAGACCGATTTTCGAAAGTGTTCAACCGGCTGTTCATTTCTTTTACCAGTGAAGGCAGGATGTATTTACTTGCTCCGGCAATCCCGCCTCCGATAACCACAATTCCGTCGACGATGATGCTGGCTTGGGCGATGACATCTCCGGCCACTTCTCCCAATTCCTGAAAACTGCGGATGGCCGCATCCCGGTCGCCTTCCATTTTTCCTTCGGCGATATGGAAAATATCTACCGGCTCTAAGATTTTACCGGTAGTATTTTCGTATTGCGTCAATTCTTTATACACCCGTTTGACGGCGCGTATGCTAACACTTTCTTCAGCGATCAGACTGGGGAATTTTTTATTCCGAAAGCACCAGACATCACCTCCGCCACCATTGTCACCTGTCAGCAGTCGTCCGTCGATTACGACCCCGCCTCCGAATCCGGTTCCCAATGTGATTCCCAGCAGGTTTTTATATCTTTTTTTGCTTTTAGAGATTTCCAACTGACGGTTGATTTCCGGTAATGAACCAGCCAGGGCTTCTCCGTAAGCAAACAGATTTCCATCATTGTTGATGAAAACCGGTAGGTTAAAGTGCTTTTGTAAAAGGGGACCTAACGCCACTCCGTTTTTGAATGCCGGAAAATTAGGCAGGTCTCCGATGATTCCGTTCCGGTAATCGGCCGGTCCTGGAAAAGCAAAGCTAATGGCCACCGCCGGTTTTGTCAATTGTTTTTTTACGCCTTCAAATCCTTGAATCAGGATTTGAAGGCAATTACTCAAATTATCCGGATCGGCCTTGTAATGCACAGAATCCACAATTTCCCGGTTTCCGCAAATAGCAGAAAAAACAAAATTAGTTCCACCTGCGTCGAGGGTTAATACGGTACGTTTATCATTTGAATACATCAGTTTCGTGTCAATTTAATAAATTTGTTTTCGTAAGAAATGAAATCGGTTTCTTTTAAATTTGATAAAATCGGTTCTTCGATGGCGTTGACAACCTGAAACTCCATTGGACTTCCATTGGTATCGAGTATTTGTAATTTCGATTGTTTTCCGTCCAGTTCACGGACATTAATGAGAATATATCCTTTATCGATGGAAGGAGTAGCAGAAGTCATCAGGAAATTGTCATTATTAAACCGGAACGCGGAGTAAACAGACGGAAGACCGTTAGTCTTTCCTTCCGGCATTACCCGGGCATAAATCGGTACACGGGAACTCCATCCGAAGCGGGTTGCTTTGGTGTTGGAAACGTCCGGAGAAGAAGTCAGGTAGTAGTTCCAACGCAATTCTCCTTCCTGAGATGCCCTGAAGTTGGTGGTCCAGTAATTGTTGGTTACCCAGGAATACACATGCGGCTTCTCGTAGGTTTTCTTCCGTTGGTATTGCCCGGTACAGATACCGCCCAGTTGGAATAATGGAATCGCATCGCTTCCGACAATGAATTGGGCTTTGTGGTTTCGCGCTGTCACAAAGTTCTGAACCGTATTCCAGTCGGAAGCTGTCTTTTCTATCTGATTGACACCGGGACTGACCACGCCACCCTGTACATCGAAGAATAACCGGGAGTTATCCAATTTGAACGGGAAAGCGACATAAATACCATCCGGATCGGTAATCGGTAATTTTTTTACTGCGTAATTCAACTCGATTCGTTTTTCCTGATGGAACAGGCGAATTTCGATGCGGACTCCGAATCCCTTGTCACAACCATCGGATGTACCCCAAATGTTGACACTTTGGTATACCGGTCCGTTTTCTCCGGCATTGATCCGGACCTCGCTTAAACCGTTTCGCTTGTAATCCGTGAGGGTGTAGCGTTCCATTTGCTGACGATTATCTAACGTTTCATAAACAAAACCGCCCAAATTCCAATCCTCATTGGCTTCCACCATTTCCAATTGAAGTTCTTTGTCGAACAAGCTTCGGATGCTTCCGGTTTTCGGGTCGAAGACAATCTTATAAAACTGATTTTCGATCTGGTTGTTGTTCAACGAGGTGCCGGGCAAATTTTCTCTGTTATTGTTTGTATTGATAATGTCAAACGATTTGTATCCCATCGGAGGAATGTTTTCCACATACATGGCATAATAAGTTCCTTCGTTACGGGAACGGAGCGGTTGTACCTTCAATGCTTTTCCTTTATCATCAATAATTTGAAATTCTTTACCCCGCGGAATGATTTCGTGGTCGATATACAGTTCGATCAGTCCGGAACGATTCCAGTTCAGGGTATTGAAGAATGTGACGGTCGGCTTTTCTTTTCTGGGAATAAACGATTGTAACAAACCGGCAGATGTTTCGTACAGTCCTTGAGCGGTTTTAAGAGCTTCCCAGGCGTATGATCCTTTTTCTGCCCACTGTACCATACTGTTTTCGCCGGTTGGATTAGAAATACTTTCGGCAGCTCCGTAAGTATGTTCATCGTAGAATAATAAGTTTTCGTGGGTATGCCGGACCTTATTTTCAAGGTGGTCCGGGAGAGCTTGCCCTTTCAGGACAGCCATGGCGAGCATTCCCTGAATCGTAATCATGTCGGAATGCGTTTTACGGGATGCAGCTGTTTCACGAGCGGCCGATCCGAAACCATCGGTCCACCAGTCGGGGTAAGCAGCCTGGATAACCGGCAATTGTTTGTCGTATTTGGCAGTGATATAATCCATAAATTCATGAAAAAGAGCACTTTTTAGCTTTGGAGAAGCGTATTTTTTGTTCCAGTCCCGGATTACATCCGATGTTTTCCGTGAGGGCGGCGAGTTATCGGTGTGGTATCCCGAATATTGAACTGAAACCGCATCAAACGGATAATTTCGTTGTTCCAGGGATTCAAGGTACTGGAAAACCTTTGGAGCCATCGCTTCATAACCTACTTTGTCTATACCCCAGCCGTTGGCAGTCATATAATGATCGGAACGGTAGGAGTAGGCGGATTTGCCGGAAGGAGATTCCCATTTATAGACAGTGGGACGATCGAACGGGATCAATGCCCGGTGACCGTTTTCGCCCATAGAGAAATACTTCACTCCTAAATCAGGCATGTAATCGGCCAGACACCAGGCGATTCCATTGACATCGTTTTGCATGGCGGTTTTTACTGGAATCCCTAACTTTTTGAATTCCCGGATGGGTTCCAGAAATGTCTTGAACGAATTTTCATCGATGATTTCCGACATGTTAAAAAACATTCCGCACACTTCGATTTGTCCGTTACGGATGTATTTGAGAAACTTTTCGATTTGTTCTTTCGGCCGGTTTTGTAAATATTCCCGGACAGCCCACGCTGCTTCGCAGGTCCAACGGAATTTAGCATCATCCGGATAGTTTTGGGTCAATTCGCAATATTCAATGGCATAGTCGATGTAACGGATGTGTTCTGCCAGAATTTCGGTCTGGGGTTTGGTGTATCCGATATCAGTGTGGGTATGCTGAACCAAATAAACCGTCCACTTTTTGACAGGAAAGGCATCGACGGTACACTGTCCGATTTTCTTGTTATTACTGGTAAGTGCTATGGATACTTTCTTTTTGTTTTTTGATTCCGGTAAACTGGTTTCGAAAGTGTTCAGTCCCGATTTTAATTGAATTTGTTCGTAAAATTTCCCTTCAATTTCAAGATTTACTGTTTGAGGATCGCCCCAATTTGCTATTTGCAGGGTTGCTGATTGTCGCATTTCGTCATTTTTACCATATATCAGAGCCGGCTCGGCCTGACCTCCTAGCAGGTCGATGGCGGGAGTCGTTTTTCCTAATCGGAGCGGTTGGGATACTTTCAGTTCGAGGTTGTCGAAAGCCGCCCAGCTACCTCTTTCGGATTGGATAACGATCAGGTTATTGCCTTCTTTCAATGCTCCTTTGGGAATATCGACTACAGCTTTCAGGTTTTGGGAACTTGTTTTTCTTTCGTCGAAAAAATGCAGGTTATTTCCTCGGGGAGCGTTGACTCTCAACAAAGTGCCATTGACAAGCACCCGTATTATTGGGGCCGAAGGGTGTACTTCGACGAAATTCATCTCCAATTGAGCAGTACAGGATTTCGATTGATCGATTCCGAAACGAATAGCGATTTGTCTGGCGTTTAGATTAGCCCAGGAATCATCGGGCCCCGGGAGAACGAAAGGAAAATCCGATTTGGCATTGTTTTTACCAATTTCGTATACAATCGGAGTTTTACCGAATTTTGCATTATATTCTTTGTAATTATACGGCCCTAAGGCCAGTTCACTACCACTTTGATCCTTCTGTCCGATTTGCCACAATGTATTCATTTCCTGAGGCAAAGCATTGGAAAAAGCGTAGAATAGAATGAATAATAAAAATAATTTCTTCATGAAATATAAAATTTAACTAGGATTAATAATTTTTTTCATTGTTTACATAGTTGTGAAACAGATCTTCATTTCTATTTTAATTGTTTTAGGTTTTCCCACCGTTCATTTATATTGGAAAAAAAGTCACTCTGGATAACTTTGTTGTCTGAGGACCGGCAAACTGTATAATAATCGTATATTCTTGTTTTTGTTTTGAATTTAAGTAAATATACCCGATCTCCCAATTTTACATTCTGCATAAAAATCTGACGCATCATTTCCAGTTCATTTTCTATTTCTTGTTTTCCTAAAGCCATTTTAACTGAATCCTTAACTATTTCTTCCGGAATCTTTTTTATAATTTCCATAAAAGTAGTCGGAATAATATTCAATTCTCTATAATGTACTTCTTTTGTAAATCCGCTTTTACTTGATTTGTTGAATCCGGTAGAGTTCCAATTGCATTTCATTTTTGCGTAGTATGTAATTCTGGTTGTATCCAGCAATTGTTCTACATATTCGTATGACAGCAATTTAGTTTCCTCATGGTTTGTTATCCATTTGTTCCAATTATACAACAAGTTTTCAAAGTTACAATCACAAGAAGTTATAGGAATCCCCAATTCGTAAATATTAATCGTATTCCAATTGACATTTTCTGAATTTTGCGAATGGACGGTAGTACATGTCATTGATACTAGAATAAATAATATTTTTCTCATGGGATAAAAGATAAGATTTTCGCCTTCAAGACAAAAATAGTGAATTTTTTTATGATTTAAATAAAATGGATTATTTCCGTTAAGCTTATCCGGCACGCACATTCTCTGGCGTGCCGGATGAAGAAATCAACTTAGTTAGTATTAGATATCGAGTTCGCAAAGAGAGTCATTTCTTTAATTATCACATAGGCTCCGCTTCCAGAAGCGGGAGCTCCGTGTACCTGGGTCGTACGGACGATGATATACCTGACCTTCTTCTGACTGGTAATGTTGACCTTATTATTTATAGGATCAGTACAGGTATGTTCCGTCAATAATGTCCATCCTTTTGCCTTAGCTTCACTTTCCCAGTTCGCATTGCTACTTTCCAATGTAATTTTGTTTGCATCGTCCAATACATCGGTTCCCCACATTTGAATGATTTTAGGGTTCCAGTTGTGGTAAGTGTCCGAGCGTGCCCATATTTCGAATTTGGTCAGGTTGGCTACTACGCCTAAGTCGAAAGTCAGGTGTTGAGGTACCCCCACTTTGTCGCCGCTGTGGAATTGGTTGCCTCCGGTTCCGATTACGCCGTCGAATACACCTTCGATTTTACCACTGTACCCGGTGGTCGCATCAAACGGAAGTTTCAACGGAACGATTTTGGACTTGAGCAGTTCGTATTCAACAGTTTCCGGAAATTGCATCGAAGCCCAATTTGTATAGAGTGTATCGATCGCCTGAGGTTCCGGAAGCAAAGCCGAACGACATTCTATAAGACCTCCTAATTTCCAGTCGGGAAGGGTAGTCGTTTTGACGTCTCCCGGTAAATTAAGGCTTTTTACTCCATCATTGCTTTCGTACCGGAGTTCTACAAAAATAGCATCTGTCGAATTATTCCAGGTCAATATCATTCCGTCTAATTCCGGTTTCATGGCCGAAATGGATTTCGGAGTCGAAGACAAAATATATTCTTCACCATACGTATAACCGTTACATTCCACATTCAGGGAAGAGTGTCCCTCCTTATCGTAGGTTTGTACGAATAAACGTTGAGCTCCTTCGTCTAATCCGGAAATAATGACCTTCATCGTATCGGTAGCCAGCCAATTGGAAGCAGGAACTATGATCGAGTCGGATACGTTGTTTTTACTCCAGCGAATGATGCATTTTTCGGCTGTATTGGCATAATGCATCCATCCGATTACCTGTACCCGGTTTTTACCGCCGTTTACCACTAAGGAATCGACTTTCCCCGCATAAATACGCTCTCCCTTTTCTACAAATTTTTCATAGGATTCATCCATATCAGAGCAACCTATGATCAGAGAGATGACCGCTATAAATATCAGGTTCTGTTTCAGATATTTCATATTTTTCATAACTTTAATTATTTAAGAACTTCACCCCAGAAAGCCACTTCGCTGACAACAGAGCATTTCATTCCAGACCAGCTTTCCAGCATTTCGAACCGGATGTAACGAACTTCCGGGATTGTGCGTGGGAAGCTAAATTCTTCTCCTTTTGCTGCAAATTCCTGGTCTTCGGAAGAATTTTGTCCGAGAGGTAATCCGGAAGGCTTGAATGAATTACACTCCATCAATAAAGTCCATCCCTGCATCGGATCTGAATCGTTTCCGGAGCCTGGGTCATCAGCTCTTCCGTATACTTTGTAGTATTTTGGTGCTCCATGTTGATACAATACATCGTCTCCCGGTCGTTGCCATAATTTGAACCGGCTCAACCGGACATTTACTCCCAGGTCGAGGGTATACCGGTGTGGAAATTCCAGCGGATAAGCCGTGTGTCCCCAATTCGAATTTCCTATTACATCATCGAACCAGCTAAGTGGATTGCCATTGGAATAATTATTCCAGGTGACATCCCCGATGAGGAATAAATGCCTGAATAACTTCTTATTCAAATAATCTTCTCTCCAGGGAGTCAATGTAAAGAATAAGGTATCGGATGCATTGTCGAACCGATCCCTTATGAATACGGCAAAGTCGCTTTCTTTATCGGGTAATCCTCTTACCGGGAATGTTCCCTGGGGGATGGATGTATACAACGCATCATAGGGAATAAATTCCGCGGTAACAGAATCTCTTACCAGAACACTGATTGCCACTTCCTCCTTTTCCTCATTTTCAAAATTAATGACAAACCCTCCGAAATCGGCACTGTAGGTCAGCGAATTCCGAATGATAACTACAGGTGGAGTCAACGGATTGATTGTCAGTTCGGTCGGAGCTGACTGCTTCTCCTGCCGGTTGACGGCATAGAGTTGTACCTTGCGTTCCTGTGTATCTCCGAGTCCTTCGATAGTCAATCGGTTGCTATACGAGGATACTTTTACATCTTTTTCTATTCCTTGTGATGTTTTGTATACGGCTTTTATGTATTGAATATCCACGTTATCCGGAATGTCATAGGTGATGATGGCTCCTCCGGGAATGTTTTTCTCGACCCGGGCATTTTTTACCGGGTTTGGAGCGGAACTGCCCGTTCCCCCCATAGGCTCATGTTTGAAGTCTTCGCTACAGGAAAACAGAACCCAAGCTAATGAAAATAAAATGCATATTTTTTTCATTTCTGTGATTTTTTGAATTAGACTTAATCCCATTGAGGACTTTGTACCAGTTTGTCATTTACATAGAGATCCTGTTGCTTGATGGGCCAGAAGTAGTCACGGGGTAAAAATTTCCGGAAGAACAGGTAAGTTACCTGATAGTAACCTATTTCATTTTTTTCAGTCACGTTCCATCCGCGGATCGGCTGGTTGAGGTAATCCCGGCTCCAGCGCCATCTCCGAAGGTCATAGAAACGATGTCCTTCAAATGCTAATTCGATCAGTCGTTCTCTCCGGATAATTTCCCGCATTCCTTCCTGGGTTTTCGGTTTGTCCTGGTTTTTGGAATAGCTCGCCCAGGTATCGACTAAGTTCCCGGTTTCTTTATCGAGTCCGGCTTTATCCCGTACCAGTTGGATGTATTTATAGACTTCTGCATCCGGAGTTGCCTGACATTCGTTCAATGCTTCGGCGTATAGCAGGTACAAGTCAGCCAGCCTGATGATCGGAAAAGGATAGCTGATGGTAGATCCGGTATTGGTCGATGCCGTCATAATTAATTTATAGTTTATTATCTTTTTAGTAAAATAACCGGTTATACTGTAATTGTCCAGCGATCTTCCGGCCACTTCACCCGCTTTGTTATGAACAACGAGAGCACTTTTGTCATTAGGAGCTTCCAGGTTGAACCATTTTCCACCGTCGAATCCGATGTATGCATAGAACCGGGGTTCCCGGTAAAAGTGAAGATAGGCGGTTCTGAAATCCTTTTCGATGTAAAAATCATGCCCTTCGGGAGCAACATCCACTTTGTAGCGATTATCGTAATCATACGTTTTATCTTCGTCGATCGGAACTCCGTTTTGGGTATAGAATTGTTCCACAACATTCATGGTGGGGTTATGCATCGATTTTGTCCAGCTGATCTGGCTTCCTTGGTGGTAACTGGTCAGAGGTGGATTGGCAATGCCCTGTAGCGTGGTTACATCGTTGTTTCCCAAGCCCCAGATCAATTCTTTATTGAAACGGGACGTGATCGTATTTCGTAAGGTAAGTTCTAGAAAAGTAGTATCGGAAATCTGAGCCATTAACATGTCATTGAAAACATACAATTCGTGTCCTGCCTGATGGGCAACGTCGATCGCTTCCTTGCAGGCATCTTTCGCTTTTACCCATTTTTCGGGATCTGCAACCGGATTGATATAAGGAATTCCATCTTTGTTTTTATACTCTTTGAAATCCGGATTCCCGTTGAATAACGGACTGGCAGCCAGCGTTAATATTTTTGCCTTGATCGCTAATGCTGCAGGCAGGGTCAATCGTCCCATATCGGTGGTTTGTGCACGAATGAAGAGTGGTAGCGCTGGTTCGATTTCTCCGTCAGAACTAGTTGCCTCGTCGATCAGTCCGACCATATATTCGACCACCTTATCGACAGGCTCTCTCTCTACCTTTACTTTTTCAGGGGAAGCAGCAACCGAAATGTTTTCCCGTTGAACAGGAATCGGACCGTATAACTGCATCAGGTAGTAATGGAAGAATGCTTTCAGAACTTTGACTTCGGCGATCCATAGTTTCTTTTCTCCTTCGCCCATATCAGGAACCTTGTGAATGTTTTCCAGGAATGTATTGCAATCCCGCATGGCGATGAAAAGATTACTTCCGTCACGTCCTCCGCTCCAGTAATTCAGGTAAGGATCTGAAACGTTCTGGTATCCTTTGGCGATGGAAAAGCTGGTTGAGTTGGTGTAATAAAATGTTTTTTCTGCACAGTTCCACACCTCGTCTCCGGTCGACAGGGCCGGATTTTTCAAGACATTTCCGTGAAGGGGAACGTATGAATAGCAGGTCAGTAAGAAACGTTCGGCATTTTGACGCGTAGAAAATGCCATGTCGACGGTCGCGATATCATCCGGAACTATATCCAGAAAATCGCAGGATGGTAAGGTAAGCAGGAATAGACCGAATAGACCTGTAATATATTTTTTAACTTTCATGTGATAATCATTTTTTAAGTTATACCAAGAAGTATAGTCTGGTTTGTCAGAAACTAAGGTTCATACCGATATTATATACGCTTTGTACGGGATACCCCAGTCCATTGCCTCCCATCTCAATATCCCACATGTTAAACTTGCTTAGTACGAACAGATTCATACCACTCAAATAAAACCGGGCAGAATTGATTTTTGCCTTTTTACTCCACCTGACAGGTAAAGTATATCCTAATTCTACTGATTTTAACCTCAGGAAAGCACCATCTCTCATGAACCAGGTACTGGATTGTGTATTGTTATCTACTTGTTCTGCAGATAATCTGGGCCATAAGGCATAAATGTCCCTGTTGTCTTCCGACCAGTGGCTGTCGGCCCAGGCCTGCAACATGGCATTGTTGGTATAACCGGCTTCCAGTTTCAGGAATGGAGCCGTTTTGACCGGATCGATAAAGAAGGAAGATTGCGCCGATCCCTGGAAGAAAAATGAAAAATCAATTCCTTTGTATCCGGTTGATAAACCAAAACCGTACATGATTTCCGGAGTGGTCGGGTGTCCGATCGGAACGAAATCCTGACGGTTGATGATTCCGTCGTCATTGACATCCTTGTATTTGATATCACCGGGTTTATATTCACCGAATGTCTGCGTGGGGGAGTTGGCAATGTCCGCATCGTCAATAAACAGGCGTTCGGCAATCAAACCTGTTTTCTGATCGATTGACAAACCAACCCATGAAAGCCACGGATACGGATATTTTGGTTCTTCGTATACTTCGAATTTATTGGTTGCATAGGTGAAGTTTGCTCTTCCGGTCATCCAGAAATCATTACTGAAAGAATGACTGGCGTCGATTGATACTTCAAATCCGTGAGAAGCTGCTTCTCCTACATTGGCCCGAAGATCAGCCTGCAAGCCCATGGTAGACGGAATGGAGGAGCGGTTCATCAAAATATTGGATCGGTATTCGTTGAAATAATCTGCCTGGATATCTATTTTATTAAACAATCCGACTTCAACTCCCAAATTCATTTTGCGGGAAGTTTCCCAGGTAATGTCTTCGTTTGCATAACGGGAAATGGAAACCCCTCCCGGCCGGTTTGTAAAATCCTGTCCGAAAGAAATGATCTGTTTATCCGGATTGTTCAGGTTTACCTGAGAGAGGTAGAAGAAACGGTCTTCGGCGCTGCCGATCGCATCATTTCCCACCAATCCGTAAGTCCCTTTCAACTTCAACTTGCTAACGGTTTGATTCAACTCTTCACTCCAGAAACTCTCGTTGGAAACAATCCATCCACCTCCGATAGAAGGGAAAAAGCCGAAACGTTCTTTTTGGGAAAAACGTTCCGAACCGTTGTAACCAAAGTTGGCTTCAACAAAGTAACGGCTGTCATAAGAGTAAGTGAAACGGCCGGATAACCCCAGATTCCGGTGGGCTAAAGAACTTTGCAGATTTGTGGCATCGGTAGAATATAGAGTTTCCCTCATGATTCCGACCAATAAACCTGATAAGGTGTGTTTTTCTTTGAAAGTCCGGTTGTAATCTACAGCAGCTTCCATATAGAATGAGGTGGAAATCTTTTCATTGTCTCCGGAAGATTTGAGAAAGTCGGTTCCCGTATTCGGATTCAAACAAAGTAATCCGTATTGATTGGTGGCTTTATCATAATAAGAAGTTGTATAATAAAACGGATCATATTGCCGGCTGATATCGAAATAGGAGTCCCGGGTCGTACTTCCTAATGCTCTGAATCCGAGTCCGGGAGTGACGAAATCGAGTTTTTGTTTCAACTCGAGTTGCGCAATCATGACACTTTGGGAGTAATCTTTATATCCTCTGACCATTTCAGCGTAAGGATTGAAGAAGCTGCCGTTTCCGGTATTCCCGAATAAAGAATGCTTAGCATATTTGAATTCTTCGGTCGGAGCATAATACTTAGGAAATAAAACCGGATTGGTTCCCATCACCATGTTGAACATTTCCGTACCGCCACGAATAGGTCCGTTGTAATCTTCAAATGTTCCGCTGACCCGGACATTCAACTCGGTCGTTTTAGTCACGTTGATATTTACGTTCGAACGCAATTGGATTCGTTGCAAGTTGATGTTGTTATTGAAATTGTTTTTGGGATCTACTTTCAGCATTCCCTGGTCATTGGAAATACTACCAGCTACATAATACCGGGCAACGTTACCACCACCACTGATATTCAGATTGACTCGCTGGTTAGTTGCATAGTCGTTGAACAACTCGTTGTACCAGTCTACCGCCGGATAAACATAAGGGTTGATGTTTCGGGCCGTAGCATCGATTTTTTCACTCGAATAAGGTCGTGGAGCCAACGGATTCCGTGTCAATACGGCTTTGTTGTGGTACTTCATATAGCTGACCGGATCCACAGTTTCGATCATGGAGGATGGCATTGAGAAGGAGTTTTCGGCCCGGATGTTAAACTGAACTTTACCTTCACGTCCTTCCTTGGTAGTTACCAGGATAACGCCGTTTGCACCCCGTGCTCCATACAGCGCTGTAGCACTTGCATCTTTCATAATGGAGAAGCTGGCAATGTCGTCCGGGTTAAGTCTTGCAAGGTCTTGTGAACTCAATTCGACATTATCGATCAAAATGAGCGGATCTTTTTTATATCCGAATGTAGTAACCCCACGAATGAAAAATTCGGCATTGTCCGCACCCGGTTCTCCGCTTCTCTGATAGGAAACCATCCCTGAGATCCGTCCACCCAATGCAGTAGTCAGGTTGCTGCTGGGAACTTTTAATTCGGAAGGCCGGATCGTGGAAATAGCGCTGACTACACTTTCTTTTTTTTGCTTGGCAAACGCCACAACAGTAACTTCTTCTAACTCACTGGTTTTTTCTTCCAGTATAATGGTTATTTCAGTTTTTCCTGCAACCGGTACTCTTTTTGTTTCCATACCGATCAGGCTTACAACCAGAATATCAGATTCTTTCACGTCTATTTTGAAAGAGCCGTCTACTCCGGCAATGGCTCCTCCGCCTCCTTTGTCTCCTTCAATAACAATGTTGGCTCCGGGAACACTTTCTCCCTTCTGGTCCAGAACGACTCCCTTGATAGTTTTTGTAGGAATGTTTGTCCCGGAATTTTGCCCCGATAGCATAAAAACATTTGAAGCAAACAGACATATCGAAATACTAATTTTCAGATATGTACTAAGTAATTTTAGTTTTAAATACAATAATCGCCGCTTCTTCATACATAAATTTTTAGATATAAATAATTAACTATATTCCTCTATGAATACTGATGAAATCTCAGTTTCAAATCTGTATGTCGAGTTTGTATCCGTATTCATAATTGCTTTTACAGGAATATTACATAAGGTTTATTTTATGGATTATATTTTTTTCTTTTATATGTTCATACATATTATGTGATTGTGCAAATATAGATATTTTTTTTATAAATGTAATTAATTTATATTTTTTTTTAATGAATGCGATAAATTTGTGCGAACCCGTAAGTTCGAAATGGCAATTTTGCTTTTGTTTAGTTGATTTTTTAATATAGATTCGCATTATTTCTGTTTTTTATTTTTATTTTTGTGTAGTTATAAAGAATATACTTATGAATTTAGGATTAGATCATTCCAGCTCCAAACCTCTTCACCGACAGGCCGAAGAATTGTTAAGAGTCCTGATTAATCAGGAAGAATATAAGAATGGGAAGTTGCTTCCCAATGAAGTCGATTTGTCTAAACAATTAAATATTTCCAGGAATACGCTCCGGCAGGCAATCAATAAATTAACCTATGAAGGATTGTTGTCCAGAAAAAAAGGATATGGTACCAAAGTAGTCCGGCGGGAATTCCTGAGTGGAGCAAAAAACTGGATGAGTTTTTCCCAGGAAATGAAAACCCTGGGAATTGAGGTGTGTAACTTTGAGTTGCATTTGAGTTGGAAATTGCCGGGAAGTGATATGGTGGATTTTTTTAATATATCTCCCGAAACCCGGGTATTGACATTGGAGCGTCTCCGGGGAAAGAAAGACTTACCGTTTGTATATTTTATTTCTTATTTTAATCCGGTTCTTGGATTGACCGGGAATGAAGATTTTAACCGGCCTTTGTATGATATTATAGAAAAGGATAAGGGATTTATCCTGAAAACATCCAAAGAAGAAATTTTTGCCAGGCTGGCCAATTCGTTTCTGGCGGAAAAACTCGATATAAAAGAAAGCGACCCGATATTGGTTCGCAGGCGTTTTGTTTATGACAACAAAGACATGCCGGTAGAATTTAATATCGGGTACTATCGTGCGGATAGTTTTACTTATACGATCGAATGCCTGAGAGAATAATATAGCTAGATCCGGACCGAAGCCTTGATTGTTCCGCAGGTTTTTCCAATAGCTTTACCGTAAGGAGCTATGGTATATGTTCCTACTGAAGCCGGAATGATGAACGTTTCGGCATAATGGATAATATATGGATCGAATGCATTTGTCGGACTTTCGATAATCACTTCGTCTCCTTCTACCAGGTTGAGGACGTTGACACTGCCGTCAGTATAGTGTGTAACTTTCTTCTCGAACCAGTGCCGGCGGGTTTCAATGAATTCATTGGGGTGGAGTCCCGTTTTTTCTTCTTTCCACCCGTCTCCTTCCGCTACTGTGCTGATTACATTCACCAGGTGTTTTGTCGTGTAATCCGTATTTCGATTCCAGTTGATGACATTGGCTCCGTGATCGATGTTGATGGGCCGGGGTTTGCCATCTAATCCCATGCGCATCCAGTCCCAGAGTTTGAAAGTAAACAGATTGGGAGTAGAGCTGATTTCCAGTACCAGCGCTTCAGTCCCCGAACAGTGAATGGTTCCTCCGGGGATCAGGAAGTGATCGTGTTTTTTTGCAGGGAATTTATTGACATATTTTTCCGTATCGAAAATCGTAGCCCCTTCCTGAGCTTCTTTCAGATCGTGGATCATTTCTTCAGGGTCGATGCCGTTTTTCAGACCTAAGTAAACCGAGGCACCTTCTTTGGCATCCAGGAGGTAATAACTTTCATCCTGGGTGTACTGAATCCCGAAATGTTTGTGGATATAATCTGTTGTAGGATGTACCTGCAGGCTGAGATTTCCTCCTTCGATCGTATCGAGAAAATCGAACCGGATAGGGAATTCTTTTCCGAATCGGGCTTCTACGATTTCTCCCAATACTTCCTGGCTTTTGAGCAGTATTAAGTTGATAGACGGCATTTCGAACAATTCACCATCCACATTCAGACAGAGGCTGTTTTCTTCCGGGACACAATCAAAACACCAGCCATAGTTTGGCATTCCGTGATTCAAACCGCAGGTTTCCTTCATCCATTGTCCTCCCCAGGGTGCAGGATCGAAGAATGGAACGACCCGGAAGGGGGAAACAGAAGCTTTTTCGATCCCTTTCATAAACGTATTCCGGTCGATCAGTTTGGGTTCCTGAGGAATATGAGTGTCCAGCCAATAGTCTACTTTTTGAAATAATTGGTCTTTGTGTTGGTCGCATATTTTCCAGTCATTGAAGTAACCTCGTTTGTATTGAAGTGAAGCCGTTTCCTGCCGATTGTCGATACCCAGTGCCACCGCTTCCTGTCTCCGGAAACGTTGAATGATTTCCCAGCGGGCCATATCGTTGTATATCAATAGATCAGGATTCTGATAAACCAATGAAGCACCGTATCCCAATACAATGATCAGGCCGTTGGTTTCCGTAATTTTCTTCCGGGCTTCGGCCAGGAGTTCCGGATTGAAATAATCGGTCATTTGCAGGTTGGACAGATAGCCGAACAGAATATCGTCTGTCATAAAAGGAGCAGTCATCCGGATTACCTCTTCCTCTTTTTTCATCAACTGAGAAGTTTCGATTAATAGTACAGGATCTACTTTGGAAAAATGTTCTTTTAATTCAGGGATATTTGTTCCTGTGTAACAGTCAATAATCCAGATATTCTTGTTGGGACTGGTTTGTTTTTTTAATTCTTCCAGGACATGGTTCCACCCTTTTTTTAGCGTTCCGCAAATCGGAATAAATGGATACTTTTCGTATGATGTCGGTTTCATTATTTTTTGAATATAAATGGTTTATAATAATTACATTATACGGTGTACATTACACAGCATACAGATACTATTATCATCAGGACTTTTCGCCTTTTTACTTTTTTCAAACTATTATTTCTTAATTCCGAAGGCACAATAAACAATATAAATAGCCGTCAGTCCGATTACAACGACCGATCCGGTCTGATTTCCCGCAAAATCTGCGGAAATTCCCATTAAAAAAGGAAAAATAGCCCCTCCGGCTACTCCGGTAATCATCAATCCGGAGATCTCATTTGCTTTTTGCGGATGAGATTGGATGGCCATGGAAAATAGGATGGGAAAGATACTGGACATCGCAAATGCAATCACACAGACCATGGTTAATATAAAGCTTTGCGTACCGGCAAATGCCAGGGCTGTTACAGCCAATAAGATAATCACGGAATTGATTTGGAAGTATTTTTGTTCGGAATACCGGGCCAGTAAAAATGCACCGATAGCTGTCCCGATCGTACGGGCTGCAAAATACCAGCTCGAACCGTATCCCGCTGTTTCTTTTATCAGGTCTGCGCGCTCAATCAGGAGTTTAGGTGTAACAGTATTCATGCTTACATCCAAGCCCACAATGCATAAAATACCAAAAAACAGCAGAAGGATTTTCTTTTCTTTTAGCATGCCGAGCACATCTCCGAAGGAAGAAGCCTGTGTCATGCTTTGATTTTCTTCGATTCGTGTGAATAATAACCAGGTGCCGGATAGTGCAGTGATTGCGGCAAAAACAGGAAACATTTTTTCCCATCCACCCAATTGAACGGAACAGAATCCGGCAATGATGGGTCCCAGAAAAGACGAAATGGCTTTGATAAACTGACCGATAGTCAGTGTGCTGGTCAATTTATCCCCTTTAACTACGTTTGTCAGCAACGGATTCAGGGAAACCTGCAGGATTGTATTGCCGATGCCTAACAAAGCAAACGCAAGGTAGCACAAAATTTCATTGAAATGAATAAAAGGAATCAACATCCCGGCGAAAGTAAATGCCATGCTGATGAGTACTGTGTTTTTTCTCCCGGCCTTGTTCATAAATATGGCTGCCGGAATAGACAGGAAAAAGAACCAGGCAAATACCATCATCGGTAAAAATCCGGCCTGAATCTCCGACCATCCGAAATGATCCTTGGCATACATGACGGATACGCCTACCAGATCACAGAATCCCATGATGAAGAACCCAAACAACACGGGAAGAATGAATTTGAAAGATGACTTTTGTTCCATTTTTTTACGTTTTACGTTATACGATATCAATTATTCAATCCCCCATTGCGTATTAGGATTTGGCCCCATTTCGAGGATTAGGCTTCCTCCTTTGAGTAATTCGGAAGCCGGAAATTGAAACGAATTCCATTTTTTTCCGTTTAGGATCGCACTTTGAACATATTTATTTTTCCGGGAAGCGTTTTTGGCGTTGATGGTGAATGTTTTCCCCCTCCCATAACGATTTCCCAGATCAATCACGATCTTTTCATAAAGCGGGCTGGCGATTTCATAAATGGGATTTATCCGGCAACCGCCGTCGGTTTGGAACAAGCCTATCGCCGCCATGACAAACCAGGCGCTCATTTGTCCCTGATCTTCGTCTCCCAGGTATGCATTAGCAGTTCCCGATCCATAATAACGTTCGATGATCGAACGGCTCCAGGTCTGAGTCAACCAGGGTTTCTGAACCCAGTTGAACAGGAAGGCAAAGTGCATGGATTGCTGATTTCCCTGTACGACCGGATAATCCCAGTATTGGTCGTTGGGAGCATTGTACCGCCAGGGTTCACTGGCCTGAAAACCCCAAATCAGACGTTTCGTAAACATTTCTTTCCCGATATATTGAGCCAGGGCCGGTACATCCTGAGGTACAAAGTAAGATAATTGCCAGGCGTTTCCTTCTACATAATGATGGTTTTTACCGGATGTAAAAGGGTCGAAAGGCTCAACGAAAACCCCATTGCTGTCGCGCAATTGTGCATATCCGTTTTTTAGATTGAAAGCATTTTTCCACCAATTTCCACGGTCGGCAAACAGTTTATAATCATTTTCTTTACCTAAAGCGTTGGCTAATTGGGAAACCGTCCAGTCGTCGAACGAGTATTCCAGTGTGTTGGAAAACCGACCTTTTTCGATGGGTACATATTTGTATTGCAGGTATGGAATCAAATCCCGGTTTCCGGCAAACCCTCCGGCCACATGCCGGGCCGGTGTCATTTGCATTTTTTTGACGGCTTCGAAAGCCTTTTCCGCGTCATAATCCCGGATACCCATTTGATAGGCCCCTACAATCAGAGGAATTTCATGCTCGGCAACCATAACCGGGACGTATTTCATTCCGGCCGGACCTTTAGCCAGCCATCCATTGGCTTCATACATGGCTAATTGAGAGTTCACCCAACGCGATGACCATTCCGGAGTAACCAGATTCCAAAACTGGTTCAGGTTCCAGAACGTATTCCAGAAAGCATCGCATCCTAACGCAACATGATCAGGATTCGATAGTTTCTGCAGGCTGGCGTCGGAAGCCATCCATTCTCCATTGACATCACTCCAGGTATTTCGACTACAGATGGCGCGATACATATTGGTGTAAAACCGGACTTTCTCCAACCGGTCGCAGGTAGAAATATTGACCCTGGAAAACAGCTCGTTCCATGTTTTTAACTGATTTTGGCGAACCGCATCGAAATTCCATCCGAATGGTTCCGTAATTTCTTTTTTCAGATTCTCTGAGGCATTTTTGATACTAACCAGTGAGATCCCCGTTCGAGCCTGGACAACTGAAGATTTCTGGGTATTAAATTCGACATACATTCCGGCCAGTTTAAGATTAGAACCCTGGATCTGATCAATTTCTTTTATTTCGTCGTTGATCCAACCTCCGATCTTTTGAATGGGCTGATCAAATTCGATCACAAAATGTAGTTTATATTCCTGGTCTGCATCGCGACTCCATACATTCGGTATTTTTTGATGGCTAACCCCTTCAATCCGGTATTCATTGATCTTTTTCATTTCCACATTTTCCAACTGATACCTGTATTCGGCCTGGATTTTTAGGTCCATCAAGACCCGGCCCGGCTTGTTTTTCGGAAATGTATACCGTTGAAATCCACAGCGGGTAGTGGCTGTTAATTCAGCCCAAATGTCGTAATCGGTGAGGTGAACTTTATAATATCCTAAAGGCGCCTCTTCGGTTGCTTTGTCGATACGGGAGCGATAACCTTCATCCGGTTTGAACTGATCGCCAACGTTGGTTTGCAAAGGTCCATTCACGGGTAGCATACCCAATCCGCCCATAGTCCATTCGTGAATATGACTGAAACAACCTACTGTTTCTAAAGTGGGTTGGTAACCTGCCTGCCAGCCTTCGTTTTGATTATCAGGACTGAGTTTGACCATGCTGAAAGGCATCCATGGCCCGGGTGCAATCATCCAGCGGGAGTGTGCCGTTCCTATTTCTGTATGAACATAATCGGCTGGTGTTTGCTGTTTTTGCGGATTCCGCTCAATGGTTTCTTCTTCCGCCAGTTGGCCGTCGATCCAGATGCTGTATTTGCTTCTTGTCGTTTTTTTTACGGCAGGCATAGGGGCTTCAAGCAGATAACGAGCTGTATCCAAGCATCCTGAAAATATGGACTGATTGTCAAGTTTGATTTCCAGTTTCGGTTGTCCGGATAAATGTTCCAGATCCACCAGTAGGGGCTGGAATTTTTTATTATGGGTTTCGGTTTCATACTGAGCTGGTTTTACATCCCGGACAAAAGCCCGGCCGGGTTGGATCAGTTCGACTCCTCCCGGACCTTCCAGATGGACACAGTCAAAAACAATCCAGGAGCCTTCCAGAACAGAAATTTTTATACTATTGCCTCCTTTTTTGATGATTCCCGGTTCGATCGGGATTTCAAGGATACGTTCTTTTGATTCCGGAACAGTACGGATAATCGAAGAGTCACTTCCTCCGGACAATAGAAATTTGAAATTTTGAAGGGGAGTCGTCTGGGAATTGATGCTTACTTTTACCACAGATCTTTTCGGGTGACTGTCCAGTAAGTCGATAACCAGTTTCCAGTTGCCTTTTTCCGGCATCGACCGGATACCCCAAAGAATATTGATGTCGTGGGTTCTCCATCCGGATGTGCCCCAGGTTCCTCCCCATGTGTCGTCCGGTCCCGGAAGTACATAAGGAAAATCTTTATTTTCTTTTGAATTTCCGATGAGATAATACCGGTCCTCGAAACCAAAGTCTTTTTCCAGGAATTTTTTATATTCCGACGGGCCTAGCGCTAACTCTGCTGAAGAATTATCGTTTTTCCCGATGCTCCAAATAATCCCCGGACCATTCTCTCCTTTTAATGTTAAGTTTATAAAAAAAAGACTAATAAGAAAGACGGTAAAAGTTTTCATTTATTTTTATTTGTTGATTTATGTTCATACATATTGATGAATGTGCAAATATAAGCCATTTTTTAAATAAAAAAAATAGTTCATCCATTTTCTTTTTACTAAAAATGGATATTGTTGCCGGTTTTTGTATATCTAAATCGGTCTGTTTAAAAAAGTAATCTTCCGGAAAAAAAGAAATGGGAGTTATGTTTAGAATGGAATAAGGATCGGTTTATTTTGCAGACAGCCTGTATTTCAGGTTTATACTAAGGGATGGGAGGAATAAAATTTACAAAAAGAAGCAATCCCGCATTTTTCACAATGCGGTTTGCGGGCCATACATACATATCTTCCGTGTAATATCAGCCAATGATGGGCTTTCGTTAATAGTTTTCTCGGAATATGTTTCACGAGTTCTTTTTCTGTTTCCAACGGTGTTTTGGAATCGTCTGTCAGTCCGATCCGGTTGGAAACCCGGAAAACATGTGTATCTACGGGCATGGCCGGAATGTCAAAGGCGACAGATGTAACCACATTGGCGGTTTTTCTGCCTACACCCGGTAATTTCATTAATTCTTCAACCGAGGAAGGGACTATTCCGTTAAAGTCCCGGATCAGCATTCGTGCCATTTCGAACAAATGTTTGGCTTTGTTGTTCGGATAAGAAACGCTTTTAATGAACTCAAATAGCGTCTCCGGATTCGAAGCAGCCATAACTTCGGGAGTGGGATAGGCCTCGAAAAGGGGAGGCGTGACCATATTAACCCGTTTGTCAGTACATTGGGCGGAAAGAATCACAGCAATAAGCAGATGAAACGGATTGTCATAATGCAATTCGGTTTCAGCAATCGGCATGTTTTCTTCGAACCATGCAATTACGCCCTGATACCTTTCTTTTTTATTCATTCGTTAGGTCGCACTTTCAAATTGTTTCAGGAATCGGACATCGTTTTCAGAGAACAGACGCAAATCCTTGACCTGGTATTTCAGGTTGGTAATGCGTTCGATACCCATACCTAAAGCATATCCGGAATAGATTTTACTATCAATACCGCAATTTTCCAATACGTTCGGATCGACCATGCCACAACCCAGGATTTCTACCCAACCGGTGTGCTTGCAGAACGGACATCCCTTGCCGCCACAAAGGTTACAGCTGATATCCATTTCGGCGCTGGGCTCGGTAAATGGGAAGAAGGAAGGACGAAGACGGATCTTGGTTTCCGGGCCGAACATTTCTTTGGCGAAGAATAACAAGACCTGCCTCAGATCGGCAAAAGAAACTTTTTTATCGATATACAAGGCTTCCACCTGATGGAAGAAGCAATGCGCCCGGTAAGAAATGGCTTCATTACGATATACCCGTCCCGGACAGATGATCCGGATGGGAGGCTGGGTTTTCTCCATGACCCGGGTTTGAACGGAAGAAGTGTGCGTACGTAAAAGTATGTCGGCACCGTGCATGGTGAAAAACGTATCCTGCATGTCCCGGGCCGGGTGATCGTCGGCAAAGTTCAACGAGGAAAATACATGCCAGTCGTCTTCAATTTCGGGTCCTTCCGCAATGCTGAAACCCAGACGTGCGAAAATATCGCAGATTTCCTTCTTTACGATGGAAAGAGGGTGACGAGTTCCGACATGATACGGATAAGAGGTGCGTGTCAGGTCGATAAAATCATCCGAAGAAGACTGATTCTCAAAGTTATCCCTGAGTTCATTGATCTTGTTTTGAGCCTTGTCTTTGAGTTCGTTGAGTTTTTGCCCGATCACTTTTTTTTCTTCGGCCGCAATATTCCGGAAATCATTCATCAGGTTGGAGATTTCTCCTTTTTTACTCAAATATTTGATCCGTAACGTTTCTAATTCTTCGCTGTTCCCGGCTTTTATTTTATCTATTTCTGCCAGTAAGTTATTGATTTTATCAATCATGATTTTTGAATTTTTACTTGAAGCTGCAAATTTACATAAAAATTGCAAGAGAAGGGTCGAATATTTCTAAATTTTCCGTAACTTCGTAACCTATTGTGAAAAATCAAAAATACGATTAACCTAATAAAGAAGAGTAATGCATAAGTTCACATTTGCCTTTTTGTTGTTAGTTGGTTCAGCCTTGTGTGTGTTGGCAGAACAACCGTTGTTGAAAGGTTTTTATTATTCTCAGGCTACAGGTCCTGTTGGTAATGAGTGGGAATCCCCGGAAAATTTAGCGTTGAATAAAGAGCAGCCCCGGGCCTGGTTCTTTTCGTTTCAGGATATGGAAAGCGCTCGTAAAGTATTGCCGGAAAACAGTAAATTCTGGCAATCGTTAAACGGTACCTGGAAATTCAACTGGGCTCCGGATCCCGACTCCCGTCCGAAAGACTTTTACAAGACTGAATTCGATGTGTCGTCCTGGGATAACATCCCTGTTCCTTCCAGTTGGAATATTTATGGTATTCAAAAAGACGGCAGTCTGAAATACGGGGTGCCTATTTATGTGAACCAGCCGGTGATTTTTCAGCACAAAGTGGCTGTTGATGACTGGAGGGGAGGGGTTATGCGTACTCCTCCGACGAATTGGACTACTTATAAGCACCGGAATGAAATAGGTTCGTTCCGTCGTGAGTTTGAGATTCCACAAAATTGGGATGGAAGGGAAGTATTCATTCAATTCGACGGGGTCGATTCGTTTTTTTACCTTTGGATCAATGGGCAATATGTGGGATTTTCAAAGAATTCCCGTAATACGGCCTGTTTTAATATTTCCCGCTACCTTCAGAAAGGGAAAAATATGATTGCTGCTGAAGTTTACCGCAGTTCCGATGCCTCTTTCCTGGAAGCCCAGGATATGTACCGTTTACCCGGGATTTTCCGTACGGTAGCGTTATATTCGACACCTACAGTACACATACGTAACCTGAAGGTGACTCCGGATCTGGACAAGACGTATACCGACGGATCGTTGACCATACGTACCGATATCCGGAATTTAAGTTCTAAATCCGTAAAAGATCACAAGTTGGTTTACACATTGTTTGCCAACCAATTGTATTCCGATGAAAACGTTCCTCTGGCCGGTGCGGAAGTAACGGCTAAGGTTACACCATTGGCTTCCGGTCAGGAACTGGCGGCCGAACAGGTGGTTTTACGGGTGAAATCTCCCAATAAATGGTCGGCGGAAAATCCGTATCGTTATACATTGGTCGCCGAATTGAAAGATGCTAAGAATAAAACACTGGAAACCGTTTCCACTACTGTCGGATTCGTTAAAGTTGAGATCAAAGATACTCCAGCTTCGGAAGATGAGTTTGGCTTGGCCGGACGTTATTACTATATCAATGGAAAAACAGTAAAATTAAAAGGAACGAATCGTCACGAAACCAATCCTTCGGTAGGCAAGGCCATTACCCGTGAAATGATGGAGAGTGAAATTAAACTGATGAAGCGCGCTAATATCAATCATGTCCGAAATTCTCATTATCCCACGGATCCTTATTGGTATTATTTGTGTGATAAATATGGTATTTACCTGGAAGACGAAGCGAATATCGAATCACATGAATATTATTATGGTGATGCATCCCTTTCTCATCCCAAGGAGTGGGAATCAGCGCATGTCGCCCGTGTGATGGAAATGGTTTATGCCAATATCAATCACCCTTCCATCGTTATCTGGTCGTTGGGTAATGAAGCCGGTCCGGGTAAAAACTTTGTTTCTGCTTATAATGCATTGAAAGAAGTCGATTTGTCCCGTCCGGTTCAGTATGAGCGTAATAACGATATCGTGGATATGGGTTCCAATCAATATCCTTCAATCGGTTGGATGCGTGGTGCGGTAAAGGGTACCTATAATATCAAGTATCCCTTTCACGTTTCGGAATATGCCCATTCCATGGGAAATGCCTGTGGAAACCTGATCGACTACTGGGAAGCAATTGAATCGACCAACTTCTTCTGTGGTGGAGCAATCTGGGATTGGGTGGACCAGTCGATGTATAACTACGACAAGGTAACCGGCGAGCGTTACTTAGCTTATGGCGGTGATTTCGGTGAAGTCCCGAATGACGGCCAGTTCGTTATGAACGGAATTGTATTTGCTGATCTTGAGCCGAAACCGCAGTATTATGAAGTAAGAAAAGTATATCAACACATCGCTGTAAAACCGGTGGATGTCAGAAAAGGAACTTTTGAAATTTTCAACAAATATTATTTCAATGATCTTTCGGAATACGATGTGAAGTGGTCGCTCTATGAAAACGGAACGGAAATGAAAACCGGAATTCTTCATCCCGGAACGATTGCTCCCCGGGGCAGGGCTACAGTCAATGTTCCTTATTCATTTGATCAACTGAATAGCGCTTCCGAATATGTTGTGAAATTTCAGTTTTTAATGAAAGATAAAAAGTTTTGGGCGGATAAAGGTTTTGCGGTTGCAGAAGAACAGATTCCGGTTAAAGACGCAACCGATCGCCCGTTGATCAGTACAGTTTCCGGAACTTCAGGGAAACTGGAATTATCTAAGGAGTCTTCTCTCCAAACGATTAAAGGAAACGGTTTTGAAGTGAAATTCGATATGAATACAGGTTCTGTTTACAGCCTGGTTTATGGTGACCGGACGATTATTGCACCGGGTAATGGTCCTAAGCTGGATGCATTGCGGGCATTTGTCAATAACGATAACTGGTTCTTTTCCTCCTGGTTTGAGAATGGATTGCACAACCTGGTTCATAAGGCACTGGATAGTCATGTTGTCATGAGAGATAATAAAGCTGTAATTTCTTTTACCGTCGAATCACAGGCGCCGAATGCAGCTAAAATATTAGGAGGAACTACCACCGGAAAAAATAGCATTGAAGAATTGAAAGACCGGAAGTTCGGCAGCAATGATTTTAAGTTTACCACGAATCAGATCTGGACGGTATATCCGGATGGCTCTGTTGAGTTAGAGGCCAGCATAACTTCCAATAAATCCAGTTTGGTATTGCCGCGTTTGGGTTATGTGATGAAAGTTCCTCAATCGTATTCCAATTTTACTTACTACGGACGGGGACCGATCGATAATTATCCTGACCGTAAAACCGGACAGTTTATCGAACAACACACGAGTACGGTGGCCGGAGAATTTGTGAATTTTCCGAAACCTCAGGATATGGCTAATCATGAAGATGTGCGTTGGTGCGCTTTGACGGATCAGTCCGGAAATGGAGCTGTTTTTGTAGCTACAGACCGCTTGTCTGTTTCCGCTCTTTCTTATTCCGCTCTCGATTTGATTCTGGCTCCTCATCCTTATCAGTTACCTCCTGTTGGAGATACTTACCTCCATCTGGATGCTGCTGTAACCGGACTCGGAGGAAACAGTTGCGGACAGGGAGCCCCCCTGGAACCGGATCGTGTTTATGCCGGTTTCCATCAGATGGGCTTTATTATTCGTCCTGCAGGAAAAGACTTGTCCCTTACTGGAAATGTTGCGCCTGCCGGAGATATCCCATTTTCTATTCTGCGGGATCGTGCCGGTTGGGTATCGGTTCCATCCATCAAAGAAGGTCAGGTCATTTGCTACACGGTTGATAAAGGAAAGGTAAAAGAATATGCAGAACCGATTCCCATGCGGAATGGGGGAACAATTACGGCCTGGTATAAAGACCGCCCGGACATTAAGGCTACGATGAATTTTGAAAAGATAGAAAGTATTCAGACCGAAGTAGTCTATGCGAGCAGTCAGGAAATGGGAGAACGTGCCAGAAACCTGGTTGACGGAGATCCGAATACGATCTGGCATACCATGTATTCGGTTACGGTAGCAAAATATCCGCATTGGGTGGATTTGGATGCCGGCGAAGAAAAAATGATCAAAGGATTTACTTACCTGCCTCGTCAGAACGGAGGTAATGGTAATATTAAAGACTATTCCGTACAGGTAAGCCAGGATGGCAAGAATTGGGGCGACTCAGTTAGTAAAGGAAGGTTTGAAAATAATTCCAAGGAAAAAAGAGTCTTGTTCGACAAACCGGTTAAAGCCCGTTACATCCGTTTTACCGCTTTGAGTGAACAAAATGGACAGGATTTTGCCTCAGGTGCTGAATTAACGATTTTGGCAGAATAAAAGGTTTTATTCGAAAGCGATCAAGCAAAATAATGCTTTTTAGCTATATAATTACTTAAATCTAATACTTATTTATGAAAAACAAAACAATGCATTTAGTGTGTTGGTTGGTTTGTATCTGTATGTTTTCTACAGTACAGGCACAAAACCAACCTCAGGTAAGTGGGGTTTTTCCTCATTTGGCAATGGTTGCCGATCATTCTCCCCGGACAGAAGCCGGGACAGGAGCTTTGTTTCCTTGGGCCAACCGGTTGTGGGTAATTACCTATGTTGCCCACATGAAACCGACCGGATCAGGTACCGGTTTGTACGAAATCAATGATAAACTGGAAATGCGTAAACATCCGGAAAGCGTGGTGGGTACATACGCCAACCGTTTGTTGCACGGAGAATCCAATCAATTGATTATCGGTCCGCATATCATCGATGTCGATGGAAATGTGAGAACTTTCAAAGGCTTGGTCGATCATCGGCTTGCGGCAACAATGACTCATTTGAAAGATCCCAAGAACAAAGTATACTTCTTAGCCATGGAAGGTGAGTTTTTTGAGGCGGATGTAAATACACTGGAATCCAAATTACTTTTCAATCTATATAAAGAATTGAATGAACCGGCTAACTCAAAGCCCCATTTCAAGTCCGGATTTACCCGTCATGGTAGAGTAGTCGTTTGTAACAACAGTTATTCAACAAAAGACTACAATAAAGAATGGAGTGCCGGACGGCTGGCGGAATGGGATGGAACTACCTGGAAAGTGCTGGAAGAAAAACCATTTACGGAAGTCTGGTCTTCTTCTGCTTTTGGAGCGCCGATACTGGCTACTGGATGGGACAATGCTTCAGCCATCCTGAAAGTATACCTTCCTGCTACGAAACAATGGATTACTTACCGTCTACCCAAATTCAGTAAAGCCTTTGATGAAACCAGTAATACGGAATGGTTACGGATCCGGGAAGTAGAAACCGAAAGAGCGCTCATGGATTGTCATGGCTTATTTTATGAAATAGGATTTCATTTGTACAGCAATCAACTTTGGGCGATCCGTCCCGTATGTTCTCACCTGCGTGTAATTCCTGATTTTTGTTCCTGGAGAGGAATGCTGGTCCTGGGAGGAAATCAGGCTACACCGATGAATTTTGGAGGAAGCGATCGCAATCCGTTGGCAGGCCAGCCTCAGGCCGGTCTTTGGTTTGGTAAAACCGATGATTTATGGAGCTGGGGTAAAGCTACGGGTGAAGGCGGGGTTTGGAATAATGACCCGGTGAAAGCAAATGAGCCTTCGGATCCTTACCTGATGTACGGATTTGATAAGAAATCAATCCATCTTTGGCATGATAGCAAATCGGATGTTACTTTCCGGGTGGAAGTAGATGTGGTAGGAAACGGGACATTTAAAACGTATAGTAAACAGACTGTAAAGCCAGGAGAATACTGGCATCATGAATTCCCCGACAATTACAGTGCTCGCTGGATCCGGCTTGTTCCTGATAAGGACTGTCATGCTACTGCCTGGTTTATTTATATGTAAGGAATTGTGTCAAAAAGCTTTCTTTTGAAACTGGAATTTTTTCTTTTTTCTTAAGAAAAAGCTTGTTTTCCTCGCAAAGTGTTTGTAATAAATGAATTTGACTAATAAAAATGTTATCGTTTTTTTCTTTTTTAGTTAAAATTTCAAAAGAAATTTACATATTTTGTATGGATATTAATTTTTTTATATTTTTGCAAAAAAAGAAAGAAGTGTTAAATCTTCTTATGATTTGAAAGACAGAAGTTTTCTTTGGTGAAATAATCTTAAATCGTTGGCCTTTATTAACGTAAATCGTAATAATACTATACTAATGAAACAATAAAAAAGGAATGCCTATGAAATGAAAAAACAATGAAAGAGTGAGTGAAAGTGAAAAACAAAAATGTTTTAAGTAACTTTGTTACAAGTAAATGTGTTAATTTTAAATGAGTGAGTTATTCTTCTCTTGAAGCTAACCTGGGAGAAGATCTGTTTTTTCAAATATAATTCTCTATGTATGAAAAGATCTAAAATGAAAAAGGGGCTATCCCTTAAGAGTCAGATTATGAAAGTCAGTTTTGTCCTGCTGATTTTCGGATGTTTACATCTTTCCGCGACAAATTATGTGTTCGCAAACGGGGCTCCGTCGATTCAGCAAAACGAGAAAGAAGTTAAAGGAAAAGTGCTCGACGAAATGGGAGAAGGCCTTCCAGGAGCATCCATTAATATCAAAGGAACGACTCGTGGTGTAACAACTGATATGGACGGATCGTATTCAATCAATGTGAAGCCGACAGACCAACTGGAATTTAACTTCCTGGGATATCAAACATTAACGATAGCAGTTGGAAATCAGACGGAAATCATAGCTAATCTGAAACCCAAAACAAATGAATTGGATGAGGTAACTGTAGTGGCTTTTGCCAAGCAAAAAAAGGAAAGCGTAATTGCTTCTATTTCTACAGTAAAACCCTCCGAATTGAAAGTTCCGAGCAGTAACCTTACTACTGCATTGGGTGGACGTATTGCTGGTTTGGTGTCTTATCAACGGAGTGGTGAACCCGGACAGGACGATGCCAGTTTCTTCGTTCGCGGGGTTACTTCGTTAACCTATGCCAACGGACCGTTGATTCTGATCGATGGTGTTGAAATGTCTTCTTCCGACCTGGCTCGTTTGCAGCCCGATGATATTGCCAGTTTCTCTATCATGAAGGATGCTTCAGCAACCGCTTTGTATGGAGCTCGTGGAGCTAATGGTGTAATTGCGGTAACAACTAAGGAAGGACGTGAAGGAGCTGCAACGATTTCTGTTCGTGTTGAAACTTCTCTTTCCCAGCCGACAAAAAATATTCAACTGGCTGATCCGATTACTTATATGCGCCTGAACAATGAAGCGGCTCAAACCCGGGATCCGATGGCTGCCGGACCATATTCGTTGGAACAGATTGAAAACACGATGAATCCGAACCGGAACATGTATGTGTATCCGGCCAACGATTGGTATAAGATGTTGTTTAATCAAACAGCTGTTAACTATCGCGCCAACTTCAACGTAAGTGGTGGTGGTAAAGTAGCCCGTTATTATATCGCTGCTACCTTCAATCAGGATAATGGTGTATTGAAAGTAGATCCTAGAAATAATTTCAATAGCAACATCGATCTGAAACGGTATTTATTGCGTACCAATGTGAATATCAATGTAACCAAAACGACGGAAGCTGCCGTACGTTTGCATGGTACATTCGATGATTATACGGGTCCGATAGACGGTGGTAATGTTCTGTATCAAAAAGTAATGCGTTCGGATCCCGTCGCTTTTCCCCCGACGTATGCTCCGGATGCCAGTACAGCGTATGTAACTCACCCCTTGTTCGGTAATGCCGGTGTTGGAGACTATATCAACCCTTATGCCGACATGGTAAAAGGATATCAGGATTATCGTAAATCGCAGATATTGGCGCAATTTGAAGCCAAACAAAAACTGGATTTCATCACTCCGGGTCTGAATGCACGGGGGTTGTTCAATACGACCCGTTATTCCTATTTTTATATGAACCGGAACTATAATCCGTATTATTACAGAATCGATTCGTATGATAAATACACGGATGAATATCAGTTGTTGTGTCTGAATCCGACTACCGGTACGGAATGGTTGGGTGTTAGCGGAGGTGGAGAAGAAATTACGTCTACCATTTATGCTGAAGGAGCTATTAATTATGACCGTACATTCGGTAAGCATACCGTAAGTGGTTTGTTGGTTGCTACAATCCGGGATTACCTGGAATCAAAGGCAGAAACCCGGGCTGACTTACAGTTGTCTCTTCCGCACAGAAACTCCGGACTTTCCGGTCGTGCTACTTATGCCTACGATGATCGGTACTTTTTCGAGTTTAACTTCGGATACAATGGTTCCGAGCGTTTTGCAGAATCGGAACGATTCGGATTTTTCCCTTCCGCAGGGTTGGGATGGATCGTATCGAATGAATCTTTCTGGGGGGATGACCTGAAAAGGAAAATCAACAAACTGAAATTGAAAGGAACGTATGGTTTGGTGGGTAATGACCGTATTGGAAACGACAAAGACCGTTTCTTCTATCTGTCAAACGTAAATATGAGTAATTCGGAGCGCGGTTATTCATTCGGTTCTGATTTTACTTATTCCCGTACGGGAGTGAGTGTTTCTCGCTATGAAAATACATTGATAACCTGGGAAACAGCAAAGAAACTTAACCTGGGATTGGAGTTAAGTCTGTTCAATAAGGTGGATGTGAATGTGGATTATTATACCGAGCTTCGGGATAATATCTTATTGAGTCGTGCCAGTGTTCCCGCTACGATGGGGTTACAGGCAACTCCTCAGGCAAACTTAGGTGAAGCAGAAGGTAACGGTATCGATCTTTCCATTGACTATAACCACAATTTTAATAAAGATTTGTGGGTGACCGGTCGGGCTAACTTTACTTATGCAAAGACCAAATATACCGAATATGAAGAAGTGGATAACTCTGAAACTCCTTGGTTATCTCGTATCGGAAGACCTGTTTCTCAACAATGGGGATACATTGCCGAACGTTTGTTTGTCGACGATGCGGAGGTTGCTAATTCTCCGAAACAAACATTCGGGGAATATCGTGGAGGGGATATCAAATACCGGGATATTAACGGTGATGATGTGATTAACAGTTTGGACCGTGTGCCAATCGGTTATCCGACAGAACCGCAAATGATTTATGGTTTTGGTTTGTCTGCAGGCTATAAAGGAATCGATTGTTCTTTCTTCTTCCAGGGGTTGGCTCAGGAATCATTCTGGATCAATACGAAAGTTGATGCGAATAATCCTTCTACGGTACCCTTTATCGATAGTGATGCTAACGGTAACATTCAATCCAAAAATGCATTGTTAAAAGCATACGCTGACAGTTACTGGTCAGAAAGTAATAAAGATATTTATGCCATGTGGCCCCGGTTGTCTGATTATATGATTACCAATAACTTTGGTCAGCAAAGTACCTGGTTTATGCGTGACGGTTCTTTCCTGAGGTTAAAATCAGCCGAATTGGGATATACGGTTCCTGAACAAGTTACCCGTAAAATCAACATGAAAACCTGTCGTATTTATTTCAGTGGAACCAACTTGCTTACCTTCAGTAATTTTAAATTGTGGGATCCCGAAATGGCAGGAAACGGTCTTGGATATCCGGTACAACGAGTGTATAACATAGGTCTTCAAGTTACTTTCTAAAATCAATATAAAATGAAAAATATACGATTATTATTGATATTGTTTGTTGCTGCACTGACTTCCTGCAGTGATTACTTAGACATAGTGCCCGATAACATAGCTACTATAGACTATGCGTTTAAAGACCGGACACAATCAGAAAAATATTTATTTACCTGCTATTCTTATTTGCCCAACTTCGGAAATCCGAAGAGCGACCCTGCAATTATGGGAAGTGATGAGCTTTGGGTACATGCGGAATTGGATTTTTATAGCGGTGCTGTAGGCAGTTGGTATCCTTACCGGATTAAACGCAGCCAGCAAAATTCGAATGCCCCGTTGGTTAACTACTGGAATGGAGAAAATTCCGGAAAAGGTTTGTACAGGGGAATCCGTGATTGTAATATCTTTTTGGAAAATATTCATAAAGTCGGTCCGGATCTTATATCAAGCGAAAGGGAACGCTGGATTGCAGAAGTGACTTTCCTGAAAGCTTTTTATCATTATTACCTGTTGAAAGCATACGGACCCATTCCATTGGTTAAAGAAAATATTGCGGTGGATGCTAAACCGGAAGATTTATTGGTTTACCGGGAGCCATTTGAGGATTGCGTGGAATATATTGTCAGCTTACTTGACGAGGCGTTGCCGAATCTTCCCCTTCAGATTTTAGATATTAATAATGAATTGGGAAGAATTACGCAACCGATCTGTCTGGCTGTTAAAGCTGAGCTTTTAGTCCTGGCTGCCAGTCCGTTATTTAATGGTAATTCAGATTATGAAGATATCAAAGACGGACGTGGAATCACATTGTTCCCATCTACCTATGATGCTTCGAAATGGACCCGTGCTGCAGAGGCCTGTAAAAATGCTATTGATACCTGTCATTTGGCTAATATCAGCTTGTATGAATTCACCAACCCGGCTTATGCCGCTTTCATGTCGGATTCTACCCGTAGGGCTATGAGTACGAGAGCGGTTTATAATGATAAATGGAACCGGGAAATCATTTGGGGAAGTACCCGTACGGGATCATCCAACGATTATGCTTATCTGAGCACGCCGTTCTTTACAACGACAGATGCTGGGAATGGAGCGTTGCGTCCGATTTTAAGCCCGACACTTCGTCTGGTTGAAATGTACTACAGCAACCATGGTGTCCCCATCGATGAAGATGTTATGTATGATTATTCGGGCCGGTATGAAGTGAAAAAATCTCCGGCTGATCATAATTACTACATTCAACCGGACTTTGAAACAGCAAGTTTGAATATGAACCGGGAACCGCGTTTTTATGGAAACCTGGCTTTTGACGGTTGTTATTGGTTTGGAAACGGTCGTTTCAAGGATGTAATTCCAGGAACAGCTGCTACAGAATCTGCCTGGCCTGTAAAAATGAAAAAAGGTGATCCTACCGGATATTTTTCTAACTTGCGTTATTCCATAACCGGGTACTATCCGAAGAAATCCTGTCAGATTGGTGGTGGCTTGAATGGTACTTCGATTACCTATGATCAGGCTTTCGGATCTCTTTCCATTATGCGTCTGGCCGATTTGTATTTGTTGTATGCAGAAGCACTTAATGAAAGTCTGGATGCTCCCAATGAAGAGGTTTATCACTATATCGATCTTGTAAGAGCACGCGCCAGTTTGGAAGGAGTGGTTGAAAGCTGGAGAAAATACTCCAGACTAGGATCCAAGCCATCCACGAAAGACGGTATGCGTGAAATTATTCAACAGGAAAGAGGTATTGAACTGGCCTTTGAAGGAAAGCGTTTCTGGGATTTGAGGAGATGGAAAACGGCTATCAACTGGATGAATCAACCCATCAAAGGATGGAATGTTGAAGGAGCTACGAATGTGGAATATTACAACATAATTACCATTTCGCCGATGGAATTTACAACCAAAGAATACTTGTGGCCGATCAAGCAGGATGAAATCCGCAGAAACAAGCACATTGTGCAGAATTTGGGTTGGTAATTTGTAAACTTTAAAATTAATATCACTATGAGATATCTTAGTATTTTTATATTATTGTTTCTGGTTGCTTCTTGCTCAGAAGAACAAATCGGACAATATCCGGTAGATAATACCGCACCTAAACCGGTTTCCAATCCGGTGGTGGTAAACATGGACGGCAAGTCAAAAATCACCTATAAATTGCCCGATGAAACGGATTTGTTGTATGTGAAAGCTACTTATACGTTGGATACGGGCGAAAAAGTGGAAGTAAAAGCTTCTTCCTTTTATAACTCGATGATTGTGGATGGTTTTGGTCGTTCGGCTCAACATAAAGTACAATTGATTGCAGTCGACAGGAGCCGGAATGAATCTTCGCCGGTGGAAGTAATTGTTGAACCGAATGACTCGCCGATTTATGGCTTGCGAGAAACAATTGAGGTAGTTGCCGGTTTCGGAGGTATTAAATTATCCTGGGAAAATCCCTCCAAATTTACTTCGGTAATCGGAGTAATGAAAAAAGAAAACGGTACATTCAAACACCTGGAAACATTCTATTCTTCAGAACCCATCGCTCTGAATAAACCGGTGCGGGGATTGGATGCAAATCCTACGGAATTCTGTATTTATGTCAGGGACTTCTTTAATAATTATACGGATACAATGTATTTGACGCTGACTCCTTATCCCGAGGAACTGTTGGATAAGAAAAAATTTATAGGATTACCTAAATCTGCTAAATTTACGGTCAGTCCGTACGGAACTGCCAGTCTGAGCGTATTGTGGGATGGTATTGTTTCGGATGCTTCAGCCAAGGGACTCTATTATTTAGCTGCCGGTTCGGGTAATATGCCTTACATTGCGTTCGACCTGGGACAAGAAGCCAAGTTATCCCGTTTCAGATTCTGGAGTCGTTCCGATTATTATTTCCGTTTGCACAGTCCGAAACTCATTGCAATATATGGAACCAATGATTATACTGTGGCTAACAATCCGGAAAGTCTGGATGATCAATGGACGTTCCTGGTACAAGGTGAATCCTATCGTCCGTCCGGTCTTACACCGAATGACATGCCTACCGATGAAGATTTGGCTTATTCTAAAGCAGGTGAAGAAGTTGAATTCCCGTTGGATGCTCCATCTGTACGCTACATCCGGTTCAAGCAATTGAAGAGCTGGACAGGAACCGATGGGTTGACATTGGCCGAGTTAACATTCTGGGGAAGCCCCGTTAAATAGTATTAACGCATAACATGAAGAATATATGAAAAAGATATTATATTTATTCTGTCTGGGCTTATTGGTCTGGAGTTGTGAAAAAATGAACGATACGCATGACGAATACCTGAAAAACGGGGAAATCGTGTATGTTGGAAAAGTCGATTCTGTAATTGTTTACCCCGGTAGCGAACGTATCGTTTTTGATTACTGGATCGGTGATCCGAGGGTAAAGACCTTGAAAATGTATTGGGCGAACAAAAAAGATTCATTGACGATCAATGTTCCTGAACATGAGCCGGAAATTCCGTTCACCATTCAAATCGGTAAAAATGATAAAACAATTACTGAAAATACATTTACTTTTGAATGGGTAACCTGGGATGATAAAGGAAACCGTTCCATTGTTTTCGAAAAAACAGCTACTGTTTACGGGCCCCGTTACAACGAGCGTCTGAATAACCGGGTTATTTCCAGTGTTATAGCAGTAGGTGATTCGATAACGCTTAACTGGTCGGCTTCTTTGAATAGTCAGGAAATTGGATTGGAAATGTCTTACACCAATACATCCGGACAAAAAGTGGTTGAAACGATTGATAGTGAAGACATCATTGTAAGAACGGAAGTTTCCGGTGTAATTAAAGAATCTTACGTGATGAAGCTCCGAAAGGTTGATTTGGCTCAGGCAGTCTCTTACCGGACTGTTTACCTGCCTGAACCTACGGCCATCGATCAGTTCTATGCTAAAAAACAGAATATTGAACTTCCTCCGGTGAATGTGGCATTAAATAAAACCGCAACACAGAGTGATTTTATTAATTCCGGAGGTGTGGATCTGGTTGGTAATCTGCTTTTAGATGGTATTACGAGCGGAAACACCAGCCGCTGGGTAACGGATGATTCTCACAAGGAACACTGGGTGATCATTGATTTGAAAGGTGAATATGCCGTTAATGGCGTTAAAATGTGGCGTGATGTTAGTAGTAATGCAGCTCAGTTGCAACCGCAGTTCAAAGTACAGGCTGATGTTGGTGGCAATTGGGTGGACCTGGTGTCTGAAACGAATTACACGTCTGCCATATACGATAAGCAATTTACAGCCACAGTCACATCTAAAATAAGATATTACGTACCTGCTTATACTAATAACCGGGTTCGGATGTTTGAGCTGGCCGTTTATGGCAAACCTGCAGATTAATTGATTCTGATAAACCCGTCCGGTCCGTTTTATTGAACCGGGCGGGTTCATTTCTAAAGCTTCCTGCTTAAAAAAACGTATAATTTATAATTCATAAAAAACTATGCATTTATTAAAGTCCAAATTACTTCTTACCTTTTTGTTGGTGTCTTCGGTATTTTCATTATCAGCCGGTAAATCTGCCGAGCTGTTTGTGGAAACCGAAAACTTCTCCGATAAGGGTGGATGGGTGGTTGATCAACAGTTTGCGGATTTGATGGGATCTTCTTACCTGATGGCACACGGCATGGGTCAACCGGTGACCGATGCTTCCACAACAGTGAAGTTTCCCCAAACGGGTACTTACCGGATGTTTGTCCGTACTTACAACTGGACAGCACCCTGGTATACCGGGAAAGGTCCTGGAAAGTTTGAAGTGACGATCGGTGGAAAAACCGTTCAGAATGTGTTTGGTGATACTGGTACAACCTGGATGTGGCAGGATGGAGGAACGATTGAAATTAATGAAAAAGAAGTGCAGATCCGTCTGCATGACCTGACTGGTTTTAACGGTCGTTGTGATGCGTTGTATTTTACGCAGGATAACCAATTTACTCCTCCTTCGGACCCGGATAAGCTGACTGCATTCCGAAATAAGCTGACGGGAATCAAAGCCAAGAAGGCCGGTAAATATGATCTGGTTGTTGTCGGAGGCGGTGTTGCCGGGATGTGTGCGGCGGTAACCGCAGCTCGCTTAGGCTTGAAAGTAGCTATAATTCATGATCGTCCGATCTGGGGAGGAAATAACAGCTCGGAAGTCCGGGTTCACCTGGGAGGCCGTATCGCTTTACAACCGTATCCGGAATTGGGTGGGGTTGTTAAGGAAATGAGTCCGCTAAAAGGTGGAAATGCTCAGCCTGCCAGTTTTTACGAAGACGGAAAAAAGACAAACCTCATGGATGGAGAACCCAATATTGCCCAATTCATGAACTACAGGGCATTTGCCGTTGATATGAAAGGCAGGGAAATTAAATCCGTAAAGGCTAAACACATTGAAACCGGTAAGGAATTGATTTTTACGGCACCTGTATTTGCCGATTGTACCGGAGACGGAACAATTGGCTTTCTGGCCGGAGCGGATTGGGCCATGGGCCGGGAATCCAAAGCAGAGTATGGCGAATCAACAGCTCCTGACCAGGCCGATAAAATGACCATGGGTAGTTCGGTACAGTGGTATTCGGAAGATGTAAAAACTCCGGTTGAGTTTCCTGTATTCAAATATGGTGTTGATTTTAATGAGACCAATGTTCAGAAAGTAACCATGGGTGAATGGACCTGGGAAACCGGGATGAATTTCAACCAGATCTCTGAGTTCGAGCGTATCCGTGATTATGGATTGATGGTGGTGTATTCCAATTGGTCATTCCAGAAAAATGGATACAGCGATAAAGCAAAGTATGCCACCCGTAAATTGGGTTGGGTTGCTTATGTTTCCGGAAAAAGAGAATCCCGTCGCTTGTTAGGTGATTTTGTTCTCAAAGAACAGGATATTACTAATTTTGTGGATTATCCGGATGCAACGGCTTGTACTTCCTGGAGTATCGACTTGCATTATCCCGATCCGAAGAATACGGAACAATTTCCCGGAAGTGAATTTAAATCGATAGCCAAGCATAAAACGGTTTACCCTTACCCCATTCCTTACCGTTGTTTTTATTCCCGCAATGTGGATAATTTATTCATGGCCGGACGTAATATCAGTGTTACTCACGTAGCACTGGGAACCGTCAGGGTGATGCGTACTACCGGGATGATGGGAGAAGTAGTCGGTATGGCTGCTGCTTTGTGTAAGCAAAATAAAACCAAACCCAGGGGTGTGTATGAAAAGTACCTGGAAGATCTTAAGATACTGATGAAAAAAGGTATCGGTAAAGACGGTGCTGCCGGTTATCCGGATTATAACCTGGGAGGAACGTTGATGAAAGACGGAAAAATAAGACCATAATAAGGTCTCATTTACTATAATTTGTCCGTAAAGCAAGTTTGTTAGTCCAGCTTGTTTTGCGGGCAACTTGTTTTTAGGATGCCAATATAAAAAAACGGAATCGATTTTCAATAATTTGCATCGAATCACGTTTAAACAAACAGGTTGCCTTGAAATCAATATTTTATGGCAGATCAGCTTATAAAAAATGAAATGAATATTGGCTCCGCCGAACGTTGTTTCAAATTTAATCCCTTCGGGATACAATTAGGATAAACATCCGATAATCATTGAATCCAATAAATAATAAGAAAAATGACTCGACAGATAGGTGTTTTATTAATGTTTGCTCTGGTTAGCTTTGCTTGCTCCGGGCGAAAGGCTTATGGTGAAGAAAATCCGGGAATGAAAATCAACCGGGTCGATCAGGTATTGTATAAGTGCTTGACTCAGAATCTTCCGGATGATTCCTTGCAAAATTTTAAACCTTTTCTGGATGTATTGGGTAAAGAAATTATATTCATCGGTTCTACGGACTCGATCGGTTATTATGATCGGTTACGGACTTATTTTTCTGATCCGACCCTGATGGGGTTGTATCGGGACGAGCAACAGCAATTCTCAGATATTTCGTTAACGGAAAAAGAACTGGATGCCGGTTTTTCCGTTTTACTGGACGCTTTCCCGCAATTGAAACGCCCTGAGCTTTATATGCATGTCTCGGGATTGAACCAAAGCGTAATTGTTACGGATGATCTGTTGTCGCTTTCTGCAGATAAATACCTGGGGAAAGATTATCCGTTGTACCAGGATCATTTTTATGATTATCAGCTCCAGCAGATGACTCCGGATCGGATTGTTCCCGATTATTTACTGGGATTTATGCTGGCTAATTTTTCTTTCAAAGGAAATGAGGATGTGTTATTGGATAAAATGCTGCACGAAGGAAGGATCCGCTACATTCTATCTCGTTTGATTCCGGAACGGCAGATCTGGGAATATGTAGGATACACTAAAGACCAATACCTGTGGTGCAGCGATAACCAATCGCGTATCTGGAAATCCATTCTGGAACAACAGCATTTATATACTCCGGATTATTTGATTACGGCTCAATACCTGAAAGATGCACCTTCTACGACCTTTTTGCCAAAGGAATCTCCGGGAAGAGTGGGCGTGTGGTTGGGATATCAGATTATTATTGCTTATATGAAACAACACCCGGATACAAGCCTCTCCGAATTGATGAATTTGACTGACTATCAAGAGATGTTAAAGCAATCGAAATATAAACCGTGATGGAGGAGTTAAGAATTAAGAGTTAAGAGTTAAGAGTTAAGAATGATTTGAAACTAATATCTTCTTAACTCTTAATTCTTAACTCTTAATTATAAAAACGCTCTTTTTATAGCGTCCACATAATCCAATTTCTCCCATGTAAAGAGTTCCACTTCCACTTGTAGTGGTTCCGGATTATAACGGGAATTAAAAGATTTTCTGACCACTTCAGGTGTACGGCCCATGTGTCCGTAAGCTGCTGTTTCGGCATAGATAGGGTTTCTTAGCTTCAACCGGTTTTCGATGGCTTTCGGGCGCATGTCAAAGATACTTGCAATTTTTTCAGCAATCTGGCTGTCGCTTAACGCTACATTACTTCTACCGTATGTGTTGACAAAAATATTCATGGGTTCAGCAACACCGATCGCATAGGCAACTTGTACCAATACCTCATCGGCGACACCTGCTGCTACCAAGTTTTTAGCAATATGTCGTGCAGCATAAGCAGCTGAGCGGTCTACTTTGGAAGGATCTTTTCCGGAGAAAGCGCCTCCTCCGTGAGCTCCTTTTCCACCGTAAGTGTCCACGATGATTTTTCTTCCGGTCAATCCGGTGTCTCCGTGCGGGCCTCCGATTACAAATTTACCGGTCGGGTTGACATGGTATTTGATATGATCCGTGAATAAGACCTGTACATGAGCCGGATATTGTGATTTAACTCTTGGAATCAGTATGTTTATAACATCTTCCCTGATTTTAGCCTGCATCGCCAGGTCGGCTGCCAGTTGAGCTTCTTTACTGCTGTTGGCAGGCTGAATAAATTCGTCATGCTGGGTAGAAATTACAATGGTATCGATCGCTTCCGGAGTCCCGTCTTCGTTGTATTGGATGGTAACCTGCGATTTTGCATCCGGACGGAGATAAGGCATCCGCTCGATCTCGTTTTTACGGATATTAGCCAGTTCAATCAGCAGACTGTGAGAAAGATCGAGTGCCAACGGCATGTAGTTAGCTGTTTCATTTGTTGCGTAACCAAACATCATTCCCTGGTCGCCGGCTCCCTGATTCAACGGATCTTCACGTTCCACGCCCCGGTTGATATCTCCGGACTGTTCATGAATGGCGCTGAAAACCCCGCAGGATTTGGCTTCAAATTGATATTCGCTTTTAGTATAACCGATTTTTTCGATGACTTTGCGGGCCACTTCGGGAATATCCACATAAGCCTTCGATTTTACTTCTCCTGCCAGTACTACCTGTCCGGTAGTCACCAGCGTTTCGCAAGCTACTTTAGAGTCCGCGTCATACGCCAGAAACTCGTCAAGCAAAGCATCGGATATCTGATCCGCTACTTTATCGGGGTGTCCTTCCGACACCGATTCGGAGGTGAATAAATAACTCATAGAAAAATTAAGAATTAAGAATTAAACTTAAAAATATAAATATCGGATATTGTACCCACAGCATGTCCGCGAAGCGGGCAAATTTGAATAACCGCGGGTGTAACCCGTGGACAAAGGCTATGTTACACTACTTCCCGTCCCCGATAAGGGGGCGAATAGTTCTTGTATTGTTCGCCCGCTTCGCGGACGGTGTAGTAGAGCGATTGGCTTTCCACGGGTTACACCCGCGGTTATTCAAATTTAATCCCTTCGGGATACTCTTAGTCTAAATATCCGGATCATAAAAAATACATACATCTAAAAAGGAACAGGAGGTGTATGGAGTACAGATTACAGAAAAGAGAGAAGCGTTTTTAGCATTTTTTTCTGTGGTTGCAAGCATACAAATCCATCCACTTTTCAAATATGCTGCAAAGTTATAAATAAATTGTGAATGAGAAGTGAATAAAACGGGAATTTTATTTGTGTTAACATTTAAATATGTAATTTTAATCGTAACTTTGACGGAATACCGGAAAATTAGTTGTAGAAATGAAAAAAATACTGATTATGAGACCATCTTTTGTTTTACTCTTCCTTTTTTTCAACCTGTGCCTTTTTTCTAAGACTTCCGTGAAACTTATTGTTGATAGCGGTGATTTTTTAAGGAAAAATACGTTTGTATGTGTAAATATTGCACATACAAAATTGGACAAAGCAAACAATATTTGCCTGTATGAGTTGGTAAATGGAAAAAAGATCCCGGTTCCTTGTCAGTCGGAAATTTCTAAAGGTATTAATACAATTTCCTGGATTTTGTCAGGAGTAACGCGTCCCCGCGTTCAACGTACGTTTATTGCTGAAGAAGGCCGTGGGCAGGTACCGGATACACCGATGCAATTAACAGATAAAAATGGAGAAATTTGCCTGCTTTCCGGTGCAACTCCTTTGTTACAATATAATTATAAAACCCTGGATCCTCCAGCGGGTGTTGATACGATTTTCCGAAGGAGCGGGTATATTCATCCGGTCTGGTCGCCGGCCGGGAATGTATTGACCAACCTTCAGCCTGAGGATCATCATCATCATTATGGAATTTGGAATCCCTGGGCGAATCTGGAATACGAAGGAGCCAGTTATGATTTATGGAATCTGATAAAAAGGCAGGGAACGGTGAAATTCAAACAAGTACTCGACAAATACCAAGGACCGGTTTTCTCCGGTTTTTCTGCTCTTCACGGACATGTTATTTTCAGGGATCAGTCTGAGAAGGAAGTAATGGATGAGGTTTGCGAAGTCAAAGCCTGGAAAAATACAGATCCGGCAGATTCTTCTTTTTGCTGGGATTTCCGGTCGACCTTGCAACCGGTTACCGCTCTACCGGTTATTTTGAAACTCTATCGTTACGGAGGTCTTACTCTTCGTGGAACAGGTGACTGGACGAAGGACAATTGTGTTATCTTTTCTTCGGAAGGCAGGGTACGGTCTGAGATCGATGAAACCCGTGCTCGCTGGATTTATGTCACAGGCGAATGTCCGAAAGGAAAAGCGGGAATGCTGATGATGACTTCTCCCGGTAATCGTAATTACCCTGAACCGTTGCGCATCTGGGATGAAAAGCAGAATGGCGGCCGGGGAGATGTGTTTATTAATTTTTCCCCTAATAAAAATATGGAGTGGACTTTAAAGCCCGGGCAGAAATATGAACTGAATTACCGGATAATCGTATATGACGGAGAAATGAATCCCGAAAAGGCTGAACAGTTGTGGCGGGATTTTGCATATCCCGTGGAAGTTGAGATTTTACCGGAATAATTGAACGAATGATCAGGAACTTTTTTGTCTTAACCAAAACGTAACATTCTCGTAACTTTATCATCTCAATATTGTTCTAATATTGTATCGTCAAATATTAAAATAAAGTTACGATGAAAAAATTAACATTAGTATTATTAGTTGTTCTGATTGCCATGGGAGGATGCAAGCAGTCTTCCGGAGATGGTAACAAAGAAACGGTAGACCTTTCCGGAGCCGGAGCTACCTTCCCGCTTCCTTATTATAATATGATATTTAAAGACTACACCGAAAAAAACGGAAATAAGGTTACATACGGAGGTATCGGTAGTGGTGGAGGTATTCGCAGTCTGACAGACCAAACGGTCGATTTCGGAGCTTCGGATGCTTTCCTGTCGGAAGACGAGATGAAAGAAATCCCGGCAGAGGTATTGCATATTCCTACTTGTATGGGTGCTGTGGTGTTGGCTTATAATCTTCCGGATATAAAAAACCTGAAATTAAACGGAACGCTGGTGGCCGATATTTTTCTGGGAAAAGTAACTAAATGGAACGATGTCTCGATCAAGGCTCTGAACCCGGATGTGAATTTGCCGGATAAAAATATCACGGCTGTTTATCGTTCGGATGGAAGTGGTACAACCTATGTTTTCAGTGATTTCCTGACTAAAGTAAGTCCGGAATGGGCAGAAAAAATGGGAACAGGCAAAGCATTGAAATGGCCAGTCGGCATTGCAGCCAAAGGAAATCCCGGAATTTCCGGTACCATTCAGCAAACAGAAGGGGCCATTGGTTATGTAGGTTCGGAATATTCGTTGTCACTAGGTATTCCTACGGCTATGATGCAAAACAGTTCGGGTAATTTCATCGAACCGACTACCGAAACGATTTCAGCCGCAGCTAATGTAGAGCTTCCTGCCGATATGCGAACGATGGTTACTAATTCTCCGGAAGCAAATGCTTATCCGATTAGTTGTTTTACCTGGATATTGATTTACAAAGAACAGGCGTATGCCAATCGTTCCGAAGCACAGGCTCAGGCTGTTACCGGATTGTTGGATTATGTGCTGGGAGCTGAAGCACAGTCTGTTGCTTCCAAAGTACATTATTCTCCCCTGCCTGAAGTGGCTTTGAAAAATGCCCGGACGATTCTGGCATCTGTCACTTATAACGGAAAATCATTGGTACATTGATCGTAGTAATTAATTCGCATGATGTTTCAACTGTTCCTTATTGATTTTCAATTATAAAAGAATGAAAGATAAAGTTTTTCGCTGGCTTTTGTTTCTGTCTGCCGCATTGATTCTGTTATTGGCCGGAGGGATGGTCTATGCCCTGGTCAGCCAGTCGTTGGGTGCATTTCAACATTTTGGTATCTTGAAATTTATTTCCACTTCTGAATGGGATCCCAGGGAAGGGCAGGAGCACTACGGAGCATTATCTTTCATCATGGGAACATTAATTACTTCTGTACTGGCATTGCTTTTCTGTATTCCGTTTTCCTTTCCTGTAGCTTTATTCAACGGGGAATATTTCAAAGGGAAGAAGATTGCTTCGCTGGTTAGTGCAGTGGTAAATTTATTAGCCGGTATCCCTTCGATCGTTTACGGTTTATGGGGCTTTTATACCCTGCGACCGGTGATTGTTTCCCTGGGGTTGAGTGATCAGGGATTCGGGGTACTGACTGCTTCTCTGGTTTTAGCTGTTATGATTATCCCGTATGCTTCTTCCCTGAGTTCGGAATTTTTCTCCATGGTTCCCAATGACTTAAAAGAAGGAGCATACAGCTTGGGAGCTACCAACCTGGAGGTCATTCGTACGGTGAGTTTTCCTGTAGCCGGGTCCGGAATCTTAGCTGCCTATATTTTGGCTCTGGGGCGTGCGTTAGGAGAGACGATGGCGGTGACGATGCTGATCGGGAATACGAATAATGTTCCGAAGTCTCTGGTTGATACGGGAAATACGATGGCCAGTGTGATTGCCAATCAGTTCGGGGAAGCTGGCGGTTTGAAACTTGGCTCATTGATAGCGATTGGATTGTTATTGTTTCTGATAACGGCTATTATCAACTCGGTGGCTAAATTAATCATGAAAAAAATGCTTGCATAAATGGTATTCAAACGATCCAATATACAATTCCGGGTTTGGAAAAATAAAGCTTTCTTTTATTTGGTTTGCCTGCTTTCGGGGGTGACCATGTTACCGCTTTTCCTGATTCTCTGGGAATTATTGAAAAAAGGGTACAAGCAATTCAACTTTAGCCTGTTTACTGAAGTCGCCCCGACTTCAATGGATGCCATGCTGGCTAAAATGAGCGGCGATTCGATTCCCGGAGGGGTATTAAACGGAATCACGGGAGGTTTGCTGATTATCGGTGTGGCCATCCTGATTGCAATTCCGATTGGAATTATGGCTGGTATTTACCTTGCAGAAAAACCCAAGGAAAAATTTGCAGGGGTAATCCGTTACCTGGCTGATCTGATCCAGGGTGTTCCTTCGATTGTTGTCGGTATCATTGCATACGCCTGGGTGGTGAAGCCTTTACACGGATATTCGGCCCTGGCGGGTAGTGTGGCCTTGGCTATTATGATGTTGCCTTTAGTGATCCGCTCGACGGAGGAAACCCTGAAATTGATTCCGGGTACATTGAAAGAGGCGGGACTGGCTTTGGGGTCTTCTTATATGAATGTCATTCTGAAGGTTTTATTGCCTTCTGCTTTCGGAGGAATGTTTACCGGAATTTTATTGGCTGTATCCCGTGTGATGGGAGAAACGGCTCCACTCATGTTGACCGCATTGGGAGCCTCGGCGGTGAACTGGGATATGTATAAACCTACAAGTTCGATTCCGTTGTTGATCTGGGAGTTTTACAACGATCCGAATCTGATCGATATGATCTGGTCTTCGTCTTTATTATTACTTTTGCTGATACTGACGCTGAATTTTATCGCAAAATGGGTAGCGGACAAGTGGAGAATAGGATGAAGTTAAGAGTTAAGAATTAAGAGTTAAGAATTAAGGGCTGAATATAGAATGGATAAAGGGTATTTGCTTGAATTGAAGGATGTTTGTGTGTCGTATGCACCAGGGAAGAATGCGGTGAACCAGGTTTCGGCCGGAATGCATGAGCATACGATTACGGCGATTATGGGGCCTTCGGGTTGCGGGAAAAGTACGTTGTTGCGCGCGATTAACCGGATGCATGAGTTGTATCCGCATATCCGGACTACTGGGGAGATTCTGTTAAATGGTAAAAATGTATTCGGAATGAATGCAATGGAAGTTCGTCGCCGTGCGGGAATGGTTTTTCAACGTCCTAATCCTTTCCCTACTATGAGCATTTATGACAATGTAATTGCCGGTTATAAACTGAATGGTATTTCCCTGAAAAAAGAGGAGAAAGATGAAATCGTGGAAACCAGTCTTCGCAATGTGGCTTTGTGGAACGAAGTGAAAGATACCATGACCAAAAAAGGTTCTTTTTTATCCGGGGGACAACAACAACGGCTTTGTATTGCCCGGGCATTGGCTCTCAAACCGGAGTTATTGCTGATGGATGAGCCTACCTCTGCACTGGATCCGATATCGACGAATCATATCGAGGAATTGTTATTGGAACTGAAAGAAAAATACACGATTATTATCGTTACGCACAATATGTCTCAGGCTGCCCGTATTTCGGATTATTCCATGTTCATGTACCTGGGGGATCTGGTAGAACACAACACGACCAAGCAGATGTTTACCAAGCCCACAGACAAACGCACAGAAGAATACCTGACCGGAGTATTCGGATGATCTCAGGAGTTGGTTGATTAACAATAAAAACAAATTATGTACCTATGAATACAATAAAAGAAAAGTACCTGGGTAAGCTTTCGGAAGATTTTCACCTGTTGTCGGAAATTGTTCTGGAGCAACTGAGTCTGACGCGATCGATCCTGGAGGGACAGCCAGATGAGGCCAGAACTCAGGAGATAGAAAAAAATGAACTGTTGATCGACGGCCTGGATGTGAAAATGAGGGACGAGGTGATCAATGCGATTTTGTTGTTTAGCCCCCGAGCGGCCGATTTGAGGAAGATCATGTCGTATCATAACATGACCATTTACCTGGAACGGATCGGTGATCAGATCCTGAATGTTTCTCATTTCATGCAAAAAATGCAATTGGATTCCGAAGATTTTCGAATTTTCAAGACCTTACTTTCCAAAATGCTGAAACGGTCGGAGAAAATGGTTCGGAATGCAGTTTTTGCATTTTCCGGAGAAGATAACCAGATGGCATATAATACAATTGCTATAGATGATAAGGTGGATGGACTTTTACATGAAATAAATGACCTGATTCACCTGTCTTTTAAAGAAAAACCATTAAGTTCGCAGGATATAATCAATATCACTTCTATCAATAGTGTGGCTTATAATATCGAACGGATCGGAGATAATGCTACCAACATTGCGGAGGCAGCCATTTACCTGGTAGAAGGAAAAGACATCAGACATGGAAACAAGGAATAAGATACGGATTCTGGTCGTAGACGATGAGGTGGATATCTGTGAGATTTTGCAGTTTAACCTTGAAAATGAAGGTTTTCTGGTCGATACGGCACAATCGGCCGAACAAGCGTTAAAAATGCTTTCGGAAGAACACCGCCTGATTCTGCTGGATGTTATGATGGGTGGTATGTCGGGTTTCCGGATGGCTGAGAAATTACGAAAAGAAGGGAGTGCTGTCCCGGTTATATTCCTGACGGCCAAGGATACTGAAAATGATATGCTGACCGGTTTTTCACTGGGAGGTGATGATTATATTCCCAAACCGTTTTCCGTCAAGGAGGTAATCGCCCGTATCAAGGCCGTACTGAAAAGGAGCGGGAATGCTTCCGGAGAGACCACAAAGGATATCATGCGGATCGAAGACCTGGAAGTTAATCTGATAACCAAGCAGGTTCATGTTGGAGAGTTACCTGTATTATTGACTAAAAAAGAGTTTGAAATTCTGTGTCTGTTGATGAAAAATCCGGAGCGGGTGTTTACCCGGGAAGAAATCCTGGATAGAGTGTGGAAAGAAGATGGATATGTGCTGGAACGTACAGTGGATGTGCATATTACACGTTTACGGAAAAAAATGGGAAAATACGGAACTGCTATTCATAATCGTTCCGGATATGGATATTGCTTTAATATTTAAGTAAAAAAAAGAATGGTATAAGTATGAAATTGAATTATAAATACAGAATTTTTCTTTATTTCTTTGTCGTTTTTGCCTTGTTTTCGGTTGGAATTCTTTTGTTTGAACAGCAGCGGGAGAAGAAATATAAAACGGAGATGATCGAATCAGACCAGCGGATATATACAGAACTTATCCATGAATACCTGGAAAAGAATGACGTAAATATTCATCATCCGGATTCATTACAACCACTTTTGTCTTTGCTCCCCTCTAATTTACGGGTAACAATCATTGAGCAATCCGGGCATGTTGTTTTTGACAATGATGTAAAAAAGACAGAAACCCTTGATAGTCACAAAGATCGTCCAGAGGTAAAGAAAGCATTGTTGAAAGGTTCCGGATCGGATATCCGGAAATCAACATCCACCAATAAAGAATTCCTGTACTTTGCCCAATATTATGATTCTTATTTCATTCGGGTAGCTATGCCTTACGATGTGGACGTGAAGAACTTTTTCAAGTCAGATCATATTTTTCTTTATTTCATTATCTTTTTGTTCTTTATTGCGTTGCTGGCTCTGGTTTATATTTCCAATCGTTTTGGTAAATCTATTGCCCGCTTGAAAGATTTTGTAGTTTCCGCACAAGAAGGACAATCCGGACTGGAAACCATAACTTTCCCTGAAGATGAGCTGGGAGAGATCGGAAATAAAATCATGGAATTGTATAAAGAGCTGCAGGATAACAAGAAAAAAGTGGATATGGAACGGGAAAAATTGTTGCAGCATTTTCAGGCGTCTCAGGAAGGAGTTTGCTTTTTTACTGCCGAACGTAAGAAACTGTACAGTAATTCACACTTCATCCAATACCTTAATATCTTGACAGATAAACCGACACTGAGTTTAAATGCAGTATTCGAAGATCCTGTTTTTATAGATTTACAGGCATTTTTAAATAAGAAGAAGTCTTCGTCATCAGTTGTGTTCGAAACTCAGATCAGTAAGAACAGAAAGCATTTCAGCATCAAAGCCATTCGATTCGATGATAAAAGTTTTGAAATTATCATCGATGATATTACGAAAATGGAGAAAACCCGCCTATTGAAGCAGGAGATGACCAATAATATTGCTCATGAATTGCGTACTCCGGTTACCAGTATCCGGGGATACCTCGAAACATTGAAAGAACAACCGGATCTGGATACCGAAAAACGTCAGCTTTTCGTTGACCGGGCTTTCTCGCAAATCATGCGTTTATCCGAACTGATTCAGGATGTATCCATAATTACCCGTATGGAAGAAGCTTCGGATATGTTCGAGATAGAAACCGTAAAGATCCGTCCTTTATTGAATGAATTGAAAACTGATTTGTCGAACAAGTTGAATGAGCATCATATTGATTTTGTGATCGAGGTACCGGACGATGTCCAGATTGAGGGAAACCGGACGTTGATTTATTCCATTTTCAGGAACCTGGCTGATAATTCGATCGCATACGGAGGTGATAACATCGAAATTCATGTACACAATTACATGGAAGATGATACCTGTTATTATTTCTCTTGTTATGATACCGGAGTAGGAGTGGAAGAACGCCATCTTTCCCGCTTATTCGAGCGTTTTTATCGTGTCAATGAAGGGCGCACGCGTAATACCGGAGGTTCTGGCTTAGGTCTTTCGATTGTTAAAAATGCAATCTTATTTCATAAAGGAGAAATAGTTGCAAAAAACAGAAAAGAAGGAGGGTTGGAATTCTTGTTCACACTAAAGAAAAATCGTTGAGGTAGTTCGGTTTTATCTTTTTTACTGGTAAGGAGGTGTGATTGTACTCTATCTCCTTAGATGTTGCTGAAGCGGCGCAACCTTCTGCAATATTTTGCTTGCCGGAACGGGCAGCCAGAATCATTTGATCAATAGTACGATCACCTCCTTTTCTTCTCATTTCACTCCCGTTTTTTTCCGCTTCACACTCTTTTAAACTCTAAAACCTGATCCTGCATTGTATGTTTGTATCCTAACAACGTCAATGAAGGTTTTATGAAAAAGATTGTATTAGGGTTTATCATTTGTTTCACAGCAGGAGTTATTCAGGCACAGGAGCCGGCTCCTGCTGTACATCGTTTTACATTGGAGCAATGCCTCGATTATGCTCTTGGGAATAACTACAACCGTTTGTCGATGAAGTTGACAGAGGAGGCTAAAGAAGATTCTTATGATCAGTCCAAAAAAGAACGCTTGCCGAATTTGAATGCTTCTCTGGGCGAAACCTTGAGTAGTAGTAAAAGTAATTCATCTTCCTGGAATGGTAATTATGGAGTGAGTGCAGGAGTAACGCTTTATCAAGGGGGAAACATCAGTAATACGATCGAACAAAACAAATTGGTTATGGAGCAATCCAAACACCAGACTTCTCAGTATGAGAATGAGTTAACGGTTCAGGTCTTACAATCATTTCTTTCTGTGTTGGGTAATGAAGAACTTCTTAAGTTCCAACATGCAGTGCTTACCGCCAGTGAAGAACAATTGAAACAAGGAAAAGAACAGCTTCGTGTAAAAAAAATACTGGAGAGTGATTACCTGATGCTGGAAGCTCAATATGCCAGTGATCAGAATAATATTGTCGATACGGAAATCAGCCGCGATAACAGTTTGTTGACTCTGAAAAGCCTGTTGTCGATGGATCCTGAAGAAAATCTGCAAATCATTTATCCTGATACCACAGCACTGCAATCCATGGCTTTGCTTCCACAGCGCGATTATGCTATGGAACAGGCCATGACTACAATGCCGGATTTGAAAATCAGTCAATATAATGTCGATATTGCCCAAGTCGGGATTAAGCTTTCTAAATCGGGTTATCTTCCGACAATCAGTTTGAACGGGAGTGTGGGGACTGGCCATAACTATGATTACTCTGCTTTTGGTACTCAACTTTCCAATAACCTGAATGAACAGATCGGATTGTCGATCAGCATTCCTATTTTTGATAAGGGAAGAACCAAATCCAAGGTTACGCAAAGTAAAATTGCTTTGCAACAGGCCGAATATGACCAGAAACAAACAGAGTTGAATGTCCGGCAAACCTTGATGCAGGAATATCAGGATGTAGTTTCCGCTTTAAGCAAATTCAAGGCTTCCGATGTTAAGCAGAACGCTTACCTGAAAACGTTTGAAGTGTACCGTCACCAGTTTAATGCGGGTGCTATTACCGCTGTGGACCTGCTGCAACAACAAAATAACTACATCAGTGCACTGAATGAATACATTCAAAGTAAATACGGTTTTATGCTGAAACGGAAGATACTGGATGTATATATGGGTGAGAAAATCTCTATGTAAATGTTGAATTAAAACAGAAAATTATAATAAAATGAAAAGAAAAGGGATAATTATTACAGGGGCTGTAGTGCTGGTATTAGCTACCGGGTGGATGCTCCGGTCATGTCAAAAGAGTGGAGATCTCACAGTTAATACAGCTACAGTAGGAGAAGGTACGGTCGATATTACCGTCACAGCTACCGGCTATATTCAACCGGTCGATAAAGTGGATGTAGGAACTCAGGTTTCAGGGGTTATTGAAAAAATTTATGTGGATTTCAATTCCCAGGTAAAGAAAGGGCAATTACTGGCTGAATTGGATAAATCGACCTTGAATGAGAAACTGGTTCAGGCCAATGCCAGCCAGGTCAGTGCCCAAAGTGCATTGACTTTTGCCAAGCAGAATTTTGACCGCGTCGAACAATTGTATAAAGTGAATGCGGCTACACAGGCCTCTTATGAAGATGTAGTCAATCAACTGGCACAGGCAGAAACGACTTTATCGAATGCTAAGGCTAATGTCCATCAGGCAAAGGTTAATCTGGCTTATGCAGAGATTTATTCTCCGATCGATGGGGTTGTGCTTAACCGGGCCGTGGAACAAGGACAGACAGTAGCAGCTTCCTTCAATACACCTACTTTGTTTACCATCGCCAACGACTTAAAAAAGATGCAGGTAGAGGCTGATGTGGATGAAGCGGATATAGGGCAGGTAAAGGTAGGTCAACCGGTCCTGTTTACCGTGGATGCTTATCCGGATGACAATTTTGAAGGAACAGTCAGTCAAATCCGTCTGCAACCGACAGTGACCAGCAACGTCGTGACCTATACGGTGATTATTGAAGCTCCTAACCCGGAAGAAAAACTTTTTCCGGGGATGACAGCCAGTGTGACGATTACTACGAAATCCGATCAGGGATTAACTGTTCCGGCAGCTGCTTTGACTTTTCATCCGGATCAGGAGGCAATGAAAAAACTCCATTTTCAACCGGTTGACGATCAGAAGGAACAAAAAGGAAAAGGAGTGTGGGTACAAACGACCGAAGGAATTAATCATCATACTGTTAAAACCGGAGCTTCGGATGGCGTGCAGGTAATTATAAAAGAAGGTCTCAAGGCCGGAGATAAAGTAGTCTTGTCTGTCTCGGAAGTTAAAAAAACGGAAACGAATGGTGAGGCAGCAGCCAATCCACTAATGCCTCGTCGTCCGGGAGGAAGTAATAGTTCTCGCAAGTGATCTGTAATTATATCAACATTTATTTATGAATACGATTATTCAAATAAATCAGTTACGCCGGGTATTCCAGGTCGGAATCGAAGAAGTTCATGCGTTGAAAGGGATTTCTTTTTCCGTCACAGAAGGCGAATTTGTCAGCATTATGGGGACCAGCGGAAGCGGAAAGTCGACCCTATTGAATATATTGGGTTGCCTGGATCGACCTACTTCAGGGGAATATTATATCGATGGGGTCGCTATTAGTAAGAGGTCGAAGGATGAGTTGTCTACTTTGCGTAACCGGAAGATCGGGTTTGTGTTTCAATCCTATAACCTGTTGGCACGGACTTCAGCCCTGGAAAATGTGGAATTGCCTTTGCTCTATAACAATACGATTTCGGGTAAAGAAAGGAAAGAAAGAGCTGTATTTGCCCTGGAACAAGTAGGTTTGCAGGACCGGATGGATCACATGCCGAACCAGCTTTCCGGAGGACAGCAACAGCGGGTGGCTATTGCCCGGGCCCTGGTTAATGATCCGGTTATCTTATTGGCAGATGAGGCTACCGGCAACCTGGATACTCGTACCTCGTACGAGATTATGAGTTTGTTTCAGCAATTGAATGAAAAAGGAAAGACGATTGCTTTTGTTACCCATGAGCCGGATATTGCCGTTTTCACCAGTCGTACAATTCAATTGAGGGACGGACACATTGTAAAAGACGATCCCAATACTCCGAAATCAGCAGCGGATGCATTGGCTTCTTTACCGGTGGATAATGATTATTAAAAAACAGGAAATATGAATATTCTCAATCTTCTTAAAATAGCATACAAGGCTTTGCTGAGAAATAAAACCAGGGCCTTTCTTACCATGTTGGGTATTATCATCGGAATTTCGTCTGTGATTGCTATGGTGAGCCTGGGACAGAGTTCGTCCCAAAGCATCAATAATCAGATTTCTACCATGGGAACCAACCTGATCATGGTAATGAGACAGAATCAGCGGCAGGGAGGTGTCAATGTCGGCTCTTCGAATGTGCAGACACTGACTGAAAAAGATGTAACTTCCATCGAGGGAAAATGCGAATATGTCAGCATGGTTACTCCTGTTGTAAGCAGTGGCGGACAATTAGTGGTCGGATCCAACAACTGGCCGGGAACCGTTCAGGGAGGAAATACGCATTTGTTGGCTATTCGAAAATATGAATTGGAATCCGGAACGAATTTTACGGAACAGGATGTCAGAACGGCAGCTAAAGTGTGCCTTTTAGGAAAAACAGTAGTTGAAAATCTGTTTCCGAATGGAGAGGATCCGGTAGGAAAAATGATCCGGTACAATAAAACCCCTTTTAAAGTGATCGGTGTCCTGGCCAGTAAAGGACAAAACCAGATGGGACAGGACCAGGACGATGTAGTAATGACTCCTTATACAACCGTTCAAAAACGCATCCTGGCGATTAATTACATTCACATGATTATGGCATCCGCATCTTCGGAAGAAGTCGCGTCGTTGGCCCGGGATGAGATCGAAACGGTATTACGGACTGAACATAAACTAAAAGCTTCCCAGGAAAACGACTTTCAGGTACGAACCCAACAGGAAATGCTGGAAATGATGAACTCTGTGAGTGGATTTTTAACGGTGTTGCTGGCTGCGATTGCATCTATTTCATTGGTAGTAGGTGGAATAGGTATTATGAACATCATGTATGTGACAGTTACCGAACGAACCAAGGAGATCGGCTTACGGATGTCGATCGGCGCCCACAACAAGGATATTCTGTTACAATTTCTTTGTGAAAGTACTATTTTAAGCCTGATCGGAGGATTGATAGGAATATTACTTGGACTGACCTTGTCGTTTGCCACTTCGAAGGGTCTGAACTGGCCTTATGTGGTCAGTGTTCCTGCGGTTGGAATTTCTTTTGTAGTCTGTGCTGCAACCGGTATATTCTTTGGCTGGTATCCGGCAAAGAAAGCGGCTTCTATGGATCCGATCAATGCCTTGAGGTACGAATAAAAACACTTAAAAAACAGAGGCTGCTAAAAAACTAGCAGCCTCTGTTTTTTAGTATTGCTTGCAGATCAATAACCTCTGATGGCCTTGATTCCCGGAAGTTCTTTGCCTTCAATGAACTCCAGTAAAGCACCTCCTCCGGTAGATACATACGACATTTCTTCAGCAATGCCGAATTTATTAACGCAGGCTACAGAATCACCACCTCCTACTAAGGAGAATGCTCCGTTTTTCGTAGCTTCTACGATAGCTTCGCCTACTGCGCGGGAACCATGGGTGAAATTATCGAATTCGAATACACCTGTAGGACCGTTCCAAAGGATGGTTTTTGATTTTTTGATCACTTCGGCGAAAATTTCTTCGGTTTTCGGGCCGATATCCATACCTTCCCATCCGTCGGGAATTTCTCCTACGGGAGCAAAACCGGTGTTTGCATCATTGCTGAAATTGTCGGCGATTTTTGCATCTACCGCCAAAACCATGTTAACACCATTGGCTTTTGCTTTTTCAAGCAGTTCAAGAGCCAGATCCAATTTGTCGTTTTCACAAATGGAGATACCGATCTGTCCTCCCTGAGCTTTGGTAAAGGTATAAGTCATACCTCCTGCAATGATCAGGTTGTCAACTTTAGTCAGCAGGTTTTCAATGATTTCAATTTTGGAAGAAACTTTAGAACCTCCCATGATGGCAGTAAACGGACGGGCCGTATCTTTCATCACTTTCTCAACGGCGTCGATTTCGTTTTGCATCAGATAACCGAATAATTTATGGTCAGTATCGAAATAATCGGCGATCAATGCAGTGGAAGCGTGCGCACGGTGAGCGGTACCGAAAGCGTCATTAACGTATACGGTAGCATAAGAAGCCAGTTTTTTTGTAAATTCTTTCTGACTTTCTTTAATGGCTTTTTTAGCTGCTGCTTTTTCTTCGTCTGATGCATCATCTGCCAGGCGTGGCTTGCCTTCTTCTTCTGCATAAAAACGCAGGTTTTCGAGCATCAGGGCTTGTCCCGGTTGAAGGGCTGCCGATTTTTCCGAAGCCTGGGTTCCCGTGCAATCGTCTGCGAATTGTACTTCCACACCCAATAACTTGGAAACATGAGCGAGGATATGCTTCAGGGAGTATTTGTCAGCCGGGCCTTTGGGACGTCCCAGGTGTGAACCGATGATGATGCTTCCTCCGTCGTTGAGGATTTTTTTCAATGTGGGAAGAGCCGCACGAATCCGGGTATCGTCCGTAATATTGAAATTTTCATCCAGAGGAACATTAAAGTCTACTCTGACAAAGGCTTTCTGGCCTGAGAAATTGAATTTGTCAATGGTTTGCATAATTGTTATGTTATTAAATAATACATTTTACGTGATGATCGGATGATAAGGATCTGTAAATAAAAAACAAGGAACAAAAGAGCACAGACGATGGGAGGTGTCTTTGTCTTTTTGCTCCTTGTATTTTATTTCAAGTTGCAAATATATAAAATATTAATGGTTTTTCTCAAATTCTTTCATTGTATTAACCAATGCAATAACACTTTCTTTGGGAAGGGCGTTGTATGTGGATGCCCGGAATCCACCGACAGAGCGGTGTCCTTTGAGACCAATCATACCTCTTTCGGATGCAAATTTCTGGAATGCTTCTTCCAACTCCTTATACTCATCGTTCATTACGAAACAGATGTTCATCAACGAGCGGTCTTCCGCAGCAGCCGTACCTTTGAATAATTTGTTCCGGTCGATTTCGTCATACAAAAGAGCTGCTTTTTCCTGATTCATTTGTTGCATAACACTTAATCCTCCCAATCCTTTCAGCCATTTCAATGTTTGAAGGGCTGCGTAAATAGGCACTACGGGAGGGGTGTTGAACATGGATCCCTCCTTGATATGTGTCCGGTAGTCCAGCATGGTCGGAATGGTACGGCTTACTTTACCCAGTAGTTCATCTTTCACAATAACAAAGGTGACTCCGGCCGGAGCCAGGTTCTTTTGAGCCCCTCCGTAAATCAGGCCGTATTTGGAAACATCGATAGGACGGGAGAAAATATCGGACGACATATCGGCAACCAATGGAATGGGAGAGTCTATGTCCTTGTGAATTTCCGTACCGTAAATCGTATTGTTGGTGGTAATGTGGAAATAATCCGCATCAGTAGGAATCGTATAGCCTTTGGGGATGAACGTGTAGTTGGAGTCCTTGGATGACGCTACTTCCACCACATCTCCAAACAATTTGGCTTCTTTCAGGGCTTTGTTTGCCCAAACTCCGGTATTCAGGTAAGCAGCTTTTTTCTCCAGCAGGTTAAAGGGAACCATACAAAACTGTAGACTGGCGCCGCCTCCGAGGAACAATACGGAATATCCTTCCGGAATGTTTAGTAATTCATTGAATAAAGCAACCGCTTCATCAATAACAGCTTGAAAATCTTTCGAACGGTGGCTGATTTCCATGATGGATAATCCGATACCGTTAAAGTCCAGGATAGCTTTTGCCGTCTGGTCGATTGTTTCTTGCGGGAGGATGGAAGGTCCTGCATTAAAATTATGTTTTTTCATACCTGAAAATATAGGGGTTTAATTAAACAGATGATAATTTCGAGCTACGAAGTTACAGCTTTTTTTAAATGGAATTTATTTTTTCCACAGATTTTTCAAATGTTCGTGCAAACGGAGTTCTGCCGGATTGTTTTGAGGTTCCCAAAATCGTTTGCTTTTGATCTCTTCCGGTAAAAAATCCTGTTCAACGAAATTATTTTCGTAGCTGTGAGCATATTTGTAATCCTTTCCGTAATTGAGATCCTTCATCAATTGGGTAGGGGCATTCCTTAAGTGGAGGGGAACAGGCAGGTTGCCGGTTTGCCGGATCGTAGACAATGCTGCGTCGATGGCTAAGTAAGCCGAATTACTTTTAGGACTGGTCGCCAGATAAATAGTAGTATGGGCCAATACAATGCGTCCTTCCGGCCAGCCGATTTTAGTCAGTGCATCGAAACAGGCGTTGGCCAGCAACAGGGCGTTGGGGTTGGCCAGTCCGATGTCTTCCGATGCGGAAATAACCAGCCTGCGGGCGATGAATTTGGGATCTTCTCCTCCTTCCACCATTCGGCCCAACCAGTAAATGGCGGCATCAGGATCGCTTCCCCGGATGGATTTGATGAATGCGGAGATAATATCGTAGTGCATTTCTCCTCCCTTATCATAGGCAGCAGGGTTTTCCTGCAGGCGATCGATGACCTTGGTGTCTGTAATGACAATTTCTTCGTCTCCTTTGCTGTCGTCCGATTCGATGACCAGCTCCAGGATATTGAGCAATTTACGGGCGTCTCCTCCTGAAAATCGCATCAGCGCGTTGGTTTCATCGACCCGTATTTTTTTGTTTTTAAATTCAGAATCTTCCCGGAGCGCTTTATGCATCAATCCTAACAGGTCTTTTTCTTCCAGGCTTTTCAGTACATAAACCTGACAACGGGAGAGTAGGGGACGGATCACTTCAAAGGAGGGGTTCTCCGTCGTAGCTCCGATCAGGGTGATTGTACCTGTTTCGACGGCAGCCAGCAATGAATCCTGCTGGGACTTGCTGAACCGGTGGATTTCATCGATAAAAAGAATGGGGCGATTGGAATTGAAAAAACGGTTGCTTTTTACTTTGTCAATGATTTCCCTGACGTCTTTTACCCCGGAGTTGACGGCGCTTAGCGTATAAAAAGGAATGTCCAGTTGTTTGGAAATGATCTGTGCCAGAGTGGTTTTTCCAACCCCCGGAGGTCCCCATAAAATGAATGAAGGTACATGCCCCGAATCGATCATTTTCCGGAGGATGCTTCCTTTTCCCACCAGGTGTTCCTGTCCGACGTAATCGTCCAGGGACTGTGGGCGCATTCTTTCTGCTAACGGGCGGTTCATTTTTGTAGCGTTCTAAAACCTGGTAAAGTTACAGGTTTTGACGGAACTGTACAAGAGAATAAGGGGATTTGTAAATGTTTTTGCAAAGCAGAGCTTTGTTTTTAACACAACTGGCTCTAAGCCACTACCTATATAAGATGCTTTCACTGGGAGCAAAGGTGTCTCCACTATTTTTAGGATATTTAACAAAAGATGTCGTCTAAATAAATAGTCTTTCGCTACTTTTGTTTTTTACAGTATAAATCCTTAATGAAAATATTATGAAGTACTTAGCCTGTTTCCTTATTGCAACCGTTTTTTCAATCTTCCTTTATGGCAAACCGGATACCGATTCCTCTTATTTGAAAATACCGGAACGCGAGGATAGTAAATACATTTCAGCTGAAATGAAATTCGAAACCAATGATAATATATATGATCCTTCCAGGAGCCCTTTTCCCTGGGTCAGCCGGTGGGTCTGTGAGGGAACTTCCAATAAAGACAATGTTGTCTTTGCAGAAGGGAAAAACTCGCTCCGTCTCAATGATAACTGTAATGCTTATTATTACCTCGATGCTTCCAGAATAGAGGGCGATTCACTGTTTTTTTCGGGAAAGTACAAATATGCAAAGGGTGTGAATGGGAAATTATATTTTTATATCCTGCAGAAAGACCGGTACGAGTCAGTCGAATGGCCTCCTGTTCCCGACAGCCTGATCATAGATCATATCAGGGGAAATTCGGAATGGAAAACATTTTCTATCCGGGCTAAATTAAAAAAGGGAATACAGGAAATCCGTTTCGGTTTGAAACTGAATGGATTCAACAACGTATGGATCGACGACTGGGATATACAGGTCGATAACTTGCCGGTATACCGGTTTGTCAAATCGCACTATCCAGCGGAAGAGGACAAGGAATTCGATAACGGATCTAATATCCGTTTAGGGGAACTGACTCCGCAAATACACCATAACCTCAATGTGTTGGGTCGTGTATGGGGATTTCTGAAATACTACCATCCGAAAATAACCGACGGAGATGTAAACTGGGATTATGAACTGTTCCGGGTTTTACCTGAGGCAGCAAATGCTCCGGACAAGGATGCTCTGAATCTTGTTTTCTTAAAATGGATTGAAAAATTCGGAAGTTTTCCGGAAACAAAATATGCTGTAACCGATACTTTTGCTTATTCCTGTCTGATCGATAACTCCTGGATAAACGACCGGGAATTATTCTCAGATGAAATGATCGAAGCTTTAAATAAAGTAGAAAGAGCGGTACGAAGCGAAAAGGTAAACTATTACGCTATCCCGTTTGCAGGAGGAGCCCGGCACCGGAACTTCAGGGCAGAAAAAGTGTATCCCGATATTCAATGGAGTGATCAGGGATTCCGTATCCTGACTTTGTTCCGGTTCTGGAATGTCATGCAATATAATTTTCCATATAAATACCTGACTGATAATCCCTGGGACAAAGTCCTGTATGACCATATCCCGGATTTTTTTTCTCCGGAAACCGAAGCACAATACATGGCTTGTTTAATGAAACTGACTGCGGAATTAGATGATTCCCATGGAAGAGTCTTGTTTAACAAATCGTTAGCCGGAAGTCCGGCCGAAAGGATGAAATACAGGCAACAATCTCCGGCGGCATTGACAGAAACTTCCAACGGGGAATTTTGCGTCGAAAGAACGTCGTCATCCAAGCTCCTTCCCGGAGACGTTATTATATCAGTCGAAGGAACGCCTGTCCGGGATATTTTCAACTCGCTGGTTCCCTATGTCACGGCTTCTAATTACAATACCTTATCCCGGAATATCCGACCGCATTTGTTGAGAACAGATCAGGACTCACTAAGAGTGGAAATTAAACGGAACGGAGAAATAATACCCCTGACCCTGAGAGCATTCGGGATGAACAGCAATGTGACTTCGGAAATGAAAGGATTGTCGGATTATGCGCGGAGTAATAAAGATATTATATTCCTGGATCTCGGGACAAAATCTTCCCTGGAAATGATTACTATTATCCAAAATAATAGGTCTGCGAAAGGTATCGTTTTCGACCTCCGGAATTATCCGAGAGATTTTATGTCCTTTTTCAAACTTTCGGAGGAACTACTTCCGAAACAGGCCATTAACCTGTGGTTTTCGTCTCAGGATCTTGCGTATCTCGGGAATTACCGGAAATACAACGAATGTCCCATCGGATTGGAAAATAATCCGGATTATTTCAAAGGTAAAGTGGCTATTTTAGTTAATGAATATACGCAGAGTTTAGGAGAAATGACATCCATCGCCTTACGGAATGCTCCCGTATCTGCTGTCATCGGAACCTCGACTGCCGGTGCGGATGGAAATGCCACGTCATTTATGCTCCCCGGGGATATTCGCGTTGCATACACCGTTCTCGGAGCTTATTATCCCAATTGGGGACAATGCCAGCGAACCGGTGTCAGGATAGACATAGAGGTTCGTCCGACAGTAGAAGACATCATCCAGAAAAAAGACGCCTTGATTGAAAAAGCAATAGAATACATCCGGAATTAATACTTGGATCATTCTAAAAATAGAAAAACCTCTTCTCTGGTTTGGAGAAGAGGTTTTTCTATTTTTAGAATCAGAGAAGATTATTCTTCGTCTGTTTCCGGGTTAACCACTTTGATAATTACCTGCCAGAATTTGAATTCAGACATGGTAAAGAATACCGTATTATTGTTTGTCTTATTTACATTAATCCGAACCCGGTTAAACGGTTGGGCTGAAGTAAGCACCGGAGAAGTGTAATCATTTACTGCCGCATCGACAGGTAAATTATCTGCCGGATTAGCAAAATTCTTGATCAGGAACCAATTCGTACCATCCATACTTCCCATCAGATCAAAATCAATGGGACGATTGTTATTGTTTTGGGTACGTCTATGAAAATAAAACTGATACGATTCCACCGTTCTTTTCAGATTAGCTTGCAGCCAGTATGGTGCCGGAAAACTTACCGACCAGGCAGTATGGAAGAATGTGGTTGCATCTCCATCCAACAGGTTGGCAATGGGTCCTTCAGAAGGCTCCTGAGCATTTGTACTCAAATCAGAGGTTTCCAGTGCAATCTGGTTGTAGGTATAAGTAGTAATGATTTCTGCCGGTTCTGAAACCTTCTTTATAACCTGAGCTGCTCCGGATGTTTCCGTATCACTTACCGGAGTCAGGGTAAACGTATATTCGTTATACTTGGCCCGGGTTTCGGAAATGATCATACTGTCGGTATAAGCGCTCGCTAATCGTAGCATATTCTTTTTTGTACGCGGATCGTAGTAATTAACCCTCACATACTTGATGTTACTGTCGGCCGCAGAAAGATCCCAACGCAGGATAATCTTTCCCGGAAGTGTTTCGGCAGTCAGGTTATTGATCGCTCCGGGTTTTACCTTTGCCCCGTCATCGTCATTACAACCAACCAGTGCAAAAGCCAGCAAGCCGAAACAAATGATAGATTTTATTTTATTTTTCATATCACATTAGTTGTTTTTAAGCATTGTTAATTTTATTCATCGTCTTTTTCCCAACCTACATTTTGAGTCAGTTTGGGATTCTTATTGATTTCCGATTGAGGAATAGGCATGAAGTACATCCGGTTATCAGAATACCAGACTGGGCTTTTAAACGTAATGATGTTCCAAAAATCCGGAGCATTTTTCATGACATCGAATCCCTGTTTCGGTTTACCTTCCCGTTCCGCATCCATCCACCTGCGGTTATCAAAATAACGATGGCCTTCCGCGTGGAATTCAATCCGGCGTTCGCGGTGAATCAATTCTCTCAATTTGTTTGTGGTCAATGTAATACCTGCCTTCGCATACGCTTCCCGTACACCCTTGATTCCGGCTCGGTCGCGGATCTGATCCCAGTAAACGAATACATCAGCCTGGTTCAACGGATTCATACCTTTGGCTGCATAATATTCAAAAGCAGCTTCTGTATAGTTCATGTACAATTCGGTGAAACGGAAAATAGGTACGGCAAAATTTCCTATATTGTTTCTTGTATATGAAGGATTAAACCACTTGATATCCAGGAATCCGGAAACACAATAATCCCGTCCGGTTTTACGGTCATATCCGTCCTGACCATTTTTATATGGACGGAAATAAGCTTCATTTTCACTGCCGTCTGTATCTGTATACGACCATTTCGTATTGAACGATTCTGTAGTTGAATCCATCATGACGTATGAAAATTGTTCCGGAAATAAAATATTGGTATAGAACCGGGGTTCCCGTTTCCGGAATTTGTTATACAACTGAATGTTATTGAATGATCTGGAATTATAGGTAGAAAAACCGGTTGCTGTCCGGTAACTCGGATCGTCTTCCGGCATCAAGCCGTTAGCCATAAAATACTCTTCTATGTGCGCCCAGGTAGGACAAACACCCGAATACAAAGCCCAACTAATGGGTAGAGCGTGCCTGTTAAACTCGGTAGATTCGAAATTTTGTTTATAGAAAACCATTTCCGAACTGGGTTCCCCTCCACGCGGATAAGTGAATATCCGTTTACAATACGCGTAACTGGTGTTACCATCTCGCATAAAATCAATATAAGTCCGGCCATTTTTTACCGTTTGAGTTTTAGCATATTCGATGGCTTCTTTAGCTAAATCCATGGCTTTTTTCCATTTTTCAGGATCAACAGTCGTGCTGATCAGTTTCTTTCCTTCATTATCCTCCGGACACAGGCTGGAAAGGTCTTTTCCATCCGGTGATTTCATCCCGTTATACAAGGGACTGGCGGCATACAGGTACAAGCGGGCCCTCAGGAAACGGGCGGCCGTACCATTAGCGCGACCGGCACGGTCAGGATCAGACTGCCCCCAGGAAGGATCCAGCCGGGCCATTGCTTCCAGCAACAACTTATCGATGTGTACGACACAAGTATCAAAATGAGACCGGGCAATACCCTCATTCATCTTACTTATCATTTCTGCTCCGTCATACACTTTATCAACAATAGGGATAGGACCAAATTGTTCCAGCAACAGGAAATTAAAATAAGCCTGGAGAAAATATGCTTCTCCAATCCAATATGTTCTCTCCTGCTCGGTCAGTTTTTCATCCTGACATTCGTGGATACGATTCAAAAAGTCAATGGATGTACGGATGGAATTATAATATCCCCTCCATGACCAGTCATCACCATTATAAATAGGATTGGCAGCGCTATATTGTCCCAAATCTTTATAGAATGGACTATAATTGTTCCAGTTAAACTCCAGTTCATCACCGGCCATACCGACAAAATCCCGAAATTCAATTGGGTTGGGGTGCTTGGAATAGACTCCCGTCAACACTTTAACCACATCATCCTTGGACTTAAACAAGTCCGCTACTTTCAACTGTTCTTCCGGCATCTGATCCAGGTAATCGGAGCAGGCTCCCAACCCGAGCAATCCGGATAAAAACAATATTATATAAATATATTTCAATGTTTTCATACTATTCATTTATTATTAAAATTTAACCTCTCATCCGACATTGACTGCTTTCTGGATCGGATAGTACAATCCGTTACCATTCCTGGACTCCGGATCCCACCATTTAAATTTGCTGAATGTGAGTAGGTTGATTCCATTTGTATAGATCCGTGCGCTTCTGATTCCTATTTTATTCATCAAAGTCTGAGGCAGGGAATAACCCAATTCGATGGATCTTAATTTAAGGTAGCGACCATCTTGTTGCCACCAGGTGGAGTTTGCAAAATTAGCAGCTTGCTCTCCTGTAGCCAGACGAGGGAAACGGGCGTTCGGGTTCTGATTGTCTTCTGTCCAGTAATCTCCTTCATAGAAATCGTAGACATTACCACGTCCCTGCTGAGCGAACAGCTTGGGTTTGGCATAGAATGATACCCGCTCAGCTCCTTGTAACATGAATGAAAAGTCGACATTTTTATAAGCGATACTGGCGCTGAATCCATAGGTGAATTCCGGAACATCCGGATAGCCCTGGTATATCTGGTCAAAGGAATCAACTACTCCGTCTCCGTTAACGTCCTTGTACTTAAGGTCTCCGGGTTTCGGAGCGCCTCCGATGGCCCTTTGATCCGGAGAGTTATCGATATCCGCCTGGTCGATGAAATACCCTTCAGCAACATACCCCTTTGAACGGCCTTTCGGTTGTCCGATTTGGGATTGGTAAGCATATTTGGGAATTTCCTCTCCATTGGCCATAATTTCGTTTTTAGCAAATGTAAACGGCGCTTTCAAGGCTATCTGCCAGTCCTTGTTGATCTGGCGGTTGTACTCCAGGGTGCCGTCAAATCCCCTGTTTTTCATTTCCCCGACATTTCCACCGGGTTGAGCTTTCGAAAAACCAAACATATCCGGTACCTTAGTCAACTGTACCCAGATGTCTTTCCGGTCTTCGTAGAAATAGTCGGCCTGCAGGCGGAACCCGTTCAGGAAGTTGGCTTCAAAACCTGCATCTATCTTAGTCGCAGTTTCCCAGGTTGCATCCGGATTACCATAATAGGTAATTCCCAACCCGTCTCCATGTCCGTAACCATATCCGTTGTTTACACCAAAACCCACATTCGAATTGGCGATAGTTTGTACCCGTGACAAATAAACAAAACGATCAATCCAACCGTCGTTCGAACTGGAGTTTGATTTAATGCGTCCCAACGCATCATTTCCTACCTTACCATAAGAAGCCCTTAATTTCAGATAAGAAACGGCTGGTTTCATCCAATCCATAAAATCTTCTTCGGAAGGAGTCCAACCGATGGCATAAGCAGGGAAAAATCCGTAGCGGTGATCCTTGGCAAAGTTTTCAGAACCGTTGTATCCGAAGTTAAATTCTGCAAAATACCGGTCGGCATACGAATAAGTGGCACGACCTGTGTACCCTTGTGTACGGTGAGAAATGGAATTATAAACATCCTTGTCTTTAGGATATTGCTTTTCACTTTGATTATACAGGAAAAGACCTCCTACGTTGTGTTTACCAAAACTGCGGTTGTAATTCAACGATGCCTCAATATAGGTGCTTTGATCGGAGCTTTCATTATCCACATCCTTTTTCAGGTAATCGTAATAATCAGTACCGGAAGGATCCTGGTCTACATAATTGTAATTTCCATTTTCATCCTTTAAAATCGGATCCCCGGTAACCGGATCGTATCCATACGGTTTGACCAGGTAAGGACGGGGCTTCATGGTATAAACCCCCCGGATGGTTTTGTAGTTGTCAAAAGAAAAAATGGCTTTCGCTCTCAATCCTTTGGTAAGCATATCCAAATCTTGTTGGACTGTAAAAACGGATTGAGCTGTTGCCGTATTCGACTCCCGGTATCCCGAACGGGCCAGTAATTGATAAGGGTTACGCCCCTGCCCGTAAGAAATACCCGGTACCTTCGTCGGGTCCGGATAAGTCAAGGGATAATCAACTGGAGAGATATCTACCATCCAATTGAAAATATCGCTTGTATTTGCATTCGGATAATTTCCGTTTTCCTGAATCGCATGCACTTGCACACTCAAAAGTGTTGTTTTAGTTGCATTGACATCAAAGTTGGTACGGAAATTATAACGTTTGTAATTGATGTTATTATTGTAACTGGTTCCTCCGAAATGCTTGAACATACCATCCTGATTAAGGAAAGCCGCGGAAACATAATAACGCATGGTTTCATTTCCTCCGGAAACGTTCAGAGTAACCTTTTGATAGAGGTTATAATCCTTAAGCAATTCATTCAGCCAATTGGTATCCGGATAATAATAAGGATCCGTTCCGTTGATGGTATTTTGAATCTTCGAATCGGAATAGATCGGTGCTGTTCCCTGATTTGCTAATGCTTCATTATGCATTTTCATGTATGTGCCTCCATCCTCAAAATTAACCAGGTGAACCGGAGAGGAAAATGCATTTTCCATCCGCAAACTGATGTTGGGTTTTCCTACAGTTCCTTTTTTGGTAGTAATCAACACAACCCCGTTGGCTCCGCGTACTCCGTACACAGCTGTAGCCGTAGCATCTTTCAGGATAGAGAAATCAGCTATATCTTCGGGTTCCACATCATCCATGGCCCGTTCTACACCATCAACCAATATCAGGGGAGACGAACCTCCGGCAAAGGTATTGATACCCCGGATCCAGAAGCTGGCGGAATCGAATCCCGGTTCTCCCGATGACTGAACGGCAATAACACCGGCCAGATTACCAGCCAGTGAGGTACTGATGGTGCGGGATGGCAGTTTTAGTTTATCAGCTTCCAATCGTTCGACCGAACCTATCACACTACCCATTTTTCTGGGTACAATAATTTATTTAAAATTTCAGGATTTAAGCGGATATTACTTAATGGAGTTGATTGTAATACCCTTTTTCTGGGTATAGAATAAAAATTAAATCGATTAAATTACAAAAAAAATCAATTTTTTTCTTGAAAAATTTTCCCCACATTTTCCCCACATATACTAAAACTTGTTTTCAATGGGAATAAAAAGAGGCTGTCTCACAATTAAAATTAACTCTTCGAGAATTGAATATTTGAGTTTAATCTCAGATAGGTATCTGAAGAAAAAAGTGTTAAAAATAATTGAGAGACAGCCTCTGTAAGTAGAGTAAAAATAAACTTGTTATGAACCTTTAACTCAATAAATTTACCAGTTCTTTTTTCATTTCTTCATCAATCTCCCGATATCTGTTGAAGGCTTTACTTCCCTCCTTGTGTCCACTCAATGCACCAACCAGGTTGGGGTCCTTAACTTTCTTGTAGATGTTTCCAATAAAGGTCCGGCGAGCTAAATGACTGCTCGCAACTTCATTGATCGGCCGCTTTTCTTCCTCACGGGTAAGAGGATTCAATACCGTTACAATCCGTGTTACTCCTGCCAATGCAAAAATTTCTTTAATTGCTTCGTTATAGTCCTGCTCATACCTAAATGGGAATATCTTGTCTCCCTCAATATCTTTGTACTTTTCTAAGATAGAAAGAGCCTTTTCATTGAGAGGAACACGAACAGTTACCGGATTCCCTTCTTTCGTTTTACGAGGAATATATTCAATAGCACCATTGATAATGTTTTTCTTCGTCATACGGTACAAATCACCAATGCGACAACCGATCAGGCTTTGAAAAATAAAGATATCCCGGTGCGTTTCCAAATTTGGATTGCCGGATAAGTCAACATTAAAAATTATATCCCGTTCTTCAAGGGTAATATAAAACGGTGTTCCATAAACACTTTCTTCAATATGGAATTCATCGAATGGTCTGTTATTGGTTTTTTTCTTTTCGTGACACCAAAGGAAAAAAGTACGTATCCTGCAGAAGCAATCAATCAGTGTGTTTCTTCCTCTTGGTCTGGGTTTGCGTTTTTCATAAATAGTTTCGTAAATAGCAGGATATTTCTCAACATATAAATGTTCGTTCTCAAAGAAATCCCACATATCATGTAGGGTGTCAGCTGTTACCTGATCTATGTCCAAAATAAAAGACTCTTGTCCCCGCCTGGTGACTTGTACAAATAGCTGATATCGCATCATGGCTCTTTTGACTACTTTAAAGTTTTTCCTTCGAACATCAGACAATTTGTGTTTTAGCAAAAATTCATCACAAAGCTGCTCAATACTAGAATTTATGACTGCTTCTTTACTATCGTACTTCTGCGGGTTGTAATACTTATCTAAAGTGGTTTTTAGCCATTCTTTGGAAACTTCATTTTTCTCTTCCTGATATTTTTTTTCAAGATAAGTTTTCAATTTACGTACTTCCTCGTTGTAATAAGTGCGGGTTCCATCAGGGCAAACGACTTTGCTTTTTACCTGTTCCGCTTTATCATCCCAAAGATTCGGATTAATGGATAGTTTTGTGGGAGCTACAGAATCTAAACGTCTCCCGTCTCTCAATCTCACGTAAATAGTAGCTTTTGAATCTATATCGTATCGTTTTACTGTCTTCTTAACTATATAAGTTACTTTCATAAACAATGGTTTGCATTGCTTTCAAAGGTAGATTATTTTCCCCACATTTTCCCCGCACATGCTAAAAACTTTCTATCAGATTAAATTCAGTAAAAGAAAGCGTACTTATAATAATCCGATATCCAATTGGTTAAATGTGCATTTGAAAATTGTGTGTTTTTCTATATTTCATAGGGTTAAATAGTTGTCCCGGGTTATGAATCCAAGTGTGATCTTTGGTAACGATTAAAATAGGTTTTTCGGATGGAAAGATCATCCATTATACAGGCAAGATATTGAGAAAAAAATAAGGAGAATTACTTTATATAGTTCTTTAATTGAAAAATGATTGTTTTATAAAAACAGGGATAATATTAAAAAAAAACAGCTAAAAAAATGAAAAATCAGTTATAAATCTGTACCTTCGTCCATTGAATGGGTGCAAGTGAAGTTATGGACATTAAAAGGTTAATTGATGAAAACGTTCCTTTTCTTTATTTGTTTCTTTACTGCAGGCGTATTATCCGCTCAGGAAAATGAAGCTTTGCCGGTGGATACGGCTGTGGCTTATTTTGAGAACCGACTTTCCTTACTACCCCAGGAAAAAGTTTACCTGCAAACAGATAAACCCTATTATTTATCCGGTGAAATGGTTTGGTTCCGGGCCCATCTGGTGGATGCCTGCTATCATCTTCCTGGCAAATTGAGTCGGTATGTGTATGTCGAATTGATCAATCCCTTAGATTCTATAATAACCCGACTGAAAGTACGGCCTAATGAAGGAGCCCATTATGGAAATATCCTGTTGCCGGAAGACCTTCCGGAAGGAAATTACACCCTTCGAGCCTATACGAACTACATGCGTAACCAAGGGGAAGATTATTTTTTTACTAAAGCCCTTCGGGTCGGAACTCCCCAGTCTGCTTCTGTCAGCGCGGAAACTACTTACGAATTCGAAGATAAAACGGTTTGGGCTATTATCCGTTTTATGGAAATAAAGCAGCATATCCCCTTCGTTCCTAAGGAAATTACCCTTACTTTAAACAAGCAACGACCGAAAAGAGTCAAACCGAATGAAGAGGGAGAATTTCGTGTTAAGTTGAATCTTCCGGTGGATACCGGGCTCCGGGTGATGTATGTGGAAATGAAATACGATCAGTACCTGTATCGCCGTTATTTCCAGGTTCCTGCCTCAACAGCATCGTACGATATTGCTTTCTTTCCTGAAGGCGGACAACTCCTGGAAGGTATTGCCGGTAAAGTTGCTTTCAAGGCGATCAGACCCGACGGATGGCATGAAACTGTTCAGGGGGAAATTTTTGATAACCTGGACCAATCCGTTGCCTTATTTAAGAGTCGTCATTCCGGCATGGGATCATTTTATTTGTATCCGGATCCGGGAAAGACGTATCACGCTGTTTGTGAGAATGAAGAAGGTGTCCGTAAGCGTTTCGAATTGCCTTTGCCTCAGAAAAACAAGTATGGATTGGAACTCAGTTGGAAGGACAGCCTGGCGTGGATCAACCTGAAAACCAATGTAGAAGAAGATCTCAGGGGTTCTCTTTACCTGCTGGTGCACTCGCGTGGACGTCTGATCAATGTGAAAACCTGTACCTATCCTTATAAGCAGTATTTTTTCAATAAAAGAGATTTTCCTACTGGTGTGATTCATTTTGTGTTGTTGAACTCAACGTGGAAGCCCCTGAGCGAACGCTTAGCTTTTGTAAACAACGAAGACCAGCCCCGGATTCAGTTTCAGACAGAACAACCGGATTATGCAAAAAGGGAATTGATCCGTTCTGAATTCCATACCGGGGATTCCCTTCAGGGTAGCTTTGCTGTTTCTGTAACCGACGATGCGGAAGTTGAACCGGATTCGACAACAACTATATTAACTTCTCTTTTGCTTACTTCCGATTTAAGAGGAGATGTCGAATCTCCATCTTATTATTTTCAATGTAAGGACAGGAAGGTACAGTCTGACCTTGATCTACTGATGATGACTCAGGGGTGGAGGCGGTACAACATGGATTCGGTGTTCAGGAAAGAGCTTGAGGCTCCGACTTACCTCATTGAAATGGCCCAGGAAGTATCCGGCACAGTAAAATCCGGATTGTTTTCAAAGTTGGCGGATAAAGCAAAAATAACCATGATGTCGTTTCCTTCAAAATTATATGATATGGCCGAGACAGACGAAAACGGCCGGTTTTGTTTTTCCGGATTTGAATTTCCGGATTCTACCCAATACATTGTCCAGGCTTTATCTCAAAAAAATAAAAAAAGAATGATTGAGCTGATCCTTGATCCGGAAACGTTTCCGCCACTCTCGGATTTTCGTTTTCCTATTTTTAAGGAGCCGGATCCAGTTTCTTTTCAGCAGTACATGGATAAAGCGGATCAGAAGTATACTTATGAAAACGGTGTCCGGATGATTTACTTGGACGAAGTGAGTGTCAGCGCTTCCCGTAAGACTAAGTACGAGTCTTCTTATTATTCGGAAGGGTCTTTTGCTCGGATTGTGAAGGAAGAAGAGATAGAAAAATTTCACGCCATGGATCTTCTTGACCTTTTTAATTTGATTCCGGGAGTATTTGTGGTGAGGGAAGATGGCAGAAAGGTGCCTTATCATAGGAATAATCCTGTTCGTTTGTTTTTGATTAACGATATTCCAGTCTCCGAACCTGAATTTTTAGATATTTTTAATCCGGATGATGTAGGTCAATTGGCTCTTATATACGGTGCTGCGACTACTATATTCGGAGGACGTGCCGGAAATGGATCTGTGATTGCGATTCAGACGAAAAGGGGATGGGAATCCAAACCCCGTCCTCAATTGAATAAGGCCTTAATCGCTCCGTTAGGATATCATGAACCGGCGGAATTTTATTCACCTAAGTACGAACCGGGAGCCGAACCGGAAAAGCCGGATCCGGACTTGCGCTCGACCCTTTATTGGAATCCGAATGTAACCCTGAGTGAAAACGGTAAGGGTTTGTTTGAATTTTATGCTGCGGACGCATCGACCACTTATTCGGTAACGATCGAAGGGGTTTCTCCGGACGGAAAGATTATTCATTATACCGGTAAAATATTGAGAAATAAATGAGATCTATTTTATATTGTTGTTTAATTAAAAATGTTTGTTTATGAAGAAATTGCTTTTGTTACTGACCACCATTTGCCTGCTTGTTGCCTGCGGAGAGAAGAAAGGATATGAGACTGTATCCAAAACAGATGCGAATGGGTATAAGTATGAAGAGGTTACCAATGATCCTTTCAAAGCGCGTATTTACACATTGAACAATGGTTTGAAGGTGTATTTGTCCCAGAATAAGGATGAACCACGTATTCAAACGATCATCGCCGTACGGGCCGGTTCCAAGGAAGACCCGCGGGATAATACCGGTTTGGCGCATTATTTAGAACACATGATGTTCAAGGGTACCAACCATTTCGGAACTTCAGACTGGGAAAAAGAAAAGGTGCTGATCGACAGCATAACCAATCTGTTTGAAGCATATAAGTTTGCGGAAAGCATGGACACAAAAAAAGCGATTTATAAACAAATCGATGCTGTATCCCAGGAGGCTTCACAGTATGCAATCTCCAATGAATACGATAAACTGATCGGCTCGATCGGCGCTTCAGGAACCAATGCATTTACCAGCAATGACCTCACGGCTTACATCAATGAAATTCCTTCCAATGAGATCGATAAATACATGAAATTGGAATACGACCGCTTCAGTAACCTGGTGCTGCGTTTGTTCCATACCGAACTGGAAACGGTTTATGAAGAATTCAACATGTATCAGGACATGGGTGGTATGCTTGTGTGGGAAAAAGCATACGAAGAATTGTTCGATAAGCATCCGTACAAAGTGGATGTAATCGGTCTTCCGCAACACCTAAAGAGTCCTTCCATGAAAAGCGTAATGGAATTTCAGAAATATTACTATGTTCCGAACAACATGGCTGTTTGTATGACCGGCGATTTGGAATTCGTAAATACAATCCAGATTGTGGATAAATATTTCGGACAAATGAAACCGAATGAGAACCTGAAACATCCGGATCCGGTCAAAGAAGAGCCCGTAAAAGGGACAAAGGTTCGCGAAGTGTCTACTCCCGATCAGGAACGGATCCTGGTAGCTTACCGTTATGGAGATGTAAAATCCAAAGATGCTTTGTACCTGAACATGATCGCCTCCATTTTATATAATGGTAAGGCAGGTTTGATTGATCTGGATTTGATTCAGAAACAAAAAGTACTGCAATTGGGAGCTGGAGCCCGGAATATGAAAGATTATGGGGTTTTTTATTTCTCGGGAACTCCGCGTGAAGGGCAAACCCTGGAAGATATGAGCGCTTTGATCCAGGAAGAAATCAAAAAACTGAAGGCCGGAGATTTTGATGACAATTTATTACAAGCCATTATCAATAACAAAAAACTTCAGGTTATCGAAACGACGGATAATCGTTATGCTTGCTACGATTTCTTGGAATCATTCATCAATGAGATCGACTGGAAAGAGTATATCTCTGAAATCGATCAACTGGCTGCCTTGAAAAAAGAAGACATTGTCGCTTTTGCCAATGAATTCTTCGGTGATAATTATGTAACCATTTACAAACGCACCGGTGAGAATAAAGAAAAAGTGACGGTCGATAAACCGGTAATTACTCCGATTAAGATCAACCGGGATGTGGAATCTCAATTTGCCAAAGACCTGCAGGCTGAAAAGGTTGATCCGATCGAACCGGTATTCATTGATTTCAAGGAAAGAATTAAAAAAGAAACGATCAAAGACGGAATCGAACTGTACTATACAAAAAATGAAACCAATAAAACGTACGAACTGATCCGCTTTACGGATGTAGGGAATAAAACCGATAAGAAACTGGCACTTGCTTTCCGTTATCTCCCTTACTTAGGAACTTCCAAATACACTCCCGAGCAGCTCAAAATGGAAATGTATAAGCTGGCCATGTATTTCAGCGCCAGTTCGGGAAGTGAGCGTTCATACGTTTCTCTTTACGGGCTGGAGGAAACAATGGATCGCTCGTATGCCCTGGTGGAAGAAATGATGAACGATGCAGTTGTGAATGAAGAGGCTTACAATAACCTGGTAAATGATATTCTGAAACAACGGGCAAATAGCAAACTGGATAAAGGAGCTATCCTTCGGGGCGGTTTGGTTAACTATGCAAAATATGGTCCCGTGTCCGTATTTACGGATAACTTGTCGGAAGCCGAACTAAAAGCGATCAAGCCTCAGGAACTGATCGATATTATCAAAGATTTTGCTTCCTATAAATACGGATACCATTATTATGGTCCGCTGTCTCAGGATAAAATTGCGGCAAAAGTAAAAAATATGAAGACGCCGGAAACCTTGAAGGATGTACCGGCTCGTAAAGATTATCCCGAATTGCCGATGGACAAACCGGTTGTTTATTTTGCCGAATACGACATGGTACAAACCGAAATTATACTGTTAGCTAAAGATACAAAATTCGATGTAACCGTATTGCCCTACCAAAGCATGTTCAATTCCTACTATGGAGGAGGAATGAATTCGATTGTCTTCCAGGAAATCAGGGAAGCCCGCGGATTGGCTTATACAGCTTATGCTTTTGTTACTCAGCCTTCCCGTAAAGAAAATTCCAATTATGTTCAGGCCTATGTAGGAACCCAACCCGATAAAATGGTAATCGCCATGGATGCATTCAGGGAACTATTGACTAATATGCCAAGCGCCGACAAACAATTTCAGTTGTGCAAGGAATCCGTACTTAACAATATGCGTTCCGAACGTTTGGTAAAAAGTAATATTTTCTGGAATTACATGTACCTGAAAGACCTGGGCATCGATTACGATATCCGGAAGCCGGTTTTTGAAACCATTCAGAAAATGGAACTGAGTGATATCCAGAAATATTTCGATGAACATATCAAGCCTGCTCAATTTTCTGTCCTCCTGATCGGAAAAAAAGACAAGATTGATTTTAATTATTTGAAAAAATATGCGGAAGTAAAAGAATTTTCGCTGGAAGAACTCTTCGGGTTCTAATGTTTTATTAACATCCTATCTTTATCATAAAAAGAGGTGTGGCAATGCAGTTGGTCTGAATAACTGAGGATTGTTTTGTCGCACCTCTTCGCAGTTAAAAGAAAATTGGATTTTTTAATATGTTAAACAACCGATCCCTTCCGTATTTTTTACATTTTTTTTGTTTTTTTCTTGCATATTTAGAATATTCTCGTTTAATTTGCATGATTAAATAGAGGAGACATTGCAGAAGAAACAGATAATGCTTAGAGTGTAAGAAATGCAACAATTAGAAGAAAAACCACAAACAGCCTATTGATGCATGACACAAATTTTATAGATCTGCTGTGTTTTGTAAATCAAACAAGTGTATAAACTAAGGAGTGATTGATGAAGTTAATGTTAAAATGTTATTGTTTGCCAATGAATACAGAATGTGATTCTTATCGGAATCCTTGGTATCCATAGGCTGCGTAGCATTTATATAAGTGTGTCTAACTAAAAAACTTTTTCTTAAAAAACAATAATTTTTTTTTTATTATTAATCTTATGGAAAACCTATCTTTAAAGCAGAATCGAACTATCCAGACGGGTATTCGAAAAGCACTTTATCTTTTGTTGTTCTTAGTAGCAACAACGGGTGTGTTTGCTCAGGGCCATACGGTCAGCGGAACCATACTCGATGCGAAAACGGGGGAAACATTGCCCGGAGTGTCTATCGAAATGAAAGGCAACCCGGCGGTGGGAGCTGTTACCGATGTGAACGGGGCTTATGTCCTGAATGTTCCGGATGGAGCGAAGTCGGTACTTGTATTTACTTACATTGGTTATAAAGCCGTTGAACGTCCGGTAAATAACCAGAAAATCATCAACGTTTCCATGGAAGAGGATGTAAAGGCGTTGGATGAAGTAGTAGTATTGGGTTATGGTACCCAGAAAAAGGGTAGCGTAATCGGTTCGGTTGAACGGTTGGATGCTGAAAAACTAAAACTGCCATCCCGCACCATCAGTACCTCACTGGCAGGTAATCTGGCCGGAGTTGTTGCTATTCAGTCTTCGGGAGAACCGGGATACGATTCCGCCCGTTTCTGGATCCGGGGTATCAGTACTTATACCGGAAAATCTGATCCCCTGATCCTGGTGGATGGCGTAGAACGGTCTATGGATGACGTTGAACCTGAGGATATTGCGGACTTTACTATCCTGAAAGATGCTACGGCTACGGCTGTATACGGGGTACGCGGAGGTAACGGGGTTGTGCTGATTACTACCAAAAAAGGTACGGTAAGTAAGCCCTCCATTAATTTACGCATGGAGAATGCCTTTTCTTCCCCGGTACACCTGGTTAAGTTCGAAGATGGGGCTACTTACATGAAAATGCATAATGAAGCCTTGAAAAACCAGGGGGTACAGCCTATTTATTCCGATTCGAAGATTCAGAACACGATTGACCAAACGGATCCGTATTATTATCCGGATACCAACTGGCAGGATGCCTTGCTTAAAGATTTTAACCTCTATCAAAAGGTTACCCTGAATATTTCCGGAGGAAATGAAACCATGCGTTATTATGTTTCCGCGGCTTTCCTGAACCAGGATGGTATGTTCAAGCATTTCGGGGGAACCAGCTTTAATAACAATATCAATTATAAACGGTATAATTTCCGTACCAATTTTGACGTAAATGCTTCCAAGTCAACTCTTTTGAGCGTTTCTGTTCATGCCATTCAGGAAAACGGAAATTACCCGAATACCGATACAGGTACTATTTTTAGCTGGATGAATGACATCTGTCCGGTCGATTATCCGTTGACTTATCCGGATGAGACCAAAGTACCGGGTATTTCTTACGGACAGGGACGTAACCCCTATCAATTGCTGGCCCGTTCGGGATACCGGGAGTTGAATACGGCGACTGCTCAGTCCGTTTTTACGGTCACCCAGGATCTGGATATGCTTACCAAAGGCTTGAGGGCGAAAGCCATTTTCTCTTTCGACAACTATAAAACCCTGAGGGGAAATTATGAAATGAGGCCCCGTCCTTACCTGATCAAACCGTATGGATACGATCCTGTTACCGGGGATCCGATCCTGAAGGATGAAAACGGGAATTACAATTATGTGGATTCGGAGCCTAACAACGCTGATTATTATGATTATCTTAAAAAGAGTACCAGTAATGAAGAATCAGATCAAAGTACTTATTTCGAGTTTTCGTTGAATTACAACCGCAGTTTTGGCAAGCACAATATAGGAGGTCTTTTCCTGTATAATCAAGGCGAAAAACAATATCCTAAAAATACGGATGTGTATAATTCCATCTCCCACCGTACCCAAGGGTATACAGGCCGTGCTACTTACTCATATGCCGACCGGTATTTTGCAGAATTCAACTTCGGATACAACGGTTCTGAAAACTTTGCCAAGGATCACCGTTACGGATTTTTCCCTGCCTATGCCATCGGTTGGACTCCTTCGGAAGAAGATTTTATGGATTGGATGAAGCCAGCCGTTTCTTACCTGAAATTAAGGGCCTCTTACGGTCAGGTAGGAAATGATAATCTGGCAGATATTAATTCACTCTCTTCAAGTAATGATGGAAAAATCTCACGTTTTGTTTATTTGTCACGGGTAGCTGCAACCAGCTCGAATGTCGGTTTTGGTGTAAGTAACGGATATGGTTACGGACATGGAGCCGGATTGGCCATTACCTATTATGGTAATCCGGATGCTATCTGGGAAACAGCTACGAAGCTGGACCTCGGTTTTGAAGCGAATTTCCTGAATGGTTTCCGCCTGCAGGCCGACTATTTCTACGAAAGCAGGAAAGACATCTGGGTACAGTTGAACAAGGTTCCCGATATATTTGGTTACTCGAAAGCTCAACCCGGAGGAAATGTCGGGGAAATGGAAAACAGGGGAGTTGACGGTACCTTGGAATACAACCGCCAGATCAATAAGGACTGGTCAATAGTCTTGAAAGCGCCGTTTACATTTGCTAAAAATAAAATATTAGCCAATGGGGATGAAACACCCAAGTACGCCTACCAGTCCAAGATCGGACAACCGTATGGACGTTGGATGGGATATGTTGCCGAAGGGTATTTCATTGACCAGGCGGATATCGATAATCATCCGAATCAAACGGCTCTGGGAGGAGTACCGAAGCCGGGAGACTTAAAATATAAGGATGTGAACGGGGACGGAGTAGTTGACTCCTTCGACCAGATTTATCAGGGACATCCGGATATTCCTGAATTTACTTACGGATTCAGCGCCAGTGTCGCTTATAAAAACCTGGACTTCTCATTCATGTTTCAGGGTGCCGAGAATGTGACATTTACTACCTCGCCGAAGTTGTTCAACCAGCAAGGCCGTGGAAATGTTTACGATTTTTATCCCGGTGATTACTGGACGGAAGACAATCAGAACCCGGACGCCCGTTTTCCTCGCCTGGCTACCGGTTCACAAACTGCTAATTTTGTAAGGTCCTCCTGGTGGATGGTGGATGGAAGTTACCTTAAACTGAGGTCCGTCGAATTGGGATATTCGCTTCCCAAGACCCTGATGTCTAAAATAGGAATCAGAAGCGCACGGATCTATACAAATGGAACCAACCTCCTTACGATCAGCGATTTCAAATGGTGGGATCCTGAATCCAGAAGTTCAAACGGAATGTATTATCCGATTCAAAAGTCAATCAATGTCGGATTAGAGGTTAAATTTTAATAACGAATAATAGTATGAAAACATTGAAATATATCTATATATTGTTTCTGGCCGGTTTGCTCGGTTTGGGAGCCTGTTCCGATTACCTGGACCAGATGCCGGAAGAGCAATTGAAGGTGGCCGATTTGTATAAGTCCAAGGATGATGTGGTCCGTGTATTGACTGATATCTATGACAAACACCCCCAGATCAACAATTTTCAGAACTTTATCGGATTGGGCGCCGATGACCTGTTTTTTAACTGGAATAACTACAATCCCTATTACAAGGACCTGGGGCAGCTTAGCGCTTCTTCTCCCATTTATAACGATGAAAAATGGTCATGGAGGGGGTATTACAATTCCATCCGTGCTTCCATTGACTTCCTGAACCGGATCCACGAATGCCAGGATGAAAAATTAAACGAACAGACCAGGACCTGGTGGATCGGAGAAGCTTATTTCCTCCAGGCCTATTTTAATTTTCTCTTGCTCGAACAATATGGTCCCATGCCTATTGTTGATAAGGTTTATGACGGTTCGGAGATGATCAGTAAGATGAATGAGGGTATTCCCCGGGCGCATGTCGACACGGTGGTTAACCACATCGATAAGTTATTGCTGGAAGCGATGGCCCGTCTGGATCCTTCTTACCAGCAATCTGATCCCGACCGTGCCGGTCGCGCCAATGGTACTGCTGCCCGTTTCCTGAGGGCGCGTCTGTGGCTGTATGCCGCCAGTCCCTTGTATAACGGAATGAAAACAACCGACGGAAAAGACCTTTCCAACCTGTGTCCGGAAGACAATGAAGGAAAGAAACTGATCAATACCACAGTAGATGTCGAAAAGTGGAAGAAGGCCATGGATTATGCGAAAGAAGCCATCGAATATGCTGAAAATGAAGCTCAATTCTCTATCATGCGGGAAGGTATGACCGGAAATATAAATACCAACAACAGCTACTGGTATTACAAACGGATCTTCAGTTATCCGCGTGGAGGGGAAGCCAGCCCGGAAATGATTTTCTACAAGCAAAACTTTTCAACCGGTGATTGGAACAACCATGCCTTGCCCATCAGCTGGGCCTTGTATTCGGGTATTTGTCCTACCTGGGCGCATACGGAAGAGTATTTCATGGCTAACGGCTTGATGCCGGAAGACGATCCGGCTTACCGGACAGCTACCGGTTTTTCCAGCTATAACTCCGGTTCGTTCAATAACATTCAGTTGTATAATAAATTCAAAAAACGGGAACCCCGGTTCTATTCCAATATCCTGTTCCCTGATCAGTATTCATACGCGATGCTGGATTCAACCAAAGAATCATTCACTACCAAGTGGTCGAATTTCACCAGTACAGCAAGTGAGAACGAAACTTATTTCCGTCCGTATTATAACGGCCAGGACGGATATGAACGTAAAACCGGACGGGATTATTCCGTTTCAGGTATGTTGGGTATCAAGTGGGTTATGCCTACAGCCTCTAAGACTACCAGGGGGGACAATGCTGTGCCTATTTTCCGCTTGACCGAGTTGTACCTGAATTATACGGAGGCTGCTTTTGAATATTATGCCGCTAAGGGTATGAATCCGTTGAACCAGCCCGATGTATTCTTTTACTGGGATCAGATCCGCGACCGCGCCGGAATCAAGGGTGTACGGGAAGCGTATGCGAAGGCAGGTATTACGTTGACCACGAACAAACTGAGAGAATTGATTCACCGCGAACGCCGGATTGAATTCCACGCAGAAGGCCATCGTTATTTCGATAACCGCAGGTGGTTGGATGCAGAACGGGAAGGTAATCCGAAACAAGGATTCGATATCATGAAAAATACAGGTACCGGTTTCTGGAATATTGTTACGTTCATTACCCCGGTTTGGTATCCTGATAACCGGATGTACTTTATGCCTATTCCTCAAACGGAAATTAATAAGAATCCCAAGTTGACACAGAACGTGGGTTGGGATAAAGGTGATGATGAATAAAATTAACAATGCTTAAAAACAACTAATGTGATATGAAAAATAAAATAAAATCGATCATTTGTTTCGGTTTGCTGGCATTTGTACTGGCCGGCTGTAGTGACGACGACGGGCCAAAGGTAAAGCCCGGAGCGATCAATAACCTGACTGCCGAAACACTTCCTGGAAAGATTATCCTGCGTTGGGATCTTCCTGCGGCCGACAGTAATATCAAATACGTGAAGGTTAATTATTACGATCCGCGTACAAAAAAGAATATCCAGCGATTAGCGAGCGCTTATACCGACAGTATGATCATTCCCGAAACCCGGGCCAGGTACAATGAATATTCTTTTACCCTGACTCCGATAAGCGATACGGAAACATCCGGAGCGGCCCAGGTGGTAAAGAAAGCTTCAGAAGCGGCTGCAATAACGACTACTTACACCGATACTCAGATTGCATTGAAAGCGGCTGATTTAAGTACAAATGCTCAGGAGCCTTCTGAAGGTCCGATTGCCAACTTGTTGGATGGGGATACAGGAACATTCTTCCATACCGCTTGGTCGGTGAGTTTTACGGCACCGTATTGGTTACAAGCCAATCTGAATAAGACAATTGACAATTGTAAGATCTATTTTCATCGTCGTACTCAGAATAACAACAACCGTCCGATTGATTTTGACCTGATGGGAAGTACGGATGGTAACGATTGGTTTTTGATCCGGAATTTTGCTAATCCGGCAGATAAATTACCTGTCGATGCGGCAGTTAATGATTATACATCTCCGGTGATTCAATCTCCGAAACCTTTTAACCGTATTCGGATTAATGTAAATAAGACAAACAATAATACGGTATTCTTTACCATGTCTGAATTCAAAGTGTGGCAAGTCACAATTAATGTCTTCAATCCCGAAACAGACGAAACAGATTAATCTCTTTGCAAGAGATTAAGAATAAAAAGGAAAAACCTCTTCTCCAGACCGGAGAAGAGGTTTTTCCTTTTTATTCTAATATCAACGAATTACTTTCTCTACTAACTCGTCGAAGAGGTTGATGAATCTTCTGTACGGAAATTTTTTTGTAAATGAATGGTTTTGTTTAATCCGTTTTCACAACTTCTGCCGGATTTACTTTGGCAACCTCATTTATTTTGTAGATAATAGTCAATATCATAACCATGACCATTATTAGTAATACACCCGAATAAAAAAGAATCTTAGGAAAAGACGGGTGATGATCATCCGACATGTCCTTTGTCATTACCCGGATGAAGTAATCGGCCAGCAGAGAAGCGAGAGACCAGGAGATCAGTAAGATGATCAGGTAGGTTTTGCCGAACAGGAAAAATATATCCCTAAAAACCGCTCCATTTACCTTGCGGATGGCTACTTCTTTTCTCCTATGTTCGGTTTTAAGGGCTATGGATGAGTATATTCCGATAAAACTTAAAACTACGCACACCAATGACATGAGGGTGGTTACATCAAAAAGGCCGGAAATGGCTAAATTATCCTTTTGTTGTCCGGCTTTTTCGTTGATGTTCAGTAGTTGTAAATCATTGTTTATTTGTTGATACTTACTCAAAAACTGCTTCATTGATTTTCGGACTTCCTTCGATTTACCGGACATTGTCTTAAAATATAACTCGGAGCGATGCCTATTATGCAGGCTTGAAGTTTCCTTGTTTGAATTGGTAAATGCAAGTAAACGCATCCCGTCGTATACAAAACAATTGCTGTTGACAATTCCGACTACTGTGTAATACGTTTTTGTGAGTTCGTTCTGTATCCGGGATCCGAGCATGGAACCATCCGGATTAAGTCTTTTTTCGAGGTTTTCTGAAATAACAATCTCGTCTGGTTGGTCCGGATTTAAAAACCGACCTCTTATAGGGGTGATGTGAAACAATGGAGCAAAATTTTCATCCACGGAAAATGTACTGGGGTACCAATGTGTTTCTGTAAGAAACCGTTCCTGCTGTACGACAGAAGAAGAAATAATCCGGGGATCGGAAGTAATCTGTTGAATGGCTGATTCATACTCATCCGGTCGATCCTCCAGACCACCGGGATACAAAGTAAACCGGCCAGCAGGATACCCCATAGAAAATAAAGCCACATCAGGGGGCGTACGGAATGGTATGAAAAATACATGTCCAGAGCAGAAAGCCGGTTATCTAATATGGGTAAGATTAGTTCAATGATGAAAAGAGAAAAAAGAAAAGCAACAAATAGTCCTATCAGAATCTCTCCGAAAAAAAGGTAGAATAATTGCAGGCGATTGCTACCTGCTACTTTCCGGATACCACATTCACGGGTCCGTTTGAAAAACAAGCTCAGGGTAAAAGAGATATAATTGAACAGCGCGGAGATTAATAAAAGACTGCCTATTAATATAATAATACTTATAGCTAGTAGTTCCTGAGGGGTAATCTGACTCACCTTCTCCGGATATGCTTCTAATTTCAGAATCTTACCTCCTGTTTCCGGATTTTGCAGTTGAGCTCTTTCGATATATTGCAAAAACTCTTTCGGAGAACTGTTCTTTTTAATCCGGATTTTAGGATAGACTTTTGTGTTTGTTGTCTTTTTTTGATTATTTAAGATAAAAACACCCTTTGCTACAGTAATATCCTCATTCAGAATTCCATAAACAGTGTAGGTCCCCATTCCCGATATATAAACGGTTTTTCCGATTGCCTTTTTATATCCGAACATTTTTTTTGCCAATCTCTTAGGTAGAATCAAGGCATCCGGGATCTGTGTTATTTTTTTGTGGCTTTCCGGTTCAAGTGTTATGGAATGAAAGGAAAAAAAGTTCGTATCGACTTCCTGTACCCCTTCATTGAACAAGGGAGAGTCTTCTTTATCTTCTGTCCTCAGTTGGGCATGAATCTGTATTCCGGAATAGGTTATTTCTTCTATTTGCGGGACTTGTTGGTATCGGTCATTTGTATCCGACAGACTCATCGAATAATGCATATTTCCTCCTTCCGAATTGATTGCAGAGAGGTTGTACGATCGTTCAGCTCTCGGGTAACTGTTCTCGGTACTATAATTTATAAAGAACATCCAGCAGGAAAAGAAAGTGAATCCTACTGCTAATCCCAGTATATTAAGTAAAGACTGAAATTTGTTTTTCCAGATATTCCGGAATGCTATTTTTAGATAATGTAAAATCATACTGTTAATTTTTTGTTATTCGGCAGGCTTGGAATCTGCTCTTATGTTATTCTGTTTTTACTACTTCTGCTGGATTTTCTTTTGCTACTTTCAATATCCTGAAAATGATTGTCAGTATAATCAATAGGAAGAAAACAATATAAATACCGGTAAAAAAGAGCGTATTCAGGGATATCCGTACTGAGTATTCTTCCAACCATTTGTTTCCTAACAGATAAACGAAAGGCATGACAAGTACAAAGGCTAAGGAATATAAAATTACGTAGTTTTTACAGAATAAGACCAGAATCTCCCGGAGGGTTGCTCCGTTGATTTTCCGGATAGCCACTTCTTTCCGTTGCTTTTCAGTTCTCATTACGATAGAAGAATACAAACCAAGAAAACAGATGATCATTGCAATGACTCCGAATAAAGAGGCTAGTTTGCCGATAAAGACTTCTCTTTCCAGGTGATATTCGTTTATTTCTTCCGAGAATATCCGGAATGTTGTAGGAAGTTGTTCCGGAAGGAATTCGCGTATGCATTTTTCCATGTGTTGTTTTACTTCCTGTTGTTTTCCGGGAACGGATTTAACGTACAGTATAAAATAATTCCACTTGGGATCTACCGGAAGGAATACTGCCGGAGCTTTTTCTCCTGATTGAATAATATTGTTTTTTATTTCTGTCCTGACCATTTGGGTTATACTGTTGATCCGGAAGGTTTCTTCCCCGATAATCAGGGTTTTATTTAATGGATTTTCATCTGCATCTAAACTGGCAAAGACTTCATCTACTACAGCTTGGTGCGTATCCGTAGTATCATCGAAGAAAGATCCGGCTTTTTTTTTTATTTTGAAAAAGTCGAAGAAACGGGAAGATACCCTGTATTCTTTTATTAACTGGTTTTCGGAAAATGGCGTTTGTATATACCTCCATCGGGTGTATCCCGAGGCTGGAGATTGAGTATAAATACAATCCTCAACCCAGGGGGAAGACTGTATTTTCTGGATCAGGATGTCTCTTTTACCATTTAAATACGGACCATCATAGCTAATGTAAGAAATAATGGATTCTTTTTCACCGGGTGTTAGTGAAGCATAGATTTCCGAACGAAATTTAGTAATTTGTAAATGTGCGATTAAAGCGGTAGTGGTGAAAGCCAGAAAAATGACCATTTGTAAAAATAATACGAAGTTCTGTACAGTGGATTTTTTCCCTTTTTTAGAAATTCCCAGAACTATCTTCTGAACACTCAACCGATCGATTGTCCTGGCTGGGAGTAAACAGAGCAGCAGCCCTATTATCGAGCCAACAATAAGGTATTGTAGTAGTTGGATCTTGATTGTTTGGGAAATATAGAACGCATCGATCGATACCTCTTCTAATATCGGATTAAAGTAGGGCTGAAAGAAATCAATGATAACCAGGCTGATGAGGATGGCTATCGATAAGGCCAGCATAAATTCGGTATAGAACAGCCAAAATGTCTGTAGTCTCCCTGAACCATTTGCCTTGCGAATGGCGCATTCTTTAAGTCGATTGTAAAACTGGGCAATCAGGAAGGAGATGTAGTAGACAGAGGAAGTCAGCAAAATCAGTGTCCCAACCAGAGCAAAGATTCCCAGAGTGATCTGTAGTTGACGGTTGTTGATGTTGTCAAAACGAAAAATCTGCAACTTCCCACTGGCTCCGTTCTGGATATCGCTGTCGGTAACGATATTTTTCAGGTCGTTTATTTTTTTCTGAAATAATTTCGGATCGACTCCTTTCCGAAGCATGATGAACAATGCATTACCGTAAAAATTGCGATCTTTTTCGTCTCTTTTTAATTGACTGTTATGAATCCTATTGAATATGAAACCGTGATTGTTGTCGTCTAAGGAAGAGGATGGAGGTAAATCCCGGAGTATTCCGGTAATCCGGAACGGATTTCCGGATAGCAGGATAGTGGATCCGACTAATGACTGAGTGTTACTGATTTTTCTTGCAATATGTTCAAATAAAATAACGCTATTCTCTGTTTGCTTGACTGTTTGTTCATCTCCCTCTGTAAATGACAAGGAGAAAAATGACAGGAAGGACGTGTCTGCTTCCGCCAATAGAATGTCGTATGGGATTTCCTGTTGGTCCTTCAACTGAATTTGTGCATTGAAATGATCCCAATCCATACAGGTAGTCTTTTCTACATCATTCGGAAACTGATCGGCTATCAAGCGTTCTGAACCAACCAAGCCTCCACCATAAGGTTCAATCTTCAATTTGTATATACGGTCGGCTCCCGGGTAAGAAGAATCCTTGTCTAAATAAAAGCGAATAATGTATCCGCACCAGGCAAAACAAACGATTCCTACGGCTACACCCAGTATTCCGATTAAATTCTGGACTTTGTATTTCCAAAGGTTACGAAACGCTATTTTTAGATAATGTAAAATCATGCTGTTAATTAGTTGCTATTCGGGCAGGTTTGGAACCTGCCTTTACGTTATTCCTTTTTTACTACTTCCGCCGGGTTAATTCTTGCCACTCTCAATACGTGGTACAATATGGCCGAAACTAACAGGCAAGCTGCAATAATCCATATTCCAACGAATACCCAGAGAGAAATAGGGGAGTGATCGACATACATTTTCAACCAGTGCGCAACACCCCAGCCGACGAGGATAAAAGCCGGAATGGAGACGATAGTCAACAAAATCAGGTATTTCCTGAAGAATAGGGAAAGTATGTCTGTCATCCTGGCTCCGTTTATTTTACGAATGGCTACTTCTTTCCTTCTTTGTTCGGTATTCAGTGAAACGGAAGAATAAACGCCCAACAGGCTAATCGCAATAGAAATAAAAGTGAGCACTAATAATAAATTGGACAGCATGTTTTCAACCAGATAAATGGCTTTGATTTGTTTATCGAGAGTTGTCAGTTCATACGGAATGGTTTCCGGCAGGTACCGGCGTATAATTTGATTGATTTCTTTTAAGGCTTGTTCCTTATTTTCCGGATCTGTTTTTACATAGATAAGTCCTGTATTTTGAACGGGTACGTAAAAAACAGGAGGAATTTTTCTGCTTGAGGAAAACATACGTTCGTCTTTAATAATTCCGGTAATGGTGTAGGTACCGCTCCAGCTTCTTACCTGCATGCCGATTATATCGTCCTTACCGATCAACCGGGCTGCGGTTTCATTGACTACCATTTCATCCGGTTTTCCCTGAGTCAGAAAATGTCCTTTTACCATGGGAATATGGCAAAAATCAGGATAATTATGATCTGTATTGAAGATTCCCAGCATCCTGCTGCTGTTGTCCGCTGTTTCTACTTTTCCTTCCCACTGGAAATCGGTCATCGTTTCACCTGTATTGGCTAATTCGTTTTGTACGAGTAGTAGTTGTTCCGGCTTGAACCGTTCTTTCAACAATTCGTAGATTTCGGTTCCGTAGGGTCTTAATAATTGGTGATAAAACTTAACTTCAATTGTATTTTCTTTTTCTTCCTGCGACATGCCTTTCAAGGTGTTTTTTTCCATATAGTTTAGTTGCCTCAGTAAAAAAAACGAAGCTGTAATAAACAGAATGGAAACGAACAACTGAATGCCTAACAGGAAAAATCGCGGACCGGTTTTCTTTCCTGTGGCTGATCCTCCGAATAAGGCTGTGCGTACGCTCATCCGGTCGATTACATGAAACGGCAGGATACTGAGGAGGGCGGCCAATAAAATCCCGATCAGGATGTATTGAAGCAGTTGAACGGATAGTATTTTACTGTCTAAATATAAAAAGGATGGTAATACAGGATTTATGTGAGGCAGGAATAAATAAACCCAGAGGAACCCGAATAGTCCTGCAATTAAAACGGCAATAACGATTTCTGTGAAAAACAGGGAATACGTTTGTCGTGAATTTGCACAAACGGTTTTGCGGACGGCGCATTCTTTCAGTCGGTTTAAAAATAATCCGACCGTAAATGATATGTAATTGAACAGAGCTACGGCCAATATCATGAATCCGATACCGGAAACTAATAACAACAGGATCGACAACATACCGTCTGACTGCTTGTTCAGGGTTTGGGAAAAAGGTAGCAAATAATATCCTTTACTCCTATTCCAGAGGCTTTCTGTACCGCGAACCTCCTGCGGTTGATAATTCTGAATTTTCCGGTTGAAGTTTTCGGGATCAATACCCTGCTTCAACGTAACTAATGAAACGGGATGGCGTTGTCCGGTTTGGGTATCGGGCCGAAGCCTGCCTTCTTCATCCAATACGATCAATCCATCCAGTGTTGTATTTTCGTAAATGTTCAGTATTGAATTACGTAACCAATCTTTCATCACACCCCGTACCATATAAATCACCGGTTTTATGAACGTCTTATCATTCTCACGATTATACTTTTCCAATTGTAATGTCAGCTGTTTACCAATGGGAGATGTTTTTCCGAATATTTTTTGTGCAGTCGACTGGGATAATACGATGGAGTTGGGCGAATGACAGATTGCAGACTCCGAACCTTCCAACAACGGCCAGGAGAAGAAATCCAACCAGGTTGTATCCGCTTCTAAGAATCTTAAATCGTATGTTTTTTTTTCTTCTTCTGATGAGAACAACATCGGATTCAGCACTTCGCAAACCGTTTGTTTCTCTATTTCCGGAAATTCCTGCTGCAGGTAAGCTCCCAAAGAAGGTAAAGCAGGAAAATTATGACCCTCAATGGTGAGTATCGAATAAATCCGTTCTGGATTGTTGTATTGGTTATCCATATTGCTAAAATAACGTACAAAATAAAGGCACAGAGCGAAACCGGTGATGGCAACACTTAGTCCGAGAATTCCGGTCAGGTACTGGAATTTGTATTTTTTCAGGTTTCTGAAAGCTGTTTTTAGATAGTGAAATAGCATAATTGAGGGCTGTATTTGAATTAATTTTATTCTGTTTTTATTACTTCCGCCGGATTTTCCTGAGCAACTTTCCATATTCTGAAAATGATTGTTCCGATTACCAATGTCAATATCATCAGGTATATACTCAAAAAGAAAATCCAGTTCAGGGAAATTCGCTGGTTATAATCTTCTAACCATTTGTTTCCCATGTAATAAATTACAGGAAAAACAAGAATACAGGCTCCGGTTAATATCCGGATATAAGTCCGGGCAAACAGCCGGATGATTTCCCAAATACCGGCTCCGTTGATTTTCCGAATAGCAATCTCCTTCCGCCGTCGATCGGTATTCAAAGCAATCGATGAATAAAGACTCAAAAGGCAAATCATCAGAGCTACCGAACCGAGTATAAATAGAAATTCCGAGAGTAATGATTCCGGACCAAACTGTTGTTTTTTGAGATCTTCCGCCAACGTGGAAATCTTTAACTCAAGTGTTTCCGGAAGAAATTCCCGAATGGATTTCTCAATGTGTAATTTAGCATCTTTCAATCGTCCGGGGACCGATTGAGCATAAATGACATAAAAATCTCCATTGCGAATGTCCAACGTGGAATAAAAGTGAGGACACTTTTGCATGGCGAGACTATTATTTTCCTTGGTTTTTTGAATGTTCTTCATAATCCCGATAATAGTAAATTCTCCATAATCACAGGTAAATGTTTTTCCGATAGAATTTTCACCAGGATATAAAGCTGCAAAGCTTTCATCAATCACAGCCTCCTGAGGGTTGGAAGTATCTGGGAAAAACGTTCCGGCAACCATTTCTCCTCTGAAAAAATCAAGGAATTGCGGAGAAACACCATACATAAACGCAGGTGCTGTCTTCTGGTCCAGTACTCCGGAAACATCCAGAAGAGCAGAGTAATTGGAGACTTCTGAATAGCTGTAAATCGCTTTTTCAATGTATGGAGATGCCTGGATGTTGGATAATAGGATTTCTTTTTTTCCTTTCAATTGATTCGAACTACTGACGCAGGAAATAATATTTTCTTTTTCTTCTTCCGTGAACGAATTGAATATATGGGTATACACGGTCTTGATTTGCATTTGTAGTATCAGTGATGTTGAAATGAAAAATAAAAAAATGATTATCTGAATGAACAAAATTACTGAACGGACTTTTGATTTTTTTCCACTTTTTGAAACACCGGATAAAATACGTTGAATGCTGTGGCGGTCAATTATTTTTGCCGGAATATAACACAACAATGCCGACAAAGGAAGCCCTGCAACTAAATATTCTATCAATTGTTTTTTTATTTCAGCATAATCAAATGAGAAATGAGTGGTAATTTCTATATTCATCAGATAAGGTTTGATCAAATCTAACAATAGAAAACTGATGAAAAAAGCAATCGATAAGGCGATTATAAATTCTATAAAGAAAAGCCAGAACGTTTGAATGGAAGAAGATCCACTGACTTTTCTGATTGCAGCTTCCCTGAAACGCTCGTAAAACTGTGTCAGTAAAAATGAGATAAAATTGAATAGTGTCGTTAATAAAATCAGGAAAGCAACTCCATAAATAATGAGAAATAGAGCTTTAGGTGTTTCATTAAAATCGACATTGATAGGCGATACCTTGATGGAATTGCTATTCTCATCTCCTGATTTCCGGAACAGGTTGCCGGATTGATTTAATTGGGTTTGAAAATTTTCAGGGTTTACATTCTTTTTTAATAATACAAATGCACGGCATTCCGTGCCCGGACTAAACTTCGATTGAGACAAATCACTGTCTGTCAAATTAAAAATAAATCCTTTGGTATCCATTCCCAATGTAGAATTGGCTGGAAGGTCATTTAAAATGCCAGTTACCTGTAGTAATTTATCTTTTAGTTGAATGTTTCCTCCAATGAGTGATTGAGGATCTCCAAAATTTTTGGCAAATGTTTCGAATAAGACGACGCTGTTAGGAGTCCGGATAATTGCCTGTTTTGTACCGGCAATCGTAGTTAGGGAGAAAAATGAAAGAAGAGACGTATCTGCCTCTGTCAGATTGAATTCATACGGAATGTCCTTCTTTCCCGAAAAAGAAATTGATTCTGTTTCGTGTGTGCGACGCAGGATATACGTTTGTTTTTCCACCTCATTCGGATGGTTGGAGATCAGGTACTGCTCAATATTCGTAGCCAATTTTAATTTTACTGACCATTTATCGAGTTCCAGTACATACATCCGGCTTGCATTTGGATAATGAGAATCCATTCCCATAATGAATCGGGGAAAGTAGCAGATTAGGGTAAAGCAGATTAATCCCACCGAAACTCCAATGATGCCAATGGTATTCTGGAATTTATATTTCCACAGATTACGGAATGCTATTTTCAGGTAATGTACAATCATAACTATTAAAAAACAAAAAACGTGTAAATCGTTTTTGAATATTGATTTACACGTTTTATTTAATTTTCGTTCTGTCTACAAAAAAGAAGCACATAGTTTGCGAATTTCTTCCCAATGTTTCATCTTTTCCTTATCCTTTCTTGCAATTTGGAGATTGTAACGGGTTTGCATATTGACAAGTAATTCTGCACTTATACCAGTAGATGCTTCCAAAAGCAAAGCAAAATCAACGGAAACAGGCCTTTTGGCATTTAGAATGTCATTCAACATGGTGTATGAAATACCGACGACTTTCGCAAAGTGTTTTTGAGAAATTCCTCTGTACTCTAATTCTTCTTTCACTATTTCTCCCGGATGTACAGGGATTGCTGAATATCCTATACTATTATTCATAATCTACTTATAATGATTTGTAATATCAATAATTCTACAAACGGTAACAACTAATCCTGCCGAGGCATCATTCGAAACAATAAATTCAAGTCTATATTGTTTATCAATTCGAATGGATGAAACACCCTGTTTATCTCCTTTCAAGACTTCATAATTTAATGAATTAATAGGAAATAAAGCCTCTATATTTGGTGTTTCAGCAAGAGTTATTATCCTTTTTATGTAATTTTTTATTACCTGAGGTTGATAGCGATGTTTCTTATCACTGCATTTTCTCGTATAATAAAGCTCAGCCAAATACTCTTTTTCAAACTTCACAATCATTTCATAGTTAATTTTTGATTCTGCAAATATAGAATATTTTGGTTGAAAATCATCTAAAAAAGTGGATTTTTAATAAACTTAACTATAAAAACGTGTAAACCAATATGTCAAAGAACGATTGTGTTAAAAAATTAAGCAAATAACTACTTTAATATAATCTCTTCTGCTTCTCCAAAAGTATCGTATCCGGTTATGATCACTTTTTCTCCGGCTTTCAGACCTTCAAGGATTTCGTACTGTTGGGGATTTTGCCGTCCGATCGTAACCGGAATTTTCACTGCTTTGTCACTCGACTGAGTCAACTTGAAGATCCATTGTCCACCGGTAGATTGGAAAAAGTTACCTTTCGACATGACTAAGGCATCTTCCGGCTGACCGAGTTCAATCTGAATCCGGTAATTTTTTCCGATCCGGATGTTTTCAGGTTTTTCTCCGGTAAAAACCAGGTCGATTTCAAACTGGCGATCCTTAATTTCCGGGTTGATTTTAGTAATCCGTAGCGGATATTTCTGCCCTTGATAAAGGATAGTAGCCGGAAGTCCTGCTGTAATCCGGTCGATGTAATACTCGCTGATCATCGTATGGATTTTGAATGCATCGACAACCTTTAACTCGCCGATGGAGGTTCCTGTACTGACTCTTTCTCCGGGCATGACGCTGACAAAACTCAATTGTCCTTTCATCGGGGAGCGGACAATCAGGTTACTCAACCGTTCGCGGCTGCGGGTAAAGCTTTTTTCTTCCCGTTCCAAATCGTTTTTCATCAGTTCGGTTTGAATTCCGTTCATCAGGGAGTCGTGGCGTAATTCTTCCAGCAGGAGTTTAGTACTTTTCCGGTTAAATTCATATTCATCGGTCGATACTTCCAATTGAGCTTTACTTTTTATTCCGATCTTAAATTCTTCCATATCCAGGGTGTATTGCTTACTGAGACGTTCCAGCTTATAGGTTGTTTCCATGGTCTGGCGTTTCAGTTGAGAAGATCTTCGTTGCATTTCGAGTGTTTTTTCCTTGTAAGAGATCCGTTGTTTTTCCAACTTATCCGATTCATCTTCTATGGAACGGATCAGGTCCGGATTCTGGAGAATCAGGATGGTGTCTCCTTCTGATAACATCGTTCCGTCGTCTGCCGCAATCCGGTTGACAATTCCTCCTTCCTGGGTATTTAATTTTACGGTCAGGATCGGTTGTACAATACCTTCCGTATCCAGGTATTCCAGAAACTTAGCCTGTTGCACTTCTGTGATTTCGATTTTATCGGCTTCAATCCTCAATTTCCTCGGACCAGCCGCGGCAATGATCACATAGATCAAAAAACCGAGAAAAATAATTCCGGACAAGATATAATACTTGTATTTTATAACCGGATGCTTCTTTTTTATTGCTATATCCATAAACTTATAAAGTTAAGAATTAAGAATGAAAAATTAAGAATGAAAAATGACCTTTAACTCTTAACTCTTAATTCTTCATTTTTAATTTTTAATTAATTCATTGTAGTCTTCTGTTAACGCGATTCCCTTTTCAAAATCGTACAACGTCAGGCTCCTGAGTGTATAATAAAGGCTCCAGTAATTGAACAGAGCATTGATGTACCCTCGTTTGGCAGCATCTTTTTCCACAATCGAAGCGTTCAGATCCAGGATGGTCGATTTCCCGAGGATATACAATCGGCGGGCCACTTCACCCCGGCGTTCCGCAGTACGGTCCGTTTTGGCCGCAATGGTTATATTTCCCGGCTGGATATTGAACTGTTTGATTAATTTAGATATGCTTTGTTCGAAATTGGTTCGTTCCTGTTCCACTTGAGTACGTACCATTTCCTTGTTTGACTGAGCCACTTTTACCCGTCCTTTGCCCCGTCCCCAATCCAGGATGGGAATACGGATACCTAATTCCACGTATTGCTGATTGAGAGGATTTTTATATGCTTTGTCCAGTTCATCGGCAGTTTGTGTCAGGCCCAACTGAGCAAATAAATTGATGTTGAACCCTCGGTTTGCTTTTTCATAAGCCACTGTACTTTCACTTTCTATCAACCGGCGTTTCAAGACAAGAATATCGGGACTGTTTACCAGTGCCAGTTGTAAAGCTTCATTCGGATCGACAGAAAAAGCAGGGATATAATCATCGATTTGTACCGTAATTGCATCCTGATCGTTAAGCCCTAAATAGGTCCGGAGGTTATGCATGCAATCGTCGACTTCAATCTGGGCATTCAGCATATTCCTTTCTTCCGTTAGCCGGTTGATTTCCAGTTGAAGCATTTCATTCTCCGTAATGGTACCTATATCATAGCGTCCTTTTGCAAACAGGTATAATGTATCGGCATTGGTATAGTTGAACCGGGCTATTTGCAGGTTGGTTTGCGCCATGGCCAGACTGAAGAAGCGGGAAATGGCCTGCCGGGAGACTAATTCCATGGTTTCTACATACGATTTTTTAGCTTCCTCAAAACGGAGTGGTTCGATTTTCCGGTCCCATTTCAGGCTGTTGTATCCCAGTAATGATTGTTGGTAACCGATTACAACAGGAGATGTCTGGTAGGATGTTTCTTTATTTTCAAAAACATCCAGTCGTTGTAAACCGGATTTGATAAAGATACTTCCGCCCGTCAGTGCGATGTTCTGATTCAGGGTAAGATTCCCGTTGGTAGTCAGTAAATTCTGCTGTACAAAACCGGATGTTCCGTCCGGCATCGTAATGGCGTTGATAGCATGGTTGAAATTAGGGGTGGAAGTGAATGTCAAAGAAGGTAGATAGTTGGCTTTATAATAACAATAGTTCCAGTACCTGGAACGAAAGCTATGCCGCGCTGCTATGGCGTCCGGTGATTGTTTACGAGCCGTTTCAATAGCCTGGTTTAGGGTTAGTGTCAGCTCCTGTTCAGCCTGACAGAATAAAGATGTCAGGCATGCCAGTTGAATTATTAAATATAGATACAATGTTTTCATTTGTTTTTGGAATTACAAATGATATGCCGATTTTTGAAATTGCTGATTATCAGTTTTATATGTTGTTTTTTGATCGGGATTGAAATGATGAAAAGCGTGCGTTATCGCACAAATAATGTTTGATTTCGCACTTTTTTGTAATGAAATAACAATTATCTTTGCAACACAAGTTAATCTGGTAGTTGAGAAAATGGATAAACAAGGAAAAATACTCATTATTGATGATAATGAAGATGTGCTTTTTGCCCTGAATATTTTGTTGAATCCGCATGTGGAAAAAGTAAAAGTCAGTACCAATCCGGAGCGGATCGAATATTTTATGGAGGAATTCCGGCCGGATGTGATCTTGCTGGATATGAATTTTCGTCGTGATGTGAGTAGTGGACAAGAGGGCTTTTTCTGGTTGAGTAAAATCCTGAAAATAAATCCGGATGCGATTGTTATTCTGATGACCGCTTATGCCGATACGGAAAAAGCAGTTCAGGCGATCAAAGCGGGTGCTACCGATTTTATTCCTAAACCATGGGAGAAGGAAAAATTACTGGCCACTCTTTTTTCGGCCTTAAAACTCAACGATTCTCGTTCGGAAGTTGCATCTTTGAAAAAACAAATGGAAGTGTTGAATACGACCGAGACAAGTTATGAGATTATAGGTGAATCGGATGCTATGCAGGAGATTTTTACATTGATTGAAAAACTTTCCGGAACAGATGCCAATATATTGATACTCGGAGAAAACGGAACCGGAAAAGACTTGGTTGCCAAAGCCATTTACCATCATTCTCCACGCTTCGGAAAAGTTTTTCTCAGTATTGATCTTGGAAGTATCGCGGAGTCGTTGTTTGAAAGCGAGCTTTTTGGTTATGAAAAGGGCGCCTTTACCGATGCAAAGAAAGAAAAACCGGGACGTATGGAAGTTGCTTCAGGAGGTACTCTGTTCCTGGATGAGATTGGCAACCTGTCGCCTGCTATGCAGTCCAGGTTATTGACTGCCATTGAGAAAAAACGGATCGTTCGTCTGGGGTCCAATAAAGATATATCCATTGATGTTCGTTTTATTTGTGCAACCAATGCTGATATTTACCGGGAGGTGGAAGAGGGCCGGTTTCGCCAGGACCTGCTTTACCGGATCAACACCATAGAGATACATATTCCTCCGCTGAGGGAAAGGGGAAATGATATTCTTTTGCTTGCAGAATATTTTATCTCTAAATTCGCTCATAAATATAAAAAAACGGTAAAAGAGTTGACCCCGGAAGCTAAGAATAAGTTGTTGGCATATTCCTGGCCTGGGAATGTCCGTGAACTGCAACATGCTGTGGAAAGAGCTGTAATTCTCAGTTCCGGATTGGTATTGAAATCTGGTGATTTTACTCTGCAATCTTCGGGAACACGGAAAATGAAAGAAAATCAAGCCCTCAATCTCGAACAAGTAGAGAAGGATGTGATTGAGAAAGCATTGAGACAAAGCGATGGTAACCTTACCAAGGCTGCAGATCTGTTGGGGATTACCCGATTTGCTCTGTATAGGAAAATGAAGAAATGAAGAGAATGAAGGAAATAAATGCCAGTTCCGAGAAGCGAATAAATATTTATAAAAAATAGTAGTATGAAAAAGTACACTACAGCTCTTTTCCTGCGGTTATCGATCGTTATTGTTTTATCAGTATCGGAAGGGATTATATGGGCTCTTTATTCCTCTCTTTCTTTCCTTACTTTCATTCTTTTTATTTTCTTTCTTACTTTATTTCTCTTCATATCAATCTATAAATTACTCAGTTTTATAAAACGTAGTCATCGGGATGTACAGCGTCTGATCAATGCCATTCGTTTTTCTGAATCTAACATTGCATTTTATCATGCAGAAAAGAAAGGACTTCCCTCTGAATTAGCTCAGCAAATGGAGAATGCGATTGTCCTGTTTAATAAAAAATCATTTCAGATAGAGGCTGAGCAACAATTTTTCAATAGTCTGCTCAACCGGATCGATTCCGGTATACTGGTAATCAACAAAGCAAATGAGATCGAATGGATCAATAAAGCAGCCCTGGATGAATTCGGAAAACCGCAACCGAGACGATTGGCCGACTTAAAATCGGTATCTCCTGATTTGCCCGTACTTCTTGATTCAATTGTTCCCAAAGAAACTAAACTAATTCGTATTCAAAAAGAAAACGGATTCCGGAACCTGGCTATTTCTGCCGTTTGGTTTTCCTCCAGGGGAAAAGAATTTAAGTTGGTAAGTATCAAAAATATTGAAACGGTTATAGAAGAAAGTGAAACCGATGCATGGAGAAAACTGATCCGGGTATTGACGCACGAGATTATGAATTCGATCACTCCCATTATTTCCTTGTCGGAAAGTTTTTCAGGTCAGGATGCTGAAAACGAGGAAAACCGGAAACAGATGGACCGGGCGATGAATACCATTCATCGACGGAGCCAGGGATTGGTGGAATTTATTCAGAATTATCAGAAATTGACCCGGATACCTAATCCGGTTATTCATACCGTTTATGCCAAGGAAATCATGAGCGATATTTCCGGACTATTAACTGCCGAAGGTATCTTATTTACTTGTACGATTACTCCTGAAGATATGCAGTGGAAGATCGACCGGTCCCAAATCGAGCAGGTATTGATCAATTTGATTAAAAATGCCTGGGAGGCCTGCCGGGAAACGGAGAATCCCGATATCCAGGTCATGATCACACAAAATGAATACAGGCAACCGCTCATCAGTATCTCAGACAATGGTTACGGAATTTTACCGGAAGTGATGGACCGGATTTTTGTTCCTTTTTTTACTACCAAACCCGGAGGGTCCGGTATCGGTCTGAGTATATGCCGTCAGATAATCAATGCTCATGGAGGAATTATTTCTGTAACTTCCAAGCCCGGAAAGGGCAGTTGCTTTACAATAAAACTCTGAATCTATAATCGATTTTCTTTTGTAGCGATGTGTCCTTCTTTTTATCCATCAACAGGATAGCATTGGAGTTAAGTAAAAAGAGAAGAATTAAAAGAATTGAAATATCTTTTATCAGAAAAAATATTAGTACATTTGATTCTTTTAATTTGAATTTGAAGCGAGATATGGGAAACAAGATTTTCGTGTTGGTTTATTTACTAATCATTTCTTTTACTGTTGATGTGATAGCGTCGCCTCTGGCAAAAGAAAAGCAGATTTACGAATGGCGTATTTATACGCTCAATGGTAGCGGAGAAATTTTAGATCGATTTTTCAAAGAAACATTGATACCGGCATACAATCGTCATAAGATTTATACCGGAGCTTTTATGCCCTATAAAAAAGAAGATAAAGAGAAACGGTTCCTCTTGTTTGTATATCCCAACCTGGAAACGTACCGGAAAGTGAAAAGTGCTGTCTGGAATGATGAGACTTTCAAAAAGGAGTCTCTTTCGTTTTTTAGTGAAACAGCTCTGAATCCGGAATACTCGGAGTATACGACATACCTGTGTGAAGCGTTCGATAAAATGCCCGTAATGAGAAAGCCCGGCAAGGAACGGACTTTATTCGAATTCAGGCTTTATCATAGTCCTAATGAAGATGCGAATCAGCGTAAAATAAAGATGTTCAATACAGAAGAGATCGATCTTTTTGAAAAGGTTGGGATCAACTCTGTGTGTTACGGTGAAATTATGGCGGGTTCTGATATGCCAGCGCTGATTTACCTGACATGGTATAAGGATGAAATTACACGTAACGAGGCATGGAAAAAATTCGGTTCGCATCCGGATTGGATCGTCATGAAAAATAAACCCGAATATTCAAATACTGCAACTAATAATCAGGTTAAATTGTTGTCTCCATTACCATATTCTCAGTTTTAACGGAGGCTGTCCTTTTTTATATGAATAAAAACAGGATTGAAAAAGAGATAACTTCAGACTTCGTGGGGTAGAAAACAGTTAGGTCTGGTCCGGAATTTTTCAAAGTCAAATTTTTTCCATACATTTGCAGGCAAAATATCAACTTTAAACCGTTTGTTTTATGAGAAATTTAACAAAATTCTGTTTGTTTTCATTCCTGATTATTGCACTAAGCGCGTGCTCCGGCGGCGCTAACAAGTTACATTACAAACTTTCCGGAACAATAGAAGATAATCCGTTACTCAATGACAATATTTTTGCTCTTGCTCTTTTTCAAAAAGGGGTGCCGACTTATTCCGATTCGGTTGTAATTAAGGATAATCAGTTTATGATCAACGATACGATCCGGGAGTCCTGTGTTATGACGGCTTCATTCCCTGGAAGTACGTATGGGAGTTTTTCTATTATTATAGAGCCTGATACTGTAGGAATCGCTCAGATCAAGATGAATGGCGACGAAATCAGGGTAGGAGGAACTCCGTTGAATGAAAAACTGCAGCAGTTCAATGATAAGCAAAAAGAATTTAACATTCATGTCAATGAAATGGACTCTGCTTTCCGGGCTAAGAGGGAACTCCCCGGATTCAAAGCTGCTGATGAAAAAGCCTATTATGATAATCTTATTGTCGAGATTAATAAATACAGAGATGAAACAATTGCGATTATTCGTGAGAATGTGGATAATGTGTTTGGCGAATATTTGTTTATGTCCCAATACATGTTCATGGATTATGAACGCAGGGATCAGATGATGACATTCGCTACGGAAAGAATCAAACAGGGAATGCATTAAATCAACCACATAAGAACAGGATCACCCAAATTTAGGAGGCTCATTCGCTCAATAAAAAAGACAATCCCAACCGATTCATTATGAATTAGTTGGGATTTTGTGTATCTTTGTTTGTCCCCCGATAATAGGGTTTCGAGGCCAAAAACGGGGAAATCACGCTAAAAAATACAGCATGAA
>JAVBKV010000030.1:0-28345 GCA_031553885.1 Bacteroidales bacterium
TTCTCTTTTTCCTTAGCTCCAAAAGTGCGGGTTTTTATCCAAATAAGGGAAAATAACAGATACCTGATTATAAAATCCAAAAACATCGACATACAAAACGCAGCTTGACAAAAAAAGAAGGCATCCTTTTGGGACACCTTCCTCTATAAAGTTAATGAAAATTCGTCAATTATTCGGCTTCTTGCTGTGCTTCATATTCTTTCAGCAATTTATCCTGAACATCAGCTGGAACCAACTCGTAAGAAGCAAATTTCATAGTGAAAGAAGCGCGGCCTCCGGTAATGGAACTCAATGAAGTGGAGTAATTACTCATTTCTTTGAGAGGCACCTTAGCCATGAGTTTTTCATAGCCTTTTTCGGATGACATACCCATGATCATGGCACGACGACCCTGCAGGTCTCCCATTACATCTCCCATACAGTCGGCAGGAAGAGAAACTTCGACATCATAGATCGGTTCCAGAATCTTCGGACCGGCATTTTTGAAAGCTTCATTGAAGGCATTCCGTCCGGCAAGCATAAACGAGATTTCATTGGAGTCTACCGGGTGCATTTTACCGTCGTAAACGATTACACGCACATCGCGGGCATACGAACCGGTCAACGGGCCTTGTTCGATACGTCCCATAATTCCTTTCAGAATGGCCGGAAGGAAACGGGCATCGATGGAACCTCCCACAATACTGTTAACGAAAACGAGTTTACCACCCCACTCTAATGGAACTTCCTGTACATCACGGGCCTGGATTTTGAATTCCTGTCCGTTAAATTTATAAATTTCCGGTACAGGCATTCCTTCCTGATACGGCTCGACGATCAGGTGAACTTCTCCAAACTGACCAGAACCTCCCGATTGTTTTTTATGACGATAATCGGCACGGGACGCTTTGGTAATCGTTTCGCGGTAAGGAATCTTCGGTTCCAGAAATTCGATCGGTAGTTTATCGTTATTTTCAATCCTCCATTTCAAGGTTTTCAGGTGGAATTCACCCTGACCGGAAAGAATGGTCTGTTTTAATTCTTTGGATTGCTCTACCACCCAGGTCGGGTCTTCCGCACGCATCCGGCTGAGGATTTCCATCAATTTTTCGGAATCGGCTTCATTCACAGCCTTAATGGCGCGACGATACTTGGAATTCGGGTATTTAATAAAATCAAACCGGTTATCGGTACCTTTGGCATTCAACGTATTTCCGGTATTGACATCTTTCAGTTTAACGGTAGCTCCTATGTCTCCGGCCATCAATTCCGGAACTTCCATCCGGTTCTGACCTGCCACTACAAACAACTGGGCAATCCGTTCTTTGGAACCCCGGTCTTCATTCAGCATATCATCGCCGACTTTCACCTTACCGGACATCACCTTGAAATAAGAAACACGTCCGATATGCGGCTCAACCGTTGTTTTGAAAATAAAGACACTGGTGGGCGCATTCACGTCGGGTTTTATTTCTTTTCCTTCGGTATTGATATAAGCAGGTACCTTGTCAACATTAGGAACCACATTGCCTAAAAACTCCATGGTACGGCGTACACACATATCGCGTCCGGCACATACACAGAATACAGGAAACATTCCCCGGGTCAGCAATCCCTGACGGATACCTTCCCGCATTTCATCTTCGGAGAGACTGCCCTGGTCGAAGAATTTTTCCATCAATGCCTCATCGTTTTCGGCAGCAGCTTCAACTAAGGCCTGGTGCATGGCTTCCGCTTTGTCTTTTTCCGAAGCCGGAATATCCAATACCTCAGGAACACCACCCTCGGGCTTCCATTGGTACATTTTCATTTTTAATACATCGATCACCGCGTTGAATGATTGTCCGCAGGTAAGGGGATATTGAATAGGCACCACTTTAGCACCGTATGTTTCTTTCAACTGACTCAGGACATTATCGAAATCACATTTATCGTGATCCAGTTGATTGACGATAAAAATAACCGGTTTATTCAGTTTTTCGGTATACCGGAACATGTTGATGGTTCCTACTTCTACCCCGTACTGGCCATTGATAACCATCAGGGCCGTATCAGTCACATTTAAAGCAGAAACAGCTCCGCCGACAAAGTCGTCCGATCCCGGACAATCGATGAAGTTGAGCTTTTTATTCATCCATTCTACACTGAATACAGTTGAAAAAACGGAATATCCGTACTCTTTTTCTACCGGAAAATAGTCACAAACCGTGTTTTTTCCGTCAATCGTACCTCTGCGTTTTATAACACCACCCTCGAAAAGCATTGCTTCTGCGAGAGTGGTTTTCCCAGAGCCAGAACTACCGATAATGGCGATGTTCTTAATTTCATTCGTTTGATAAATTTTCATGATATCAGGTATTAATAATAGATTTAACAATAAAGACTATTGTGTTTTTACAGTTGGGGCGCAAATTATAAATAATCGGATAAATTAACAACCCTACAGACATGTTATGCAACACATTCTTAATTAAAAAAAGAAGGCCACCCTTGTATGGGCAGCCTTCTTCGTTTGTTTTTAATATCTTTATATCAAGAAAACTGATTCATAAAGAATTGTGGATCAGAAAGTGCAGCTGCTCCATAAATAATGAGCACAACAATGTTAATGATAATATAAAGGATAGAAAGGATAATTCCTATCCAGGCACAGGTTTTTCCTGTTTTCACATTGCTGTAAGAAGACTCTGTATAACCTATAGGATTGGCACTGTAAGTCTGCTCTGCAGTTTTAGCCATTACTAAAGCTATAATTCCGCAAACGAGCCCGACAATTCCGTAACAACAGCATCCGACAATAGAGATGATCCCTAAGGTTAAGATAGCGCCGGCATTAGGCAAAGGGAACTGAGGATTTCTATAATCCTGTTGAGGAGCGTCATTTCCGTAAAGAGGTGGTTGTTGAGGTTGTTCCATGTTCAAAAAATTTTATGAGTAACTATTTTATAAATATAAACACCAAATACGATAACAGTACAGAATACATACATCCATTTGATGACAACAGCCCCGTTTTTGAAACTGAATTTCAGGTGCAGTAAGGTATAAGCAACCAAAATAAAGATCGGAATTGTTGCCGGATATAGCTGTAAACTTTGAACCAAATCACCTTTAAACAAGGCCAGCATGCTCCGTTGCATACCACACCCCGGGCAGTCGTAATGAAAAAAAGCTTTACTCGGACAGGATAATAAATGATGCTCCAGCCATTCCAAAAAACCGTTGCAGGCAAGTATTATTCCATTCAAACTACAATTCATCTGCTGTTTTCAGATTTTAAGTCACAAAAATAACAAAAAAGAGTATTCTATTGTTTAAATTTTCAAATAAATCCTAAAAATTATTTTGTTTCCAAGGCTTTCCAACCTGGTAATTCTCCTTTCAGACCTTTCTTTTGTATCTTTTCAAAATCCGGATGATTGACGTCCAGGTCCTGATAATAGATCAATGTCGCCTTCTGGCGGATCAGTTTGTCCTGAAGTTCCCCGACCGGAACATTTGGAATGGTGGTCTTTTTATCGATCGACAACGAAGCAGCAATCCCTGCTGCTTGTCCCAGGGCCATCCAGCAAGGTTCCATCCGCAGGGTGGAAAATCCGATGTGACTGCCTGAAACAGGTACCGGAATCAGCAGGTTCTCAATTTTTTTCGGAACAATTACCCCATAAGGAACCGTATAAACGGCAGAAGGATAACTCAGGAACCCGTCCAGATGGGCTTTTCCTGGTTCGCGTTTCCGGACTGCATGCGAATCCAGGGCATAGTGACTGGCTGTAATACTGGTCGAATGAACAGGCGGACGCTGACCGGGTTTTACCGGTACCGCATCATTGGCTGTAAAAAAATATTCTCCTTTAAAACGTCTTCCTTCCCGTACATAAACCTGACGGGGGAAGTAGCCATTATCCGTATATTCGTCTTTGGCGAAGCCCCATTCCCTACATTCTTCCTTGAATTTTTCAGGTAATTCTGCATCGTTTTGTGCAAAATAGAGTAAGCCCACGATGTAATCCCTCAGTCGTTGAGCGAACTGATCACGCCAATCCCAGGAAGAAGTAGGCCAGGGCCAGTTTTCTTCAGGCAAATCGGTCGACAGGAAAGCCATGTGCTGGTTATTGGCATCTGTTTTCGCATTAGGTAATCCGACCATATTGGTGACTTTTCCGATGCCCCATCGATCTCCTGGTATCTGGGTCTTTCCTCCGGCTTTTATAACTCTTTTGTTCTCGGCCATCATCTCCGGTGTTACTTTCAGCATTTCGACTCCGCAATGGCGACCCAAATAGACATCATCGATCAGGGAAAGGAATTCATTCCGGTTGTAATTCGCCGGTCTTTGAGGAAGAACGCGGTTCGCCGGATCATTGGTGAGGCACAACCGGTAATTGTAGGCCTGTACGGCGTTGTCTTCCTGAAAAGTACTTCCTTCCGCTTCTTTTCCTCCCCAGTATTTGTAAACCCGGCCGGCTCCGGGCTCGTTGAATTCGTCTTTTCCTTCACGACCCGTCACAAAAGGTACCCGGGCTGCAGCGCCCAAATCACCTTCATAAGTGGCATCTACAAATACTTTTCCGGAATACGTTTCGTATTGTTTATTCGTACGGTTAAGGATCCGGACACTCACGATTTTATTGTTTTGCAAGACAATATTCTGAGGTTCCGCATCGAACTGACGCAGGGTCAGAACCGTAACCTTTCCTTTCACCTCGTCCAGCATGGCCTGGAAAGTCAGTGCTCCCACGTGGGGTTCAAAATGATACCCCTGGCTGCAATCTTTGACCTGTTTGGAATCCTTTCCGTATTTATTAACGTAGTAAGCCAGGTTCCGGTCTACAAATTCTTTAAATAAACCTGTCGTCGCTTTCCGGGTAGCAATATCGGTCGCTCCCAAGCCGTTAGCAGGCAATCCGCCGATGTTGTCGGTTCTTTCCAGAATAATGGAAGTCTTGCCTTCGCGCGCAGCCGCAATAGCGGTCATTATCCCGCCGGGAGTACCCCCGACGATAACCAGATCGTAGTTTTTTTGGGCCACAGCCGCCTGAAACAGGAAGCAAAGAATGACCCAGATAATTGATTTTTTCATAAGAGTTATATTTTTACTTGAATAATAGTTTCGACATCCAGTTCCATGCTTTTCCCCATTGTTCGGGATAAGCATAATGAGCCGTTTCTTCAACGATAACTAAATCTTTAGGCGCTGTGATTACATTATAAGCCGAATACATGGAAGTCGGCGGACAAACCATATCGTTGAATCCGAAAGAATAAAATCCGGGAACTTTCACCTGACGGGCAAAATTGACTACATCATAATACTTGGAAGTAGCCACTTTCTGAGGCGTATTGTTGAACGCCAGGTTACCTTCGTTGAACAAATGAGGCCAGCCGCCGGCACGTCCGTTGAGGTAGCCGACCAGATCACAAAGCGCAGGATAAAAGCACACCAATCCTTTGATCCGGGGATCTAATCCTGCCGTAACGATAGACAATGCTCCGCCCTGGCTTCCCCCTTGTACACCGATATTCGTTCCATCAAATTCCGGCATGCTGAAAATGTAATCTACGGCACGCACACAACCTAAGTACACACGTTTGTAATAGTACCGGTCTTTGTCGTCTAAGTTATAATTCGGATAACCGTTCAACGTGCCATTACCCAGGTTGTCATACACTTTATTGTCAAGAGTCACCGGAATGCCATGAATACCGATTTCAAAGGTAATGACTCCTTTTTCTGCAGTGGAAACATCTCCGTAGTAACCCCTGACACCGGCTCCGGGAACTTTCAATACAGCCGGATATTTACCCGGAGCTTTCGGTACACACAAAATTCCATACAACCGGTTTCCATACCTGAAACTTTGGATATTAGCCTCATAGACATTGACTTTTTCCGTACAACGCTCGGGAAGCAGGGTCAACCGTGCATCCATGGGAATTTTGGAAGCATCAGCTTTCGCTTTTTCCCAGAATTCAACAAAATCTGCAGGAAGCGTGGTAGTCGGCTGAATTGTTTCCGGAGCAAAACCGGCTGTTGCACGACCTTCGTATTCACTGCCGTCGTATTTGGCAAAAACCCGGCAACGAAGGAATCCTGCTTTTTTCATGGTTCCTCCATCGATGGTCAGGCTCCCTTCTTTCAACGTAAGCGTTTCGTTTTTCAACGATTTCATCATGTCTTCAGCTACTTCATAACGAATTTCCACATTTTTCAAGGATACACCGTTCTTTGTTACCTGAACATTGAATTTCACTTTTTCTCCGGGTTTGTATTGCCAGTCGGCATGATCCGGAGCTAATACTACCCGGACCGGACGTTCTGCCGGTTGTGCGGAAACAGACACCGCCATCCACACCACCAGACATGCGAGCAACGACCGCATTAAATGTTGACTTTTCATAATTGACAGGGTTTAAATGATTTATTTACTTGAGTTTTAATGAGTCGGTTTTAATTGAGCAGCCCAACCTCCGTTTCTGACCATTTTAACGGTAAGTTTCTCTCCGCTTTTTACGCTAGCGCTTTTCTTACGATAATCCATACCTTGCCTCCCTGCATTAATTCCATCTTCAAAAGAGGTCATTGCATAAGAAGTTCCCTGATTCAGAAAATCCAAGGAAATCTCGATGGTCCGTTCGGATTCTTTTCCATTGCACATCGCGCCGATGAACCATTCATTCCCTTTCCGTTTGGCTACCACAAGGTATTCTCCCACTTCGGCAGCAAGCGAACGGGTTTCGTCCCAGGTATTCGGTACCTGCGTAATGAATTCGGTACATTCCGCATTGCGGTAATATAAGGTCGGATTATCGGCCAACATCTGCAAACCGCTTTCAAAAATGACAAACATAGCCATCTGGTTGACACGGGTTCCCATTCCGGCATTGTTGGGACGGCGGGCGGAATATACATCCGGCTGCATGTTCAGCATCGCTCCAGGAGTAAAATCCATCGGGCCGACAGCATTACGCATGAACGGCAGGAAAATGGTATTGTCCGGGCGGCAACCACCTCCTTGTTCCAATCCCAATACCCCTTCGTAGGAGAGTACATTCGGATAACGGTATTCCAATCCGGCAGGCTTGAACGATCCGTGGAAATCCACAAACATATTATGCTTTGCAGCTTCTTTAGCCACCCGTTCATAATAATTGACCATCCACTGGTCGCTCCGGTCCATGAAATCGATTTTCACACCCTTTACTCCCCAATCAGCAAATGTTTTGAATAAATCGAAATGATTTTCTACGGTCAGCCAGGTCAGCCAAAGCACAATTCCCACGTTTTTGGTCTTTCCGTAACGGATCAGTTCGTGTACGTCCACTTTTGGATTCGGAGTGTACGGATCACGCGTACTTTTGGCCCATCCTTCATCCATAATGATGTATTCGATACCGTATTTGGATGCAAAATCAATGTAATATTTATAAGTGTCCAGGTTGTATCCGGAAACAAAATTAACGTCCGGTCCGTAAGGACTGGCATCGTTCCACCATTCCCAGCTGACCAGTCCGGGTTTGATCCAGGCTGTTTCTTTCAACTCGGAGGGAGACGCCAACCGGTAGGTCATTGTATTTTCAATCAGCTGCCCATCCTGTTTGGTAATGACAAAATAACGCCAGGGAAAACTTCTTTTTCCGGATGTTTTTGCGATGTAATCGGCTTCTTTCAGGATTTTAACACTCCGATCGCCATCGTCTCCGAATTCCAGCGGACACTTAGGAAAAACGGACTGCATGCCATTATCATTCGTTCCTTTCAGAAAAAGACAGGGATAATCGGACAGGTCGGATTCGGAGATCAGTATTTTATACGATTTCCGGGTGTCGATCAACACGGGTAGCACAGCCATTTGAGCATTCGCGTTAAAAGCCTTGGTTTCCACATGCGTGTAAGGATGTTCGTAAGCAGTCTTAAAAGAACCGGTTTGTTGAAGATGAGCTAAGTAATCTGCTGGAAAACCAATAGCAAAATCCTCACCTAAAACGAGGGATTCTTCTTTTTTATCCGTGATAAAACGGTAGGCTACTCCATCGTTGTAAGCCCGGAATTCAACGGCATAATTTCCTTTGAAATTTAATTGTAATACATTGCAATTGTTTTCTATGGTAGAAAATTTCAACGGAATCACCGGCTGAGAGGATGTTTTGATAACCGATTTCTTTTGTCCGGAAAGCTTGGGATTTTGCCCCAACACCTCGTTTGGCAGGGTCATTTGTAAGAAACAATCCTGCAAAAGCAGGTCGTTGTTGTAAGACACATTGTAGTAAATTTTATCGGAGAGTGTGATATTTACCTTGATTTCTCCGTTGGGAGAGGTTAACTCCGCTTTTTTCTGAGCGCTGGCAGTAATGACAGCGAAAAAAGCGAGAATGACAGTAAGCGGTAGTTTCATTTTGTTTGACATAATTTATTTTTTAGTTGTTCATCTTTTCTGTTGTAACATGGAGTCCTCCCCTGCCCCCTCCAGAGGGGGATAGCTGCGCCGACAACGGAATCAGTTGAGCTCCAATGTCATTTTATGGGTTCCGGCAGCCAGTTTTTTCGGACCTCCGGATTTTACATTTGTTGGAAAATAAACAGTGGCCGAACTGTTCGGAGGAACTATAACCTCATATTTCACCTGTTTTCCGGACTGTTCCCAACGGGAAACGATTTTTCCGTAAGGAGATTGATGTGAAGCTTCGAACTGGTTCAATCCTTCCACAAAATTCGGTTTCAGGATAATGTGCTTGAACCCGGGAGCGTTTTCATCCGGATAAATACCTCCCAATCCTTTATACATCCAGGCACCGATATCCCCGAACATGATGTGGTTGCGCGAAGCATCCCGGTTGGTATCGATTTTCCAGTTTTCATACAATGAAGTAGCCCCGTTAACGATCCAGAATCCCCAGGAGGGATAAGTTTCCTGCGATGCAAGCCGGTAAGCAGCATCGGGATACCCATTTTCCGACAGAGCATTTAACAAGGCTTTTGCCCCCAGGATACCAGTATCGATGTGAAAATCTGTTTCCTGTACTTTCCGGTAAAGATTTGCAGCTACTTTTCCTTTCAATTCTTCCGGTACAATACCCCAGTAAAGAGGAGCCGCCTGCTCGGTCTGCGTCCCCGAACAATAAATACCGGTTTCTTTATTCAGGAATTTCGTATTGATCGCCTGTTTGATTTTCTCCGACAGTTCTTTATAATGAGCCGCATCGGCTGTTTTTCCCATCAGTTGAGCAGCTTTCGACAAAATAAGAACATCCCCATAATAATACAAGGTAGTAGTAAGCTCCTTGTTACTTACGGTTTTAACAGGCACCCAATCGCCCAATCCCCAGGTTGTCGTGTATTCCGGACTAAGGGAATCGATATGATCGACATACAGTTTGATGTTGTCATACATCCGGAATAATAACCTCGAATCACCATAAAAACGATAAATTTCCCAGGGAATAATCGCAATTGCACTGGTCCAGTCAGGACCGTTAGCCCAATCGTATCCCCAGCCCGACGTCGGTATAATATTAGATAATACGCCATCAGGGCGTTGCTCATCCTGAAAATCCGACAGCCATTTTTCATACACTGTAATTCCGTCAAAACTGTACAATCCAGTTTCAACGGCAATATGAGAATCCCCAGTCCATCCGTTTTTTTCCCGCTGAGGACAATCGGTCGGATATCCGAATAAATTCGACAAGTACGAATTATTGGTCGCAGCCCAGATTTTATTCAGGGTCGAATTGGAAGAATGAACAGATCCGATTGCCGGTAAATCACTGTGTAATTCCAACATCGTTATATTTTCCGCTGTCAGCACAATAGGACGGGAAGCCTTGACTTCCACGTACTGAAACCCTTTATAATTGAATTTAGGCGAAAAACGATCTTCTTTTTTTCCGCTCAGGATAAAAATATCGGTTTGAAAAGGATCGGAATCATCAGTCGGACGGTAATGATGATCGATGTTTGACATGTCAAGCGTTCCGTCGGAGTACAATCGTTCGGCATGCTTAATTCTAAGAACCGTTCCGGCTTCTCCCTTGGCATGAATATCGATAATTCCGGCCGTATTGATCGGAAAATGGAAGATGTAGCAGGAATCGCTCCGTTGATCCACCTTGACCGGTTTGTAGGTAGCAGTTACTCGTATCGGCTCCAACTGTTGAGCAACTAAGTTGTTCGAAGGAGCATCTTTTACTACAACCGGTTGCCATTTCGAATCATCGAACCCAAGCATATCCCAGCCGGGAATTTCCAAACGGGCATCGTAATGTTCGGCAGTATAAATACTGTTGAAAATAACGGGACTGTCTGTTGTTTTCCAGGTGTTGTCCGATGCATACGTATTCGAGGTTCCGTCTTCGTAGTTAATCCGGATATTGATCAGAAACCGGGGCCTGTCTCTCCACGGAGCCTTGTGAAAATCCCAGACCGCTGTCGACTGGTGATTGTACCATCCATTACCGAGTAATACGCCGATGGCATTTATTCCCTCTTTCATTAAATCGGTTATATCCAATGTAGCATACAGATTTCTTTTGTCAAAACGGGTGTACATCGGATCCAACAAACGATCACCGGCCTTTTTACCATTGACCGATAATTCATACAACCCGGCCGCAGTAATGTAGGCTCTGGCTGATGCAATTTTTTTATAAGCTATAATCTCTTTACGAAAATAAGGGGCCGGTTTATATTCCATCGGATGACTGTCTGAAATCCAGGTTCCTGCCCAATCACCCAAAGGAGGAAAGTCCGATGTTTCAAAAGAAGCAACAGGAGACTTTACAAGCTTTCCTTTTTCATCCCAAACATTGACCTGCCAGTAATACCGGGTAAATTTTTTCAATTCCGGTCCACTGTAAGCAACCAGCATCCGGTCGGCATTCGTTTTTCCCGTATCCCACATACCGGCCTTGCCTTTTAGCAAAGCAAGGGAGTCTGTGCTTACCCGAATCTGATAGGCCGTTTGTCCGGCTTTCTCCCTGGAAGTTTGTAATTCCCAGCTCAACCGCGGAGACTTCGTATCTATTCCCAGGGGATTGATCAGGTGTTCACACTGCAAATGGACGACGGAAGTCGATTGTCCGTTACAACCCAGGCACAAACAGGTAATAAAAAAAGAGAATAATAACCGTTTCATATCATTTTTATTGAGGAAGATTTGTTTTTCCCAACTCCTTGTTCGGGCGATTTCCCATTTCGAATTCCAAGGTACCCCCTTCCGCAATATCGGCATGGTCGAACCATACCCTATCCAGGGATTTTCCGTTCAACCGGATCGATTGGATGTATTTGTTTTCCTTCGAGCAGTTATTGGCGAGGACCGTGACTTTTTTACCGTTTTCCAGGGTTATCGTCACTTTTTCAAAGAAAGGAGTTCCGATGTTGTAAACCGTTTTTCCCGGACTAACAGGATAAAACCCGATCATACTGAATGCAACAAAAGCCGACATTCCGCCTCCGTCTTCGTCACCTGGGATTCCCATTTTATCGTTACGGAACCACTGGTCGAACAATGAACGGATCCGTTTTTGTGTTTTCCAGGGTTGTCCGGCATAGTTGTACAGGTAAGGAATATGAAAACTCGGCTCATTGGCCATCGTAAACTGTCCCACGTTACCGGTCTGATCGGGAAGGACGGAATAAAACTGCCATTTGATTTTCCCCAATGGGGTCTTGTACATCTCGTCCAACGCTGCAGCAAACCGGTCCTGGCCTCCCATCAGCTGAACCAGGTCGGTAAGGTTGTGCTGTACCTGCCAACGGTATGTCCAGGCATTGTTTTCATCGTAATAATCCCGGGCTCCCAACCCTCCGGAAAAGACATAATCGAAAGGTTCAATGAATTTTCCGTCTTTATCTTTCGGATGAAAGAACCCCGTTTTCGGATTGAACAGGTTCCGGTAACAGAGCGAACGTGCCATGAAAAGCTGATAATCATCCTCTTTCTTCAGTTCTTTAGCCATTTGCGCCAGGCACCAGTAATCGAAAGCAGCAGCCTGCGTAGCCGCTACCGACTGACGTTTCTCGAACGTATTTACTTCCTTGACGGTTTCTGCTTCTCCGGGATACAGTCCCGGATAAAAACCATTTTTCTGGAAGAAGTGGTCCAGTTCGTTTAAAGGACCTCTGACCCAGGGAACCATGGTTTCTTCCAATATTGTTTTCTTACAACCTTCATACGCCTTGGCAAAGTCAAAGTCTTTCACTCCTTTCACATACGCATCCCAGATCATGGAAACGAAGTGATCTCCGTTCATGCAATGGTCGTCTCCCGTCGGACCGGGAAAGGTAGGCATCCAACCGGACTGTTCGTACATCCGGATATACGATGTAATTTTCTGCGATTCCATCGAAGGATGTGTCAATACACCTAAGGGGTGAGTCGCCAGGTAAGTATCCCAGATCCAGTCGTCGTTATAGAAAGGAATTCCACCATCGTTGTGCACCTGCCGGTCAAACGGACTGTAATAACGACCGTCTTCGGAAACATTGATCATGCGTTCGGCAGTCCGGTACACCGCTGTATAAAAAACAGATTTATTGTCTTCATCCCTGTCTTCTACTTGTATTTTTGAAAGATAATCGTTCCAGATTTTTTTTCCGGTGCCAGCCAGACGATCCACATCGTAGTTTTTAATTTCCCTTGCTACATTCTTTTTCGCCTGATCCTCACTGATAAATGAAATTCCATAACGGGCGTGAACAGTTGAAACATCTCCGGAGAAAGTCAACAGGACAGACAGGTCGTTCAGTTCGACGGATTCGGGACGACGGTCAAACTCCATGTATACATAGTATTTCGTTTCTTTTTCGTACATGGCGTACCCGCTGATGGTTCCGTTTGTTTCTTTCAGGGAGCCTTTATCCACTTTCAATGCCAGCAATTGCTTCCCTTTTTCCTGAAACTGAAACCGGTAAAGGCCCGACTGGTGAGAAGGGGCATAGTCTGTCTGGACCTGGACATCATCCAGCCAAACCGAATAGCGATACGGTTTTATATCTTCGAAATCATAATAATACTGCGACTTCTGAAGCAGATCTTTCCGGCTTTCCGTCATCGGACAAAGTCTGAAAAGACCTTGCCGGCGGTGTTTCGGAACGACCAAAGGCAGTCCGTCCAGGTAATCACCGGTATATTCTGCCCGTAAAGGATAAACACGCACCATCGAATGAGGCAGGTGTGTCGTCGGAAAAGTAGGAACCAGTAAATGACTGATGCTTCCTATATACGGATCCACATAATCGACCGGATCTTTCGGAGCAGAAGCAGATAAAATTATTGGGTAGCTTGCAAAAAAGCAGATGCAGCAAGCCATGCAGCATACAAGTATAGTGTTTTTCATGGATACCAATTAATTACAGGTTATTCACCAGGCTTATTTTACCTTCGTTAGCCAGTTTCAGGATTAATTCTCCGAACAAGGTATTGACCCAGGCAAACCATTTCCGGGTAAAATTCGTTGGATCATCCTTATGGAATGCTTCGTGCATAAATCCTGTATCGGCATCCGTATCCCGAAGTGTACGGATACAATCTTTAATCTCCGTATCACTTGTACTGGTCATGGCTTTCAGAATCAAACTCATAGGCCAGATCATATCATAACCGATGTGCGGACCACCGATTCCTTCCCCGGCTTTCCCTTTGAAGAAATATGGATTGTCCAGACTCCAGATAAATTTTCGGGTATTCAGGTAAATCGGATCGTTTTTAGCAACACATCCGAGATATGGAAGGGCCAGCAGACTGGGAACATTGGCATCATCAGTAAACAAACGGTTTCCGAATCCATCCACTTCAAATGCGTAGACTTTACCGTAATTCAGGTGTTCGGTTACGGCATATTTTTTAACGGCTTCATTCACTTCCGAGGACAACGCCCGGCACTCAGATGCAAATGCGGTGTCTTTGGTTACTTTTTCCGAGATTTCAGCCAGTTGGTTCAGGGAAACAACGGCAAACAGATTAGAAGGAATCAGGAATTGATAAAAAGTAGCATCATCCGACGGACGGAAAGCCGAAACAATCAGACCTACAGCCTTAACAGGAGTTCCCAATCCATTGTTGGACAACGTATCCAACTGACGGTCCGTTTTTCTCCGGAACTCATAAGGCCCCAGGCCATTTTTACGTTGTTGTTCTTTGAATGTTTTTACAATCAGTTTCGCTGCTTTTTTCCAGTCGTCGGAAAAGATGGAAGTATCTCCGGAGCTTTTCCAGTAATGGTAAGCCAGGCGAACCGGATAACACAGGGAATCGATTTCCCATTTGCGCTCATGAATACCGGGTTTCATGTCGGTATGATCCGATTTCCATTCCCCCACTTTATCTCCTTCATAAAAAGCGTTGGCATAAGGATCTTTCAGGACGTATTGCGTTTGACGGTTTACCAATCCGGCAACCAGGAGCTTCAATTGTTCGTCTTTCGTAACCAGCGACATGTATGGCCAGACCTGAGCCGATGAATCGCGCAGCCACATGGCATCGATATCTCCGGTAATGACATAAGTATCCGGTTTTCCGTCGATCATCCGGAATTTAACGGTTGTATCCAGGGTATTCGGGAAACAGTTTTCAAACATCCAGGCCAGTTTAGGGTCTTTGATCTGTTTCTTCACGGTTGCAATTGTTTCTTCCACCGCTTTGGATGTAAAATGACGCGCCGATAATTCCGGGCGCTTGGATACATAAGCGTTGGTTGTACCCTTAACCGCATTTTCCGCAGCAAAAACAGGGCCTCCGACAGCCATGGCCGCCAGACCTAAACTTCCTTTCTTTAAAAATCCTCTTCGTGTTACCATCTTCTATTATATTTATAATTAATTATTTTATTTATTTAATACAGAAGCTATTGTAGCATACATTTCAACCATAGCCGCCTGAGCAAGCAACCACTGGACTTTCTTTTCGGATTGCCGGCTCCAGTCTTTCGGAAAAAGTCCGTATTCATTCCGGGTGTGATCCCACGCATAATTCAGGTTTTTGTTAAACAGATCCAGGTATTTTTTATCCTTATCCAGATGATAGAGCTCCATAAATCCGCGGAACATAACAGCGATAAACCAGAGATCTCCCTTGATCAACCGAAACGATTGTCCGTCTCCGGAAGTAAAATCGGCTGTAAAATATTCCATGCAGGAAGCCGCAATCTGCTGGGCTTCTTTCAGGTAGTCCCTGTTTCCCGTTAATTTGTAAAGCAATGCGGCAGCCTGGAGCATCTGGCCGCTGTTATACGGGTATTTTCGTTCATCGACTTTTTCCCTCAATGAAATATTGTCGTAATACAAGTGATCCCCCGGATCCTGCAGCCGGCTCTTCGTCCAGTTATACAATTCCAATCCTTTGGAAAAATAAATACTATCCCGGGTGGCTTCGAACAATTTGAGAGCAAGCACCGAACCCGGAGCATTGGAACAGGTATTTTTGGATCTTTTTTTCTGCTCGCACCAGTAAATGCCGCCCCCCAGCTTATCGTCTGTTCCACTAAGTATGAACTGCCAGATTTCGACCGATTTGTCCAGGTATTTTTTGTTTTTCGTCTGCATATACAAATCGACGAAATCAATACCCAGCCAAACATTATCGTCGTAAAACCGATCCGAAAGACCGGCTTCCCTGAGGTAAGATGCATAACACGCCGGCTGACGCGAAGGGTCGTAATAAGCCTCCAGTGCCGGAAGTGTTTGTTTTTCCAATATTGCTAAGAAACGCTTGTCTTTCGTTGTACGGAACAAGGCATTGACACCCGAAAAAGTACCGGAAAAAGGCCAGAGGTAAGCAAATCGTTTTTGTTGGCCAGTATCCGCTTCAGCTAGGTAAGAGGCAGAATAAGAAGCATCGAAAGGATAATTTTCATGAAGTAAAAACGTATTTTCTTCCGAATAGTATTTATAAATTTTGTCCAGGGTCTGTTTCGCTTTTTCCAGGTTATTCCCGGCATGATCCTGGGAATAGGCTGGGCGGGAAACATTGAGAATGATCATAACTAATACGAAGGAAAAGCAATTCGGGTATCGTTTCATGGGTATAAAATGACATTATTTTTACAAAAGTTAGTATTGAAATGACAAAAATAGTCATTTTATCGGAAGAGTGCCGAAAAATATGGTATTTTTGAAGACAAATCATAAAAGAAAAACAGTACTCTATCTAATGAATCATGGCCGGTTTGTATTTCCATATTCCCTTTTGTAAAACCCGTTGTCTTTACTGCGATTTTTTTTCCTCGACTTCCATGCAGGAAAAAGAGTATTACGTCAACGCATTGTGCCGGGAACTGAATCTGCAAAAAAATTACCTGGAAGGAGAGCCGGTAAGTACGATCTATTTCGGAGGAGGAACTCCGTCTCAGCTCAGTCCCAAAGACCTGCGCGAAATACTGAAGACCGTAACCGATCTTTTTCAACAAGATCAGAAAAATCCAGAAATCCGGGAGATCACACTGGAAGCCAACCCGGATGACATCACCCTATCTTATTTAGACGTTTTAATCGGCTTAGGGTTTAATCGCATCAGCATAGGAATACAAAGTTTTCAGGATCGGGAACTCCGGTTTTTAAACCGCCGTCATGATGCCGCAGCAGCCATACAGGCAGTCCGGAATTGCCAATCCGCCGGATTTACCAATATCAGTATCGACCTGATGTACGGATTACCGGGACAAACCCTGGAAACCTGGGAGGAAAACCTGAAACAGGCGATTGCATTAAATGTTCAGCATATCTCAGCCTATCATCTGATTTATGAGGAAGGAACGCCTCTTTTCCGGCTTCTCGAAAAGGGAGAAATCGTTCCTGTCGACGAAGAATTAAGCGTCCGGATGTTTGAATGCATTATCGACCGGTTGGCAGAAGCCGGATTTGAGCAATATGAAATTTCCAATTTCGCTCGTCGTGGTTATCGTTCCAGGCACAACTCTTCTTACTGGGACGGAACCCATTACTTAGGGATCGGAGCCTCAGCCCATTCCTACAACGGGAAAAGCAGGCAATGGAATATCGCTTCCATTCCCAGCTATATAAATGAAATCAATCAGGGAAAAATTCCGATGGAACCGGAAGAAATCAATCATCAGTCAGCTTACAACGATTACATCATCACCCGCATGCGAACCCGGGAAGGCGTGAATTTGAAAGAACTGATCCGGTTATTCGGAGAGGACAAAAAGATATTTTGCCTGAAACAAGCCCATAAACACATTGAAAACAAAGCCCTCGCTTTAGACGAAGATCGCCTGCACCTGACCCGGGAGGGAATTTTCGTCTCCGACGGAATTATGAGTGACCTGATGTATATGGATGAAGTGTAAGATAGGCATTGTAATACCGTTCGTCGCCCGTTACTTCTTCGCCCAACCAATCTGGTTTTTCATACGGTTCGGTTTCCGATTCCAGTTCGAGTTCGGCCAGAATCAGGCCCTCGTTCGCTCCGTGGAAAACGTCGACCTCAAACGTATGCTTTCCGGATTCCACGTAATGACGTTCCTTTTCTATAAATCCGGCATAGCACAACGACAACATCTCTTCTGCATCAGCCACTGGGACAGGATACTCAAACTCACAACGAGAGAATCCGTTCTTGTTGGAAGGACCTTTGATGGTAATAAATGCAGCTTCTCCCTTAATCCGGATCCGTACAGTTCTCTCTTCCGAAGCGCAGAGGTAAGCCTGTACGATTTTTTCCTTACGTTTTACAAAAGGGAGAAAATCCCCTTTGACTAAAAATTTCCGCTCGATTTCAATACTCATTTTTATTTGTTTCCTTTACCGTAGGTGAATGAGACGGGAATGTATGCCGGACTCACTATGGATTGTCCGCCCACATTGAGTGTCGGTTTCAAACGAATGGTCACATTACTGGGACGATCTCCCAATCCCACGAAATTATAAGCCATATTTTTGACGGCATCTCCCGACTGTCCGCTCAAAGCCTTTTTCAGGTCAAAACCGATCTGAAGCGGCAACAGGCCGGTTTGTCCTCCGGCAACCTGAAGTTTAGAGTCGAGAGAGCCTGTTGTCATTTCTACATTATCAATCTCCAGGATATACTGCAACCCATTTAAGAGAGCGGTCTGTGTATTCGGGTTTTTCACATTCAGGTTCAGTGTAAACTGAAGCGGCAAGGTACTTTTTCCGAAAGCAGCCAGCAAACCCGCAGCGGTCACAGGGTTCAACGACGAGATGCCGTTTGCATTCTGCAGGTTGATCCCCCCGAGCGTCAGATTTCCAATCGAACTATATGAATACTTGCATTGTGTCAAGGCAAGGGTTCCAGCCACATTGTTAACCACATCACAAGAAATGAGGATAAAAAATAAACTAAAAAGTATAAAAAGTTTCTTCATAGGATTTAAAAAATAATTAAAACAGGATTAACGAATGGTTATCATAGTTGCTCCGAAACCATATTCCCGGAAAGAAGCATCCTGATAAGGGTATTGTTTATATTTGGTTTTCAACTCAGTCAAAATTGCATTCCGGAGAACACCCTCTCCTTTTCCATGAATGAAAACGATTTTCTGTCCTTTTTGATGCTTGTATTTTTCGATGGATTCGTGAAATTTCTCCAATTGTACGTTTAAAATAGCAGCATTGTCCATTCCGGCTGTCGTATCCAATAACTCATTGATATGCAAGTCAACTTCCACAATGGAAAGGGATTTTTCTTTTTTCTCTATTGACGGTTTATGCAAAGGCATATCCGATTTCACCTTTTGGGTCATCGCTTCCTGCAGATCGGTCGCTGAAACCAGCATTTCTTTTTCTGCCGTATCGTTGGTTACGACAGGATAAATCAACGCTTCGTCCTCAAAAAAATCATTCTCCCGGAAGCTATGCAATTTATAAAACTTGACTCCGTCGATCCGCAATTCCACACTGTAAGGATTCTTCAGGCCGTAGGGCTTATCTTTCTTGAAAGCCAGCAACTGAATACAAATCCGTTCCAGATCATTCAACTGTTCTTTGGAAAATTCTTCGATGAAAAGGCGGGTATTAGGTTCGACGACCTCTGAATACCGGCTGATCCAGGCATTATTGTGCCGGCTCATGTAATTGAAGAAAAGGTAGTAATTACTATCGTTAATCAGGAAGGTCTCGTAGTTCCCTTTCCCCAGTTCCTTGATATCGATCGGGAGATAAGCCAGGTACACATTGAGCCGGTCTTTACCCGGAAGCTCAACTACTTCCTGAACGACCTTCTTTTCCTCCGGTTCTTTTTCTGCCTTTATTTCTACTTTCTCCGCAGCCGCTTTGGACGTACTCTTCACCTGGAAGTCGTCCGACCCGACCACCACACATTCCCTGATCAATACTGGTGTTTCAAATCCATCCTCTTCCTCAACCAGCACTACCTCTTTGCTTTGAAACCGCCGGACAATCCCACCTCCTACCGCATTGAGGAAACGCACTTTATCTCCTATTTTCATTTTGATTGTTGTTTATAAGATGCAAAGTTATAATTATTTTTCAGAAGGGGTACAAAAAAGGCGAGGTGTTATCCCCGCCTTGAATGTTTTCACAACGGAATAATCCTTATTGTGAATTGCTTTCAAATTTATAAGAGCAAAAATAGATAAAAAAAACAACACTAACAAAGTTTTTATTAATGATTTTTATATTTAACTTTATAGCCTCTTAAAAATGCAAATTATGAAAAAGATATTGGGGTTAGATCTGGGTACAAATAGTATAGGTTGGGCGCTGATCGAACAGGATGAGCAGGATCGAAAAGGTCGAATTATTGATCTAGGAAGCCGTATTATTCCTATGAGCCAGGATATTTTAGGTAAGTTCGACAGCGGGATTTCCATTTCCCAAACAGCAGAAAGAACAGGATTCAGGGGCGTTCGAAGATTACGAGAAAGACATCTCCTGCGTCGTGAACGGTTGCATCGGGTATTAAATATTCTTAGATTCTTGCCAGACCATTATTCTAAACAAATCGATTTCGAAAAACAGTTGGGAAAATTTCTTTTTGAAACCGAACCTAAATTAGTTTACAATGTGAATAACCAATTCATATTCCAAAAGTCGTTTGAAGAAATGCTTGTTGATTTTACGAAATATCAACCTCAGCTCTTAGAGAATAACAAAAAAATTCCTTATGATTGGACAATATACTACATTCGCAAAAAAGCATTAACACAAAAAATAAAAAAAGAAGAATTGGCCTGGTTATTATTAAATTTCAACCAAAAACGAGGCTATTATCAACTGAGAGGAGAAGACGAAGAAGAAAATCCAAACAAATTAGTCGAATTTCATTCATTAATTGTAACTGATGTTACTGCAGATGAACCACAAAAAGGGAAAGCCGAAATTTGGTATAATATTATTCTTGAAAATGGTTGGATTTACAGAAGGGCAAGCAAAGTTCCTTTATTCGATTGGAAAGGAAAAAATAAAGAGTTTGTTGTTACTACAGATATAAATGATGACGGTAGTATTAAAACCGATAAAGAGGGAAAAGAGAAACGTTCTTTCCGTGCTCCAAGTGAAAATGACTGGACACTGGTGAAAACAAAAACAGAACAAACCATAGACAAAAGTGGGAAAACTGTCGGCGAATATATTTATGACACCTTACTTCAAAACCCGACTCAAAAAATAAATGGGAAATTAGTTCGTGTTATTGAGAGAAAGTTCTATAAAGAAGAATTAAAAAAAATTCTTGAAACTCAACAACAATTTTACTCCGAATTGCAGGATAAAAAAGTATATGAAGCCTGCATAAATGAATTGTATGAAAATAATGAGGCACATCGAGATTCAATCGTTCAGAAAGATTTTGTACACCTGTTTTTGAACGATATTATTTTTTACCAAAGACCTTTGAAAAGTAAAGTTTCACAAATCAGTGATTGTCGATATGAAAAAAGATATTTCAAAGATAAAAATGGTAATCTGGAATCTAAATCTGTAAAATGTATTGCTAAATCGCATCCATTATTTCAGGAATTTCGTTTATGGCAATGGATTCAAAACCTGAAAATTTATGAAAGAGAGAATGATGAATATCCAGCTTCAGAATTTCTACAAACTGAAAATGATTATGTTCAATTATTTAATTTTCTTAATAACAGGAGAGATATAACTCAAGATGCTCTACTGAAATTCCTATTTGAGTCTAAAGGTTTCAAAGGAAAATCACTAAGTAATGAAGTTGCCAGATATCGCTGGAATTTTATTGACGATAAAGACAAAAAATATCCTTGTAACGAAACCCGGAGTATGATTATTTCTCGTTTGGAAAAATGCGCAAATATTCCTGAAAATTTTCTGACAAAAGAAAAAGAAGAAACCCTTTGGCATATTCTATACTCGGTAAATGACAAAGAAGAATTGGTTAAAGCCTTACAAAAATTTACAGAAAAAAATAACCTGAGTGATGATTTCATCGAGCATTTCAAAAAATTTCCACCTTTCAAGAACGAATACGGAAGTTATTCTGCTAAGGCAATTAAAAAACTGCTACCATTGATGCGGATGGGGAAATATTGGACAGAAACAGCTATTCATACACAAACAAAAGAACGCATAGATAAAATAATAACCGGAGAATATGACGAAAAGATCCGGAATCAGGTAAGAGAAAAAGCTATTCATCTTTCTGAGATCAATCACTTCAAAGGACTGCCTCTTTGGTTGGCCTGCTATATTGTATATGACCGTCATTCCGAAGAAGGTAATTTGGAAAAATGGAAGATTCCAGCTGATTTACAGCAATATTTAAAAGAATTCAAACAGCATAGTTTACGAAATCCAATTGTAGAACAAGTTATTACCGAAACGCTACGTGTCGTAAACGATATTTGGGAAACATACGGAAACAACAAAGAAGACTTCTTCAGCGAAATTCATATAGAGCTCGGTCGTGAAATGAAAAATCCGGCTGATAAGCGAAGACGCATTACTGAAAGAAATAACGAAAATGAAAATACAAACCTGCGAATCAAGGCTTTATTAATGGAGTTAATGAATGGAGACGACAATGTTCGTCCATATTCACCTATGCAACAGGAATTGCTTAAAATTTATGAAGAAGGTGTATTGAGTTCCGCGGAAGATATTCCAGAAGATATTTTGAAAATTAGTAAAATGCCTCAACCTTCAAAAAATGATTTATTGCGTTATAAACTTTGGATGGAACAACGCTACCGTTCGCCATACACAGGGGAGATGATTCCTTTAAACAGACTTTTTACAGCAGATTACGAAATCGAACATATCATTCCTCAAAGCCGGTATTTTGATGATTCATTTGTTAATAAAGTGATTTGTGAAACGGAAGTAAACAAGCTGAAGGGAAACATGTTGGCGATGGAATTTATTCAAAACCATGGTTCTCAGATAATTTCATTAAATTTCAGAAAAACGGTCCGTGTTTTTTCTGAAGATGAATATAGGGTATTTCTGAAAGATCAATATGCAAAAAATAATTCCAAACGTAAAAAATTAGAACTAACAGATATTCCAGAAAAAATGATAGAGCGGCAGATGAATGATACCCGCTACATCAGCAAAGAAGTGAAAAATCTTTTATCAAGAATTGTGCGAGAAGAAAAAGATGATGATGGTATTACCTCAAAAAATGTATTAAGTACCAACGGACAAATTACAACTGTTTTAAAACAAGATTGGGGAATAAATGACATTTGGAATGATATTATCGAAGATCGTTTCAAACGCCTGAACGAAATGACTGGTAATACGGGTAAATTTGGAGAAATCAATCCGAATACGAATAAATTCTTGCCACAAATTCCTGTTGAATTCCAGAAAGGTGTGAGCAAAAAAAGGATTGACCACCGACATCATGCAGCAGATGCCATAATCATTGCCGGTGCAAACCGTAATATCATAAACTTCCTGAATAATCAAAATGCACTGGAAAAGAATAAATCCAAAGAAGAAAAGCAGAAATCTCGTGAGGATTTACGCCGTATTGTATGTGATAAAAAATACAACAATGCTTCGGCTGGAAGTCATAACTGGGTTTTTAAAAAGCCGTGGGATACTTTCACTCAAGATACACGGGAAAAATTGCAAACAACGGTAATCAGTTTCAAACAAAATCTGCGGGTCATCAATAAAACGGTCAATCGTTACGAAAAGTGGATAAAAGATGAAAACGGAAAACTCAAAAAAGTAAAAGTTAAACAAGAAAAAGGCGAAAACTGGACTATTCGTAAACCATTACATAAAGACACTGTTTCTGGATTGGTAAATCTCCGTTTCAAAAGAGCAGTTTCATTATCCATTGCGTTAGATGATTGGAAAAGCATTGTAGATAAATCGCTGAAAGAAAAAATCAACGAATTGATTACTCAATATAATTACGACAAGAAACTATTAATTAAGTTCTTTAAAGATAAAGAAAACAAGTGGAATGAAATAGACATCTCAAAAGTCGAAATCTATTATTTCGACGACGGAAATGTAGCTTCGCGTGTAAAACTAGATGATAGTTTTAACCGAAAAAAAATAGAAAGTATTACTGATTCGGGCATAAAAAAAATACTGACTTGTCATTTGGAACAATATGATTCCATTGATGGCAAAGAACATCCTGAGTTGGCTTTTTCTTCAGAAGGTATTGATGAACTCAATAAAAATATTAGAAAATTAAATGAAGGAAAATTTCATCAACCAATTTACAAAGTACGTACATACGAACCCAAAGGAAACAAATTCAATGTCGGAACAACTGGTAATAAAAAATATAAATATGTAGAAGCTGCTAAAGGGACGAACTTATTTTTTGCAATTTACCTAGATAAGGATGGCAAACGAAGTTATGGAACTATTCCACTAAACATTGTCATTGAAAATCAAAAACAAGGATTGCCTGCTGTTTCCGATCGCTATATGGATGAGAAAGGGAATGAATATAAATTGTTGTTCTGGCTTTCTCCTAATGATTTGGTTTATGTGCCAACAGAAGAAGAAAGAGAAAATCCTCATTCAGTAGATTTTGGGAATTTGAGTAAAGAGCAGGTTCTGCGTATTTATAAGATGGTAAGTTCAACTAGTAATCAATGTTTTTTTATTAGACATGATATTGCAACTTCTGTGGTTAATAAATTCGAATTTTCCCCTTTAAATAAAATGGAAAGAGCCTTAAATGGAGTTATGATAAAAGACATTTGCGAAAAATTGAACATTGATAGGTTAGGGAAAATAACGACAAAAAAATTAATATGCGAGGTCTAAAAATTAACAAAAAAATTGTTAGGATAAAATTTATTGTTACCTTTGCCATTGGATAATATATATTTTTCTTTTTTAGATAGGCCCCTATCCTTTCTGTATGAAGAATAAAATTATTATCAAAGTAGGATAAATATGGGTTCTACAGTTAGAAGTGTCCAAAACTTCTAATTCAAATAAACTTAAAATTATTTGTCCATTTTGCTTAGACTTTGTTTTTATAAATACACTAAGGTGTTTTTATGCGTGCGAGGTCTGTTGTGATTTTTTCATTATAATCATAGTAAAAAGTCACAATAAGGATTATTCCTTGGCGAAAGCTTTTAAGGCGGGGTACATAATTTGTATTCCGCCTTTTTTACAACAATATCAATTATTTGTTTAAGATAATGTCTGACGAATCCAACAAAATCATTTTCTATACCACCCCCAACGGAGACTTCCGGGTGGATGTATATCTTGAAGCTGAAACCGTTTGGCTCACACAAAAATCGATAGCTGAATTATTCGGCGTAGTAAAATCAACTATTAATGAACATCTTACAAATATTTTTGAAAATGGAGAACTGAAAAAAGATTCAACTGTTCGGAAATTCCGAACAGTTCAACAAGAAGGAAATAGAAACGTTTCCAGAGATGTTGAATTTTATAATCTTGACGTCATCATCTCCGTTGGCTATCGTGTCAATTCTTCAAAAGCCACACAATTCCGTATCTGGGCAACCCAGGTATTAAAAGAATATATCATCAAGGGTTTTGTTTTGGACGATAATCGATTAAAACAAGGACAAGCTTTATTCGGAAAAGACTATTTCAAAGAATTATTATTGCGCATTCGTTCCATTCGAGCAAGTGAACGTCGTATTTATCAACAAATAACCGATATTTTCGCAGAATGCAGTATTGATTACGATCGAAATTCTGAAATAACCAAGAACTTCTATGCAATGGTACAAAATAAATTTTATTATGCCATTACAGGAAAAACAGCAGCAGAAATAATTTATCAAAAGGCAGATAAATCAAAAGAGAATATGGGGCTGACCACTTGGAAAAATGCTCCCGATGGCAGGATTCTTAAAACGGATGCTATTGTTACTAAAAATTATTTGCAAGAGGATGAAGTAAAAAAGCTAGAACGAACAGTTACCGGATATTTCGATTATATAGAAGGTCTGATTGAACGACAAAATATGTTTACTATGGCTCAATTGGCCGACAGCGTGAACCGTTTTCTCAATTTTAATGAATACAACGTATTGGAAAGAAAAGAAAAAATTTCTAAGTTGAATGCTGATAAAAGAGCGATATCTGAATATGACGAATTCAATAAAACACAAAAAATAATTTCAGATTTTGACAAACGTATAAAAAACATGGAGTACTAGAAGCGTAGCACGAGATTTTAATTTCAATTAGAGATGGATAAATATTTAATACTATGATCAAGAAAACCCTCTATTTCGGCAATCCGGCGTACCTTAGTTTGCGTAACGAGCAACTGGTGATCAAGCTCCCGGAAGTAGAAAAAAATCCGACAGTTCCGGAAGCTTTCAAAAAAGACAGTGAAAAAACATTCCCTGTGGAAGACCTGGGAGTAGTGGTGTTGGATCATAAACAAATCACAGTTACTCATGGACTGATCGAGAAATTACTTGACAATAATACGGCATTGATCACTTGTGACAATAGCCGGATGCCTGTCGGGTTATTACTTCCTCTTTGTGGAAATACGACTCAGGGTGAGCGGTTTAACAAACAAATCAATGCTTCCGATCCTTTGAAAAAGCAACTCTGGCAACAAACTATCAAATCTAAAATTACCAATCAGACTACTGTATTGCAGCGATTTCGAAATTGTAATATCCGGAATATGAACCGTTGGGCAGATGAAGTAAAAAGTGGAGATCCGGATAATTTTGAAGCCCGCGCAGCCGCTTATTACTGGGGAGAAACATTTCCAGAAATAAAAGGGTTTACACGTGAACGGGAAGGAATTCCTCCTAACAATTTATTAAATTACGGATACGCCATTCTTCGGGCCATAATTGCCCGGGCATTGGTCGGAAGTGGACTGCTGCCTACTTTCGGCATTCATCATCATAACCGGTATAATGCTTATTGCCTGGCCGATGACATTATGGAACCTTACCGTCCATTTGTAGATCAATTGGTTTTACAATTAGTGGATTCCGGAGAAGACCTGACAGAATTAACAACTTCCATCAAAAGACAATTATTGCGAATTCCGGATCTGGACGTAAAAATCGGAGGGAAAATGAGTCCGCTAATGATCGCAGCCGGACAAACAACAGCTTCTTTGTATCAATGCTTTGAAGGAAGTACGAGAAAAATAAAATATCCGGAATTCCCATAGAACGAACACCTCCTTGACTGTGAAGAAATGGATTATAAATCAACAATTATGAATCTGTCTTCACGACTTAATCAGTATCGAATTATGTGGGTCTTGGTTTTGTTTGATTTACCGACGGAAACAAAAAAAGACCGGAAAATTCACAGTGATTTCCGGAAAAAGCTTGTCAAGGATGGCTTTACGATGTTTCAATTTTCTATTTATCTACGGCATTGCCCTAGTGTAGAAAATGCCAATGTACATATCAAACGGGTTAAAAATTTTCTTCCCCCAAAAGGACATGTCGGAATTTTATGCATAACGGACAAACAATTCGGAATGATGGAATTGTTTTATGGAAAAAGTATAGAAGAAAAACAAACCGGCTGGCAACAGTTAGAACTATTTTAAAAACAAAAATTCCGGCCAAAACCGGAATTTCATGTTGAAAAACAACTTATTTTTCACATCCTAATTGTTGCGATAATTCAATGATAAACAGACAAATAAAATGACCTCTGTTGTTTTTCAATGAACGAATATACAAATTTGAAAGAAATTCACAACCCTCAATCGACTACCTGAAACGGGCAATGCGTTGTTTTTCAATGAACGAAGATACAAATTTGAAAGCAATTCACAACAAGCCGTGCATACTTAGAGCTTCCATCTTGTTGTTTTTCAATGAACGAAGATACAAATTTGAAAGCAATTCACAACCGCAAAGGAAAACAGTAATATAAGCTTTCTGTTGTTTTTCAATGAACGAAGATACAAATTTGAAAGCAATTCACAACAAAATCCAATTCCGTTAATGCAGAAAAGAGTTGTTTTTCAATGAACGAAGATACAAATTTGAAAGCAATTCACAACCTGAAACTGGTTTGCTGTACCTTATGATTGTTGTTTTTCAATGAACGAAGATACAAATTTGAAAGCAATTCACAACCATAGATAAACCGGGCCAGGCTACGCACGGGTTGTTTTTCAATGAACGAAGATACAAATTTGAAAGCAATTCACAACCACCCCATCCAAGCTTCAGGTAATTATTAGTTGTTTTTCAATGAACGAAGATACAAATTTGAAAGCAATTCACAACTGTGAACCATTCTTCGGTGGTGGAGCGGTTGTTGTTTTTCAATGAACGAAGATACAAATTTGAAAGCAATTCACAACCCCGGCATCTGCTAATTCTTGGGCTCCTGAGTTGTTTTTCAATGAACGAAGATACAAATTTGAAAGCAATTCACAACTAACGATCTCTTTTTGGCGTTCTTCGCGAAGTTGTTTTTCAATGAACGAAGATACAAATTTGAAAGCAATTCACAACAATCTTCTACATTATTGAAAAAAGCAAAAAGTTGTTTTTCAATGAACGAAGATACAAATTTGAAAGCAATTCACAACATCTTCCAAAGTGAACTTTAACAGGTAATAGTTGTTTTTCAATGAACGAAGATACAAATTTGAAAGCAATTCACAACGGACTTGTTAAGCTATACGCAGACTGCAAGTTGTTTTTCAATGAACGAAGATACAAATTTGAAAGCAATTCACAACATGCAGACACTTCTTGTAACAATAAATTAGGTTGTTTTTCAATGAACGAAGATACAAATTTGAAAGCAATTCACAAATATAATCACATCTTTATTTAAATTTGAATAGTTGTTTTTCAATGAACGAAGATACAAATTTGAAAGCAATTCACAACTAACTGGCGGACGTACAGGCAATTACGCCGTTGTTTTTCAATGAACGAAGATACAAATTTAAAAACAATTCACAACATTTTCCCT
>JAVBKV010000047.1:0-95312 GCA_031553885.1 Bacteroidales bacterium
AACCTGATCCGTTGTAGGCGGATTAAAAAAGAAAGAATCCTTTGATAGTTTAGAATGTAGGTGGCTGAATTCGTATGCAAATTGACAATTGGCGGCACCTTCTCCTGAATAAACAGGTTTATCATCCATACCTGGTGTGATGTAAATAGAATCTCCCGGACTTACCAACAATTCATGTCCAACAAAATACACACGCTCCGGATCAGAAATAAAACAAGAAAACTCAATACTATTATCGCCTTTTGGGTTAAGAATATGACTTTGATTCTGGATCTGTACCAGTAATCTATGTTTTAGAACAGGCTGGGAAGCCTTATATATGATTTGTACATTGGGTGTCATTTCAAAAGACGATTTTTTCAGTTTGATCTGTTGAAATACATCCAGCATCCCACGGGAATTTTCCATCAACCAGGATAAATGTGATTGTTTACTCCACTGGTAGAAGTAGGATAAAATATCAGAAAACGCTTGTTTTGTATCAATTTCCCTTTGTAGATAAGCCGAAGAATGTCTTGCCTCAAGAGATTTTTTTATTCCGGACTCCAATATCCTGGCGGGAAAAGACCATTTTTTCTGGGTAACATAACTGGCGGTCTCTTTGATTGATCCGGTTTTAAGATCAATAGATATAATCAGCGAATCCGTTTGTCCGATTTGTAATCGTTTTTCCTGGTCTGATGACAAAAAACCCTCCGTGTAGTACGAATCAAAATAGATAGCTGATGATAACGGGGATCCGGAGTCAACCCTGTTAGCATAGATATGAACAGGTTTTACCGACATAGATAACAGATCTTTCGTCTTATTCAGGACAGATACCTTATATTCAATTTGGCTTTCAATTGCATTGAGATTAATGGTCGGTTTTCCGTTCTTAGAAATAAAAAACGAATATTCCAATACAAACCAATCGCCTTTGTTCAATTCCGACCAGGTTTTTACTTTCCCGGAAGACAATAGTAAATCGTTGTCAACAGTATTCCAATACTTTTTCTGTGACTCCAGAATCGACAAGTCCCACCCGCTTTGCGCATTTTCTTTTTCTTGCTTTTGTGCCGATATATTGAAACACCAACATATCAATGGCAGCAATACCAACAGCTTTGTTTTCATACTGTAAATTTAATTTAATTATGTGAATACAAAGCAAAAATAGATACTTGATTTCCGACATTGTTGGTAAATGAGTAGCTGGCAGTTTTAAATGATTAATCTGTTATTTGACACCTTTCAGGGTAGTATTGACTGCTGTACTTTGTATAGCTACCCCGTTTCCGTATTTTGCGGTTCCGTCCTTCCGGTACAGGGCTTTCCCTTCGTATTGCGCATTGTTGGCTTCCAATATGTCATTTGTTCCGTAAATGGTTCCTCCGCTCATCACAAATTCAGCTTTCTTTTCAGCACCGGGGTTATTTCCAAGATAAACACCGCCACCATCGCATTTGGCCTGTAGTGTAATATTGCTGTTTACAGGTGTATTGAAGTTGTAAGCTGTTGAGGTTCCATTTAAACGCCAGAAAAGAAACACGTAGCCCGATTGGGTCGGATTGGTAACGGGCGCGGTTACTGTTCCTCCAGCTACCACTTGTTGAGCAGCGGGAGCCGGACTGCCTCCATCTGTATCAAAGTAACTGTGTAGGTTACTTTTTCGTCTTCTTTATCGCAGGATACAAATGTGGTTGTGCATATAACCAATGCATTGGATGGACTTGATAAAACTTACATACTCGTCTCGCAGCCTTCGGTGGCAACATAGAGATTTATTCGGAGCCGGAAAAAGGTACGGAAGCAAATGTGGAATTGAAGATATAAAAGAAATGTTCACCCTGGTTTTTCTCCAGTTGAGTTCTGATTTTTGCCGTTTTATTATTTTATCCGGATCTCATTTAGCGGGAATCTGTATATTTGTGAAAAAATTAACAATATGCAACGATCTCCGCTCAATTACCGTACAGCCTTTCTTTTGGCGTTGGGAATCAGTTTATTGATGAACCTGATTTTTATTATCATGTTTTTTTATGGACGGGATGCCGTGATGCCCCGTGACGGAGAGCCGGTTCGGCAAACGTTTAAATTAGGTAACACATTGATGCATCTGTTTTTTAATTTTTTAGTTGCATTTTTGTTGTATTTGATAAACTTCCGGTTATTGAGAAACCGTTGGGCTTCCAGGTATAAGTGGTTGTACATTGTTTTGATAACAATCGTATGCGCCGGAGTGATCAGTTATGTGTGTTCAGTCATCCAACTTCAGTTCCAGGATTTTGGTCCCCATCCGGAACGGTTTATCCGGGGAGGAATGTTCCGGGATTATTTCATTGCTGTGGTGGTTCTCTTGTCTTCCCAATTGATTTATCTTTCCTATAAACAGCAGCAAACTGTCCTGGAAAATGAAATGCTACTGGCTGAAAACCTGAAAACACGCTTAACGGCTCTCAAGAATCAGGTGGATCCTCATTTTTTATTCAATTCACTGAATACACTGAATTCGTTGATACGGATCGATACGGATAAGGCTCAGGAATATGTCCAGCAATTGTCTTTTGTATTCCGGTATACGTTACAGAACAAGGATGTAATTTCGTTGGAAGAGGAGTTGAAATTTACCCGGGCGTATTGCATGCTGATGCAAATCAGGTATGGCGATAGCCTGCAATTTGTAGAGCTGGTTGATGAAAAATATTACGATTATCAGGTTATTCCGTTAAGTTTACAAATTCTGGTGGAGAATGCGATTAAGCATAATGTGGTAAGCAACAGGCAACCGTTGAAGATTACGATCTCTACTTCTGACCAGGATACAATCAGTGTTTCCAATCCGGTACAACTAAAGAAAGAATCGGAGGGTGGGGAAGGCATTGGCCTGGCTAACCTGACTGAGCGTTACAGGCTGATGTGGCAGCAGGAAATTATAATCAGTTACACGGAGGATCGGTTCGAAGTAATCATTCCTCTTAAAAAATAAAAAGATGTATATATGAAAGCACTTGTCATAGAAGATGAAGTTGTTGCTGCACAGGCACTGCAAGCCCTGATTAAAGAAATTGAGCCGGATCTGGAAATCCTGGCCATTTTGCAATCCATCGATGAAAGTGTGGAGTGGTTCGGGTTGAATTCCATGCCGGATCTGGTGTTTATGGATATCCATCTGGCCGATGGGTCTTCTTTTTCCATTTTCGAATCGGTTACCATTACCTGTCCGGTCATTTTTACTACGGCTTATGACGAATATGCGCTGAAAGCGTTTGAGGTCAACAGCATCGATTATTTATTAAAACCGATTCATAAAAAGGAACTGGAGCGGGCAATTCTCAAATATAAAAACTTTTCAGCCAAGTCCTCGGGTAATTCCATGTTAATTCAAGAATTATTAAAAAATATCAAAGAAAATTCGGCGGGTAACTACCGGTCTTATTTTCTGGTGCCCGAAAAAGACCGCCTGATTCCGTTGGCTACCGAAGATATTGCCTGCATTTACATCGATACAAAAATGGTGAAGGCGATTACACATTCAGGCAAATCCTATTACCTGGATCAGACGTTGGACGAATTGATGCAACAACTGAATGCTTCCGTTTTTTTTCGGGCTAACCGGCAATACATCGTTGCCCGTTCTGCTGTAAAAGATCTTTCTATCTGGTTCGGGAGTAAATTATCGGTCAATTTAAAGGTTCCGGTACCGGAACGGATACTGGTGAGTAAGGCCCGGGTCGGTGAATTTAAACGGTGGTTTATGGGAACTGTATAATAATTTGTGTGTTTTCATTTTCTTTTCTTGATATTTTGTACTTATTTTGCGGCTGAAATATACATAATGAAACGAAGCATGTGCCTTAATATACTAAAGATTATGAACATGCGAGTTCCATACGACCAATTTATAAAAATAAAAATGCACGTATGAAATGATCTGGAACGAAACAATGGAGTGTATGCGCCGTGAAGACATGCGTAAACTTCAGGGAATAAGGCTGAAAAAGGTAGTGGAACGGGTATATCATAACTGCGAACCCTACCGGAAGAGAATGCAGGAGGCGGGAATTACCCCGGCAGATATTCAAACGATTGATGACATTGTCAAGCTTCCTTTTACGTCTAAAAAAGATTTACGGGATTATTATCCCTTTGATTTACTGAGTACTCCCATGTCGGAGATTGTCCGCCTGCATGCTTCTTCCGGGACTACAGGCAAGCCTATTGTTGTGGGATACACACGGAACGACCTGAATATATGGAATGAGGTTGGTGCCCGGTGTTTCACGGCTTATGGTTTAGGTAAGAACGATGTCGTGCAGGTGTCGTACGGATATGGCTTGTTTACCGGGGGACTGGGTGCTCATGGAGCCGTTGAAACCATTGGCGGAACAGTAATTCCGATGTCGAGCGGGAATACGGAAAAACAAATCATGTTGATGCATGATTTCGGAGCCGTGGGACTCGCCTGTACGCCTTCTTATGCCCTTTATCTGGCTGATGCATTGCATGATTCTAATATTCCACGTTCGGAGTTCCGGTTGAAAATAGGTGTTTTCGGTGCTGAACCCTGGACGGAAGCCATGCGCAGGGAGTTACAGGAAAAGCTTGGAATCAAGGCTTATGATATTTACGGGCTGACCGAGATTATCGGTCCGGGAGTCGGTCATGAATGTGAATTTCAGAATGGGACTCATTTGTGTGAAGATCATTTCTTTCCTGAAATAGTTGATCCTGAAACAGGAGAACCCTTGCCGGAAGGCTCCATGGGTGAATTGGTATTTACTACCATAACCAAAGAGGGAATGCCCCTGATCCGTTTCAGAACACGCGACCTGACCAGCCTGAATTATGAAAAATGTGAATGTGGTCGTACGTCTGTACGTATGAACCGCATCCTGGGACGTTGCGACGATATGCTGATCATCCGCGGGGTTAATGTTTTTCCTTCTCAGGTGGAATCTGTCATCTGCGAAATGTCCGAACTGGAACCCCATTATATGTTGATTATTGACCGTATCAATAATTTAGATACCTTTGAAGTGCAGGTGGAGATGAAAGAAGATTTTTATTCGGACGAAATCTCCCGTATGCTGGAACTCAGAAAACGAATCGCTCATCGTCTGCAAAGCGTTATCGGCATTGCACCCGATGTGAAACTGGTCGAGCCGCGAAGCCTGGAACGCAGTCAGGGAAAGGCAAAGCGGGTGATTGATAAGAGAAAATTTTAATTGTTTTCATCTTTATTATTAAAAACTATGTTGATTAAACAATTGTCTGTTTTTTTAGAAAACAAAAAAGGACGTTTTACCGAAGTTGCCCGTATTCTGGGAGAATCCGGTATTAATATGACCGCATTTACTGTTGCTGAAAATTCCGATTTCGGTATCCTTCGACTGATCGTTTCTGATCCGGAAAAAGCTAAACAAGTGTTAAAAGAATACCGGTATGCGGTGACGGTAACCGATGTGATCTGTCTGCAATGTCCCAATGAGCCGGGTGCCCTGGCCAAAGCCATGACCGTCATCACCGATGCCGGAATTTTTGTGGAATACATGTATGCATTTACGTTCGGACAGGGCGCTGTCGTGGTTATTCGTCCCGACAATCTGGAGAAATGTGTGCAAGTCCTGACTGAAAGTAAAGTCGAATTATTGGCTGCAAGTGAATTGTATAAGGTTTAATTAACCTGTTATCTTTTGATAAAAAAATGTAAATCCTTTTCTAATTCAAAGGGATTCACTACTTTTGCATGCAAAATTTGAGCAAAGAACAAATTATGAAATTAAAACTGATCTATTTTTCTTTTCTTGTATTTCTGTTGGCTTCCTGTGGCGAGTACAATAAGGTATTGAAAAATCCCGATCTTTCCGTTAAGTATGAGTACGCAAAAAAGTACTTTAACGAGGGTAAATTCAGCCGGTCAGCCACATTGCTGGAAGAAGTAGTTCCTTTGTTCAAAGGTTCATCCTTTGCCGAAGAGTCGTTGTATCTGCTGGCTCAAAGCTATTATGGAATGAAAGATTACCAAACTGCTTCGGAGTATTTTAAGAGCTATTACTCCAATTTTCCCAAGGGAGAATATGCCGAACTGGCACGTTATTATTCCGCTTATGGTCTTTATCTGGATTCTCCGGACCCGCGTCTGGATCAAACCGATACTTATAAAGCCATTCAGCAATTCCAGACTTTTATGGAAAATTATCCGCAGAGCGAACGTAAAGACGAAGCACAGCGGATTTTGTTCGAATTACAGGAAAAACTGGCTTTGAAGGAACTGATGGCTGTGCGTTTGTATTATAACCTGGGTGATTATGTGGTTTATTCATTTCCCGGAGGAAATTATGCTTCGTGTGTAATTACGGCACGGAATGCTATTCTTGCTTATCCTTATTCCAAGCACCGGGAAGAATTCATGTATTATGTCTTCAAATCCAAGTATGAAATGGCAGTCCGGAGTGTGGAAGAAAAACAGGATCTGAGGTACAGGGATGTGGTAGACGAGTATTTTTCTTACATCAATGAATTTCCGGAAGGGAAACATGCGAAGGAAATCAAAAAAATGTATGAGCGTGTCGCTAAAGAATTAAAAGGATAATATACCAAAAATAAGATTATAATTTATGGATTACAAGAAAACATCAGCTCCAAACAATACCGTTACCCGTGACATGATGTCTTTATCGGCTGATACCGGAAATGTGTATGAAACGGTTCGCATCATCGGTAAACGCGCCAATCAGATCAGTGTGGAAATTAAACACGACCTGGAGCGGAAATTACAGGAATTTGCTTCTTACAACGATAGCCTGGAAGAAGTTTTTGAAAACCGGGAACAAATTGAAATTTCCCGTTATTTCGAACGCTTACCTAAACCGACGTTGATTGCGGCTCAGGAATACACGGATCATGAAATTTACTACCGGAATCCTTTGAAAGAAAAGGATAAATTTGAAGAAGTAGGATGATACAACGTATTCAGACAATTTATTTATTCCTCATTGCCGGCTTGATGCTGGCAATGTTGTTTATGCCCCTGGCATCAGTAGGTTTGGAAGAGGGAGATGTTCTCCTGGTTCAGATTATAGGGGGAGTTGGAGAAAAATTTGCTTCAGCCTGGAAGTGGATATTTGTTTTTATGTGTGGTTTAAGCGCTTTGCTGGCTCTTGTTGCTATATTTTCATATAAAAACAGAAAGAAACAAGTGAAATTTTGTTGGGCAAACTTATTTTTTATCCTGTTGCCCTATGGTGCATTGTTTTTTTTATTTAATGTTTTTCCGGGAGAAATACAGAGTGTTTCGATGAATGTCGCTTTGTGCTTTCCGTTGATTGCTATAATTCTAAACTTGCTGGCCATAGCGGCCATAAAAAAAGATGAACGACTCGTCCGCTCTGCGGATCGGTTAAGATAAAAAAAAGAGGCGTGAGCCTCTTTTTTTATGGTAATTGATTGAAATCGATTGCAGGAGGGGTTTTGTTTTCGGACCTGGAGAATAACGTTCCTATATTGGTATAATCGTTCAGGAAGCCGCAATTCTGCAGATAAAACTGATTCTTTTCGACTCCTCCCTTGTAGTCCATCCGGGCTTGTTTGCGGCCTGTCTCATCTGCTGTAAACCGAACCTTATTGGTTATTTCAATCCACCGCCCATCGCTGGTTCGGGCCCACTGGTTGCCGTATAATGCTTTCCGGGGCAGGTATCCGGTAGAAGGATTAAAACTTTCCAGGAAAGAATGCGCCCCTTTGTAATAAGTATCGGTCAATGGGCGTGAAAAAGAGGCGATCAGCATCCATTTTCCTTCGTCGGGAGTATAAAAATAAGCCGTGTACTCTGTCGATCCTTTTCCATCGGGACGGATATGCGTCAGGAAGCGGTAAGTGGTTCCGGTTTTCCAGGGATAGATCATGTAACTTTGTCCTCCGGAACCCTCATTGCCGAATTCTCCGGTTTTTACCATTTCTCCTTTTTTCAATAATTTAATTTTGTGAGTTTCGGGTATGTCTTTCGGATTGTCGGTTTCAAACGGGCTCCAGACGGAAAATAAGACCCTCCGTTCGGTCGGAGAGTTGACCTGAATGCCAAAGTACCCCTGGGCAAATCCGTTGGCCATGTAATACGTTCCAACCGGGTCATATCCGGGCTGGGCTGTTACCTCGTTGTAAAACCATTCAATGGTTTCGTTTTCAGGAAATGGAAATCCGAGATGTACCGAAGGTCCCCGGCGCCCCCAGTAAAAAGAGAAGTCATCCACATAGTCCATTTTTCCTTCGGTCGCCTTTCCGCTGACGATCAGATCAGATGCTTCGGCGTAAGTATCTCCTTGCCGTTCAATTCCTTTGAAATCCACCCGGATGTACCCGGTATCGACGCTGGATACATTTCCGATGTGTATGGTTTGTTCATTTCCCGGAGTCAGGCTGACGGAGAATTTTTTATTACGGCAGTTTACCTGAATGTTGGAGGCTGCAGTTGCCGTATATTTCAGGTATAAATCCAGGTTGCCTTTTTGGCTGACACGAAAAAAAGTACTATACACATCCTGAGGATCGTTCCAGCGGGTGAATCCGCTATCCCTGATTTTACCTCTGTCCTGACCCGATGTCAGGTAAGAATTACCTCCCAATGGAATTTTTTTAGCCGTGGAAGGAGGGGTGTTTCCATTGCCGGCCAGTATAGGTAAAGCAAATAGTATTGCAATACAAAAGAGAATCTGTTTTTTTTGCAGTAATTTCATATACATAAAATTTTAAAATCATGAAACCTGTATACTCATGTTCATCCGAATATGAGGCTTATAGTTGTTCTGTAAAAGGGAATAGAATCAATATCCCAGGAATTTTAGAAATTTAGTCACGTCAATCATTGGAGAATACCTCATTCCTTTACGCATCCGGCCGTATTTGTCAAATTCCCATACATGCTCGATCCGGGCTCCCAATCCGTTCCATACATCAACATCTACTCCGACAGACATTGTGTTATAAGCCGGCGAAAACATCATCATATTATGAGGTAACTGATTATACAACGAATGTTGATAAGTGGCATGCAACCGGAACCGATCGTGCAATTGATAAGATGCACCGGTAAAGAATTGCGAGGTAATATTGGACTTGACCGGCCAGCCCGGGGCTATGATGTTCTGGATGTAGGACATGTTGTGGTATTGTGAGAAACTGACACCTCCGTAAAGCGATAATTTTTCTGTTGCCTGGAATCCAAGAGCAGGAGAGAAGGTGGTGACCGTTCCTATGACCGGCATATCAAACCGGGAAGCTCCGGGACTAAAAAATAAGCCGGGCTTGAATTTAGGAGGTAGTACCTGATCTAAGTCATAAGGCAACTCATCGAGCCGACGTAACGAATCGAGCATCGCTTCCTGCTGACTGGTCAGGTTCATTTTAACCGGAGGCATTTCCAGTGGAATATCCAACGTGACGGGTAATTTTAAAGAAGCGGAGTCCGGTAGTAAATTTTTTTCCAATAAAGATTTGCTCCGGGACAGAGTATCGTTTTTTATTTCCTGGGCTGATAAACCAATCATTCCCAACAGGAAACACAAAGTCACTGAGAAAATAATTTTTTTCATACTTGACACAAAGTTATATTATTCTTTGGAATGCGAACGGTTTTTCCCTAATTTTGTTAGCCGAATCGATAAAAAAATGAATGAAAAATAAACGAATTACCTGTTATTGCATAGCCATTCTTATCATTTTCCTGTTTCTGGGAAATTTATTTTACGGTTCCGTACAGATTCCGGCTTCCCAGGTAATGGATATTCTATTGGGGAAAGAGGCAGAGCGATCCGCATGGATGTATATTGTTTTACATACCCGTTTGCCTCAGGCGGTTACGGCCTTGCTTGCCGGAGCAGCTCTGGCTGTCAGCGGATTGATGTTACAGACCTTGTTCCAAAATCCGCTTGCGGGACCTTCTATCCTGGGAATCAGTAACGGGGCTCATCTGGGGGTAGCTGTAGTTATGCTTTATTCCGGAGGGTCGATAGGTAGCCGGGCTGGTCTTTCATTGGGGATGAATATTTCGGTTATTCTGGCTGCACTTGTTGGTGCGCTGGCAGTCCTGTCCCTGATCATTTATTTTTCAGCTAAGGTTAAAAGCAATATACTGGTACTGATTATCGGTATGATGATTGGTTACCTGGCTTCATCGGGGATTTCGGTTTTGAATTCGCTTTCTTCTTCGGAAAGCGTTCACTCTTTTGTTATGTGGGGAATGGGTAGTTTTTCCGGAGTGTCTTTTCAACAATTACCTTTTTATTGTACGACCATCCTGATCGGTTTGTTGTTGTCCGTTTTATTGATCAAACCCCTGAATGTGTTGTTGTTAGGTGATCGGTATGCTTCTAATCTCGGTATCCATGTCGGGCGTACCCGTATGTTGATTCTCTTGTGTACCGGACTATTGACAGCTATTGTTACCGCTTTCTGCGGTCCGGTCAGTTTCATAGGACTGGCCGTTCCACATGTTGCCCGCATGGTTTTGGGAACATCTAATCAGAAATTATTGCTTCCGGCTACTCTTCTTTCCGGAGCGGCCGTTGCTCTTCTTTGTAACCTGATGACTATTCTGCCCTTTACCGGTAGTTTACTGCCACTCAATGCTGTTACACCACTCCTTGGAGCACCTGTTATTATCTATGTGATTCTAAACCGTAAAAACGCATCTTATTTTAATTGATCCGGTTTTGGCATTTTATTTGTATTTAACTAAAATGTACGTTTTTTGTTTAATGAAAATGAATATTATTTCTACTCCAATAAATTAAACCAGATATAAAAGTAATGCGTATGAAAAATTTTAAACCAATCGTTTTGCTGGCGTTTACCAGCCTGGCTGTAACAATCGTAAATGCTCAAAAAAATGAAAAACCCTGGGCTCGTGTATATGTAAACGGAAAGTTCGGTGTAATTGATAAAAATGGACGGGAATTGGTCAAACCCGAATATGACATGATGGGTAAATATGATAAAGACGTGGTCCCTGTCGTGAAAGGTAAGGATGTTTACGGCTTGAATGATAAGGGGCAACGGGTTCCTTACAATCCCGATGAAAAGGGAAAAGTTTATCCGTTTACCGATAATAGCAGGAGCTGGGGAATCAAAAATAACAAAGGAGAGGTGCTTTGTGATCCGAAATACGACTTTATCGGTAAGTTTGACGATGGTAGGGCGGTTATTTTTCAGCAGGGAAAGGTGGGATTGATTTCTGAGAAAGCAATCGAAATAGTGCCACCCCGGTATAACCTGATTTGCGAGTTCAGTAAAGGCCAGGCTATTGTCTGTGAAGATTCTCTTTATGGACTGATCAATGATAAAGGAGTTGAAATCGTAAAACCCGCTTATCATCGAATCGAACGGATTAAGGGAAACAACTACCTGATTATGCAGAAAGGGTTTTGGGGGGTATTGAATTCCAACGGATTTGAAACAATCGCCCCGAAATATTCAGCCGTATTCAAATGCAAGGACGGATATAAAATATTTAAAGATGGCTTGATCGGTATGTTATCCGACGATGGGACTCTTATGTTTGAGCCCGCCTATGATGTTGTCGGACAGAAGGATAATAATGTGTTTATTGTTTCTCAGGGAAATCTTTTTGGATTATTGAATAAAAATGGTAAACAGATCCTGCCCCCCACCTACCAGTATATCGATAAGTTTAACAGCAATCGTGCGTTTATTTTACGTGATAATCTATGGGGAATGATCAATACGGATGGAACGGAACTTATCCCGCCTCAATTCAATGCAATCGAAGAAACGGAAAATAATTGTTATAAGGTTTATAAGAATGATTCTCAGGGGATAATGAATAAAGACGGTCAAATGATCGTAGAACCGAAGTACCACGATATAGGTATTTATTAAAAAAATGAGTACCTTGCCGCAATTTTAAAAACAGATGTAATGAAGATAGCTTTTCATGGAGCTGCCCGTACGGTTACCGGCAGCAAACACTTGATTTCCATGAACAATGGAAAAAAAATATTACTGGATTGCGGTATGTATCAGGGGATGGGAAAAGATACCGATTATCTGAACCGGAATTTTGGATTTGAAGCGCATGAAATCAATTATGTTTTTCTGTCTCATGCTCATATCGATCATTCGGGTTTATTACCCCGGCTGGTAAAAAATGGTTTTTCAGGAAAAATATATGCAACACCTGCAACCATCGACGTAACCAAGGCTTTGTTGCTGGATTCGGCTCATATCCAGAAACAGGATATCCATTTTATAAATAAAAAGCGTCTGGAAGAGGGTAGGACGTTGCTGGAGCCACTGTATACCGAAGAGGATGTCAATAATACATTCCGTTTTTTTGTACCGGTACATTATTATTCCCCGGTAATGGTTGACGAGGATATTGAACTCCAGTTTTTTGATGGAGGCCACATCATAGGAAGTGCTACAACTTTTATAACACTTACTGAGAACGGGAAACGTACCTCCATTGCTTTCAGCGGGGATGTGGGCCGTTACGGTGATCCGATTCTTCATTCGCCGCAATCGTTTCCGCATGCTGATTATATTATTATCGAATCGACTTATGGAAATAAGTTGCATGAGCCGATCGAAACGTATTCGGAAGAATTGCTGAAAAATATTACAGAAACCTGCCTGGGGAAAAAGGGTAAATTGATTATTCCGGCCTTTAGCGTGGGACGCACACAGGAACTTTTATATGCCTTGAATGATCTGGAGCTGGACGGACGATTGCCGGACCTGGATTATTATGTCGACAGTCCTCTGTCTACAACCATTACTGAAATAGTAAAGAATCATCCGGAATGTTTTAACCGCTCTGTTCAGAAATTGATGAAAATCGATTCTGATCCTTTTGATTTCAAAGGATTGAAGTATATTACGGATAAAAGAAAATCACAGGAATTGAATAATAACTACAAGCCTTGCGTTATCATTTCTGCATCGGGAATGGCAGAAGCGGGCCGGGTTAAGCACCATATTGCCAATAGCATTGAGAACTGGAGGAACACCATTCTGCTTATCGGCTATTGTGAACCCAGTTCGCTGGGAGCACGCTTGAAAAGACGCCCGGAAGAGGTAGGCATTTTCGGAGATCGTTATGCGGTTAAAGCCGATATCCGGACGATTGATTCCATGAGCGCTCATGCCGATTACAATGATTTGTGTCAGTACCTTTCTTCTCAGGATGTAAACGAAGTGAAACAGGTGTTTGTCGTACACGGAGAACCGGATGTTCAGGATGAGTTCAAGAACCGACTGATGCGAAAAGGCTACAAAGATGTAATTATTCCGGAATTACATCAGGAGTTCGGATTATCTTAATTAACTAATACAATAGAAATACGAAAATGAAAAAAACAATTCATATTCTTTTATTACTCATGCTGATGGCATCCTGCAGTAACAATAAAAAGCAGGAAGCGCCCATATCCCTGATACAGGAAGTTACCTTTCAGAATCCGTTGCCGGTAAAATTCGGAGATCCGTTCATCCTCCATGCTTCTGATGGAAAATTTTATATGTACGGAACCTCGGGTGATTCCGGTTTCAAAGTTTATTCTTCGGACAATCTGAAAGATTGGAAAGATGAGGGAATGATTTATCAGGGAGCTACAGATAGTTCCTGGACGCTGGACTGTTTCTGGGCTCCTGAAGCTTATGAAAGAAATGGAAAGTATTACCTCTGGTATAGTGCTAACTGGAAACACAATCCTACCAACGAGGGTGAAAATTTCCGGGTTGGGGTAGCTGTTGCCGATAAACCCACAGGTCCCTTTGTTGAAATGAACGGAGGCCCTGTTTTCGATCCCGGATACCCGATTATTGATGCGAATCTTTATTTTGATGATGAATCAGGTAAAGTTTATCTCTATTATTCCCGTTGTTGCTACAAAAATCCGGTGAAAAGCGAAGTGTCCGAATGGGCAAAAAAGCAAGGCTGGTATGATGAAGTTGAAGAAAGTTGGGTGTATGGAGTAGAGCTGAAGCCGGATTTTTCAGGAGTTATCGGAGAACCTCAATTGTTGCTTTGTCCTCCCTACAAAATGGATGATAAACAGGCGGAATGGGAGAGCCGTTCGGTTACCTCCCATGAAGTGAACCGCCGGTGGACGGAAGGTTCTTTCATGTTCAAGAAAGACAGTGTTTATTATATGATGTACTCTGCGAATTTCTTCGGAGGTGCCAATTATGCAGTAGGTTACGCTACTTCTTCCAATCCGTTGGGACCTTTCGAAAAATCGGCTGATAATCCGGTGTTACAGAAAAATACTGAACAGGGAGGAAAAGTCACCGGAACCGGACATTGCATGGCGCTCGGATTACCCGGAGGGGAAATGCTCTGTGTGTACCACGGACGTACTCAGGATACAGGTGAAGAACGTGTCGTTTTTATCGATAAAATGGAGATTGCTTCTGACGGGAAACTGGTCGTACATGGACCGACTACAACCCCTCAGGTTGTTGAGACCCGGTAGTTTTTATTGCACTCAGAAATAAAATTGCTTCAGGAATTGTAATGTACAAACCTGAAGCAATTTTTTTTTGACTATTTTACACATTTTTTTCAGTTCGTTTTTATATCCTATATTTTTTTGCTACTCTTTCGATAAATGAGGACTGATGGTTTCCAAAAAATCAAAGGAGTATTGATACCTGCAAATTTCTGTCATATAATTAGTAATTAGTAATAAACTTTTTATAAATATACTGCTAATTTATTGATAATTATAATTATTCATTTTTAAATTTTAAAATTAGAATTAGTATATTTTTGAATTATCATATATTTCATATATGTTTGTATAATTAAATATCTAAAGAATGAAAAATAAATAAAATTAATCTAACCTTAATGTATAATATCTCAGTATTTATGACTTGCTATAATGCTTCTCCATTTATAGAGGATTGCATTGTAAGCGTTTTATCCCAATCCTTTGAAGACTTTGAATTTGTCATTGTAGATGATGGATCGACCGACGATACAATCAATAAAATTCAACATTTTAACGATAAAAGAATCCGGCTTATTCATAATGATCATAATTATATAGAATCCTTAAATTTATCTGTAAATAAATCACAGGGCAAGTATCTTGCTAAAATGGATGCCGATGATATCATGTTTAAAGATCGGCTACTTATTCAATATAATTATCTTGAACATAATAAAGATATTGATCTCCTTGCGGGAGGAATGGAATTTTTTGGAGAAATGGAAGGTATCTATATCCCAAAAATAAACGACACTCCGGTTTCAATGGAAGATTTATTCGAAAATAATATCATCGGACATCCCACGGTGATGATGAGAAAAGAGGTTTTACAACATCTCCCCTGCTTATATGAACAGGAATATGCATATGCCGAAGATTACAAATTGTGGTTTACGATGTTAACGAACAATCTAAAATTAGATAATATTCCGGATATCCTTATAAAGCACAGGATGAGTAATACCCAGGCCAGTATAGTAAAACAAAGTGAACAAGCAGAAGCAATACGAAAAATAAAAGATTTATATTTTCCATCCAGAGCTGATTCCTAAACTGAAAATCAATAATCCCGCCCACTATGAAATCTGAACTAACCATCATAATACCCTTTCTGAACGAAGGATCTGAAATAGAAAATACCATTCAATCCATATTGGAAACTGCGGTAACCAATCTTCGTATTCTGTTGATTAATGACAACAGCAATGACAATTTCAACTACAATGAAATGATCCGGAAATACGGCAATAAGGTTAGCTATGTTTTACACAAAGAAAGAAAAGGGGTGGCGGCTTCGAGAAATGAAGGGGTGTCCTTGTCTGAAACTCCTTATTTTCTTTTGCTGGATGGACACATGAGGTTTTATGAAACAGGATGGGATGAACGACTGATCGATTTATTAAAAAAGCATCCCGGTACCATATTGTGTAGTCAGACCCAGGCTCTGAAAAAAGACCGTTCGGGTCATGTAACCGTAGAGCCATTGAATCATTTTGGAGCTTATATCGATTTAAAGAGTCTAAAAACTGTATGGAATAAACACGACGAACCGGATCATTCAAATCTGATGGAGATCCCTTGTATCCTGGGAGCCGCCTATGCTGTGGAAAAATCGTACTGGCTACATTTACATGGGTTAAACGGATTGTTAAGTTACGGAATGGATGAACAATTACTGAGTATGAAAGTATGGCTGGAAGGCGGACGCTGTTTATTAGTCAACGATTGGGTGACCGGACACATCTACCGGGAAAGCTTTCCATACATGAATCCTACCCAGGATATTATATACAATAAATTATACCTGGCGCAATTATTTCTTCCTTATTCAATTAAAAAACAAGTCTTTGAGCAATTTAAAACGGCAAATAGGGACGTTTTTGAAAGAAGTTATGCAATGCTTAAAGAAAGGTATCCAGAGATAAAAGAGGAAAAGAAATACCTGGAAAAAATATTTAAGCATTCAATAAATAGTTTTATTCAACGGAATAATCGTTTTGCCAGATTAAACAAGCAGAAAAAAGTGGCCACAACTAAATAGAGTGATTAATTTTTAAAAACAAATCTTATGAAAAATCAAAATTTCAGTAAACAATTGGAAATGGATTATCAGGAAGCATCATTGATTTTTTCTTCGGAAACGTTAAATGCGATGCAGATGGTACAAGTTAATGGAGGGGGTTTCCTAACCGAATTTACAAAATATTTCGGTCCTGCTGTTACCACAAAATTTGTGAGTGATTTATATGATAGTGTTGTTAATTGGATTAAGTCCAATACAGGTACTACGCCAAACGAAAATTCAGTTACTGTTAATCCACGCACGGGAGAATTTAAAGTAACCGGTACGGGGAATGAAATCATTATTGATTCTATTACTCCAGGAGGAATTTATAATATACGTATTACTCCTATACCAACACCAATAAATAATGCTCCAACATCATCTGGGAACTAATGTGATCTAAAATGGGAGGCTACTTCAAAGCATAATTGTGTACTGTTATGAAGTGGCCTCTTTATAAATAACTGCAATTAAGATGAAATTTATTAAAAATAAGTTTATTTCTTTATGTACATTATTAATATTATTATTAATGATATTATTTGGAAATTCCTGTAGAAAAAAGATGCAAACAAGTGTAAATCTGTTTGTTGATGATCCTTTTTATGAGCATCAACTAGCATTTAATTTAACAATTAATGATAGCGCATATTTATTTATTTGGGATACCGGGTCTACACAGTCATGTATAAACGATTCTATTGCAACTTCATTAGGACTAAATAATGAGAAAAAGCCTGTCTTTGGGAAAACGATACTGATTAACAAATCAATAGAAGATACCTTTTATTACCAAAAAATTGATTTTAAACTAGGAGATTTTTCAATGAATACTCATTTCCTACTAGGAGGGCCTGTTATTAATCATATTCTTAGTTCAGATTCTCATATAAAAGGATTAATAGGACAAGATATAATTTCCCGGTTTTATTGGCTGTTTGATTTGAAAGCAGCCAAAGTAATTGCTTCCAAAACTCCAATTCCGTTGGGGACAACTAAAGACATGGACATTCTGACTCTTCCTTTCATGCCATCTCAAAATGGTCATGATGTTGTAATTAAGTTAAAATTGGATAGCTTGAATTCAAAAGAGTTTACTCTTGATACCGGTCATAGGAGTTTCATGGACATAGATTTCTTTTCAAAAAAAAATCGCATCTATACTGCGCTTACTGTAAATGATGAGATTGCGGAGGCTCTTCAATATAAATTGCCTCTCAAATTTACCAATACAGAATCTCTCAAACAACTCATTTTATGTGACAGCCTGCGTGTCAATGAAACATTATTCAATAATATCTGCATAGCCAATGAAAACTATTACACTAAACAGAACTACATTACAGTCAATTTTATTTTTCTATTTGATAAAATGTATTACAACCCGGTAGATCATGAAATTAAGTTGATATCCGATAAAAAAAATGAAGGCCAAATTGGTAATGTCGGAGAACTGATACAAGGCTTTAAAGCAGCTCAACAATCCATCCAGTCAACAAATAAATAAGTATGCTGAACAAGAAACAAACAAGCTTTTTACTACTAATCCGATGGGGAGCATTGCTCCTGCTAATTCTATACTGTAGTTCTTGTAAACAAAATACTACAACCGTAGATCTATTTGTCAATAATTCAGTAATCCACGATCATCGACTTGCTATTCCATTGGAGATTAATGGCAATACCTATTTTTTTCTATGGGATACCGGATCCAGCATCTCATTTATCCATAACTCCCTTGCTTCTACATTAGAGCTGAATACAAACAAAGAACTCTATTTAAATAGGATGTATACAATGCGTGAAATAAGATTAGATACTTTTCAAGTTGAAAATATCAATTTCAAATTGGGAGACTTTCGGCTTAATACAGATTTCTTTTTAGATGATAAAGGTTATATGGCGCCTAAAGAAGCCGATCCTACAATAAAAGGAGTAATCGGACAGGACATTATATCCCGGTTTCATTGGTTATTCAATCTAAAAACATCCCAGGTAATTGTATCTAAAAAAAGCATTCCTTTTGAATCTGAAGCGACAACATTAAATCTTCCATTTGTACTTGATAGTTTAGGAGCCCCTATTATAAACTTAAAATTAGATAGTATGGATTGCAAAGCATTTGAATTTGATACCGGAGCCAGGCGTTCTTTCCATCCTACTGATAGATTCCCTGTTTGTCCTTCACTAATACTCAGTGAAGGCTTAAATGGGTTTTCTCCTCTTGAAAATTATTTTGCTATAGCTGCGGAAGAAGAAAAAAATAAATTAGAACGGGTTATATTATGTGATAGTATTTGTATTAACGATTTTCAATTAAAAAATATCAGTGTGACGGAAGAGAAAAAATTACGTGAAAATCAAAATTATATTACTGTAAATTTAGTTTTTCAGTTCGATGAAATGTATTATAATCCTGAAGATAAAGAGATAAAACTAATAAAATACAATAACAATCCGGATTATGATGTCCCTACATTTCGTCAATTTATGATCGATAGCTTAGAAATATTACAGAAAACCAAGAATGAACAGAAAACCTTAATACAGTAAAATATGTACAAAACAAGTAAATATAATAGCATAATTCCTCTTCAGGATAAAATGTACTATATCAATGCTTTAAAAGGCGCTGTTTTCCCTGTAAAAAGGGAAGAACACCGAACATTAAAGGCTCTTTTCTCGGATCCGATTACTTTTGAATTGGAATATCCTTCTGTATTTAACCAATTCTTTCAATGGGGATTTTTCACGGATTCGGACGAAAAAGAAGAAATGCTTTTTTATTACCGGTATTTGGATGAAGTAGTCAATAATTCCGGTTTACACCTATCCTTGTTGTTGGAGAAGAATGATCCGATAGATACTACTTTCATGGAATGCCTAAAAACATATATTTCTGCTCAGTTAGCTTCTCGATCTATAAGTTCCCTTACGTTGGAATGGAATGGTAATCATTTATTATCCTGTTTTGATACCCATATATATCCCTTTTCAAAAACTGTGGAAGCAATGTGTAAAGAGAAAAAACTGGATTTTTATAACCAGTTGAACATTGCAGTATCCTGCAACCCCCGCATACACAATAAGCTTTTTCATGATAAAGGAGTCCCTACCTATGATAAACATCATTCTACGATCCGGTCGCTTTGTGAAAATTCCGGAAGTTTCGATATCAATCTCCGGATTGTACGTACAGCAGATGAAGAGCAATACAACTCATTCACAGCATCTCTGGTAAATAACGAAAGAGTCCGGTATTTGCCAGTAGCCCATACAGATAGGAATCCCAAAATGGGAAAAATCTTTTACATCCGAAAGGAATCCATACACTGTGCCCGGAAAAACCTCATCCTTATAAACTCCAATGCCGAAGTTTTCTCTTCCTATGTAAACTACATAAACAATGCTCAAACGGGCAACCTGGATGCTAATGGAAATATCAAATGGAAAACGTTGCAGCGTGAAAAGGAATTAGCAATTCCCTGGTTTAATAATCGGATTTGTAAAAAATGTCCTTATTTGCCTTTGTTGGTACAGGTTTGTTGCAACTATCAGATAAAAAACGACATGCTGATATGTCCTCTTAAAAACCACATAATTACAGTTGAAAATATCCTGACTTTGATTACCGGAAAAACAAAATAAATGAAGTTTAAGACTTACAAACAATTGGATTCTTCGGATTGCGGCGCAACCTGTCTAAAGATGGTTGCTAATTATTATGGTCGCAAATTCGAACTGAATTACCTGAGGGAATTATCCTACCTGAACAGGGATGGAGCTCCTCTTTTAGGTATCAATGATGCTGCGGAACGAATCGGATTCCGATGTACAGCCGTCAGAAGTTCGTTTGAAAAATTCATTGATAAAGCTATATTTCCTTGTATTGTTCACTGGAGGGATACCCATTACATTGTTGTTTACAAAGTAAAAGTGAAGAAAAAGGGAGGGAAATTGGTTGGTAATTTATATGTGGCCGATCCGGCTTATGGAAAAATTACCTATTCGGTTGAAGAGTTTCTTAATGGTTGGAGGGACAAGGGAAACGAAGAAGATAACAAAGGTGTTTTTCTACTACTGGTCCCCACGCTGGATTTTTATAAAGCCGACGTCGAATATTCCAATATCAGTAATGTAAAAAAATTATCTTATTTTTTCTATTACCTGAAACCGTATAAAAAGCTTTTCTTCCAGGTTATACTGGGCCTGTTACTTGCATTGGGTTTTTCCTTTATAATGCCTTTTCTATCTCAGGCTGTGGTCGACCTGGGTATCATGAATAATAATATCAAATTCATATACCTGGTTTTGATTTCACAATTGATTCTTTCCGTCAGTGAGTTAGCTGTCGGTTTTATCCAAAGCTGGATTTTATTGCATACTACAGGGAGAATCAACATCGCCCTGATCTCAGACTACATAGCAAAGATGCTGAATCTTCCAATCAGTTTCTTCAATACAAAAAGTACAGGAGATATCATGCAGCGAATAGGGGATCATTCCCGTATCCAGGATTTTTTTACCGGGTCTACCATTGGTGTTCTGTTTTCGTTTGTCAGTTTTTTTGTTTTTGCAATTATTCTCGGTTATTATAATTTACAAATGCTGATTATCTTCTTGGTAGGACATGCCTTGTATGTCGCATGGGTATTGTCTTTCATGAAGATCAGGCGGGATCTTGATTTCAAGCGGTTTGACAAAGCCTCAAGAAACCAGTCGAGCCTGATAGAAATTATAAAAGGAGCTGAAGAAATCAAACTTTTCGGAGCAGAGCAAAAAATGAGGAATAAATGGGAAGCCATTCAGGCAGACCTGTTCAAGTTGAGTATGAAAGGATTGAAAATAAGTCAGATTCAAACATCCGGATCTTTTTTTCTCTCCAATGTTACGAATATTACATTGACCGCCCTCTCTGCTTACCTCGTCATAAATGGAGAAATCACACTGGGAATGATGATGTCTCTGTCTTATATTTTAGGACAATTAAAAGCGCCAATCGGATCATTTATAGGCTTTGTCCATTCATTACAGGATGCAAAAATCAGCGTTGAAAGATTAAGTGAAATTCATTTTCAGGAAGATGAAAATACTTCCATGGATGAGAAAGACTTACAGTTGACGGAAACCAAGGATATACAGATTCATAATCTGACATTCAGCTATATGGGTGAAAAAATCGAACCCGTATTAAAGGATATTAATTTGAGAATACCTAAAAATAAAATTACAGCCATCGTAGGGGAAAGCGGTAGTGGTAAGACAACACTTATAAAATTGATATTAGGATATTATCAACCTCAAAAAGGAAGTATTCTTGTAGGAAACCAACCATTGAAAAATTTAGATATAAAGTATTGGCGAACGCACTGTGCTGCTGTTATGCAGGACGGTTTTGTTTTTTCCGGTTCTGTTTCTGATAATGTGGGCATAAGTGATAAAATAATTGATCGAAAAAAGGTTATAGAATCATGTAAAAAAGCCAGTATCCATGATTTTATCGAGCAATTACCAGCCGGTTATAATACAAAAATCGGAGAGCAGGGTAGTGGTATCAGTCAGGGGCAGAGGCAACGTCTTTTAATAGCCAGGGCTATTTACAAAGATCCGAATTTTATTTTTCTGGATGAAGCCACTAATGCATTGGATGCTAACAATGAAAAAATAGTGATTGAAAACCTGAATCAATTCATGTCCGAAAGAACTGCTATTATTATAGCACACCGGTTGAGTACAGTAAAAAATGCCGATCAGATTGTTGTGTTGGATAGAGGTGAAATAGCAGAGATCGGGAATCACCATGAATTAATTCAACAGAAAGGAATATACTTTAATCTTGTAAAGAATCAATTGGAACTATGAGTAAAAAGCATGATACCATAACCCGGCACGATGAGGTTGAAGAATTAATAGGATCTCCTCCTTCCTGGCTTGTAAGAAGAGGAATAACCGTTATTTTTATTGTTATCATCACGTTACTTACAGGAGCCTATTTCTTCAGATATCCGGAAATTATATCGAGTTCGGTGGTAATAACTGCTGAACATCCTGCTATATGGTTAGTTTCTCAAACGAATGGAAGAATTGATTCTGTTTATGTAAAAGATCAGTCAAAAATAGATAAAGACCAGATCGTTGCCACGATAGAAAATACAGCATCCATGGACGATGTTCTTTTTTTGAAAAGAAAGCTGGAATCCATTACAGAAGGTATTAAAAACAAAGGAGCAGACAGCTTGCTGATTCTGCCAAGAGATTTAAATGTAGGAGAACTTAATGACTGTTATATTCAACTGATAAAATCAATGGATGATTATACCTTATTCAGGAAAGAGAGGTACCATGAATTGAAAGTTGAAGCATTGGAAATACAGAAAAAAATGAAACTCAGGCACCTCAACGATATGGAGTCTCAGAATAAATCTCATACTGAATACGCAGCGATTATAAAAAAACAGTATACCCGGGATTCTGTTTTATATATTAAAGGTGTAAATTCAAATTTAGAACTGGAAACCACTCAAAAAGAAAAAATATCCAGTGATATTCAATTACATCAATCTCAAAGCAATATATCGTTGGTTCGATTAGAAATTCATCAAATAGAACAGGGTGTCGCTGAAATAAATCTTGATTTTAAGGATAAAGAAAAAAATTACTACAATAATTTAGTAGCGTCCTATGAACTTTTACATAACAGGATCTTAGAATGGGAAAAAAGGTATATTCTAAAATCTCCTTCTGCCGGCCAAATTAGCTTTTTAAAATTCTGGAGTAAGAATCAATACGTCAATTCAAATGAAAGAATTTTCACAGTAATACCGGAAGACTATGGAACAATCCTCGGAAAGTGCTATGTAAAAACTTCCGGAATAGGAAAAATAAAAGAAAGACAAACCGTTATGATAAAATTAGATGAATTCCCTTATATGGAATTTGGTATGATTGAAGGCCATGTTTCCAATATCTCTTTAATAGGAATAGAAGAAAACAGGCAAGATCAACAAAACAGATATGCAGTAGTTGAAATCCGTTTTAATAAAAAAAATCTAACGAGTACTTATCATAAAACCATTGATTTTAAGGGCGAATTAACAGGAACGGCAGAGATTGCGACCAAAGAAATCTCTTTGCTTGAACATTTGATAAATCCGCTTAAATATCTTTGGAGCAATGTCAGATAATTTTATACAGGCTTCACTTACACATTTTTTCCAGTTCGTTTTTATCTCCTGCAATCCAAACCAGATCTCCGGATTCAAAAACGACCGAATGATGGGGATTCATGATTGAAGCATCCGTACGTTCGATTCCTATGATCAGACAGTTATGTTTTTTTCCTATTTCGGATTCTCCAATGCTTAAACCCATATACGGGAAGTGTTCGTCAATAGTAAATGATTGCAGGCTGATTTCAATGTTGGTTTTCTGTTGTATTTCTGCCTGATTTTTTTCCGCCTCAATTTTTTCGGCAAACAATTGAATTTGTTCGTCGGTACCGGTTACGGCAATTTTGTCCTGCGGATAAATGTATTCGGAACTTCCGGGGATATAAATGGAGTGATTCCCCCGTGTAATTTTAACCACATTGACACCGTACTTATTCCTGAAGTCCAGGTCTTTCAACGTTTTTCCGATACAGGACGATTCCGGAGAAACAATGAGGGTCGATATGTGGATGTTTTTATTATTCAATTGGCTTTCAAAAACCGTTTTCAACGGATGACGTTTTTTCTCTGCTTCTTCGCGTTGGTTATAATTGATCAGAAAATTACGTTCCAGTTTAGCGTATTGATTCAGGTCGCGACGGAAAATCAGAATGAGTGTCAAAACAGCCAATGCAATGACAACTCCCCAGATGTATCCGAAATCCAATACCTGAATCAGAACGAAAGTAATGCTTGCTATGGCAATGAAAACCCGGAATAACACCAGAAAAATAAGCCTTCCACGGTTGTATTTGCTATCATTCCATAACTTCATGAATAATTCCGGGGAATTGGTCCGGTTCGATATCAATGCGATAAGGAAAGGAGCCATACAGATTAAAGTAAGCACGGAAGATAAAACGGAACCCCAGACTCCCGGGATTTTATCAGTCAGGAAGGGGGTGAGAAATTTCAGTGAAAATCCGATGATGGCGGCCAGTAAAACAATATATATGATCATCCGGCCGGTATAATTTTTTACCAGTTTTTTCCATTCGCTTTCATGATTGATTGTTTGGGATCCGGACGAAAAACGATTCAGAAGCCCTATTACTTTGTCAGGTAATACTTTGTATAGCCAATCGACAAATGGATCCGCCAAGCGGATAAAATAGGGCGTTGTAAAAGTTGTCACAACCGAGACCGCAACAATAATCGGATAAATGACCGGATTCATGACTCCCAGGCTTACCCCTAACGAAGCTATGATGAAAGCAAACTCACCGATTTGTGCCAGGCTGAACCCTGATTGGATGGAGGTTCGGAGGGTCTGCCCGGAAATCAGAACTCCCAGGGAAGAAAAAAATGCTTTGCCTATGATCGTGGCTAATGTGATGATAATAACCGGCCAGGCGTATTCGACGAGAATCGCCGGATTGACCAGCATACCGACGGAAACGAAAAAGATGGCTCCGAAGAGGTCTTTTACCGGCTTGATGATGTGTTCGATGTGCTCTGCTTCAATGGTTTCCGCCAGAATAGATCCCATGATGAAAGCGCCCAATGCTGCTGAAAAACCGGTTGCGGTAGCCAGGACTACCATTCCCAGGCATAATCCGAGGGAAATAATCAGTAAAGTTTCGTCATTCATCAGTTTTTTTACTTTCCTGAAAAAAGCGGGCAATAGGAAAATTCCAACCAGAAACCAGAGAATCAGGAAAAAAGCGACTTTCAATATACTGCCGAGCATAACCTCGCCTGCAAAATCACGGGTGACTGCCATGGTGGATAAAAGGACCATCATCAGGATAGCGACCAGGTCTTCGACGACCAATGTACCGAAGACAATTCCGGTAAACTTCTGACTTCTTAGTCCTAAATCATTGAACGCTTTGATGATAATGGTCGTGGAGGACATCGATAGCATACCTCCCAGGAATATGCTGTCCATGGAGGACCATCCCAGAAGGATCCCGATGAAATAACCGACTAGCAGCATGGTGATGACCTCGGTCGTAGCGGTAATGAATGCTGTTCCACCTACGTTCATCAGTTTTTTGAAACTGAATTCAAGTCCCAGGGCAAAGAGTAGAAACACGACGCCTATTTCAGCCCAGATACTGATATTTGCCGTATCGCCAACTGTAGGGAAAATGTGAATGTACGGACCGGCCAATACTCCGGCAATGATGTATCCCAGGACTAAAGGTTGTTTTAACCATTTGAAAATAAGAGTAATAATGCCTGCCGATATCAATATAATAGCCAGGTCTTTCATCAAAAGTGGCAAGTGTGACATGTACGATATGGAATTCAGATTTTGTACTTTTCAAATACAAATATACAATTTTGAACGAAAAATTCCTAATTTTTTATTATCTCACATAAAATAAAACCTTAAAGAATGCAAAGAGAAAAATGAACAATATGGCTTGTAAAAGGTTATATATGTAAATTATTTATTAAAAAAGATATGACAAATCTGGAACAAATTCTGACTCTCAAAAAGAATATGGGGCAGAGCATTATCGGACAGGAAAATGTGATTTCCAAAATTATCATTGCCTTGCTTACGGATGGCAATGTGTTGCTAGAAGGATTGCCCGGACTGGCTAAAACACGAGCGGTTAAGAGCTTGGCTTCCAATCTCAACTGTAAACTCAGCCGTATACAGTTTACTCCCGACTTATTGCCTTCCGATATCACCGGGACGGAAATATATCAGCCTCAATCCGAACAAAGATTCATTTTTCAACCGGGGCCTGTTTTCAGTAACCTGGTACTTGCCGACGAAATCAACCGTGCTCCGGCTAAAGTACAATCTGCTTTGCTCGAAGCCATGGAGGAACGTCAGGTTTCGGTTGCAGGTAAAACGTATAAAATGGAACCTTTATTTATGGTTCTGGCGACTCAGAATCCGGTCGAACAGGAAGGAACCTATCCATTACCGGAAGCACAGCTCGACCGCTTTGTAATGAAAATAGAGATTGATTATCCCAATTCCGAAGAAGAAGCGAAGATTGTACAACTGGTAAGAAACGAAAGTAAAGGGGAAACAACAAAAACGACACCTATCGATCAACAAGTAATTTTTGATGCCCGGAAAGAAATCAATGAGATTGAGGTAACAACTGCTGCTGAAAAATACATGGTCGATCTGATTTCAGCTACCCGTTATCCGGATAAATTCGATAAGGATTTAGCCCGTTGGATCAGTTACGGCGGAAGTCCCCGGGCAACCATTGCCTTAGATAAATGTTCCCGGGTCGTAGCCTGGCTCGATGGCCGGAAAAGCGTTATTCCCGATGATATCCGTTTCATTGTACACGATGTGTTGCGTCACCGTTTAATATTGTCGTATGAAGCCAATGCCGATCGGGTGAGTGCCAATGCTGTTATTGATTTATTATTGAAAAACGTGGCTGTAATGTAATGCATCCATTATGAATTATCCGATTGAAATATCGACCAACCTGGAAGACCTGATGCGTTTTGAATACCTGGCGCAAGGGGGAGCGCTTTTACCCAAACGCAATATTTATTCGATACTTGCGGGACGGCATGAAGCAAAAATGCGGGGGAGGGGACTGGATTTCGAAGAGGTACGGCAATATGTTGCCGGTGATGATATCCGGAATATCGATTGGCGGGTAACGGCCCGGACTAACGAAACCTATTCCAAGGTATTCAATGAGGAAAAAGAACGACGCTCCTTTGTTTTACTGGATCAGAGCTCGGTTTTGTTTTTCGGCTCCCAGCGTTATGCCAAATCGATTACGGCGGCTCATATTGCAGCTCTGAGTGCTTTTTATACCGTCAAACGGGGAGATCGTGTCGGTGGGTTGGTTTTTAATGAGGAAGGATATGACTATGTTGCCCCGAAACGGAGTAAAGCCGTGGTGCAGCATTTCCTGCAATTAATAGTAGAAAGGAACAATGCCTTGCCTTCACGTAAAACCATTAAGTCTGATCCTGAATTGCTCAATCACATGCTGGAGCGTACGCGCCACACAGTTACCCACGATTATGTAATTGTTGTCATATCCGATCTGACCAGACTCAATACCGATAGTAAAATTCATTTGCGTAACATGGCGGCTCATAACGATGTTATTCTTGTTCATATTGAAGATCCCATGGACAGGCAATTGCCTCCGGGAAAATTGTTGTTGAGCGATGGAATCCGTCAGATTGAGTGGAATAATGATAAAAATAACTGGGGAAAGAAATATGAATCGGCTTATCAGCAATGGTTTCAGGGACTTGTAGAAGAATTCCGGCATTACCGGATTCCTATATCGGTATTTACGACGGATTTGCCTGTAGAGGATCAGATAAAAAAGCGAATTAGCTCGTACTTATAAAGATGAAAATAAAATAGTTATGAACGACAGTATTCCTTCATTGGGTCAATTTATAGAACCGGCACCGGTTTCATTCCGTCCGGATGCTCCGGGATGGTATGTCGTAGCGGCATTGGTTGGATTGTTTATTTTATTGATTGGTCTCTGGTTCGTTTTTCGTTATTATAAAAACCGTTATCGCCGTGAAGCCGTGAAGCACGTTGAACACGAAGAACAACGGCTGATAGGAGCGAAGAAATATACGGAACTGATCTATATCATCAACGCTTTGATGAAAAAAATAACCATGGTACAACATGGGAGGGAACAAACCGCTTCTTTACAGGGCAGCGAATGGCTGACATTTCTGAACGAACAGTGCCGTAAGCCTGTATTTGAGGTAAATGATGAACAGTTATTGGCTCGTTTGTATCTGGCAGACAACCTACCCGAAGAAGGAGAAACAGTTGCTTTTGTAAACAAAGCCAAACAATGGATAAAACAACACCGGTATGCTTCTGTACGTCTATAATAATATGAATTTTGAGATTGCCCATAAATGGGTTTTTCTTTTGCTTCCATTACCATTTCTGGTCTATTGGCTCCTGCCTGCATTGCGTAAACGCCGATCGGCTTTACTGGCTCCTTTTTTTTCAAGGACAGTGGATGCTTCGGGACAGCGTCCCAAGAAAAGTGCCTGGATCTCGAAAAAGAATCTTTTTTCGTGGATAACATTGATCTTGTGCTGGATATGTTTATTGGTTGCCGCTTCATCACCCCAATTGGTTGGGCATCCGGGGAAGAAAACCCGTACCGTACGCAGTTTTCTGATTGCAGCTGATATCTCATTCAGCATGGCTCAGCGTGATTGGACTGTGGACGGAAAAACAATGTCACGGTGGGAAGCTGTAAAATACCTGATGACTGATTTTATCAAGGAACGAAAAAGCGATCAGGTCGGACTGGAGATGTTTGCTACGCATGCTTATTTACAGGCTCCGCTTACGACAGATCTGCAAACGATCAACTGGTTACTTGATGAAACTGAGGTGGGTATGGCCGGGCAAATGACGAGTATCGGTGAGGCCATTGCTTTTGGAATCAAAATATTTAAAGAAGACACCATCAAACAACGGGTAATGCTCCTTATGACCGACGGAGTGGACGGAGGAACCGATATCCTGCCTTTGGATGCTGCTACTGCTGCAAAACACGATAGTATTCTTATTTATACCCTGGGGATAGGGAATAGCGCAAGTGGTGGCTATGCCATTGATGAAAGTTTATTAAAGCAAATCGCTGAAACCACAGGAGGAAAATATTTTCGTGCCGATAGCCAGAAAGAAATGCAGGAGGTATATGCTGAATTGAATAAATTACAACCTGTTGTTTATGAGGAGGAATCGTATAAACCGGTCATATTGCTTTATCCTTATCCCTTAGGGGGAGTTATTGCTTTGGCATTGGTTTATTATTTACTGACCGGTGTTTTTAAGTTAGTGAGGAAGTCTTAAGAAAATTTACCGCAAGGAACACAAAGAAAACCGCAACGTACGCAAAAAATAATAGGATTTTACTCCTTTGCGTACGTTGCGGTTTTCTTTGTGTTCCTTGCGGTTGTCTTTTATTTATTCAATGCATTACAAACTTCCTGGTTGGCTTTGCGGATCCGGTCTTCTTCAATTTTGATCACTTTACGATCGTATGTGATCAGTCCGTTCACTTCACCTTCCACATCAGTTGTCTGGGTATAAACAGCAGCAGAGAAACCGACTTTGATCAATGTCTTGAGTTGTTCAGCATATTTGATGTATTCATCCGTAACTTCCTTGGAATTTTTGAATTGTACATATCCCCAGTTTTTGTCAGGTTGCCAAAGGTGTCCCTGCAGGGGAAGTCCGATACCTCCATATTCTCCGAGTACAGTAACCCGTTCTGCATCGTATAAATATAATTCAGGAGAAGGATATTTATGTAAGTCAAGCATGTCGCCTGTACGGAAGTGATTACCTCCACTGGCCGGATTGACCAGACGGGAAGGATCGTATGCTTTCGTCCATTCCACGATCTCAACGGTGTTGAATTGTCCCCAGGCTTCATTGAACGGTACCCAAACGACAACGGAGGGATAAGGATAACAGAAATCCATGATTTCTTTCCATTCTTTCTTGTAATTGGCTTCCGATTCTGCACTGCGTTTGAATTCGCTTCCAGTGAAATACGTGTACATATCCCAGCGTGGAGTCCGGTCTCCGTTCGGCATATCTTGCCAAACCAGGACTCCCATACGATCGCAATGGGTATACCAGCGGGCGGGTTCAACCTTGACGTGTTTGCGTATCATGTTGAATCCGAAATCTTTGGTTTTTTGGATGTCGTATACCAGGGCTTCGTCGGTTGGAGCCGTATAAAGTCCGTCAGGCCACCATCCCTGATCCAGCGGGCCGAACTGGAAGTAGTCCTTGTTGTTCAGCTGCATGCGGACAATGCCGTTTTTATCGCGCTTGGAAGATATTTTTCTCATGGCGCAATAACTGTTTATTTTATCAACGACTTTACCTTTACTCAGCAGGCTGACTTCCATATCATAAAGAAAAGGAGATTCGGGCGACCAAAGTTTAGCGTTAGGAATACTCATTTCCAAGGTTTGGCCTGAAACCGCTTTGGCTTGGGCGATTACATTAGCTCCGTCTTTTATTTTTACTTCAATTACATCAGCAGCATCGGTATTGGCCGTACAAACATTTACAGATAAACGGTTACGGTCGATATCCGGATTGGCTTTCAATGCTTGGATGTGTTGGTTGTTTACCGGTTCCAGCCAAACGGTTTGCCAGATACCCGTCACCGGAGTATACCATATTCCGTTCGGGTTGTGTACCTGTTTACCACGTGGTTGAAAACCTTTGTCGGTACCGTCCCATACTTTGACAACCAGTTTTTGCTCTCCACTGGTAAGGAACGGAGTGATATCGAAGCAGAAAGGAGTGTAGCCTCCGGTATGAGCTCCTATTTTAATATCATTTACATAAATTTCAGCTTTCCAGTCTACAGCGCCGAAATGCAACAAAATATTCTTTCCTTTCCATTTGGAAGGAACAGTGAAAGTACGTTTGTACCATAATTCGTTGTCTTCTCCGACTGTTTTTTGTACTCCGGAGAGACTGGATTCCACCGCAAAAGGTACTAAGATTTTTCCATCGAAATTTCCCGGCTCCGATTTTCCGGCAGGAAGAATGGCATAATCCCACAATCCGTTCAGGTTTTGCCAGTCACTGCGTTCCATAATCGGACGGGGATATTCAGGTAATACATTGTTGGGGTCAATCTTTTCTGCCCAGTTTGTTTTGATTTTATCTCCGACCGGTTTCCACTGGCCAAATGCCGTAGTAGTCAAAGACAGAATCCCAATACAAAATAAGAGTTTCTTCATGATTAAAAAAATTAATAAATGTATATATAACTAATTTTGTTTTTCAGACTTTGTTATGCGTAGTTTGTTTTTTAAAATATTAAAAAACAGGCTTTTTTGCTTTGAAAGAAGGCTCATTGTCCCGGACAACAGGCCAATCGTTTTCCCAGTTTATCTGGTCTAAAAATAAACATCTTCCACGTGGTTTTTCCAGGTATACACCATGGTAAAATACCCAGTCGTTTCCGTCCTTATCCTGAACAATGTCGGAATTGTGTCCGACACCGACAAAAGCATCGTTTTTATGAATCAGTATTTCATGGTGGTTATCCATCATGGGTTGGTTGTTTTTATCAACGTAGGGTCCCCACAGGTTCTCCGAACGGCCTACAACGGTTGTATAAGTACTTTTAATGCCTTCGCAGCAAGATCCGATGGATGCGAAGAAATAATAATATTTTCCTCTTTTGTGGATGTAAGTGCCCTCATAAGCAGTTCCGGCTACCTGACGCTTTTCTGCATTTTTTTGAATACTGAGCCCATCGTCGGATAGTTCGATTCCGTAGATGCCTCGAAAGCTGCCCCAAAACAGGTATTTTTTTTCATTGTCTTCCACATATTCCGGGTCAATGGAATTTTTAACCCCTATTTCATTGCTTCTGAAAAGCATTCCTTTATCGGTAAAAGGTCCTTCCGGGCGATCGGCTACCGCCACACCGATACCACAGGTCCATTCTCCTCCCCATACCGACATGGAGTAGTACATCACATATTTCCCATTGATGTAGTTGATATCCGGAGCCCAGATGCCTGCTTTCGGTTCAAACGAAGGACGGGTCTCATCGGTAAAAGCAGTTCCGACAAACTTCCAGTTGACTAAATCCGTTGAATGAAAGATGGGTAAATTCCGGATGCTTTCCGTACTGTAAAGGTAAAAACTTCCGTCTTGAGCCTGGATGACGGTTGGATCCGGGGCGTCCCGCTTCATTACAGGGTTAAAATAATAACTTTCTGAATCCGGATCTTCGGAGCAGAAGCAGAAAACAAACGTACAAACCTGTAGAAAGGTCAGGGTAATGATAACTTTTTTTAACATAATAATCACTAGAAGGTGCAAATATATGCTTTTTCCTTCGGATATACAACAATAGCGGGTCAAATGTAATTTCCATGCTTAAAATACTGAACAATTCTTTTAGTTAACTGTTTTCAGAAAAGAGGTATTAATGCTTTTGTATAGACTAAATGTAATATGATATTATTATTTCGCATATTATCCGATTTTAATTTTCATTCTTTTCATTTTTTGAGGCCGTGGGCATTGTGGATTTTCATTCCGCTGGCGGTAATATTCATTCTTTTGATAGTGGGAAACAGGGAACAAAAGAAATGGAAAAGTATTATTGCCCCGCATTTACGCCCGTACATGTTCAGTAAGAGCAACCGGAAGGCTATTTTTTTTCCTTTGCTGTTTCTTGCTTTAGGTGTTTCATTGATGATTCTGGCATTGGCAGGTCCAACCTGGAAAAAGCGTGATGTTCCGGGAGAAAAAATACCTGCGGTAGTCATGATTTCCCTGGATATGTCCAAGTCTATGACGGCAGAAGATATTCAGCCCTCCCGGTTGGAACGGGCCAAAATGAAAATATCCGATTTCCTGGATGCAAATCCCAGGGCCCGGGCCGGACTCATTGCATACGCCGGAACGCCGCATATCGTATTGCCTTTTACCTCCGATTATAAGTTAATAAAACATCATGCTCAAAGTCTTTATAATTGGGAGATGCCTGTTCAGGGGACGAATCTGGCCTTGAATCTCAGTCTGATCGATACCTTGATGAAGCCGATCGAAGCTCCAAGTACCATTTTGTTAATGACCGATGCAATTGACGATAGCGAAGCCGTTTTACTTTCTGATTACATTAATAATTCCATTCACCGGATGGAAATCCTGCTTTTCTCAACGCCGAATGGAGCGGTTGTTCCCGGGACCGGCGTTATGTCCAAGCAGTCTCCCACGGCTTTAGAGAATCTGGGGCAAAATAAAAAAATCAATATCACGACGATAACACTTGATAAATCGGATGTGGAAGGTATTGCTAAACGCATCAGCGATCATCTTGTTTTTGAAAAGGATAAAAAAGAAAATGCCCAGGAATGGGATGACCGGGGAGGATGGCTACTTTTCCCGGCTCTGCTTATCGTACTGCTTTGGTTCCGCAAAGGTTGGGTTGTTCAATGGTGCTGGATTCCGTTGATTATGATTGGTTTCAGTGCCTGCAGCACAGAAGGAAAACATGCAGACTGGTGGTATACTTCCGATTATCGGGCTGAAAAATTATATGAAAAAGGGAATTATGAGCAGGCTGCGGAATTATTTACGGATAATACCCATAAAGCCGCAGCTTATTTCAAAATGGGTGATTATCAGAGTGTCGTCGAATTGTTGGCAGAAGATACGACAGCTACAGGCCAGTATAATTATGGCCTGGCATTAGCTGGTTTGGGATTTTACGATGAAGCGATTACGGCTTTTCAGGATGCTGCAACTCGTAATTCTTCTCTCCGCGAACAGGTCCGGCATAGCGTTGATGCTGCAAAACTGATGAAAGATCAGGCCCAAAGCGTGTTGCGTTTCCAGCCGCATGTCAGTAGCCTCGACAGTATTCTGAAAAAAACAGTCAAAGACAAATTGAAGGAACGTAAACCCGAATCGCAAGACGATCAGCTTACTTCTGATACTGAAGTAAAAAAACTTCCCACCAAAGGGGACCGGACCAGTGATGAGGTGGCCAGCGATATTCATCGGGCAAAGGAACAGAAGTTCCCTCCCAAGGATTTCAAAATGGAAGATCAAATGCCTATCGAGACCAAGGTTCTGATGCAGAAAACGAATGCTGATCCGGGCGAATTTCTTCATCGCCGTTTTGAAATACAAAAGAAGAAATATTATCCGGATGTAAAACAGGGTAAAGAAAATTGGTAACATGAAACATCGATTCTCATACATATTAGTTGTCTGGTTGTTGTTTTTTCTGTTGGCAGGAAAAAAGGCAACGGCACAAGTCTCTGCGATTGTTGATCTGAGCAAACGGTCGGTATACGTGCAACAACCGTTTCGTGTGAATATTACGGTTTATACGAAAACATGGTTTACGGCGCCTCTGGAATTTAATAACCTGCAGATACCTAATGCTTTCATTGTTCCTTTTGATAAAACACAACCCGGTATGTTTACCATCGGAGGAAAGCAATATCCGGGAGTACAGTTCTATTATATCGTTTTTCCATACAAAGCCGGTGAGTTTAGTATCCCTTCCCTGGATATTACGGTGCAAAGTCCGCCCGAAGGAAGTTCGACCGGTATAAAACAGACGATTCATACAACTGTGGAAAAATTTTCGGTAAGAGATATTCCTAAAGACAAGCAAACCGGTTTCTGGCTTGTTGCCAAGGATGTAATTATTACGGAAAAATGGAATGCAGATCTCGATCATCTGAAAGTAGGGGATGTTCTGGTACGTACGATTGTAATCACGGCTAAAGGAACTTTACCTCAGTTTATACCTAACCTTTCGGGTCAACAACAGATTAAATGGGCCAGTATTTATCCGAAAGATCCGGTTTTGAATGAATTCAAGGAGGGTGGGGATGTGAGTGGAAAAAGCTCCCAGACGATTACATACTTATTGGAAAAATCCGGAAATTTTACGCTTCCTGCAGTTCAGTTATCGTTCTGGAATCCATTTACGGGTAAAATGCAGGAACGGGTACTTCCTGAAAAGAAATTTTCTATTGCAGAAAATCCTGACCTGGGAATTTTATCTACGCTGAGGGACAGCCTGGCGTCAGAAATGGGTAAGCCCGAAAGTCAGAACGCTAAAAAAGGCCCGTACACTTTGTTGGGATTACCCTGGTACACGTTTGCCGGAATTTCGGTTGTTGTACTGGTGTTGATTTACCTGCTGGTACACTTTTCTACCCGGGGATATCACAAGTTCAAAACACACCAGGCCCGTTATAAACAGACAGAAAAATACCTTTTCAAACGTTTCCTGCAGAGTGATGAAGCTCATTTATCCGAAACACTTTACAAGTGGTGGGACGCACTGGAGCACAAACCTTCTGCATCTGTCGGTTTTTCTTTTGATTCGCTGGGAAAACATCAGGCAGCAACGGATTTGAGAGACTTATTGACTACTTATTATCATACAGGGAAAATAAGCCCGGATGATTTCAAGAAACAGATGAAACAGCTCCGCCGGGAAGTGCTTTCCATGAAACCTCAACAAATGATCGGTGAGGAACAGGGCGTTTATTTAGAAAAGATCCAGGTCAACTGATGCCAGATACTTTCCAGGGGACCTTGCTTATGCTTTTTCAGCCACCATTTACAAAACGTAACCTGAAGAAAAAAGAGTGCGATACCGATCAGCAGACTGAGTGTATATCCACAGTAAGGCGCCAGGTATAAACCTATTGGAAAATAGATCAGGGCTCCGATAATAGATTGAGAAATGTAGTTGGTCAGACTCATCCGTCCGTAAAACCGGAGATTGTAGGTCCTTTTTTTGAAAGAATCCTTTTGGTACAGGAGAAAAAAAGACGCAACCAATACCAGGGTAAAGGCTAGTTTCTGCCACATATCCAGTACGACTCCCACCGTTTGGCGGATGATGGGTAACTGATCTCCGGAGGTTAATTCCACATTTAATTGATAGAGAGGGGCAAATAAAACAGCGGAAACGATGAGTATCCGGATCCAGTAACGGATACTTGCTTCCGAAGAGACGAACAAATGCTTTCTTCCGATCAATAATCCCAGCATGAAAAGTCCCGCCGTTTGCAAAAATCTTCCGGCTCCGATGGCCCAGAAAAGACTGGCTTTTTGTCCCAGGGAAATATTTCCCCAAATAAATGTTTTCCAGTTTCCTTCTTGGGTGTAGCGGGCTACTTCTTCATACATGGCGCTTACTCCCAGGTCGGGTAATTGGTATTCTGGATTAAAAAGACTCCGGATATAATGAAACCATTCGATCGGTTGGATCAGGAGGATCACTGCGGTTATAAAAACAGCCTTGTCGCTCCATTTCCGTACAATAAAGAGAAAAATACCGACAATGGAGAAAAGCAGTAATACATCCCCTGCAGGGAAAAAAGCGGCATTGATGGTTGCGAAACCGGCAAGCAGTAGCAATCGCCAGAGAAAACGAAATCCGAAATCTTTGCCGTTGACCTGTTGATTGGTGTATTGCACGTAAAAGGTAAAACCGAAAAGCAGGGCAAAGATCGCATATGCTTTTCCGGCAAAGAGTGAAAAGGTGATACTGAATATACCTTTATCCAACAGGTTTAACCATTCCGGTTGAGTTGCAGGGTCCGGATAAACAGGAAAAATAAAATGTTCCAGGTTATGTACTAACAGGATGGCCATGACAGCAAAACCTCTCAACGCGTCTACTACTTCAATTCGGGCGGTTTTCATGTAAGTGGTAAATTATATAAACAATAATGCTTTTTCCAGGTCTTCAGGGGTATCAATGCCGATGGTTTCTTCGTGGGTAATACCGGCTTTAATGACATAGCCGTTCTCAATCCAGCGAAGTTGTTCGAGTGATTCAGCCTTTTCCAGCGTAGAAACAGGTAATGAAGTGATTGCTTTCAGAACCTCCGATTTATAGGCGTAAATTCCAATGTGTTTGTAATAAACATTGTTTTTCAGCCATTCGTTCTGTTCGACTCCCCGTAGATATGGAATGACCGAACGACTGAAATAAACAGCTTGCTTCCGGTTATTTAAAATCACTTTGGGCGAGTTTGGATTGGACAGAACGTCCCAGCCATCGTTTGCAGAGAAAGGCTTGACCAAAGTCGCAATATCGGTAGAAGGATCTTCAAAACACATTTTTAGGGATTCGATCTGGGAAGCTTTGATAAAAGGTTCGTCTCCCTGGATATTGATAATGACATCAAAAGGCTTCCCTGTGTGAGTATAGGCTTCGTAGCAACGATCGGTTCCGCTTTTATGTTCGGCGGAGGTCATGACTACTTTTCCTCCGAAAGCTTTCACTGCCTGAAAAATACGGTCGTCGTCGGTAGCGACGGTTACATCATCCAACAAGCCGGAAACTTGTTCATATACCCGTTGGATCATGGTTTTTCCTTTCATGTCGACCAGGGGCTTTCCCGGGAAACGGGTAGATGCATACCTGGCGGGGATAACTCCTAAAAATTTCATAAGTCTTTCAGTTGTAATGTTTTTTCTCTTTCTCCTACAATCCAGATCACGTCGCCTTCTATCAATTCCAGATCGATATCCGGATTCATGATGGAGGTGTTATCCCGCTCGATTCCGACTACCAGGCAATCAAATTTGTCTCGAATACCGGAATTCTTGATGGTTCTGCCAATGAGCCGGGAACCGGGTTCAATTTGAAATTGTTCAATATTAACCTCGGCTGCAGGCTCCATATCTTCGTCTTTACTTTTAGCGTGCTTTTTATTTTTTTCTTCAATAAATTGTTGAAAAACGAGCATCTGTTTGTCCGTTCCCAGGACGATTACGTGATCCATAGGATAGATTCGTTCATCTCCTCCGGGAATATTGATCCTGTTGTTTCCACGGATGATGGTTACTACATTAACACCGCATCGTTGGCGGAAATTGAGTTCTTTCAGTGTTTTTCCCACGATGGAGTAGTTGGGTTTCACTTCGAAATCGGCCAAATGCAGGTCTCTGCTCAGCAGGTGGTTGACAAACCGTTTTTTCATCGGAGCGTTTAATTCCTGGTAATACTGACGTGCGTTCAGGTTTTTTTTGAAACGACGTTCGATGAGGATGGATTGCTTTTTAAGTTGTTTCGAAAATACGAATATAGTAAGAATAATGGATGCTACCGATAGTGCCACACCTAAACTGGCGTTAATTAATTTTTCCAGCACGAACATAATCATGGCGGCACAGAGAAATACTCGGAATACAATGGAGAAAATCAGAGGTCCACGGTTGGTTTTGCTTTCGCTCCATAGTTTTTCAAATTCAGCCGAATGGTTCTTTTTGACCATTATGGCTCTCATAAAAGGAGCCAGCATGGTTATTATAATGAGTGCGCAAAGGGCGGAACCTTTGGTCCCAGGCAGGTTTGACTGAACAACCGGAGCCAGGTATTGCATGGAAAGAAAAATGATCATGATGCAGATAATCAGGTAGATGACTACCATTCGGATCATGTCTTTCAATAATTTTTTCCAGGTACTTTCCTGGTTTACCGGTCGGGCACCGGAAGTGTCTTTGTTGAAAAATTTGTGCCAGGAGGCCGGAACTTTTCGTTCTACGAATACATATGCCGGTCCTGATAACCGGATCAGGTAAGGAGTGATGAAAATAGTAATGACCGATACAGCCACAATCACCGGATAGAGGTAATCGGCAATCACTCCTAAAGATAAGCCAAGTCCTGCTATAATAAATGAAAATTCACCGATCTGAGCCAGTGAAAATCCGGATTGTATGGATACTTTCAACGATTGCCCGGCCAGTAGTACCCCGGAAGTGGCAAACAGGATCTGTCCGATGATTACAACCAGGCTGATAATTATAATCGGCAGGATATAGCCGCTTAATACGGGAAGGTTAATCATCATTCCCACTGAGACAAAGAAGATAGCTCCGAAAAGATTTTTCACCGGCTGGATCAGGTGTTCGATCCGTTCGGCATCCATGGTTTCCGCCAGAATGGATCCCATAACGAAGGCCCCTAAAGCAGAGGAAAACCCGGCTTTGGTAGCAAGGATTACCATGCCCAGGCACAAGCCTAAAGAAACGACCAGAAGCGTTTCATCATTCAGGTATTTTTTTGCTTTCTTGAGGAGGGATGGGATCAGGAAGATACCGGTTATGAACCAGAATAAAAGGAACGCCAGCAGTTTGAAAATACTGATTAGCATTTCCGTTCCTTCAAAATGTTTACTGACAGCCAATGTGGAGAGCAATACCATCAGTAAAACGGCAAAAAGATCTTCAACAATTAAAATGCCCAATACAATTCCCGAAAAGCGCTGATTGCGCAGACCCATATCATCAAATACCTTGATAATGATCATAGTAGAAGACATGCATAGCATTCCTCCCAGGAAAAGACTGTTCATGTGTGACCAGCCGAAACAAATACCGGTCAGGTAACCGAGGGTCATCATAGAGACCACAATGGTTGTAGTGGCTATTATTGCTGTTATACCGACATGCAGTAGTTTTTTGAAACTGAAATCCAGCCCGAGTGCAAACAACAGGAAAATCACACCGATATCCGCCCATGTTTGAATATTGGCAACATCCATAACCGTCGGGAATATGGACGTGTAAGGTCCCGCCAATAAACCGGCTACAATGTAACCCAAAACAACAGGTTGTTTCAAATGTTTAAATACGAGTGATACAATTCCTGCAGAAATAAGGATTAATGCCAGATCGGTAATTAAAGTAGGCAGATGGGACATGTATTGGGAATTTTTGTCCAAAATTACAAAAAAGAATTATTTTTACAGCGAAAATGAAGAAAAATCACCCCATAAAAGAATTAATTGCTCAAGGCGAAAACCAACGGCTGGATTTCAAATTTGAAGTTACCGATAGCAAAAAAATAGCCCGGACGCTCAGCGCTTTTGCTAATACGGAAGGAGGTATCCTGCTGATTGGAGTCAAGGATAATGGAAATATTGCAGGTATCCGTAGTGAAGAAGAATATTACATGATCGAAGCTGCTGCGGAAATGTATTGCGTGCCGAAGGTTCCGTTTGAAGCGAAGGAATGGGTCATCGACGGGAAAAATGTGCTGCAGGTTCTTGTAAAAAGCAGTGCAGAGAAGCCGCATACCGCACCTGATAAAAACGACCGGCGCAGAGTATATGTACGCGTTGACGATGAAAACATCCTGGCCTCTGAGGTATTGGTATTAGCCTGGAAAAAGAGGGCCGGCAAGCAGGGAGTCCATTTAAAAATAAGTAAGCCGGTAGAAAAACTACTGGCTTACCTGGAAGAGAATCCTTACATTACCGTGAATCAATTCTGTAAAATAGCCCGTATTAACTATTTTACCGCCAAGAACATATTAAGCGATATGCTGGCCATCGGTTCGTTAGGATACAAAATCGTTGAAAAAAGAATGGTATACGGAAACCAATCAATTATTTGTTAATCCATTTTACATAAGCAAAGTCCATCCGGTGCGGAATATCCTTGTTGTCGGGATATACGCGGAACCCAAATTTGAAATAGCCGGTTGAAGCTGCTTTGATGGAAACCCCGAAGAACAGTTTACTTCCTTCCGTTTTTTCCAACTGCATGGGGTGTACTTGCAGTTTGTCCTTGTTGGTCATAGGATCCAGTCCTACATCCACCACCTCAACGCCAATACTTCCTTGCATTTCTTTTCTATCCAGAACAATTTCTACCCGGACCAGATCTCCGACTTCCATTCCTTTAGTGGTAATAGTATCATCGTAATTGATCGATACGACTTCAATTCCATCCCAGTGTGAAGCCACTTCTTCCTTCCATGCGGCAATTTCTTTTGCTTTCGCAAAATTATCTTTTACAAGTATGGTTGAACGACTGGCCAACTTGGAATAAAATTTGTCGATGTAATCGTCAAACATCCGTTTGGTAGTGTAGTGCGGTGCAATCTGAGCAATGGAGTTTTTGATGTATTGAATCCATTCCGGTGAATATCCTTTGCTGTTTTTAGCATAATACAATGGAATGACATCGTTTTCAAGCATGCTGTAAATCGTTGCCGCGTCTAATTGATCCTGATATTCCTGATTATCGTAAGTGCGTTTTTCAGTCAATGACCATCCTGCACCTTCGCGATAACCTTCGTACCACCAGCCATCCAGTACGGAGAAGTTCAGCACTCCGTTCATTTCGGCTTTTTCTCCGGAAGTACCGGAAGCCTCCAAGGGGCGGGTAGGAGTATTTAACCAGATATCCACACCTGAAATCAATCGTTTGGCCAAACGCATGTCGTAATTTTCCAGGAAGATTATTTTTCCTAAAAATTCAGGGAGGCGTGAAATTTCAACGATTTTCTTGATCAGGCCTTGTCCACCTCCATCGGCAGGGTGAGCCTTACCTGTGTAGATAAACTGTACCGGATAATTCGGATTATTGACAATTTTAGCCAGGCGATCCAGGTCTGTAAACAACAGGTGAGCCCGTTTGTAAGTGGCAAAACGACGTCCGAACCCAATCAGTAACGCATTGGGGTTGACTTTTTCCAGGATGGAAACCACCTTGGAAGGATCTCCCTGATTTTTCAGCCAATTGTCTTTGAATTGTCCGCGGATGTAGTTTACAAGACGCTTTTTCAGCGCTAAACGGACATTCCAGATTTCATCATCCGGAATATTGTATATTTTTTCCCAGATATCCGGATTGGACTGATCGTCGTAGAAACTAGCATCAAAATTCTTTTCGTAGAATTTACGCCATTCCGAAGCAGCCCAGGTAGGCATGTGTACACCATTCGTCACATAACCGACATGTAATTCTTCGGGGAAATAGCCTTTCCATACCGGAGCAAACATCTTTTGAGAAACAATTCCGTGCAGCAGGCTGACTCCATTGGCTTCCTGACAGGTATTCAAAGCAAAAACGCTCATGGAGAATTTTTCGTTGCTTCCGGGATTTGTTCTTCCCATATCCATCAGTTCCTGCCAGGATATACCCAGTTTTTCAGGAAATTTCTGCATGTATTTATTGAAAAGACCTTCGTCGAAGTAGTCGTGTCCGGCAGGAACCGGAGTGTGGCAGGTATAGAGTGAAGATGCTCTCACCACTTCAAGTGCCTGGTTGAACGTCAGTTTTTCATTTTGAATATAATCAGACAACCGTTGGGCATTGATCAGGGCTGCATGTCCTTCGTTGCAATGGTATACTTGTTTTTTTATACCCAGTTTGTTCAGCATGAGTATACCTCCTACGCCCAACAGGTATTCCTGTTTAATACGGTTTTCCCAGTCTCCTCCGTACAATTGGTGAGTTATGGAGCGATCCCATTCGCTGTTCATTTCGAGGTCGGTATCCATCAGGTACAGGCTTACCCGTCCCACATTTACTTTCCAGATATAAGAGTATACAATATGGTTGGCGAATGGTACTTCCAGAATCATCGGTTTTCCGTCTTCATTCATCAACTGTTCTACGGGAAGTTGATCGAAACGTTGTGATTCGTAATTCGCTATTTGTTGTCCTTCAATAGATAGAGATTGCGTAAAATAGCCGTAACGATAAAGAAATCCAACCGCTGTAAGGTCTACATTATAGTCACTGGCTTCTTTGATGTAGTCGCCGGCCAGTACACCCAACCCTCCGGAATAGATTTTCAGGATGTTGCTTAATCCGTATTCCATACTGAAATAAGCAACAGAAGGTTTTTTTGAGTCCGGCTTTACCTGAATATAATGAGTGAATTTTTCGTATACTTGTTTGATGCGTGCCATCAACACCGGATCTTTGGATATTGCTTCCAGGCGGTGATAGGAGAGGTGTTGTAAAAGTAATACCGGATTACCTTCGGTTTTGTGCCAAAGTTCCTGGTCGATAGCAGAAAACAGCTCGGTAGCTTCGTAATTCCAGACCCACCATAAGTTGTGAGCCATTTCGTCCAATACCTTCAATTCCTGAGGCATTTTAGAATGAACATTGGTTTCTTTCCAAATCGGTTCATTCGCATAATTTGCTTTGATTTTCATACTCTTTATTTAATCTTATCCAATATTATTTTTCTTTTTTTGAACGATTGATTGCACTCGTTTTTTTGCATTTTTCAGTGCAATATCGTATGCTTCAAGGTAGTAGCTGATGAAATGAGACCAGGACGCCTTTTCCGATAAGGAATGGGCCGATTGCCTGCTGCAATGGATTTTTTCGGCGTCGTAATTCATATTATATACCAGTATACTTTCTTTAATTTTCTCTGCTACTTCGAAATAATTTTCGTCGGATCTTTTTAAAACCTCAACACCCGTAAAAAGGTTGTCACCGCAGCCTTCTTTTATAGCCCAAAGTCCAAATCCTGCAAGATTGGTTGTAATGGTAGGGACACTGAAAGCAATACTTTCCAGAGGGGTGTATCCCCAGGGTTCGTAATAAGAAGGAAATACCGTCAGGTCCAGACCAGTAAGCAGGTCGTAGTAAGTCAGATTGAAAATACCGTCATTCCCGTTCAGGTAAGAGGGAACAAATATCAGTTTTAAATGATCGGACGGCTGGTTGAGAAAATTCAGATGCCTCAGGTAGTTACAGATTTTATCTCCCTGTGGTTCATACAATTCATGGGTGTAATAAGGATCCGGAAGCGGATTGGTTACCGGTTCGTTTTGTTCCAGGCGTTTTTTTAGATCGGGCCTGGCTCCGTTGGCCCAGGCAGGAACCAGGATAAAAGCCACTATCGGCTTATCTGGCCGGGTGAGGCGGACGCGATTCATCGCTTCAATAAAAACGTCGATTCCTTTATTTTTATATTCATATCTTCCACTGATTGCCAGTAATAAGGATTGATCAGGAATTGATTCTCCGGTTAGTTGCTCCGCTACACGGATCAACGCTTTGCGGGCCATTTTCCGTTTTCTGTTAAAAGCGTTTCCTTGTGGAACAAAATTCGATTCGAAACCATTCGGAGTAACTACATCCGGTATTCTTTCAAGTAATTGTGCACATTCGCAGGCCGTAATGTCGCTGACGGTTGTAAAACAGTCTACATGCAATGCAGTTTGTTTTTCAATGGAATGTTTGGCTTCCATATTCAATTCGGCAGCCATCTGATCTCCATTGTAGTTTTGAAAGTGGGAATACAAGGGCTTGTCATTTCCTGCAATAGAACGGCCGATGGAGGTAGCATGCGTAGTAAATATGGTCGCAATTGCAGGAACTTTTCCCTGAATGTATAAAGCTCCCATACCCAGCATCCATTCGTTGAAATGCGCAACTACCTGTTTTTTTTCCATGTGAAAAAAGTGGTACAGGCTTTCCATGACCAATCCGGTTGCGTATGCAAACATACAGGATTCATCGTAGTCCCCGTATGCCCGCATCGAATTGACACCGAAGCTTTTCCATACACGAAAATAGATTTCATCCTTTTTCGTATAATACGACTCATAATCCACCAGAATGGCAATCGGTTTACCAGGAATATTCCATCTTCCGACCCGAACGCTCAGTTGTTCCGACTCGCGGGCATGCTTTTTCCAGTCTTTCAACAGGCTGGAACTTTCTATAAAATCAGGATTGTTTTTTTCTTGCCAGCAATCAGGACCGATGAACCAGATTTTATCTTTGTACAGATCTTGAAGTGTTTTTGCTTTTGTAGACAAAACGGTATAAATTCCACCTACTTTATTACAAACCTCCCAGCTTGTTTCGAAGATGTAATCAGGTTTTACCTTATTTATTTTTGCCATAAATTAACTGTTTCCCAAATAAATAAGCCGCAAAGGTATAAAAAAAAGAGGAAAATAAAGACAAAAAAAAATTTCTTATTGAAATATCTTTCGTAGCTTTGTCTTAAAGTATTAGATCATTTACACTTAAATCATTTTTAATTTATGGCCTCAGTAAAAAAATTAAAACAGAATATCAATTATATAACAGGGGAATTATTTTCCGAATGTTTATTTTGCCGGTTATACATTCCCGGAGTAGATCCTGTCAAAGCGGACGAAGTGCTGACCAGTATCCTTAAGTTCCAGGATGAATTTCTGAAAAGGAGCAATCATCCGGATGGAACGAAAAATTCAGCGTTGGTAAAGTCTTACTATAAAAAATTAGCTGTCGACATAAAAAAGCAGGTCGATGAAATTATTCAGCATATTCAGAGCCTGAACAAGTAAATAGAGGATGAAGAAATTCTGTCAATGGTTACTTCTGCTTTTCGGATGGAAGTGTTTTTTAGAAGTGGAAGTTCCTCCCAGGTGTGTTATTTGCGTGGCGCCACACACCAGTAACTGGGATTTTTTTGTAGGAAAGATATTTTATACTTCTATCGGAGGAAAACCTCATTTTTTAATGAAAAAAGAATGGTTTTTCTTTCCGGTGAGTTGTTTGCTGAAAGCAATCGGAGGAATTCCTGTCAACCGGAAGAAAAAATCATCCCTGACTGAACAGATGGTCGAAGAGTTCCAGGCGCGGGAACATTTTCAACTGGCGATTGCTCCGGAAGGTACTCGTAAAAAATCGGAATGGAAATCCGGATTTTATTACATTGCCCTGAATGCCGGAGTGCCGATTTCGCTGGCTCATATCGATTACAGGAAGAAAGAAGTCGGCATCAGCCGGAATTTTTATCCGACAGGTGATGTGGATAAGGATATCAATGAGATTAAGCAGTTTTATAAAAATTTCAGCGGGAAGCATCCCGAACAATTTTCTATTTGATGATGAATTCATTATGGATCAGTCTGGTACAGTCGGATATTTTCTGGGAAGATAAAGAGAAAAACCTGCATCATTACGGGCGATTGATTGAAAGCGTGTCCGGGAAGTCAGACCTGGTTGTGCTTCCGGAAATGTTTTCCACCGGTTTTTCCATGAATGCCGGTCATCTGTCTGAAACCAATGAAGGATTGACCATGCAGGCTGTCCGATCCTGGGCCGAACGGTTTCAACTGGCTGTTTGCGGCAGTTTTCTGGCTTGTAATGAAAAAATGCAGCTGTTTAACCGTGGTTTTTTTATTACTCCGGACGGGTCTTCCTGGTTTTACGACAAACGCCACCTTTTCCGGATGGGAGATGAAAACTTGTTGTTTTCTGCAGGCAATGAGCAGTTAATTATTCCTTATAAAGGTTGGAATATCCGGTTGATTATTTGTTACGATCTTCGTTTTCCGGTGTGGAGCCGGAATGTGGATAAGGCTTATGATTTATTGATTTGTCCGGCCAATTGGCCTCAGGTTCGGAGAAAAGTATGGGATGTACTGCTTAAAGCCAGGGCATTGGAGAATTACTGTTATGTGTGTGGCGTTAACCGGATCGGAGAGGACGGGCACCGGATTTATTATCAGGGAGGCTCAATGCTCATCGATTTCAAAGGAGATGCGATTTGCGGCTGTGAAGACGACAATGAATCTGTTGTTACCGGTATTATTACCAAGGAATTACTGGATGATTTCCGGTGTAAATTTCCGGTATGGATGGATGCCGATTCATTTGAGATAAAATAAATAGTTGGCAAAATAGTTGGATTTACAGATTTTTTTGTAACTTTGCACCGCAAAAAAATAAACGAGATATAGCGCAGTTGGTAGCGCGCCACGTTCGGGACGTGGAGGCCGGGCGTTCGAGTCGCCCTATCTCGACGAAAAGGGGCAAACGAAATCACTCGTTTGCCCCCTTTTCTTTTCAGGTGCGCCAGCATCGCCATCTCCATAGCCCCGTGCGTCAGCTCGGGGAAACGGTGAATTGAAACCGGATTTGATAATGCCGTGTAGTATCAGGTGGTATGTTGCAAGACCGAAAATGAGAATGATTAGGAGAGTCCGGATAAAATTGTGCTTCCATGCAAATACCCTGGCCGGGCTGAAAAATACCATCTAAATAATCGCCCGTGTAGATCATCACACCCGGCATATCGGAATAAACATCAACCTGTCGCCCTGAATTCTTTTCTTTTAATGATGCCAGAAGCCTGATGCCTTTCTTTTCTTTATCCGGATGAATAAAATAAGTATTCATGGGGGTTATTTTCCTGAACGAACGAAAGTCGTATGTTGTCCCGGATACAGGAAGAATTTTTCCCGTAGGCAGAAATTCCGGATCCATTTCCAGGTATTGGTCCGCAAAAACCTGTAAATCGTGGTCTGGCAGGTTATTTTTTCTTCCTGTTAAGTTAAAATAAGCATGGTTGGTCGGGTTGAAAATGGTTTCTTTATCGGAAATAATTGTATAATCGATATTTAGTTCGTTGTTTTCTGAAAAGGAGTAACAGACGGTAAAATCCAGGTTGCCGGGAAAACCACCCTCTCCGTCTTTGCTTTTCAGTGTGAAAATAAGTTGATTTTCCGAAATCGTATAATCGAATATTTTTTTATTGAAACCGTTCCAACCTCCATGATTGGAATTATTCCCATCGTTTTTATCCAACAGATAACTCTTTCCGTTCAACTCAAACCGTGCATTGGCAATGCGGTTGGCAAATCGTCCGATAGTACTACCTATATAAAAAGGGTCGGTAAAATAGTCTTCGACTTTGTCATAGCGGAGAATAATATTCCCGAGTTCCTTATTTAGTTCGGGAACCACTACGGAGACCAAAGTGGCTCCGTAGTTGGTTAATTCGATGAATGCCCCCGATGAATTTGTCAACCGGAATAAGACAATCGTTTGACTATTGAGTGTAATTTCGTTTTCTTCAATTTTCATCGGATTTTGTTCCACTGGCTGATTGTAATTTTGCTAACCGGGTCAATGCCTCAATGTAGTAATAATCGGCATAGATGATCGCAGCGTCTACTTCACCACCATTGGGTTTATGTCCTGTCGAATGAAGCAGGAAAGAGGGCTTGGTATCCCGGCTTTGATAGTTGGCAGAACTCAGGCTTTCTAGTATTTTAATGGCTGTTTGTTTGTATTTTTTACCCAGTTCTGCATTATCTTCCAACTGGGACAACTCTAGTAATGCAGATGCCACAATCGCTGATGCAGATGCATCTTTCGGTTCATTGGGTATTCCTGGAGCATCGAAGTCCCAGTAAGGAACCCTGTCTTCCGGTAACCGTTTCAGGAAAACATCGGTGATTTTTTCTGCAAAACGAAGGAAGGTTTTATCTCCGGTTTCCCTGTAAATCATGGTGTATCCGTAAATTCCCCAGGCTTGTCCCCTGGCCCACATCGTATTGTCTGCATATCCCTGGTGGGTTACTCCCTTGATAAACTTACCGGAAATGGTGTCATATACAGCTACATGATATGAAGATCCGTCTTCCCTGAAATGATTCTGCATGGTTACTTTGGCATGAGACAGGGCAATGTCGTACAGGTCTTTGCTTCCTCCGTTTTTGGATGCCCAGAACAACATTTCCAGATTCATTAAATTATCGACAATCGTGTTGTGGGGCCAATCCATTTTTTTGACCATTCCTGGCCAGGAGAGGAGGGTTCCAACTACCGGATTATACAGCGTAGCCAACGTATCGGCGGTCCGGATGATTACTTCCTTGTAAGCCTCGTTTCCGGTCAATCGGTAGGCATTCCCAAAACTGCAGAACACCTTGAACCCAAGGTCGTGGTCGGTAGCCCGGCTCCTGGAAAGCGGTTCCAGTATTTCCGTGTAATGAATGGCATGCGCTTTTATTTCTTCGTTTTTGGTATGTTCATAATCATACCAGAGGATTCCGGGCCAGAAACCGCTTGTCCATGCTCGTATTTCCACCATTTTCCAGTGTTTTACACTGTCCAGGATATTGGTGGGAAGCATATTGGTATCTCCAATTTCCGTCAGGGTCTTATTCACTTGATCATTGCAGTAATCCAATGATTGGTTTACATCAAACGATTCGCTTTTTGGATTGGTGCAAAAGCAAAATAATACCGGCATCAGTAATCCGGCTACAATCAGATTTTTCATATTTGCATAATTTGTTTGTTAATGGTCATGTGGAATTACAAAGCAATCGACCAGGTTCAACTCGCAACATGTTTATGCTCATTGGCGCAACTTTTGCATGCTCGTTTCATTTTTTGATTAGTTAGTCGAATGTCCATTCTGTGTGTATATTCATGTTTTTACTTTTTACTCGTATAATTAATGGATAACAAGGCTTGCTTGCGTCGTCTCCGTTTGAAACAGCCGGATTCTTGGGTGGAATACCCGGAGCTTCCCCGGTAAATATTTCCAGCTTTTCGTTGCCGGAAGCCAAACTGATCTGTATTTCTGCTCCTTCTATTTTACATTTAACCGACCGGTCTGCAACGTACTTTTTAACATTGGATATCCGTTTGTATGTTTCTGAATCCGTCAGAGTTGCATTAATACCATTTCCTTGTAATTGAGGTTTTTTTGTCAAAATTAATACATAGTCATAAGTGTGAACATCCGAAGAGGTACAGTTGAAATCATCGGTCAGTCGATTGTTTGTAAAGTTTAGTTTCCGGGACATTTCTACTCCCGGATAGGCTTCTGAGGTTTGGGTCTCGACAATTCCTCCATTTTTCAGGGATGAAAAGCTGACCAACCGGCCGGTTGTCGGATTCTGATCTCTGGCATCGATCGTGACCGTACTGTGAGCCAGTGTTTTCCGGTACCATTGCATGTAATCAGGAACCCCGTAGGCGGATGTTCCGAGGTCTGTGACCAATTCTTCTTTCCCATTGTGTATGGAGATGGAAAGTTTGTCGGGATGTCCGTGTCCTCCTCCGTGGGGGCCATATTTCAACACAACAGATTTGTCGTCCGATCTCAGTACGGCATAACCGGTGTTTGGGAAGTAAACACTTTTCGAAGAAACCTGAGTAAGTGAGTTTCCGATTGGAATGTTATTGAACAGGGCATCCATTGAATTCCTTTTCGTTTTTTTATAACATCGTTCCAAGATCGATAAAAAAAGCGGATCGTTGTACCGGTAATAAGCCAACTCATACAGACTTGCCTGGGCTGTGAGCGATTCACCGTACCAGCCGTCATTGTGGGCCGGAAAATACAGATCGGAATAAACGCCCAAAGCAGGAGATGCCAGCATGTTGTACAACTTCTTATCGTACAGGTTGATGCCTTTGCACCGCAGGGCATCTGCCGACAAAAGCATGGCTCTCAAGGGGTAATAATGATAAATGGGAGAACCTTCATTCCACCATCCATCGTCATATACATCCGTGCTCATCAACTTGTAGTACCCGTGTTTAGGATCCTGCAATGCGACCTGGATAATGCTGTCGTTACGAAGTGCCACTCCCAGGGCGATGAGTCCGCTGTTGTGCCAGACCTGCCAGTTTCCCTGGGCTTTCCGGTTTAAAAGGAGGTTAGCACATTCCTGCAAGTATCCTTTTTCAATGGCTTGTATTTCTTCGGAAGTCATGATTCCCCTGGCAATAGAATAAGCTTTACAGGCGTAGCTGGCCCATACGGATTCATCCAGGCTTTGAGCAAACATCTTTCCGCTGTAGGAAACTGTTGGTTTCCGAACCGTGTTGTGCTCGATGTAAGTAGGGTATTTCAACGCGTAGTCCAGCATCATGTCCCGGATGTAGGCTGCATAGCCGACGTCTTTGGTTATCAGGTAAAGGTACATGCAGGACTGAAGGAATTTCAGGTTTTCATTGTGCACACTATTTACCCAGGCCCAGTTGTACTTATTCACTTTGCTCCATTCTTTTCCGCACAAAGCACAGTAATGGGAGGTCGGTTTTTCCCAGTTGAACGTAAACTGAACATTGTGAACCGGACAAAAGTAATCGTGGCCATGGCCTCCTTCCAGCATCGGCACTTCCATTTCATGCTTCAACCGTTCTTCGACCGTTTGTTGAAGCGAGTTGATGATTTTCCGGCCCCAATCGGTTTGTGAGGAAGTCCGGATTTTTATGATGTCTTCTTCGGAAAAGAAATAATAATTCTGTTCTTGTCCCGAAAGCTTACAACAGGCAATAAGCATCAGCACCCATGAAGAAAAGAATTTGTATGCAGTTGATTTCATTATTATCGAGTTACTTGCTGGTCGTCATTTGATTTCTTTGATAACCATAGCACAACCTCCCCTTGGAAGGAAATCCAGGTTCAATTTCGTCTCTTTTTTAACTTTTTTCGTTTCGATTTTAACGTGTGTACGGGTTTTTATTTTTTCTCCTCCGTCGGTGTATAATATCATTTCATAATTTTTTCCGGGATCGAGAAAATCGAAAGAGAAGTTCATTTTCCGTGCGTCATTGTTGGTAATACATCCCACATACCCATCATTTCCTTTTTTCCGTGCGATTGAAATGTATTCGCCGATTTGTCCGTCCAGCACTTTAGTGTCGTCCCAGGTGGTCGGCAAATGGTCGAAGAACGGAAGTTCGGGCTCATCCTGCACATCCTCCGGAGTGTCGTACCAATACAGAAATTGCAGTGGGCTGTAGAAAATAACAGAGAGTGCCAGTTGATGTCCGGAGGTATTCTGGAGAGAACGGGCATTGATACTGCGTTCCAGGTCCGGTTTCAATTCTTTCCGGTGGAAATAACAGATGGTATAATCGCCGGCTCCGGCAATGAACCGGGTGAAAGGGTGGGTGGTATTGATATTGGCATCCGTAAATTCTTCATTTCCCCGGATACCTTCCTGAGTCAACAGGTTGGGGTAGGTGCGGCTGAATCCGGTCGGGCGGTATTCGTCGTGAATATCGACCATGAGGTTATATTGAGCGCATTTTTTTACAGCTTCGTGCAGCCAGGTCGTCCAGCGATGAGAGCCGACCTGAACGAATCCGAATTTGATTCCGGCAATGCCCCAGGATTGATACAGAGGCAGAATTTCATCCAGGTAATTGGCCAGTGCCCGTTGGTTGACATAGACCCAGATTCCGACTCCTTTGCTTTTGGCATATTGAACAACCTCGGTAATGTTCAGGTCATTGATTTTACTTCGTTTCGGATCCACATCACACTTGGTGGGGTTGGAGTTGATGGAAGTCTCTGCTCCATACCATCCTGCATCGAAATGGACGTAACGGATGTTTCTTTTGGCTGCAAAGTCGACCACTTTTTGGGCACCGCTGGTAGTCAGCGAGACGGTCCGGATAATAGTTCCCGGTTGAATCCAATCGGTATTTTTAATTTCACAGGGAGGATTCAGGTTCAGAATAAGGTCATTGTTGGCCAGCAGATTGGCCGGTTTGTCCGCTACCATGACTACCCTCCAGGGGGTTCCGAAAGGAGCGACCTCGTCTACTCTTCCGTACATCGAGCAGCGGATGATGTTTTCTTCGTTGGGACGGATCATAAATTTCGTCCGGCTGTAATTCACCATTTCGGCTTCAGCCAGGCTTACGTATAAGCCGTTGGATAGTTTTAAAGTCAGTGGCCGTTCACATTCTCCCGGCCAGTTTTTCAAGGGTAAATATTGGTAGGCTGCCTGTGCATTGTGAGCAAACCATCCGAATGTGTTTTCCGGTAATACAAAGGAGGTTTTTTCAGAGGTGATGCCTAAGTAGCTTCCTCCGGATTCCGGATCTTCCGGATAAAAATAACGGAAAGCGATGCCTTCGTTATAGGCTCGGACAATCAGCCAGAGTTTATTTCTCACACCCTTTTTGGTCAGAACGAATGTTTTTTCATTGAAATGATCCCTCACGACAGCCCGTTCTCCATACACCGGTTTCCAGCTTGTGTCCTGGGTGCGGCTTTGTACGTTTTCGATTTCCATTTTATCACCCCAGCCGGAAAGTCCCAGTTCAGAAGGAAGGATTGCCGGTTGGTTTTTATAGTTGATCTGATAAAACAGTTCTCCGTTTGGATTTTCCGGCCGTTGAAAAACCTGCATTTTCAGGAAACCGTCGGGAGAAATAACCGTCGTTTCATTTTGTGCCTTCACGAAAGAAAAGGGAAGGATCGTAAATAAAAAAAGGAATGTGAATGTATTTTTCATTGTTTTAGTAAAAATGAAGCTGTGTCAAAAAATCGATCTCCTGACACAGCTTCTATTTAATTGTTAGTTGATTTGTAATCTTTTGATTCCGACAACGGCAGTTGCAGTAGCATCTGTTACACTGTTAATATAAATGTAAGCCACATACTTACCATTGGCTGTTTTCAGAAATACACTGCCTTCGGTTCTTATGTCCAGGGTGTAATCAACTGAGTTCGTAAACGTTTGGGCTTTCAGGTCCAGATCATCCACGTACATGTTATTATTAACATCGTTCTTGAGTTGTCCGTCCCATACATACAATTTTTTATCCATAATCGTACTGTTTTTGTTCCAGTTGGAAGGGATAGAAAATCCGTCAGGAAAGTAACTCGTTGCAGCGGTGGAGATAAAAGCATGTTTATAGTCGTATTGTTTTCCGTCTACGGTTTTCTTGGCTGCATAGCAGTAAACAAAATCGATTTTGGAAGACAGATTTCCGGTTTCTACTTCTTCCTTTGTATATGCTTTCATATCTTCCACCGAAAAATAGCGGGCTCCGGTCTCCGTAGCTGCCATAGAAATGCTTTTCTTCATGTCCATGCCCGATACCTGATATTCCTGAGTCTTAAATGTAGCCCGTTTGTCGGTACTATTTTCAGAGGAGAAAGAGAAAGAAACTTTCTTTCCGCGGGCTTCTTCCGGAACCACATAAAAATAACGCAGGGTAGCAGCTACCGTATCGATCAATACGGCAGAGGAAAGAGTACTTTCCGTATAACATTCATGAGCAACCCGGACAGGTATGTTCACTGCGGCTTCTGTTTTCCATGAGAAAGGTTCAAATCCGGTTCCTTCGGCTCCGGGAATAGAGACTTCTACTTTGGCATATTTTAATGTACCTTCCAAACAGCCCATTGCGTATGCGAATTCAATTTTTTCGCCAACGATCAACGGAGAAACCGTTTTCTTGATCAGTTCGTTTTTCATTGTTCCGGATTCGTCGTTGTCGTCCGAGCAAGAAGCCCAGAAACCGCATACAACAAGCAATCCCAATACAATCCAATAGTTATTTTTCATAAGAATTTCAAATTTAATCATTATTTCTGTAATGTTATCGTTATTGTATACGTTCTCTTAATTTTCCGGTTACCGGAAGTCAGAACGTATTGCTTGGGTTCCGTAAAGTCTTCCCATACTCCCATTTTAGGAGATACCAGTACATCCGTAATCACACCGCAATAAGGTTTTACTTTTTTGAGGTTTGTCCCGAATTTGGCAACGGCATTGACAGTACAATTGATAGTGTCGATCATACCATTGCTATAGGTAGGGACAGTTACCAGTACGGATTGATTGTCAGTGCCCAACAAGTTGAAGCTACTCATGTAACAGGTTTCACGATCAGTAATTAGATTACCATCATCGTCTACCGGATAATCAAAGCAGGAAGTAAAAGCAAAGACGAAACAAATCGTTACGAACGCTAATTTTATAATTAATTTAGTTGTTTTCATGTTTTTATAATATTATAACCAACATTCATTTTGTTTAAGTCCCGAGTTCATCAGAATTTCCGAAGGAGGAATTTGGAAAATGTAGAACCGCTGATAATCTCTTTCGATGGCATTCCGGAATTCATCCCGGTACCAGTCGCTTTCACCCCAGGTACTGGTCAGACGTAGTCCGTTCGGGGCTTTCCAGATGCTTTCCACCACATTCCACCTGCGGAGATCGAAAAAACGATGTCCTTCAGCTACAAATTCAATGATCCTTTCCTGTTCAATCGCTTTAAAAAATGTTTCTTTGGTAGAAAACTTGGATTGGTTGAGTTCCGGCAGAGCGCCTCTTTTCCTGATTTTGTTGACCAGGTCGAATAACTCGCTGGTAGGTCCGTTATTATATTCGTTAACGGCTTCACAATACATTAACCAAACATCCGGCAAGCGCATCAGGTAAAGATCCTGTTGACCTTCTTCCCGTGGGCCAAATGCATACTGGCGGACAAATTTACGGTAAATATATCCGGTATAACAACCCTGGGCATTGATGTATTTTACGTTATCGCCTTGTTTGTATTCAAACGTGAGAGTATCCGGTCCGACTGTTTTTCCATCATCAGAAAGTCTCATCATTTTTTGTCCGTCCCACATGATGCTTGCTTTCAGGCGGTAATCGCGGCCTTCGTATGTTTTAGGATTACACGCTCCGTTGGCAAGTGTTTTTGAGCTTCCGGTAACGATATCAGGAGCATTTTCGCCCGTACTGAGTAATTGATAACGATTCACCAGGCGTATAGTAGGAGTGACATTACAACCGCCGGCTCCGGTACTTCTGGTTCCGAAATCGTAAATGTAGGTATCTCCTAATCCGACTCCGAAACCGGGGCCTGCGTTGGAAGTTGCAAACAGAACTTCGGAAGCATAACCATCAGCTTCATGTTGTCCGTCGAATAATTCTCCGTAGAAAGGATTATCTTCGGTACCTGAGATTCCTTCTTTGTACAATTTACGTCCGTATTCCGGTTTCATTACTTCTTTGAAATCTTCAGCAGCAGCCCGGTAATATTGATCTGCTTCAGCAGCTTTTCCTTCGTTTTTCATCCAACATGCCCAGTACAACTTGATTTTTCCTCTGAATCCATAAGCAGCAGCCCGGGATGTTCTTCCATAATCTCCGGAAGTCAGTGTGGCCGGCAGATAAGATATCGCTTCCGTCAAATCGCGAATAATGCTGTCTTTTACCGCTGCTTTGGGAGTTCTCGTCAAAGTGTAGGCTTCGTTGTTTCCCTTCAAAACGTGAGTATAATAAGGAACATCTCCCCATAAGTCGATTAACCGGAAGTAGACGATCGATCTCAGGAACAGGATTTCGCCTTCCACTCTTTTCAATTGGCTGATTTTACCCGGATCTGTTTCCTGGTTATATGAGTTATGGAGTTTCATTAACACATAATTGGACCGGTTGATTACCTGATATCCATCTTTCCAGTGTTGCAGGTAGGATCCTCCGATAGCGGCCGGATTGTAATTACCGTAAGGAACGGATACCCGGGCGTGCATCATTTCGCTACCTCCGTCCCAGGCATAATTTTTATGGAAAAAAGTACGGGAACCCTGATATACGCCATACATGGCATAGGTTGCGTCGTCCACTGTTTTCCAGAAGACTTCTTCTGCCATTTCTTTTCTCGGAATTTGTTCCAATAAATCGTTGACGCACGATATAGAAAATAATGGCACCAATAATAGCATGAATTTAATACATATATTTTTCATAATATCTGTCTGTTTTAATTGTTTATTTGTTTACAACCATTATAGTTCTATATTAAGACCCAAAGACATGGTTTTGAGTAGCGGGAACGGGTCATCCTTATAGGTTGATTTTTCCGGGTCAACACCTCCCCATTTGGTCAATGTAAAGAGATTTTCAGCTGTAAAATAGACCCTTACCTTATTGAAAGAAATTGAATTCAACCATTTTTTAGGTAAGTTATACCCGATTTGTATGTTTTTCAAACGGAGGTAACTCATGTCCTGCAACCAATAAGTCGATTCATCCCGGTTGCCAGGGGTATTGAGACTGACCAGACGAGGATATTCTGCATACCTGTTATCCAGGTTCCAGGTATCGTACCAGTGCATATTCTGGAAAGCGATCCGTTGTATTTCCACGTTTGTGCTGGACATGGCTTCCAGGAGGTAATCTTTTCTTCCTGTAGCTCCCTGAAGCAGGAAGCTGAAGTCAATTCCTTTCCACTCGGCATATCCGGTAAATCCGTAGTTACCTGAGGGACGTTGTTCATTGACTTTAGGAAATGCTTTCTTATCGGCAGAAGTAATTTGTCCGTCTCCATTAAGGTCTTCATAAAGAAGGTCTCCCGGGGCGGTGTTGTTATTGTTCATATAAGGGGCATTGTAGATGTCTTCCCAGGTTTGAGCGATACCTGTATATACTTTACAATAAGCATAATAAAAAGGCATATCCAGGAATATTTTGCTGGCATTCAGGTACTGGTACCATGATTTCAGTTGTTCGGCATTGTATGCGAAATTGAAATTAGCACCATAATTGACCTGATCTATTTTGGACTGCCATTTCAGGTTCAACTCGATACCCCTGTTTTCAAGGCTACCGGCATTGACGCGTGGTACATCATAACCGGACAATAATACGGACAATTGTCCCGGCATGATCAGGTCGGTAGTCAGCCTGTTGTATACATCGATTTCTGCAAGTAATTTATTATTCAGGAATCCCAGGTCAAATCCCAGGTTTTTCACTGTTGTTTTTTCCCAGGAAAGATCCTCATTGATCATTTTATATACGCTGAACCCTTTTACCAGGTTATTTCCATTGATTGCATAAGGAGTATTTTTCAGTGTGTTCCGTTGTTCGTACCTTCCTACTTTTTTATTATTACCTAAGGATCCGTAAGATAATCTTAGTTTTCCGTAAGTGATGATATTTTTCAGGGGTTCAAAGAAAGATTCTTCGGAAAAACGCCATCCTGCAGATGCAGAAGGAAAATAGCCCCATTGGTGTCCCGGAAGGAATTTGGAAGAACCGTCGGCCCGAAGGTTTGCTTCGAGCAGGTATTTATCGGAAATGGAGTAATTGATACGTCCCAGGAATGAACGTAATCCTTCGGCTTCGGATCCTCCACCTGTACCCTGGGTTAAACGGAGTGCCGCTTCAATTTCGGTTAATTCCGGGTGGTAACGGTCGCTCCGGCTGGCTGCGAAATTCCGGTCGCTCCAGTATTCTTCCGTGCCGGCAATCATGGCTGATAATTTTTGATTTTTAGTAATTTCCTTGTCATAATTCAGCCTGACCTGGAATAAACTTTTATAACCCTGGTTCGTTGAATTGGTAATCGGGTCACTGGCAGGGATAAACGTTTGTACTACATTCCCGGTTTGGAAATTATAGAGTTGAAGCCCTGCTTCATTGTAGCTTTTCTGGAATTGATTGTAGTAGCGGATACCATAATCCACACGGGCTTTCAGTCCTTTGATTATTTCCCATTCTCCGTATATATTCCCGTTGAGTTCCTGGCGTTCCCGTTCGTTGTGGCGGCTACTATAGTCGGCATACATATTTACGGCATTATTAGCTTCTCCGTAAGCCATAACCCCTCCAAACTGTTTGGTTTCATAATTGTAAGGAGTAATACCGGTAATTGCATATACCAGGTTGAGCTGATCGTTACCGTAATCTATAAATCCGTTGGCATAAGCATAAGTCATATCTGTCCATTGTCCGTCTAAACGTGTACCTACTTTGATGTTCGGACGGATGTCATAATCCAGGTTATAACGGAAGTTGTAACGGGTATTGTCGTTATTGATCATGAAACCTTGCTCATCTAGTAATCCTATAGACAGGAAATAATTATGCTTTTCTCCGGATCCTGTGGCCGATACATTATGTGTTTGGATTTTTCCTGTACGGGTAACCCAGTCTAATTGGTTTTCATTGGGGTATCTGACCGGATCGATTAATCCCATAGCCATCCATTGCTCAATGGTGCCATCGTAGAATTGAGGAGCGCCGCGTCCGGCCCTGGACGCCCGTTGATGAAGCGTCAGTGCCCGGGGGTAATTTTCCATCGTTTCATAAAAACTGGTCGGATTTGAAATTGCAAACGTTCCGGTATAGGCAATCTTGGATTTTTCACTTCCCTTACCTGTTTTTGTGGTAATCAGGATGACCCCGTTGGCAGCACGGGAACCGTAAATAGCAGCTGAAGAAGCATCTTTCAAAACAGAAATGGATTCAATGTCGTTCATGTCGATCCGGTTAATGTCTACATCCGGCATTCCGTCGACAACAATCAGGGGAGTAGATACTGTAGAAATCCGTTCGTTGGACATATCGATCGATCCCAATCCTCTTACTAACAGGTTGGCTCCACTGGCACCCGCCATACCTGTATTCTGCTGAACGGCCAATCCGGGCATTAATCCGGCCAGAGCGGAAGAAACGTTCGTCAAAGTACGTCCTGCGATTTTTTCGTCAATTTTGACGGCAGAAACGGCACCGGTCATATTTACTTTGTTTTGTGTACCGTAACCGACTACAACTACTTCATCGATCATTTGTACATCTTCTTTCATCAGGATGGTCAACTGTGTTTTACCGGCTACCGGTATGGTTTGGGTGACAAAACCGATGTATGAAAATGTTAATTGTGCTTTCGGACTGGCAACTGTCATACTGAATTTACCATCCATGTCGGTGGCAGCTCCATTGGAAGTCCCTACCTCAGTAATATTGACCCCGGCAAGAGGTTCATTGGTGGCATCATAGACCACACCTGTTATTTTTAATGCTCCCTGCATTCCTTCTTTGGTGTCCGAAAAAAGAAGACTGGGGCAGTATCCTATTTGTAACAATAAGATTGTCAGCAATATGCTTATTTTTTTCATGTGTACCTATTTTATTTTTTTTATAAAAAATTTATTTCTGTGAATCATTGTTGTTATTAATCGTTTTACGGGAGTGGTGTAGAACGGGTAACCATGGATTCACTGTTGTACAGGCTGCGTTGATCTGCACGGGGAACCTTGATGTCAAAATTCAGTTGGATGTATCCGTTTTCCAGTAGTTTTACCTCGTTTACCCAACCAACACCGTACGATTTATTCTGAATAAAAGCCGGAGTTACGGATTCTTCGCTACGGGCACCCCAACCGCAAATAAAGGCTCCCGGAACACTGGCTGTTGTGAATGTGTCTCCAATACGACGGTTAGCAATAGCAATACCGGTACCAGGTGTAGATACAGAATAGCCGTTTTTAGCCGGATTTGTGGTCAGGCTGGATAAATCATCTTCAGAGATTACCTGATCGAAATCATTTTTTGTTATATTTCCACGTCTTGAAGTAAGAAGCATATAGGTCAATTGAGTAAAGTCTTTCAGGTAGGCTGCGGAATTTGCCAAAATAGTTGCATTGGCTCCGAAAGCATGCGGACTCAATGTTTGAGCACCGGCACCGGTCTTGTAAAATACAAAATCGATTTTCGACTGGTTTTGTAAAGCAACGCTTCTTCCGAATACATGAGGTTCCATGTAAGCGGCAAAGAAACAGTCGTTCCCGTTTGGATCGGAAGTAATAATTACATTTTTGAAATAAGTTGCCCGAACCAGCACTTTAGGTATAGCCAGATTCAATGAAATTGTTTTTCCTCCTGTGTTTTCAGCGACAAGTCTTACCTGAGTCATGTTTTCTGTTCCTTTGAAAGAGAAGGTGAAGTCGGCATCATTTCCGGCATCCTCATCGATATTAACTGTTTGCAGAGCGCCTTCGGTTCCGTTGGTTGTAATAGCATGTTTCAGGCTTTTGATATCCGATCCGGAAGCAATTGTACCGCTGATAGGATTATCTTCACTGTCAAAAACACTGGTAAGCTCGGTAATATCTCCATTCATGGTAATGGATATAAAATCTTCCGTAACCACATTATTTACTTTGAATGTATCGAGTGTTACACCACCGTGGATATTAACAGCTTTGAAAATGACACCGGATAAACCGGAAGCAACCGGGATCTGGGAGGCGAAGCTGATTTCTTTTTTATTTCCCAGGTCGATCGGAGTTGAATTTCCTGCAGTCCCGTTTACAAGGGTCTGGTAAGTAAATTCTTTCAGTTCCCATTCGCTGTTTACATTTCCTTTGATGGTAAAAGGAATACCCACACAAACCACATCCCTGTAATCGACATCTCCTTTGAATGCCAGCACGGCAATTCTTTTTACGCTTTGAACATCGATAACTCGTTTGGATATGTTATTTTTACCATCCACTACGGAAATAATGACACTGTGAAGGTTGTACGGAACTTTTATTTTTATATCCGTTTTGACTTCATTACCGCTAATAGGGAGTGTAACAGCATCTCCCGGAACCAATTCACTTCCGGAGGTTGTAACCAAAAAATAAGAGGCACGCTTAATCCCATTGTCAGAAGAGATTTGAACAGGAATTACCCATTCTTCATTTTCATTGATTGTTTCAATCACATCAGAGGTCCCGGGTATCGATATATCCGGGCGGTAAACATTTTCATCATCATCGCTGCATCTGCAGAATGCGATCAGCATGAATAATGAAAACAATAAAAAAATCTGCTTTCTTTTCATTAGTTCCATAATTAAATGTATTAGAGATTCATAATAAATCAGTTTTATTTGACAGGATAAATACCTGCTACCCATCCGCCTCCCGGAGCCAGATCAATTTCAATCGTGTCTCCTTTTTTGATGTTCCGGGTTTCTTTGATGTAATCGATGGCCCGGATATCTGCGTTAATTCCATCTTTAAAAATGACCATGGTATACGATTGTCCTTCGGTAAGGAAATCAAAGTTCAGTGTCATTTTTCGTGGAGTCCAGTCCGTAATGGAGGCAACGTACCAATTATTGTTATTCCTGCGAGCCATGGAAACATATTTTCCGATTTGTCCGTTGAGAGGGACGATCTGATCCCATTCGACCGGAACCTGGGTCAGAAATTCCGTACATTCTTTCTCCCGGTAATAATCAGGCTGTGGATCGGATAACATCTGCATCGGGCTTTCCGTGATTACGGCTAAGGCCAGCGAGTGTGCACGGGTTCCCTGTCCCATGGGAGTATCCCCATTCATACGGAATGATCTTTTAGTGCCGTTATTCATGGTTCCAGGGATATAGTCTATCGGTCCGGCTACGTTCCGGATAAAAGGAAGCGTACAATGGTGTTCCGGAGTATCGAAATTGGTTCCGCCGTTGTATTCGAATTCAATCAATGCTTCCCGGGTCAGGACGTTGGGATAGGCTCGTCTCAGCCCATCGGGTCTGTATGCTCCATGAAAATCGATAACCATCTTGTACTTGGCGCATTGCTCGGCAGCTCTCCAGTAAAATCGGGATGCCTCCTGGTCCGAACGGTTGATGAAATCGATTTTTACACCCTTGATTCCCCATTCGCTGAATTGTTTTAACGCCGCCTCCATTTGACTGTCAAAGAGGTCAAATGTCACCCAAAGCATGACATCGACATTTTTGGAGTTGGCATGCCGGACGACTTCTTTGATGTCCAGTCCGTCTATGGTCCGGGTCAGGTCTTCTTTGTAGGTCCATCCGTCGTCAAAAAGAAAATAACGGATTCCAAAATCAGCGGCGAAGTCGATCATGTATTTGGCTGTTGCCGTATTGATTCCGGCTTTGAAGTCCACGTTGTAAAGTCCCCTGCGCGCCCACCAGTCGAAAGTAACCCAACCCGGTTTGATCCAGGAAGGATCTTGTATCTTACACTCTTCTCCCAACAGGTAAACCAGCTGATTTTCAAGCAGGTCCGTATCTTTATCAGAAATACCGAAAATTTTCCATGGGAAATTCCTGGTCCCTTGTGTCTTGGCGATGTAATCCATGTTTTTGGTTACTACCCGGCGGTTCTTTTGATTACCTTTGCTGTTGTATTCGGCAGGGTATCCCCAGAAATGAGAAGAAAGGCTCGTACTCGTTTTTTTGATCCACATGCAGGGATAGTCTTTTGTGTCGGCTTCCAGAAACAAGATGGATTTTCCATCCGGATTGCGGACTAAAGCGGGGAGGTTACCCATGTCATTGTTTTTCAATGTATCTAATCGGGCCGTGACATAAGGCGATTCATAATCACTGTTGTTTCCTTTGGTATCTTTCTGAAAAATCAACTGGGAATTTTCCGGAAAAATAAAATCGGCATTGTCTTTCCATATCGTGATTTCTCCCGGAAAATTCAATATATACCGATAGGCAAAACCATTGTTATATAAACGGATTTGCAATTTACTTTTGTCCTTGAATTCCAACGTATATTCGTTGTAGACTTCCGGAATCTTTGCTTGCTTTTCTTTGATTACCGGTACAACAAAACGGTCGACCGATTCTTTTTTTGTTTTACTCACCTTGGAATCTTTTGCAGGAATAATGCCCCGGTCGGTATCCAGTTGAATGTTGTTTGCTTCCATGAGTAACTTGTCAGTTGAAAACAATCGGAAAGAAAGATTTTCTCCTGTAATAACTGAAAGTTTCAGTTTTTTATCCGGAGATAAAATATTCGTTTCCCCAGCTTTCAGACAGACAGAAAATACGCATAAAATAGGGATTAATAGATAATTTTTATTTTTCATGATTAGTAATTAGGGATTTATATATTGAGTTTTTATAAGCGTATGGATTGTTTCTCGTGACTTTTTTGCTTATGGATGATGGCTCCCTGGTGATTTACATCCATTTCAATCACCTTATTCAGGTATTCTTCAGCTTTTTCTTTCTGACCCAGTCCGGAGTATCCCAGTCCCATTACGTAATTACAATGGATCTGATTACGTTTGTTCAGGTCTTCGTCCCAGATAGCGAGGTCGGGCAGGGAAACAGCGAAATAATCGATCTTACAATGATCTGCCAGGTGTTTTACTCCATGTTCGATCAGTTTGTAAAAGCGTTCTTTTGCTTTTTCTTCCTGACCTAAGGCGCGCCAGGCAAGACCCTGGTAAAAGATTTTATCCGGTTGCGGATCGTTATAGAAAAATGCCTGTTGCGGTTCGGATGAGCCTTGTGTTGCCCTCTCAAAGTAGGCTTTTGACTCTTCTTTCCGGTTTAGTTTTTCCAATACCAACCCTTTATAATAATCGATATCATTTTCTTCCACATTGGCTAGTTTTCCTTCTCCGAGGTTATATGGGTACGCATTGGTTTCATTCAGCAAATTCAGGGCTTCGGAGAATTGCTCTTCTTCTATTGCTTTTTTTGCCAGTTCCAGTCGGCACAAAGTATATTGCCCGGTTACTTTTCCTTCTCCTCCTTCCCAGGGGTGGAAGTGGCGGGATGCTATAAGTTCTTTTGCTTTCTGATGCTGCCCGGTGAGGTTGTAAAGAGTGATCCGTTCGATACAGATATCGTCACGCTCTTCTACCAGATCTGCATATTTTTTCAGGAAAGCCAGGCGTTCAACATGAGGACGTCCGGTTTTTTTATACAATTGATCCAATTCCATTAATATCCGGGAATCGGTCGGATCCAGTTTAAATGCTTTTTCCAGCAATTCGCAGGCCTTTGCTTTTTCGTTTAGTTTATTGTAACAAGCCAGGGAGAGGTTGCGTAAAACGGTAGGAAAACGATCATCGATTGCAATCGATTTTTCCCAGCAGTTGATGGCTTCTTTATACTGACGGGAAGCATACCAGAAATTTCCCAGGTAATAAGGCGCTTTAGCGTCAGAAGGATTCAGAGACAGGGCATCCTGCAGGACAAGAATTTCTTCGATCCGGTTCGGAAAACATTTGTCCGGATTGGCTCTGGAGGCCCTTTCGTAGTTGATTTTAGCTTCCTCAATGTTTCCGTTTAGTGATTCGGAATATCCCAACAGGTAATAAGCCATTGGATAAATGGATCCGGAGGATGTGTTTTGAATATACAGATTCAGCAATTGTCCGGCTTCTTCGTATAAACCAGCCGCAATAAAGTCCAGTGCATATTCCATGTAGGTATGCACGGATCCCCGCATCAGGCGTTTAATTTCTTCCAGGACTTCTGTTTCACCGGTGATCAGGTATTTTTCGAAATAACATCCGATGTTGAACCGGTCGATTTTTAACGAATCGCAGATCCATTGTAAGGCTTCTTCTTCCCGGTTTAGTTTTCTTAAAACAGCAGCTTTCAACTGCCTGGCCTTATGGTTATGCCAATTCCTTACCAAACAGCGCTCTATCCTGTCCAGTGCATCTTCCCAACGAAAACTTTGCTCCGTATTCCTGGATGTAATGCAATCGATCTGAGCCAGGCCCAGGAAGGCCGGATCCTGCCAGGCTGCATTCCACGTCGATTTGAAAAATGCGGTATAGGCTTCTTCCAGACGGGATTGCATTTTCAGGCACCATCCCAGGTTATAATGAGGTTCTCCGTCGTAGGGATTGGGGTTACGCTCGGTAAGTGTTTCAACGGCTTTCCGGAAATAAGGCTCGGCCTGGCTGAATTGTCCTCTTCGCATGAATAATAAGCCGATTGCGTTATTGCAGCGAATGTCTCCCGGATCTCTTTTCAGGCCTTCTTTGTAATAGTCCAGGGGATTGTAGGTGGCATGGCGGTATTGTTCCAGGTGTAGCCCTGTCAGGTACAATTGCTCAATGGATTCGATTTCCTCCGGATCCCGGGCTGCTTTAGCCGGTTCTGGAGCTGGTTGGGTTTCTTGTTTTTCCGGTTGGTAATGCAACAATAATTGTCCGTTTTCCTTGTAAAGATTAAAGATCAGGTTTTCGGGAAGAGTATCACCAGTTTGAATGGTCTTTTTATAAAGCTTTGTCGGGGAGGTATCGATGGTTTCATCCAGATAACCCTTTTTGCCTATGTCGCTCAATACTACGCGCAGGTTTTGGTAAGTACCGGTAGTATAAAGCGTAATTTCTGTTTGGCCATCTTTTACCTCCACATTGACAATAGCTTCCTTGTTGGCATTCTTTACATAACCGACTTCCGGGTATGGCATGAAATATTGTTCCCATGATTTTTCTTCATACGGCTGTAACCAGGAAAAATCCGGTTGATTATCCGTATAGACTCCGGTCATCAATTCGATGTAAGGACCGTCTTCGTCGGTCAGGTTCCGGTCCCAGGCCCGGCCAAAATCCCCGCATCCCCAGGTCCATTGTTTCTTTCCCGGAGAAATATGATGGTTGGCTACGTGCAATAACCCTCCCTGTACATTCTTTTCATATCCGCCTACAAAATCAAACTTGGATTCCATAGCCATATACGATGTGGGAACCGGAATATTTTTATACAAGGAGATATCGACTCCTGCAGAATAATCTTGTTTATAGTAAATGCCTCTGGCGATCGGAAAATCCGATACATCCCGTTTCCCATGATCAAAAACGGCATGTACATCCGGTGGAAAAACCGAGTGGTAGTCATCATGGACCACAACAGCCGGATTGGCCCACCATAAAAAGGTCTGAGGGAAAGGAGTCCGGTTGTACAGTTTTACACTGATTTCCAGGTAGGCTTTTCCGGGATAGAGGGTAAATCCCTGCATCCCTTTTGTACGGAACATCCTCTCTACTTCGTTGCACCAAATGGTTTTACTTCCATCCGGATTTTCTTCCATATAATATTCGGTGGGAAGGAAGGTGCTGGGGCGGTGGTGCTGGGGCCAGTTGAATTCGATTCCTCCGGAGATCCAGGGACCTGTCAACCCGACCAGAGCAGGTTTTATTACCTGGTTATAATAAATGAAATGGCGCTTTTTGTTTTTATCATAGGCCATTTGTACCCGTCCTCCCAACTCCGGGAGAATCATTATTTTGAGGTATTCATTTTCAATAAATAAAGCTTTATAAGGTCTGTCTTCCTTATGGTCGGCTATTTTTTCCACAACCGGATAAGGATAAACAACTCCCGAACTACCCTGATAGACACGTTTTTCGAGGAAAAGAGGGTTTTTTTCTTCTTCTCCGATCGGATATGTAGGCAGCATGATCTGCTCTTCCCAGGCACGTACAATTCCTTCCCCGGTCACTGTTGGCCGGATCAAGTACTCAGTAATTTTCTCCATAATTTACTTCGTCAGTTCTTCTTCTATTTTTTCAAGCGATTTTCCTTTTGTTTCCGGTAAGCGGGTTTTAATAAATACAAAACCTAAAATACAGATTACACCATAGAGCCAGAATGTTCCGTATGAACCCAATCCTTTATTGAGTAGGGGGAACGTATAAGTCAATACAAAGCAGGCGGTCCATAAGGAAAATGTAGAAACGGCCATGGCCATTCCTCTTACCTTATTCGGAAAAATTTCCGATATAACCACCCAGGTAACCGGAGCCAGTGACATTGCATAACAGGCAATAGCAGCAACTACCAGTATCAGTACAGCGATTCCGGATATTTCAAAATAATAACAGGCTCCTAAAATAGCATAGATGCAGGCAAGGCCCAGGGAACCGAAGATCAGTAATGAACGGCGTCCCAGCTTATCGACCGTGTACATTCCGACAAAGGTGAACAACACATTCGTTACCCCTGTAATTACAATGTTAAACAGGATGTCAGAAACACCATAACCTGCAGCAGAGAATATTTCCTGAGCATAATTGAAAATGACATTGATACCGCACCATTGCTGAAAAGCTGCAATAACAATACCGATCAGCAGAATCTTCGGCATTTTTCCTTGTAGTAATAAGCGGTAATTGATTTTTTCTTTATCCTCTGAACCAATCAATGATTTGATGTCGTTGATTTCCCGGGCGGCGTATTGATTACCTCCGATACGGGTCAGTATTTTTTCTGCTTTTCCGTAATTTTTCCGATTGGCCAGCCAACGCGGACTTTCAGGAACAATGAAAATCATCAGGAAGAAAAATACAGCCGGTATTCCTCCTGCCCAAAACATCCAGCGCCATCCCATCTGGCCGTTCCAGGAAGTTAAAATATCCTCTCCGGGAGTAATCGGATCGGCGATGATCCAGTTGACGATTTGCGCGGATAAAATTCCTAAAACAATAGTGAGCTGATTGATTGATACGAATTTACCCCTGACATCCGAAGGTGAAACTTCGGCAATATACATGGGAGAGAGGTTGGATGCAATTCCGATTCCGATTCCACCCAGAATCCGGAAGGCAATAAATACTCCGATGGTATTGGCTATTCCTGTGCCCACTGCAGCAGCAATAAAAACAAGAGAAGCTGCGATCATTAAAGGTTTTCGTCCATAACGGTCGGATAAGCTGCCGGAAATCATAACACCCAGGAGACATCCCAGTATGGCGCTTCCCATTACCCAACCTTGCATACCCGGAGCGTTTTCGATGCCAAAAAAAACTTCATAAAAGGGTTTGGCTCCACCGATCACAACCCAATCATAGCCAAAGAGTAAACCGCCGATGGCAGATACCAGGGATATTAATAACAGGTACGCATTGTTTTGACCTTTCATTTGTCTTGTTGTTTAGTTGGTATTAGACGCTACAAAAGTAGTATTAAAAAAAACAAAAAAAATGCAGATCCTTATTAATTTAATGTAAATTTATACTACATTTGCAAAATATAGAATCTGATTTTCAGTTAATAGCGCTTAAAAATGTAAGATTTAACTAAATATATGTATTAAACTACTTTTGAAGCAAATGGAAAAAATTGCGGAAGGATTCAAGGGAGAAAAAGCGATTGTAACTCCTTATAATGTGCGTCACCTTCAGATGGAAAATGAGATCACCCGGCAATTGTTTGTCAGCCATATCGGATATTATCCGAAAGCGAAATTCCATTTCCGGGAACGAAAAGAAGGAACAAATGAAAATATAATCATTTATTGCGAGGACGGGAAGGGCTGGATTATACATGACGGAGAAAAATACCTGTTGTCCAAAAACGAGGCCTTCATCATTCCGGCTAATGAAGCACATGCTTACGGTGCGGACAATTCCAATCCCTGGAGTATCTACTGGGTTCATTTTTGCGGAGAAAAAGTGCAGATGTTTTCTTCCATTATCGGGAAACTTATCCATTTGGAAGATTCGGATCAGAGCCGTTACAGTGATCGTTTTTTACTGTTCGAAGATATGTACCAGAACCTGGAAATGGGATATAGTCCGGAGAATCTGGAATACGTCAGTTTTTGCCTGATGCATTTTCTTGCTTCCCTGAAATATGTCAATCAGTTCCGGGAGATAAAAAAAGTGAAGGAAACGGATGTTGTTCAGAAAAGCATTTCTTTTATGAAAGAAAACCTGGAAAACAAAATCTGTCTGGAAGACATTGCCCGTAATGTAGGGTATTCGGGATCTCATTTCAGCACTTTGTTTTCCGAGAGAACATCCTATTCTCCTATGGAATATTATAACCAGCTTAAGATTCAACGTGCCTGCTCTTACCTTCAATTTGCAGATTTGAAAATTAAAGAAATTGCTTTTCGCCTGGGATATTATGATCCTTTTCATTTTTCCAAAGCCTTTCATAAGGAAATGGAGATAACCCCGCGGGAATACAGGAAAAAATACAAATAAATCGATTGGAAAGAGTGCCGGCCATTTATTTTATGTGAATTTAAAAAAAGATGTTTGATAATTGAAAGAATACACTTAACTTTGTCCCTCTAAAAATCAAAGCTGATTTGAATGTGCTGAAAATTAACAAATTAATATAAATAGCTTTTTAGAATGAATATTACATTAAACAATGTTGATCCGGTAAATGCCATCATTAAAATTGAGGTAATCAAAGATGATTATAACAGTGAAGTTGTAAAAAATATTAAAAACCTGCGTCAACAGGCCTCTATCCCCGGGTTTCGCAAGGGGATGGCTCCCGCGAGCCTTGTACAGAAAATGTACGGTAAATCGGTTTTGATTGATGAAGTGAATAAAGTGGTATCTAAAAATCTTTATAATTACATTCAGGAGAACAAACTGAATGTGTTGGGTGAACCGTTACCCAATGAAACAGAGCAAAAAGAGATTGACTTTGACAACAATGAAGATTTTGAATTCTGCTTTGACCTCGGACTGGCCCCGGAAATGAAAGTCAAACTGACTAAAAAAGATAAGTTACCTTATTATAATATCAAAGTGGACGAAGAGTTGGTCAATAAGCAAATTGAAAACTTCAAGGCCAATTATGGAAGCTATTCCGAAGCAGAGAACATTGAAGGAAAAGACCTGGTAAAAGGGCTTCTGATCGAACTGGATGAAAACGGAACGGCTAAGGAAAACGGAATTCATATCGAAGAGGCAGTATTGATGCCTTTCTACATGAAGAATGAGGCTGAAAAAGCTAAATTCATGGGTGCTGCCAAAAATACCGTGATTACTTTTAATCCTTTTGAGGCTTATGAAGGAGCGCAAGCTGAACTGGCTTCATTTTTGAAAATTAAAAAAGAAGAAGTTAAAAATTATACCGGTAATTTTACTTTTGAGATCAGGGAAATAACCCGCTATGCCGAGGCTGAAATGAATCAGGAATTGTTCGATAAAGTGTTCGGAGAAGGGGTCGTAAAAAACGAAGAAGAATTTCGTGGAAAAATTTATGAGATGATTTCGCAACAATATGCTCCTGATTGTGATTATAAGTTCATGCTGGATGCACGGGCGTTGCTGGAAAAAAAAGCAGGAAATGTAGAATTTCCGGATGCTTTTCTTAAACGCTGGTTGTTGGCTTCCAATCAGGATCGGACAGAAGAATCTGTGGAAGAAGATTATCCGAAGATCCTGGAAGACTTGAAATTCCATTTGATTAAAGAACAAATTGTGAAGGACAATGATCTTAAAGTGGATGATAAAGACATCATGGAGCATGCCAAACAGGCTACCCGTGCCCAGTTTGCACAATACGGAATGGCTAATGTTCCGGATGATTTGCTGGAAAATTATGCCAAAGAAATGCTGAAAAAGGAAGAAACGGTTCGCAACCTGATCGACAGAGCGGTTGAAGCCAAACTGATCACCTGGTTGAAAGAACATGTTGCTCTTGAAGATAAAGAAGTTACGGTAGATGAATTCAAGAAGTTTTTTGAATAATACCGTTTTATAAAAAAACGTACAATTATGAATGATTTTAAAAAATATGCAACGAAGCATTTGGGCTTTAACAGTCTGGCATTGGATCAGTACATTCAGGCTCAAAGCATTAAAGCAGAACGGGGATATTTGAATCCGTACATCCTGGAAGAACGGCAATTGAATGTAACCCAGTTGGATGTATTCTCCCGTCTGATGATGGATCGCATTATTTTCCTGGGTACGGCTATCGATGATTATACAGCCAATACGATTCAGGCTCAGTTACTGTATCTGGATTCAAGTGATCCGGGTAAGGATATTTCCATTTACATCAACTCACCCGGAGGTTCCGTGTATGCAGGATATGGTATTTATGATACCATGCAGTTTATCTCCAGTAATGTTGCGACCATCTGTACAGGAATGGCTGCTTCTATGGCTGCTGTGTTGTTGGTTGCCGGAACAAAAGGAAAACGTTCGGCATTAAAACATTCCCGAGTCATGATTCACCAGCCGTTGGGAGGAGCTCAGGGACAAGCATCTGATATTGAAATTACAGCCCGGGAAATACTGAAAATTAAAAAAGAAATTTATACGATTATTTCGGACCATTCCGGTCAACCGTATGAAAAGGTATTGCAGGATGGGGACCGGGATTTCTGGATGAATTCTACGGAAGCCAAAGAATACGGAATGGTGGACGTAATATTAACTAAGAAATGAAAAAATAAAAGGAATGAAAATACTATTTTTTTAATTGTTTTCATTCCTTTTGTTTTCTTCGTATCTTTCATTTTATTTATATGGCTAAAACCAACGATTATTGTAGTTTTTGCGGCCGGTCGAAGAAAGAAGTCAATCTTCTTATTTCCGGAATGCATGGGAATATTTGTGATTTATGTGCTGAACAAGCCTATGAAATTTTACACGAAAGTAATGCATCCACGGGTAAGAAAGGCCCAGGATTTGATGTTTCAAAAAAAGACCTTCCAAGACCGGTCGAAATCAAGAAATTTTTGGATCAATATGTTATAGGTCAGGACGCAGCTAAGCGGTACCTGGCTGTATCTGTTTATAATCATTATAAAAGGTTGATGCAGAAAAGTACAGACGATGATGTGGAAATAGAAAAGTCCAATATCATCATGGTCGGGTCTACAGGTACGGGGAAAACATTACTGGCCAAAACCATTGCCCGCCTCCTGAAAGTACCTTTTACCATTGTAGATGCGACAGTTCTTACTGAAGCCGGTTATGTGGGAGAAGATATTGAAAGTATTCTGACACGTCTCCTTCAGGTTGCGGATTATAATGTGGAAAATGCCCAACGGGGCATTGTCTTCATTGATGAAATTGATAAAATTGCCCGTAAAGGAGATAATCCCTCCATTACACGGGATGTCAGCGGAGAAGGGGTACAGCAGGGATTGTTGAAGTTGCTGGAAGGATCAGTGGTTAATGTGCCGCCTCAAGGGGGGAGGAAACATCCCGATCAGAAGATGATTCCGGTCGATACGAAAGACATTCTTTTTATTTGCGGCGGGGCTTTCGATGGCATTGAAAAGAAAATTGCACAACGCCTGAATACCCAGGTGGTAGGTTATGCCGCCAGCCGGGACAACAAAAATATAGACCGTGGAAACCTGATGCAATACATTGCGCCTCAGGATCTGAAATCGTTCGGATTGATTCCGGAAATTATTGGTCGTTTGCCTATATTGACTTATCTGGAACCGTTGGATCGGAATGCATTACGCAACATCTTGACCGAACCGAAAAATTCCATTATCAAGCAATACAAAAAAATGTTTGAAATGGACGAAGTGGTATTGACATTTGACGATGAAGTGCTGGATTACATTGTAGATAAGGCTATTGAATTTAAATTAGGAGCCCGGGGATTGCGATCCATTGTTGAAGATATTATGATGGATGCAATGTTTCATATTCCGTCTACAGACGAGAAAAAGTTGCATATAGACCTGGATTATGCCAGAGAAAGGATTGAAAAATCGAAAACCAAACGCCTGAAAGTTGCTTGATTAATTTTAAAAAAAAGTTTCCTTTTTATTTAATTTATTCAGGACAATAATGTACTTTTGTTTGATATGAAGATTTTCATTGAAAAAACAACATGGCTAAAAAAGATTTTTTAATAGAAGAACTGAAAAAACATTTTGGTTTTGATACCTTTAAAGGAAATCAGGAAGCAGTTATTCGAAACGTATTAGAAGGAAAAGATACATTTGTTCTTATGCCTACAGGCGGAGGAAAATCATTGTGTTACCAGTTGCCGTCGTTGTTGATGGAAGGGACTGCTGTCGTGATTTCCCCGCTTATTGCACTGATGAAAAACCAGGTGGATGCCATGCGTAATTTCAGTGAAGATAATGGTGTCGCTCATTTCATTAATTCTTCGTTAAATAAGTCTGCTATTGATCAGGTCAAGGAGGATATCAAAGCCGGGAAAACCAAGCTGTTGTATGTTGCTCCGGAGTCTCTTACCAAAGAAGAAAATATTGAATTCCTGCGCCAGATCAAGGTTTCTTTCTATGCAGTCGATGAAGCGCATTGTATTTCGGAATGGGGGCATGATTTCCGGCCGGAATATCGTCGTATCAGACCTATTATCAATGAAATATCCAGAAGGCCGGTAATTGCTCTTACGGCAACGGCTACCCCTAAAGTACAGCACGACATTCAAAAAAACCTGGGCATGATGGATTCCATTGTGTTTAAGTCGTCTTTTAACCGGCCTAATTTGTATTACGAGGTACGCCAGAAAAATAATAATGTAGATAAAGAAATAGTTAAGTTTATTAAATCCCAACCCGGAAAGTCCGGTATTATTTATTGCCTTTCCAGAAAAAAAGTAGAGGATTTTACGGAAATTCTCAAAACCAATGGAATTAATGCGCTTGCATATCATGCAGGAATGGATTCGCAGACCCGGTCTGAAAATCAGGATGCGTTCCTTATGGAGGAAGCCGAGGTTATCGTTGCAACCATTGCTTTCGGAATGGGGATCGATAAGCCGGACGTTCGCTATGTAATCCATTATGATATTCCTAAAAGCCTGGAAGGTTATTATCAGGAAACCGGAAGAGCAGGAAGAGATGGCGGAGAAGGAAAATGTATTGTATTTTATATTAATAAAGACCTACAGAAGTTAGAAAAATTTATGCAGGGCAAACCGGTTTCCGAACAGGAAATAGGAAAACAATTGTTGGAAGAAACAAAAGCATACGCCGAATCTTCGGTTTGCCGCAGGAAAGTATTGTTACATTATTTTGGAGAGGAATATTTAGAAGAGAATTGTGGTAATTGTGATAATTGTTTAAACCCTAAAAAACAAGTGGAAGCGAAAGAGTTATTAATATCTGTTTTAGAAATTGTTGATATACTGAAAGACAAATTCAAGGCCGATCATGTGATCAATATTTTACAAGGAAAAGAAACTTCCGAAATACTGTCTTACGAACACCAGGATCTTGAAATGTTCGGGACAGGTACGGATGAAGATGAGAAGACATGGAATGCTGTTATCCGGCAGGCAATGATAGCCGGATACCTGGATAAAGATATAGAGAATTACGGTTTACTGAAACTGACCTCAGCCGGTAAAAAATACCTTCAAAATCCAAGTTCTTTCAAAATAACGAAAGACAATGAATTTGAAGAGGAAGATAATGTGGAAGAAACTCCGGTACGGGGTGGAGCCTCTTGTGCGGTGGATCCGGTATTGTACTCCATCATGAAAGACCTGAGGAAAAAACTTTCCAAAAAGCTGGATGTCCCTCCTTATGTTATTTTTCAGGATCCCTCACTCGAAGCTATGGCGACCACCTATCCGGTTACGATCGAGGAGTTGCAGAACATTCCGGGAGTAGGAGCCGGGAAAGCCAAACGGTACGGGCAGGAATTCATTGAACTTATTAAACGGCACGTTACTGAAAATGAAATCGAACGTCCGGAAGACCTGCGTGTCCGCACGGTAGCTAATAAATCGAAATTAAAAGTATTTATTGTTCAGAGCATCGACCGGAAAGTGGCTCTGGATGACATTGCCATGACCAAGGGACTGGAATTTAATGAATTACTGGATGAAATCGAAGCAATTGTTTATTCCGGAACGAAAATAAATATCGATTATTTCCTCAATGAAGTGATGGACGAAGACCATATTGAAGATATTTACCTGTATTTTAAGGAATCTGAAACGGACGGTATGGAAGAAGCTATCAATGAACTCGGTAATACGTATACAGAAGAAGAAATTCGGTTGGTCAGGATCAAATTCATATCAGAAATGGCTAATTAAGACCTCCGATGACACTGGGCTTTTTATTCACTATTTTTTTAGTATTCCTGAACGGATTTTTCGTTGCTGCTGAATTTGCCATTGTGAAGGTACGTACCTCACAGATAGAAATCAGAAAGGGAGCAGGAAAGAAAGCGAGTGCCGTGGCAAAAAGTGTGGTTGGTAACCTGGATGGTTACCTGGCCGCTACTCAATTGGGAATTACACTCGCCTCACTGGGATTGGGTTGGGTAGGAGAAAGTGTCTTTACTGAAATTATCCTGAGTCTGTTTCATTTTCTCGGATTCAATGTGACAAACGCCATGGCCGGACGAATCGCAATTCCGGTGGCGTTTCTACTGATTACTATACTACACATTGTTTTGGGAGAGCTTGCTCCCAAATCATTGGCTATCCGTAAACCGGTCCCGATTACTTTTGCTGTGGCTATTCCTTTGCGGATTTTTTATGTGATTTTCCGGCCTTTTATCTGGCTCTTAAATGGCTTAGCCAATGTTTTACTGCGGTTAGTCGGTATTCGTCCGGTTCAGGAAGGCGAAGAAATCCATTCGGAAGAAGAACTGAAAGTCATTATCTCCGAAAGCCAGAAGGGAGGAGTCCTGGAAGAAACCGAGAAAGAGTTGATACAGAATGTTTTTAACCTGGGTGATCGTCAGATACAGTCGTTAATGACTCCCCGTAATCAGATCGTATGGATCGACATTACCAAAACTCCCGATGAAATCGGGCAAACCTTACTGGAGGAAAAGCATTCGGTCTACCCCTTGTGTGAAGGAGATCTCGATAATGTAATCGGTTTTTTGCATACCAAGGACCTGATTGATGAAAATTACATCCATCATACATTTAAGGAAATTGTCAAGGACCTGAGAAAAGTCAGCCGCAAGGATCAGAGCGTGGTGGTAACCAACAAAGCGTACGAAGTGCTGGAAAAATTTCAGAAAGCACGTTCATACCAGGCGCTTGTTATCGATGAATTCGGAAGCATCAAAGGCTTTGTTACTATTAATGACATACTGGATGCGTTGGTGGGCGATATATCGGAGACCGATGAATTCGAGTATTCTTCTGTACTTCAGGAAGATGGCAGCCTGCTCATTGAAGGGCAGATTCCATTCGTTGAGTTTCTCGAAAAAATAGGTTTTGATCCGGATTGTATCGATCCGAATGCAAGTTATGTGACACTGGGCGGGTATATTATGGAAAAACTGGACCGGATCCCGGTAGAGGGAGACATGACTGACTGGCGCTCCTACAGCCTTGAAATTATCAGGATGGATAATAACCGGATCGACTTGATCAAAGTGACTCCCCAAATCAGCGAATAGTAAGGATTACAGCGTGAAACTTTTTCCTCGCGCCCATCGTAATCTCGGAAAAAATGCTTACATTTGCACGCAATAAAAAATTAAAGCCAATCTTTATGTCATTTATTGCAGACAAAGTTAGTATGGATGGGTTGACATTCGATGACGTTTTGTTAATCCCTGCTTATTCTGAAGTGTTGCCCCGTAACGTCGATCTCACGACAAACTTTTCCAGAAACATTAAACTGAATATTCCCATGGTTTCCGCAGCCATGGATACTGTGACTGAAACTAAACTGGCTATCGCCATTGCCCGTGAAGGGGGGATCGGAGTTATTCATAAAAACATGAGCATCGAGGAGCAGGCCAGCCAGGTTAAGTCCGTCAAACGCGCTGAAAATGGAATGATATCCAATCCGGTGAGCATACCGAGGGGGAAAACCGTCGGAGATGCGCTGGCACTTATGGCTGAGTATAAAATCGGAGGTATTCCGGTCGTGGATGACTCTAACCACCTGGTCGGAATTGTTACTAACCGCGATTTGCGTTTTCAGCGCAATATGAATCAGCTGGTCGATGAAATAATGACTTCCGAAAATCTGATTACGACCAATCAATCGACCAATCTGGAGGATGCAGCGGAGATTCTGAGGCAATACAAAATAGAAAAGCTTCCGGTTGTCGACGCAACTAATAAACTGATCGGATTGATCACTTACAAAGACATTACAAAAGCCAAAGACAAGCCTTTTGCCTGTAAAGACAGATACGGTCGTCTGCGGGTTGCTGCCGGAGTGGGAGTGACTGCCGATACGATGGACCGGATCAATGCACTGGTGGAAGCCGGAGCCGATGCAATCGTTATTGATACGGCACACGGGCATTCCAGGGCTGTTGTTGAAAAACTGAAAGAAGCAAAAAAAGCCATTCCTTCCATTGATATCGTTGTCGGTAATATTGCTACGGCAGAAGCGGCAAAAATGCTGGCGGATGCCGGCGCGGATGCCCTTAAAGTAGGGATTGGACCAGGGTCTATCTGTACGACACGTGTTATCGCGGGAGTGGGTGTTCCCCAGCTTTCGGCCATTTATGAGGTTTCAAAGATGCTGAAAGGTTCCGGTATTCCGGTTATTGCCGACGGAGGCTTGCGTTATTCGGGAGATATCGTTAAAGCATTGGCTGCCGGAGGTTCGTCAGTTATGATGGGATCGCTGCTGGCAGGAGTGGAAGAGTCTCCCGGAGAAACGATTATATACAACGGACGGAAATTCAAATCCTATCGGGGAATGGGATCGCTGGAAGCTATGCAGAAAGGTTCTAAGGACCGTTATTTTCAAGATGTGGAAGATGATATTAAGAAGCTGGTTCCGGAAGGAATTGCGGCCCGGGTTCCTTATAAAGGCTCTTTGTTTGAAGTGATTTATCAGATGGTAGGTGGATTAAGAGCGGGAATGGGATACTGTGGAGCGGCAAATATAGAAGCGCTCCATCATGCTAAATTTACACGGATTACCAATGCCGGAATGGCGGAAAGTCATCCGCATGATGTTTCCATTACTCAGGAAGCGCCGAATTATAGTTACAACCGCGGATAATAAATAATATAGACCAGGTACAATAATCTGAAGTTCTTTACGTTAATTATAAGTCACTTTATGTTTGAACGTAAAATGTAATGATTATAAACAGGATAGGTAATATGAAAAGGTATTTGTTTTTTTCGATATTCGTACTTGCTGTGACTGCTGTGATGGCTCAGTCCAACGATCAGGTAATTATGAAAATCAATGGGAAGGATGTGAAAAAATCCGAGTTTGAGTACATCTACAGCAAGAATAATAATGAAGATGCAATTGATAAGAAAACCTTAACCGAGTATGTAGAACTTTTTAAAAACTACAAACTGAAGGTTGCAGAAGCGGAAACCCAGGGGCTGGATACGATGTCTTCATTCCGTGAGGAATTGCGTGAATACAGAACACAACTGGCTAAGCCGTATTTGAATCTCAATGATTTCGGATTGAACGAAAACCTGATTCAGAGGGAGTACGACAGGTTAAAAGAATATGTGGAAATCAGCCATATATTGATACCGTTTTTTGAAAATGGGGATCTTCAACAGAGCAAGTATATTCCTGCAGATACGCTTGCTGCGTATAAAAAAGCATTACAGGTAAAAAAGCGTTTGCAGAAGGGTGAAAATTTCGAGAAGTTAGTCACGGAAGTTTCTGCTGATGAATATTCGAAAAAGGAAAAACGTCCTGGTTACCTGGGTTGGATTACCGCTTTGGGCGTCCTCCCTGAAATGGAAAATGCAATTTACAATACTCCAACGGGAGAAATTACATATCCGGTCCGGACTAATTTTGGTTACCTGCTGATTAAGGTACATGCCAGAAAACCGAATCCGGGTCAGATCTGGGCTGCACATATACTGGTTAATTGCCCGGAAGGTGCGGATACGGTCATGACAACAGATGCCATCAAAAAAGTCGATGAAATCTATGTCGAAGCTGTGCGGGGTGACGATTTTGGAGAATTGGCTAAAAAATATTCAGACGATAAAGGTTCTGCGGAAAATGGAGGAGATCTTTCCTGGTTCGGTTATAATGCAATGATTAAGGAATTCCAGGATGCTGCATTTGCCTTGAAGGAGGTGGGTGAGATTTCCAAACCGGTACGTACAAAGTATGGATTTCATATTATTAAATTGCTGGGAAAGAAACCCCTGGAACCATTGAGCGAACTGAGGGAAGAAATTATATCCCGCCTGGAAAAGAATGGGGATTATCTGTCTTTGCATGAACCGGGTATGGAAAAATTGAAAAAAGACAATGGTTTTTCCATGAATGAAAATGCATACAAAAAATTAAAGGAGAAAGCCAATATGGTTTATCCTTCGGATACTTCGTTTCTGAAACCTTTTGAAAATGATGAGGATGTATTGCTCATTACGGGAGATGAAGGATTTACTGTGGCCCGTTTCATCGGTTTTTTAAAGAAAAATATCTCTACTTTATATAGTTTATCCACGGAAGCGTTGGATGAGCGCTTGAAAACATTCCAATTGGTTGCCCTGATGGAAGCGGAAGACAAACAACTGGAGAAAAAGTATTCGGATTTCAATAATCTGATGAGTGAATACCGGGACGGGATCCTGCTTTTTAATGTGAGTAATAAGGAAGTTTGGAACAGAGCGATGGAAGATACTGTCGGACTGGAAAAATTCTTTGAAGCCAATAAAGATAATTATAACTGGGAAAAACCGCATTACACAGGTTATCTCATTTTATGCAAGGATGCTAAAACCAAAAAGAAAATGCAAAAAGAAGTTGCAAAAATGAGTCCCAAAGAAGCGGTGGAGTACCTGCTCGAAAACTACAGAGTGGGAGAGGTCTCTCATGTGAAGGTGGAAAGAGGATCTTTTGTCCAGGGGGATAATCCCTTCATCGATGAAATTGTATTTAAAACAGGAAAAGCTGAAAGACCGGAAAATTTTCAGGACTTTTTTGTAATTGGAACTCTATCCCGGACTCCGGTTAGTTACATGGACGTAAAAGGACTTGTGGTAACGGATTATCAGGATCATTTGGAAAAGGAGTGGATCGATTCTCTGAATAAAAAATATCCTGTGATTATCTATGAGGGATGGGAAAGTACCATAAAATGACAAACTTTAACCTTTTATGAGGCTGATATTTCCGTTAGTCATAGTATCTTTGCTCGCTGTTGGGTGTAACCGGACTGCTGAAAATGTTGATAACACTGCTGTTGTCAGGGTAGGAAATCAGGTCTTGACACGGACGGAAATCGCTGATAATGTGCCGGATGGAATGACAAAAGAAGATAGTATCCTTGCGTCAGAGCATTACATTCAGTTGTGGGTGAAGGATCAGTTGTTATACGCCATTGCATCCAGGAATATTGAAGATAAGGAAAAAATCGATCAACTGGTTGAGAATTACCGGAAGTCGCTGATGGTATATCAATATCAGGAACAACTGATCAATGAAAAACTGTCGAAAGAAATCAGTGAGGGAGACCAGAAGCAGTTTTATGAAGCCAATGCGGATAAATTTCAACTGGACAGGCCTCTCATAAAAGGTATGTTCCTGAAAATACCGGTAGACGCTCCCCAGATCAGCAAGGTTCAGGGATGGTACAAATCCGGTTCGGCATCGGCAATCGAAAATATAGAGAAATACAGCATCCAGAATGCGGTTGTATATGAGTATTTTTTTGACCGCTGGGTTGATTTCAGTGAATTGACGGATAATTTGCCGGTGAAATATGAAAATCCGGAAACTGTAGTGAAAAACAATAAATTTATTGAATTACAAGACAGTACTTATTGTTATTTTCTGAATATCAGGGAATACCTTTTGCCTGGAGATCAAGCTCCATTCGAATATTCCCAGCCTACGATCAAAGAGATGCTGGTCAACCAGCGAAAAATGGATTTTTTGAAAAAATTAGAAGATGATTTATATCAGAAGGCCTTGGATAAAGGACAAATTAAATTTTTTACGGAATAAAATAGGTAAATACTGTATGAAGCAATTTTTCTTTCTGACACTATGTGTTGCTGTTTTGCAAGGATTTTCCGGATCGGCTCGGGCACAGGACAATGTAATTGACGAAGTGATATGGGTAATCGGTGACGATGCCATTCTTAAATCGGATGTCGAAAAAGAACGGATACAGGCGCTTTCATACGGTCAACGGATCGAAGGGGATCCTTATTGTGTTATCCCGGAGCAACTGGCGATTCAGAAACTATTCCTGCACCAGGCCAAACTGGACAGTATCGATGTACCGGAGTCTCAGGTATACCAGGCTGCGGAAGCTTATGTCAATAACATGATTGCCTCGGTAGGTTCCAGGGAAAAATTGGAAGAATATGAAAAGAAACCGATCAATGTCATTCGGGAAAATATCAGAACGCTTTACCGGGAACGGGAAATTGTCCGGGAAATGCAGAAAAAAATAGTTGGGAAAGTGAAGGTTTCTCCAGTGGACGTACGTCGTTTTTATGACCGTATTCCTAAAGACAGTCTGCCGTTTATTTCTACTACCGTGGAAGTGCAGATTATAACAGTCGAACCTCGCATTGCTTTGTCTGAAATCGATGAAATCAAAGCCCGGCTGCGGGATTTTACCGATCAGGTCAATAAAGGAGAACGTGAATTTTCAACCTTGGCCCGCATTTATTCGGAAGATAAGGAAACAGCCCGTTACGGAGGGGAACGTGGTTTTGAGGGAAAAGGTACGCTGGTACCGGAATATGCTGCGGTTGCTTTTGACCTGAACGATCCTAAGAAAGTTTCGAGAATTGTGGAGACAGAATATGGTTATCACATCATCCAATTGGTCGAAAAAAGAGGAGACCGGATCAACACCCGCCATATCCTTCTTAAACCCAAGGTTTCTGAGACTGAATTGAATGAGGCTATGGCTAAAATGGATTCGATCAGGACTGATATTGCCAATGGAAAGTTTACCTTCGAGGAAGGTGCTTCTTTCCTTTCTTATGACAAGGACTCCCGAAATAATAACGGATTGATGGTCAACAAAAAAGAACTTAATGACCCGACCGTGAATGAACGGACCGGAACTTCCCGGTTTGAGATGTCGGAACTTCCGGATGCTATGGGTAAAGTTGTGGATAAAATGAAAGTCGGTGAAATCTCCGCTCCTTTCACAATGATTAATTCCAAACAAAAAGAAATTGTGGCTATTGTCAAACTGAAAACAAGAGTGGAAGGCCATAAGGCCAGTTTGACCGACGATTACCAGGCGCTGAAAGGCATGGTTGAAAATCAGAAAAGTGAAGAGATTTTGAATAAATGGATCTCACAAAAACAAAAAGATACATACATCCGGATTCATGACAATTGGAAAAATTGTGATTTTGAAAGAGACGGTTGGGTTAAAGAATAATCCCTGGTTCCTGAAATCATGAGAAAAACCGGATATCATACCAAAAACAGGCGAAAAATATCATTAACAGGTATTTTTTGTCTGTTTTTTATTTTGTGCACGGGATATGCTATGCAGCAAAATCCCCTCCAGGGAAATACAGGAAACAAGAAGGTTACCAAAATTTTTGTAGTACATGCCGATTCCTTCGTTTATCAGGAGGCGGTCAATCCAGATGTACGTGCATTGTATGGAAATATCACATTCAGGCATGACAGTACGTATATGTATTGCGACAGCGCTTATTTATATGGTACGAACAATACCCTGGAAGCTTTCGATAACGTCAGAATCGAGCAGGGAGATACGTTGTATATATATGGAGACTATTTGAAATACAATGGAAATACATCCATTGCCGAGATGAGGGAGAATGTCCGGATGGAGAATATAAGCGCGAAAACCGGACGAATAGTTACGTTATTTACTGATCATTTCAATTATGACCGGAATAAAAATATCGGATATTATTTCGATGGAGGAATGATTGTGGATTCACTGAATGAACTCACTTCCGTATACGGGCAATATTCACCTGATACTAAGGATGCTTTCTTTAAGGAAACCGTACGACTGAAAAACCCTCAGTTCGTATTGACTTCCGACACGTTGGAATATAACACGGAAACCAAAATAGCTACGATTCTGGGACCTTCCGTGATTGAATCCGACAGTGGAACCATTTATTCCAGCCGTGGCTGGTACAATACACTTACGGAAGAATCGATGCTTTATGATCGTTCCACAGTCGTCAGTAAAGATAAATTTAAAAATATGACGGCTGATTCGATGTTTTATAATCGGTTGACCGGAATTGCGGAAGCGTATCAGAATATGGTGTTGAACGATACCGTCAAGAAAGTGATACTGACGGGTCATTATGGTTTTTTTAATGATCCGGACGGATACGCCTTTTCTACGGATTCTGCTCAATTTATTGAGTATTCACAGGGAGATTCGCTTTTCCTGCATGCCGATACTTTGCAAATGAGAACAATCGGAGAAAACGACAGGGAAATCAAGGCTTTTCACAACGTTCGCTTTTTCCGGTCTGATATCCAGGGTGTGTGTGATTCCATGCAGTTCAATACACAGGACTCGATTTTGTACATGTATAAAAATCCGATTCTATGGAATACCGGCTACCAGATGTGGGGAGATACCATACAGATCTTCTTCAATGACAGCACCATCGACCGGATCCATGTTATCAACTATGCTTTTGCCACGGAGAAAGTAGATACGACTTATTTCAATCAATTGAAAGGCCGGGATCTGATGGCTTACTTCAGTCAGGGAGAATTAAGCCGGATTGAAATCAGCGGAAATGCGGAAACTATTTACTATCCGGTTGATAACGGAGCTTTTACGGGCCGGAATAAAACAGAAAGCAGTTATATTGCCATTACCATCAAAAACCGGAAACCGGTGAGAATTGCCTGGAGACCACAGACGAACGCTCAGATGTTGCCGATTCCGGATCTGAATCCGGAAAATAAGTTTTTAAAAGACTTTGTGGATTTTGATTACCTGCGTCCTCATAGTAAACAAGATATTTTCCTGAAAACAGTCCGTAAAACAGAAGATGTACCTCCTCCACGCCGGAAAAGATACCAGTAATAGTATGGGATTATTTTTCTTTTATAATAACCGTAAACCCCGGAAATTTGATCATAAACCTATTTTTTATGACCCGAAAAAAGAATCCCTGGAAAAACAAATCATTATTAAACGATCTAAAAAAAACAAAAAATCCTCTTATTCAAGCATATTCGGAAATGTCTGCTTTTTTTTGATTTTTATACTCCTTGTAATGCTTGCTTGGTATTTATTTTTGAAGTAATATTGTACTCAAAATAGACATAAGTGTTATGGAAGCCTACAAAACATTTCAACAACATTTGCAAGAAGAACTTGCATCGATTCAATCCGCCGGATTGTATAAAAATGAGCGGATTATAGTTTCTCCCCAGGCCGTTGCCATTCATGTTGATTCCGGACAGGAAGTGCTGAATTTTTGTGCAAACAACTACCTGGGTCTTTCTAATAACCGACAGTTGATTGAAGCTGCTAAACAAGCAATGGATAGTCATGGTTATGGTATGTCATCGGTCCGGTTTATCTGCGGAACCCAGGATTTACATAAACAGCTGGAGGGTATGATCGCTCAGTTTTTCGGAACGGAAGATACCATCCTTTATGCTGCCTGTTTTGATGCAAACGGAGGTGTTTTTGAACCGTTGCTGACCGAAGAGGATGCAATTATATCCGATTCGTTGAATCATGCTTCCATTATCGATGGAGTTCGCTTGTGTAAGGCCGTCCGGTATCGTTATGCCAATGCAGATATGAACGATCTGGAAAAACAATTACAGCTGGCCCAGGCTCAACGTTTTCGTCTGATTGTTACCGATGGTGTATTTTCTATGGACGGGAATGTGGCTCCGCTGGATAAAATTTACGAATTAGCCCGGAAATACAATGCGATGATCATGGTAGACGAATCACACTCAGCTGGTGTTGTGGGGCAAACCGGACGGGGTACTACCGAATTATTTGAGCTGAAAGGACAGGTCGAAATTATTACAGGGACCTTAGGAAAGGCGTTTGGAGGTGCTATCGGTGGGTTTACTACCGGTAAGAAAGAAATTATAGACATGCTTCGCCAACGTTCACGTCCTTACCTTTTTTCCAATTCCATACCTCCGGCAGTCGTAGGAGCAGGCATCCAGACTTTCCGGATGTTGAATGAAACCAATGTACTGCAAGATAAATTACATGAAAATACGACATATTTTGTAGAGAGAATAAAAGTGGCCGGATTCGATATCAAACCCACTCAGTCGGCTATCTGTGCAGTTATGCTGTATGATGCCAAATTATCTCAGGATATGGCTGCAAAATTGCTGGAAGAAGGTATTTATGTGACTGGTTTTTACTATCCGGTTGTTCCGAAAGGACAGGCCCGGATACGGGTTCAGATATCAGCAGCTCATGAGAAAGATCAATTAGACAAATGCATTGCTGCATTTACAAAAATAGGAAAAGAATTAGGTGTGCTTCAATAATTTTAGACAATGAAAAGGATTCTTATTGTAGGAAGTACCGGACAAATAGGTTCGGAATTGAGTTTGAAACTAAGGTCTATCTACGGAGAAAGTAATGTGGTGTGTGGCTATTTTGCGCCCCCGTTTCCTGAAAATTTTTTCGAATCCGGACCTACAGAAGAGATTAACGCTCTCAATATCGAACAAATTGCGAATGTAGTAAAAAAATACAAGATAGATACGATTTACAACCTGGCGGCCATTTTATCTGCTACCGCTGAAAAAAATCCCAAATTAGGATGGGATGTAGGGGTGGGTAGTTTAATGAATTGCCTGGATGTGGCCCGTGAATTTAAATGCGGGGTTTTTACCCCCAGTTCAATCGGAGCTTTCGGGGTTAATACACCGAAGGATAAAACACCCCAGGATACGATTCAACGTCCCAATACGGTTTACGGAATTACCAAGGTACTCGGAGAACTGGTCAGTGATTACTACTACGCGCACTGGAATGTGGATACACGTTCGGTCCGTTATCCGGGAATTATTTCCAATATGACATTGCCGGGTGGAGGAACCACGGATTATGCTGTCGAAATTTTTTATAAAGCAGTCAAAGGAGAACATTTCGTTTGTCCGTTGAAAGCAGGTACCTTTATGGATATGATGTACATGCCGGATGCGTTGAATGCTGCTATCGATATTATGGAAGCCAATCCCGACAAACTGGTTCATCGTAACTCCTTTAATGTTACGGCTATGAGCTTTGATCCGGAGATGATTTGTGCGTCAATCAGAAAGTATATTCCGGGTTTTGAAATGAGCTATGAAGTTGACAGTCTGAAGCAAAGCATTGCAGATTCGTGGCCCAATTCCCTGGACGACTCCTGTGCAAGAGAGGAGTGGGGGTGGAGACCTGAATACGATCTGGAAAAAATGACCGGAGATATGATCCGTGTATTAACTGCAAAAAAAGAGAAGGGATTGATTTAATGAGTGATATCATCCACTTGCTTCCGGATTCCATAGCTAATCAGATTGCAGCAGGGGAGGTTATACAACGACCGGCTTCTGTCGTGAAAGAGCTTATGGAGAATGCTGTGGATGCCGGAGCTGATACTATTCAGGTCATTATTAAGGATGCCGGACGTTCCCTGATCCAGGTCATCGATAATGGTAAAGGGATGTCGGAAACAGATGCCCGCATGGCTTTTGAGCGACATGCCACATCCAAAATCCAGCAGGCTCAGGATCTCTTTTCATTGAAAACCATGGGTTTCCGGGGAGAAGCCCTGGCCTCAATTGCAGCGGTTGCCCAAGTCGAGTTGAAAACCTGCCGGAAAGAAGATGAAATAGGAACCCTGATTCAATTATCGGCTTCTCAGGTGGATAAACAGGAGTCGGTAGCAACTAATCCGGGGAGTATCTTTTCAGTAAAGAACCTTTTTTTCAACGTTCCCGCTCGTAGAAAATTCTTGAAATCCAACGATACGGAATTAAAAAATATACTAATCGAGTTCGAACGGGTCGTATTGGTAAATTCGAACATTGCCTTTTCTCTCTATCATAATGATACGGAGGTGTTTAATCTGCCGGTCTCCGGGTTGAAGCAACGAATAATCAATTTGTTGGGGAAAAATTTAAGCCAGCAACTCCTGGCTCTGAATGTAGAAACGTCTTTGGTAACTGTTTCCGGATTTGCAGGAACGCCATCTTCCAGTAAAAAACGGGGAGCGCTTCAGTATTTTTTCGTGAACAACCGCTACATGCGTCACCCTTATTTCCATAAAGCCGTGATGCTGGCTTTCGAGCCTTTTATTCCAGCCGGCGAAATGCCGAATTACTTTATTTACCTGACAGTAGAGCCGGATAGCATTGATGTTAATATACATCCTACCAAAACGGAAATAAAATTTGAAAATGAACAGGCTATTTGGCAAATCATAACTGCAGTTGTCAAAGAAGCGATCGGAAAATCAAGCGCTGCACCTTCATTGGAATTTGATCGGGAAGGAGCCATTGAAATGCCGGTATATCATTCACGCAGGGATGTTGTTGAAGCTCCGCGGGTGAATGTCCGTTCGGATTATAATCCCTTTAAGGAAACGTCAGGTTACAAGCAACCGGCAAACAGAAATTGGGAGTCGTTTTTTGAGAAAAATGATTCTCCAAAGGAAGAAGAGGACAGGGATAATGATTTATTTCAGGGAAAGCTCATGCAGGAAATCCAGGATCAGGAACCGGATTCTCACTTGCTGCAATACAAAGGAAAATACCTGGTTACTTCGTTGAAATCCGGATTGACTCTGATTGACCAACGGCGGGCCCATATTCGCATCTTATTTGACGAGTATATGCTGCGGATGAAAAATCGGCAAGGTATTTCTCAGGGATTGTTATTCCCGGAAATCATCTCTTTTACGCCGAAAGAAGCAACCGTACTTCCCTGTTTACTGGAGGACCTGGCTTTTATTGGTTTCGACCTGGCGGATTTAGGGAATAACAGTTACTCGATCAATGGGATTCCTTCCGGGTTAGAAAACCGGGATATGATCGAGGTCTTACAGGATATGATAGATAAGGTGCTGGAAACCGGTTGTGAAGTGAAAGAGGAAATTTCCGAGGCCCTGGCCTTGGCCCTGGCTAAGCAGGCTGCCATTCCCTATGGAAAAATGCTTTCCAAGGAGGAAGCCGACCGTTTACTTGCCGGATTATTTACTTCATCTGCTCCTAATTATACTCCAGATGGAAAAAACATTATTTCGACCTTTACTGATGAAGATTTTGAAAAACGTTTTAGATAGATTTTACGTTATATAAGATATGAAATACGGAATAAATTTAAATAGTGTGATCCCTTTACGTGCCGAACCGGATGATCGCAGTGAGATGATCAGTCAGTTGTTGTTGGGGGAACGCTTCATTTGTGGCGAAAATAGCAGGGGATTTTGTAAAATATCCAACTGGATTGATAATTATTCCGGTTGGATTGATGAAAAAACGATTACAGAGATTACCGAACAGGAATACGAAGACCTGAACAAGCAGAAATCATATTATGTTGCTATTCCATTGGCTGAAGCCTTTGACCTGATGAATAAATGTGTTATACGGATTCCGGGTGGAAGTCGTCTGCCGAATTGTGATAGCATCGGTCGTTTCAGTTTGCATGAACGGAAATTTCAGGTACACCGGGATTTTATCCTGGAGGAATCTGAAATCTCCAGGGATGGTTTGTTAATGACTGCTATGTCTTTTATCAATGCACCTTACATGTGGGGAGGTAAAACGGTAATGGGCATCGACTGTTCGGGATTTACCCAGGTGGTTTTTAGCCTGCACGGTTATAAACTGCCCCGTGACTCAAAGGATCAGGCCCTGGAAGGAGAATCTGTTTCATTGGAGGCGTCGCAGCCCGGGGATCTGGTTTTTTGTCAGAATGCATCCGGTGATGTGATTCATGTGGGTATTGTCATGGATAAACGGAGGATTATTCATGCTTCCGGCCGGGTTAAAATCGAAAAATTAGATGATCAAGGAATTTATTCTGAAGAATATCAGCGATATACACACCAACTACACTCTATACGACGAATTCATTGGTAAAGCCCCGTTGCCGCATAGCTTCGAAAGTAATAATAGCTGTAGATACCGAAACATTCAGGGAGTCGATTTTTCCTCTCATGGGTATTTTAATGCGTGCGTCGGCATTTCCTAACCAAAAGGGAGATAACCCATCAGCTTCTGTTCCCATTACAATAGCGGATGCCTGTCTGTAGTCTGTCTGGTGATACCATTGGGCAGCGGTTAATTCGGCAGCAAAAATCGCTATCTTTTTTTCTTTCAGAAACTCATACGCCTCCTGACTAGTGCCGATCGCCACAGGAACGGTAAAGATACATCCTACGCCCGATCGGACTACATTCGGATTGTACACATCCGTCAACGGGTCGCATACGATCACGGCATCCACTTTGGCAGCATCGGCTGTACGCAGGATAGCTCCCAGATTTCCGGGCTTTTCTACGGCTTCCAGTACGATAATGAAGGGATTTTGAGGTAAAACAAGTCCGGATAAAGTGTGAGGGTGGGGTTTGGCTAGCGCCAATAAACCATCGGACCCTTCCCGGTATGCTATTTTTTCAAAAACAGCAACCGAAACTTCGTATATGATTCCGGGATCAACGGATTGTAAAACTTCAGGATAATCTGTTTTTGAAAACAATTCGGGGCAAACAAATACGGAATCAGGGATATATTCTCCGGCTAAAGCCAGGCTCAATTCCCGGGCACCTTCGATAATAAAAAGATTTTGTTCTTTTCTTTCCCGGGCTTTTGTAGCTAATTTATGGATATTTTTAATGCGCGTATTTTGAAGGCTTACTATCTTTTCCATAAAAATGATCTATTTTCCTTCTTTTTTCAATTCCCGGGCTTTTATAAATGCTACATAAACCTGAATTACAGCCGATAATGCTAAAAAAAGAAACCATTCGTTTTTTTCTTTATACATAAAATAAGCCGAAACCAGCAGGAGAATAGCAGCAAGTGCTTCCTGGATATGCAAACGTCTCAACCGCAGATTAGAACCTTTATAAGGACTCGCCAGGTAAACGAGAGCCACACCGGCAGAAGCGGCAATGTACAAGTAAGGAATGAAAGACCAGCCTGTTATGTACAAGGCTGCGGTAAGGAGTAAAAGAATGGCAGATATATAAAAAAGGTATTCCTTGAATTTAGGATTCATCGTTATTCGGTTATTATGAATAATTCCTCATCGGGCTTAGTCATCTGAAATTGTTCCCGGGCAAACTTTTCCAAGCTTTCATTGTCACTGTGAAGGGCTTTCAATTTTTCCAGGTTTTCTTCTTTTTGTTTCCTGTATAATTCGATATCTTTTTCTAATTGATTGATTTTTAAATCATATACATACCTGTTTTGTAAGGTGCTATCACCAATAAAAAAGGTAATTATGAAAAATACAATGAAGGCAAACCAATATTTATTGATTTTACACCTGTATTTGTTAAAGATATCGATCAACTTTTTCATATAAAAACGAATGGGACAAAGATAATAAAAATCGGAGAAATGATTATCTTTGTGAGCAGTAAAAAAATTTTTCATGAATAATTACATCGTTTCCGCCCGGAAGTACCGTCCGGCTACTTTTCATTCTGTTGTAGGTCAGAAGTCTTTAACCACTACTTTGAAAAATGCCATTTTGAATAACAAGCTGGCACACGCTTATTTGTTTTGTGGTCCGAGCGGGGTGGGAAAAACGACTTGTGCCCGGATTTTTGCGAAGACCATCAACTGTTTTCATCCTACTCCCGACGGAGAGGCGTGTAACGAATGTGAGTCCTGCCTTTCATTCAATGAAAACCGTTCGTATAATATTCATGAATTGGATGCTGCTTCCAACAATTCGGTAGACGATATACGGTCTTTGATCGAACAGGTCCGGATTCTTCCTCAGATCGGGAAATACAAAGTATATATTATCGATGAGGTACACATGCTTTCGGCTGCTGCCTTCAATGCTTTTCTGAAAACCCTGGAAGAACCGCCGCATCATGCGATTTTCATTCTGGCGACAACCGAAAAACATAAAATATTACCCACCATACTTTCTCGCTGCCAGATCTATGATTTCAGCCGGATCAGTATCAACGATATTGTAGAATACCAGGAATATGTGGCCCAGCAGGAAGGAATCCATGTGGAAAGGGAGGCACTGAATGTGATTGCGCAGAAAGCCGACGGCGGAATGCGGGATGCTTTGTCGATTTTTGACCAGGTAGTCAGTTTTTCGGGAGGGAATGTTACCTACAAAACGGTAATTGAAAACCTGAATGTACTGGATTATGAGTATTATTTCCGGTTGACCGGGGCGATTTTGCAGAACCAGGTTGGAAATAGTATGCTTCTTTTAAATGAAATTTTGTCAAAAGGATTTGATGGACAGCATATTGTTAGCGGATTGGCCGCTTTTTTCCGGGATCTCCTGGTTTGCAAGGATCCTCAAACCATTGTGCTGTTTGAAGTAGGAGATGCTGTCAAGGAAAAATACCTGAGTGCAGCGTCAACTTGTGAAACTGCTTTTTTATATAAAGCCATCGAATTGTCCAATGAATGTGACCTGAATTACCGGGCCAGCCGGAACAAGCGCTTGTTGATGGAGTTGCTTCTGATTCGTTTGTGCCAGCTCAATCGTCCTTCCGGTCAGGAGGATGATAAAAAAAAAACAATAATTGAGCCGATTGCGGAAAAAAAAGAGAATCCGCCGGTCAATAAAGGATTACAATCGTCACCGGTAATTGTTCCGGAAGCGCCTCAGTCGATCCGGTCCCGCCCAACGCTGGTTGCAACAACATTCCCGTCAACGATTAATTTGAATCTTCCGGAAGAAACGGTTTCTAAAACCAAAGTGTTGGCAAAATCACCCCTGAGTATTTCGCTAAAAAAGGGTAATTCTGCAGCCGAAGAAGAAAAGAAAGAAATACGAAAGGAACCGGAGATTCATCAAAGCCTGCCATTTTCACAGGAATCGCTGAATCATGTCTGGAAAATGTATGCCCAGGGTCTTCAGGAAAAAGTACATTTGAAAAATACCATGTTGAATATTCTTCCCGAGCTTAAGGACAATAACCTGATTGTTGTATCTGTGTATAATCCGGAACAGGCCCAGAAATTACAGGAAGAATCCACCGAATTAATGGGTTTCCTTCGCCGTCAACTCAGCAATTCCGAAATCCGGATGGAGGTGAAAATCAGTGAAGAAAACACCAAACAACTCGCCTATACCGATATGGAAAAATATCAGTTAATGGTTTCCAAGAATAAACACCTGAATGATTTAGTCAGGGAGTTTAATTTAAGACTAGACTAATACGCCTTTCAATACTCCTGCTTTTTTCAGACACTTTTCAATTTGTTCCAAGGCATAATCCAATTGCTCGAAAGTATGGGTTGCCATCAAAGAGAAACGGATCAGGGTATCGGTCGGAGCTACAGCCGGAGAAACCACCGGATTGACAAAAATTCCCCGTTCGAACAAGTCTGTCGTTACTAAGAATGTTTTGTCATTGTCACGAATGAAAAGCGGGATGATAGGAGTGGACGTATGTCCGATTTCACAACCCATGCTGCGAAATCCATCCAATGCATAATGAGTCAATTTCCACAGGTGTTCCATTCTTTCAGGTTCGCTGATCATGATGTCCAGTGCTGCATTAGCCGCAGCGGTGGCAGCCGGGGTATTACTGGCGCTGAAAATATAGGAACGGGAATTATGACGCAGGTAATTGATGGTAGTCGCATCGGCAGCGATGAACCCACCGATGGAAGCTAAAGACTTACTGAAAGTCCCCATGACTAAGTCAACATCCGGTAAAACTCCGAAATGGTCGCAGGCACCACGTCCTTGATGGCCTAAAACACCCAAGCCGTGTGCTTCGTCGACCATTACATTGGCATTGTATTTTTTTGCTAACCTCATGATTTCCGGAAGATTGGCGATATCTCCTTCCATGCTGAAAACGCCGTCAACAACAATCAGTTTTACCTTGTCCGGATTACATTTTTGTAATTGCCTTTCCAGTGATTCCATGTCATTATGACGGAATTTTAATTTGTGGGAGTGGGAGAGGCGATGACCTTCTATAATCGAAGCATGATCCAGTTCGTCCCAAATGATGTAGTCCTCACGGCCGGTAAGACAGGACACTACACCCAGATTTACCTGAAATCCGGTTGAATAAGTGATGGCATCATCCTTACCCATGAACTTGGCCAACTTTTTTTCCAACTCAACGTGAATGTCCAGTGTCCCGTTCAGAAAGCGGCTTCCGGCCATTCCTGTGCCGTATTTCTTAATTGCTTCTACGGCTGCTTCTTTTACTTTCGGGTGGTTAGTCAACCCCAGGTAAGCGTTCGATCCGAACATTAAGACTCGTTTGCCGTTGATTACAACTTCTGTATCTTGGTCACTTTGGATTTCTCTAAAATAGGGGTATATCCCTGCAGCTTTTGCTTTTTGGGGAGCGTCGTAACTGCTCAATTTTTCAACAAGAAGGTTCATAAATGAGATTGCGATGAACTATAAGTTAATATCAATTTACCTTAATATTACTGCTTTTTTTATCCATAATGGTGTAGTTCCGAAAAAAGCAGGCTGCAAAGGTAATAAAGATTTTCATACGAAGGTTAAATTCTCAAAAAAATCGTGTACATTTGTAGAGTTATTTTAACTCTTGCCGAATATTGGTTTGATTTGACATGAAAAAAATATACTTTATTATTAATCCGGTATCGGGAACGGGTTCCAAAGAAAAAATTCCTTTTTTAATCGAACAGGTATTTTCTTCCGGTTTATACCAGCCTGAAATTATTTTTACGGAATATCCGGGACATGCTTCCGACCTGACACGGTCGGCAATAGAAAAAAAAGCGGATATCGTGGTGGCAGTCGGAGGTGACGGAACTGTAAACGAGATTGCAAAAAGTATGATTCATTCGGAAACTGCGTTGGGAATCGTTCCTATGGGCTCCGGAAACGGTCTGGCAAGGGATCTCCGTATACCGTTGGATAGCCGTAAGGCATTGGAGGTGATTCATAAAGGAAATATTACAAGTATTGATTACTGTAAGGCAAATGGTCATGTTTTTTTCTGTACATGCGGCGTTGGGTTTGATGCTATGGTTAGCGAGCGATTTTCTGAAGGAAAACTAAGAGGATCTATTTCTTATGTAATAAGCGTTATTTCGGAATACCTGAAATTCCAGCCGGATAACTATACTATTATGTTGGATCAGGAAACAATCAAAGAAAAGGCATTTTTGATAACCTGCGCAAATGCCTCCCAATATGGAAACAATGCTTATATTGCTCCTCATGCCAATATTCAGGATGGAAAAATGGATATTGCGATTATTTCTCCGATAAATCCCCTGGAAGCCGGCCCATTGGCTATTCAGTTATTTACCAAGCAAATAGATAAAAACAACAAATTGAGGAGCTTCCAATCACGAAAGGTTATCATTAAAAGAAGTAAACCCGGTCCGATGCACATTGACGGGGATCCTATACTGGCCGGAAAAAAAATTACAGTGGCCACTGTCCCTTCCGGATTGCGGGTAGTAGTACCTGTCAAGGAAGACCTGCAAACTCCTATCCAGGCTCAAATCAATGATATTCAGTCATTTTTCAGGGAGATATCCAACTGGATACAAGAACAGGCACAGATCAGTTTACCTAAATTATAAAAATGGAGGAGTATATTTTTCAACGGACGGAATTGTTATTAGGTTCGGGTGTTATGGAGCAACTCGCTCAGAAAAAAGTTATTCTTTTTGGAGTGGGAGGAGTAGGGAGCTGGTGTGCGGAAAGTTTAGTCCGTAGTGGAATTATTCATCTGACTCTGGTCGATTTTGATCGTGTAGCTGTCTCCAATATTAACAGGCAATTACCAGCCACCTCGGAAACGTTGGGAAAACCTAAGGTGGAAGTGTTGAAAGAACGTTTACAAAGCATCAATCCTCAGGCTCGGATTACTGCCCTGGAACAGAAATATGAGCCTGAAAATTCAGCCTCCTTTCAATTGGATACTTACGATTATATTTTAGATGCAATTGATAGTCTGAATAATAAAATACATCTTATTCAGGCCGCAACCCAAACCAAGGCGACTCTTTTTTCTTCTATGGGAGCAGCTCTGAAAATGGACCCCACCCGGATTCGTGTAGCTGAATTCTGGAAAGTACAAGGTTGCCCGTTGGCTGCAGCTTTGCGTCAGCGAATGAGAAAAGGAGAAAAACCCGCCAAGAAATTTCTTTGTGTATACAGTGACGAACTATTGCCTCATGCCCGTAAGGACAATGTCAACGGAACCCTGATGCATGTTACGGCTACGTTTGGGCTTGTTTTGGCAAGCATGGTCATTCGAGAGGCTCATTCGCTCAATAAAAAAGACAATCCCAACCGATTCATTATGAATTAGTTGGGATTTTGTGTATCTTTGTTTGTCCCCCGATAATAGGGTTTCGAGGCCAAAAACGGGGAAATCACGCTAAAAAATACAGCATG